>JBIQJI010000033.1:0-63860 GCA_044507605.1 Actinomycetales bacterium | reverse complement strand
CACCGAGGGCTACCAGAGCAGCGGCAACTCCAACATCACCGTCGGCTCCGGCGGCGGCGGCGACAACGGCGGCGGCGGTAACAACGGCGGCGGCGGTAACAACGGCGGCGGCGGTAACAACGGCGGCGGTGGCGGCGGGTGCACCGCGACGCTGTCGGCCGGCCAGAAGTGGGGCGACCGGTACAACCTGAACGTCTCGGTGTCGGGTTCCAACAACTGGACCGTGACCATGAACGTGCCGTACCCCGAGCGGATCAGCGCGACCTGGAACACCAATGCCACCTGGCCCAGCTCCCAGGTGATGATCGCCAAACCCAACGGAAACGGCAACAACTTCGGCGTCACGATCATGACCAACGGCAACTGGACCTGGCCGACGGTCTCCTGTAGCGCAGGCTGACGCCGGAACGTACGGTCCGCGAGAGTGGCGCGGCGGCCGGGGGCCGCCGCGCCACGCTGCGGTCGAGGCCCGGTGGCGAGCGCGCGGCGACCGGACGGGGTCCGCCGGCGGGTGTGGGGTCAGGTCGGGGTGGGCGAGTCGGTGGGCCTTCTCGCGACGACCCTGGTGTAGTCGGGGGACATCTCGGTGGGCGTGGCGGATCGCGTCCCCGTCGCCACGAGGGTGTCCGGGGGGTCCTGCCGGTAGAAGATGTCGATGTCGACCTCTTCGCCGCCGACGATCAGCGTCTCCCAGGGGCCGCTCACCAGGAGGGTGTGCAGGGTCTCGCTCGACAGCCGGTCGAGGTGGTTGCGGAGCGTGGCGTCGTCGGGCATGCCCGCGATGCGGGGCGACAGGCGGTCGCGGATGCCGCGCAGGCGGTCCATGAGGGCGTCGATGTCGGCGGCGCGATCCGGGTCCTGGGCACCTTCCGTGATGCCGTCGACGATCTTGTCTTTGATCGTGCGGGTGGAGCCGTGCTCGTCGGTGACCACCATGGCCTTCCAGGCGCGGCTCTTGTGGCGGTACTGGAGCATCGACATGGCGGCCTCGTGCCGCAGGAAGTCGGCGTCGCGGAAGGGCTTGCCGCGCCAGGCGCGGTCGAGGGACCGCGCGAGTGAGATGGCGGAGGCCAGCCCGCTGTTGAGTCCGCGGCCGGGCCAGAAGTGGATGGAGTTGGCGGCGTCGCCGAGCAGGAAGCCGTAGGTGCCCGGCGTGCTCGCCGTCGCGGGGAAGAACTCGGCGGTGAACCGGGGGCGCTGGACCATGTCGAGGCGGAAGGCCGTGACCGCGCTGAGGTCCTTTTCCTCGACGCCGAACATCACCAGGCCTTCCAGCACCCGCTTCCACAGCGCCGAGCTTTTCACCAGGGCCGGTAAGAACAGGGTGCCGTGGGTCGAGCAGTGGAATTCTCCGTACTCGGACCGGCCCATCAGGCACGGGTGGGAGGCGACGCACTCCTCGAACACGTGCCGCACAGGGTCGATGCCGATGACCTCCTTGGCCTCTTCGTCGGTGAGCCGCATGTTCAGGAAGCCCTGGCCGCGCAGGGCGTTCAGCAGGAACCGGTTCTGCGCGACGGTCAGCAGGACGGTCATCGGGTCGGGCAGGCTGGACTGCACCTGGAGGCCGAGCACGACGTCCTGCACGTGCTGCCCGTTGAGCGAGTAGATCGACGAGTCGGCGCTGCCGAACTTGTCGGCGAAATGTTCCCGGGTGCGGGATCGGGCCCCTTCGCAGATGGCGAGCACGTGTTCCTGGACCAGGGTGTCGTGCTGCTCGACGGGGTCGAAGTGGCCGGGGACGAGCTTGATGCGGTCGGGCTTTTCGTTGGCCAGTTCGAGGAGAGCGTCCTCGATGTGGGCGATGCGGACGTTGCGGGGGCTGTAGCCGCGGATCGAGTCGGGGCCCTTCGGCCACATCTCGGTGTAGGCGCCGTCGCAGAAGACGCGGGCCTGGGCCTCTTCGGGCAGGTTGAGGTACTGGCGGCTCTGGATCGTCACGACCTGCTGCCGGCGGTTGTTGCCCTGCGCGGCGTTCTTCCACACGACCCGTGAGCCGTCGTGGGTCCAGCGGCCGTCGTAGATCGTGATGGCGACCTGGGCGCCCATGGTGTGCTCCAGGAGCAGGGCGAGGCTCAGCCCGACCGGGCCGCCGCCCGAGATCGTGACGCGCAGCACCGGGCCTTCGCGGCGGCGCGCGGCGCGTTTGCGGAACTGCTCGGGCAGCGGGGTGTCGAGAACGGTCGCCATCTCGTCGAGCGCCTCGAAGCAGAAGATTTCGGCGCCGATGGTGATGACGTCGCCGGGTTGGAGCACGTGTTTCGTCACGCGCTCGCCGTTGACCAGGGTTCCGTTGCCGCTGTCCCGGTCGTAAAGCACATATTCGCCGGCCTCGTAACGCACTTCGGCGTGGCTGCGCGACGCCCGTCTGTCGGTGAGCGTGATCGTGCTCTCCGATCTGCGACCGAAGGTGACCGGTGTTTCGCCGAGCGGGAAGCGTTCCCCAGCACGAGGACCTTCACGTCCGACGATCGCGGGTGACATCGGGTCGCACCTCATTTCCATTCGTTCCGCGGCAGAGACCGGCGCGATCAATGCTGATCGGTTGGCGCGAGGGTGCCGCAGGTGAAAGCGGGCGCGGGACGACCGGGTCCCCCGGACTGTGCTCAGCCTGGCATCCTCCCGTGGTCACCATGGTGGCATGGACGGCGCGCCCTGGAAATGGGCTACACGTCCTGAATCGCGGCGCAGAACCGGGTTTCAGAGATTTGCGGTCGGCGGCGGAAACCGGCTGCGTGACATTGCACGGGATGACACGCACCCAGTTTCGTGATTTATGTTGTCTATTCGGTTATCCTGGGCGCTTTGTCGGTTGCGGTCGCGGGACCAGGACGCTGCTGTCCGGCACCCTGCGCTCCTCCACCGATGCGGTGAGGGTGCTCAGTGCGCCTCGCCCATCACGGGCGGGCCAGCGGGGGCCGCCATGCGGGCGGCCACCAGCCACCAGATGACGATCAGCGCCAGGGCCAGGGTCAGCGCGAACGGCGGCAGCGTCCACACGCCCGCGCTCTCGGCGATCGCGCCCGCGAGCCAGGGGAACACCGCGCCGCCCACCACGGACACCCCGTTCAGCACGCCGATGGCCGTGGGCACCAGCCGCGACTCGGTCAGCCGCGGTGCCACCGCCATCGTGGTGGGGAAGATCGGGCCGAGGCAGAAGCCGAGCAGGACGAAGCTCACGCTCGCCATGGCCGCCCCGGGCAGCACCCAGGTCAGCGTCGCCGAGACCGTCACCCCGGCCAGGCACGCGAACGTCATGCCGGTCTCGGTCAGCCCGAACCTGAGAGCCACGGGGCTGATCAGGAAGCGGCCCAGGGTGAGGCCGAGCCAGTAGCCGGAGACGGTGTAGCCGGCGAGCAGGGCGTCCTGCCCGTGGCCATCGATCAGGAACGTGAAGCCCCAGTTGCCGACACTGATCTCCAGGCCGACGTACACGGCCAGGAACACCCCGCCGAGCAGCACCGCCGGCTGCCGGGACGCCGCCAGCAGCCCGCCCCGCAACGGCCCGTCAGCGGCGGCGGGCGCCGGCGACGCCGCACCGGGCGGGCTCCCGGCCGGCGGCCGAGCCGGGGCACGGATGGTCAGCTGGAAGCCGGCGAGCAGCGGCAGGCAGACGAGCGCCAGCACGAGCCACACCGCCGTCCACGGCACGAAACCGAGCATCCACGTGGCCAGTAGCGGCGCCACCAGGGCGCCCACGCCGAAGAACGCGTGCAGCCGGTTGAGCAGGGTCGTCGCGCCGGGCAGCCCGGAGAGGTAGGTGTTGAGCACCGACTCGAGGATCCCGCTGCCGTAACCGGCGACGATTTGCACCGCCACCAGGGCCGCGAACGGCGGCCGCACGGCGGTGTAGAGCCCGGCCAGGACGTACGCCCCGCCGCCGACGAGCAGGGCGGTGCGGATGCCGAACCGGTGGACGAGCGCGCCCGACGTCGACCCGGCCAGCAGGAACCCCGCCGAGAAGGTGAAGAACGTGATGCCGATCGTGGCCTTGTCGAGGCCGTAGTCGTCGATCTGCGCGGGCAGCAGCACCCCGGCGACCCCGCCGCTCACCCCGATGAGGATGAACATCGCGTAAGCGACAGCGACCGACGCCCACATTCTCCGTGGCATCACGGACATCCGGCCTCCAGGCCCCCCGAACGAATCACCCGCAGGCCCCGACGATCGATCGAAAGCTCCGCTGCCGTCAGCGTAGGCCACAGCACACTCGGAGCACAGGGCCTTTTTCCCGGGAACACAGCTGTTTTCACGTGTTTTCAGGACATACCGCTTCCGGGTGAGGCGCCTCACATGCACCCTGGGCCCCGCCCGGGCGCCGCTTCCGGCCCTGTCCCACGGGCGCGGGCGAGATTACGCTGACTGCTGTGGCCTTTCCGCGCGCCCTTCGCGAGGCGATCAAGGCCGGCATCACCCTGGGGGTGGCCGCCTGTGTCGCCCGGCTCGTCTCGAACGTCATCCACGGCACCGACGTGGCGGAGACCCTCATCGAGGCGGTCGCGGACGCCGTGGCGTTCTCCGCCTTTTTCTGTGCGGTCTTCGCCGGGCGCTTCTCCATCGCCGAGGCGCGCCGCAGATCCGCGGCCGCGCCCCGCTCCGACGTCACCGAAGCGCGGTGGGACCACCGCACCGGGGGTGCCGACGACCCGCCCTGACGGCCGGGCAGGAACGGCGCGGCGCCGCGTCGCCGACGCGCCGGACGTTCCCGTCACGGACGCGCCGGGCGTTCCGGCACACGCCGCTGAGCAGGCAGGACGCGCGGAGTGTCCGTTTCGGCGGGGCCTGCGGGGCCGCCGGGATCACCGGGGGTACCCTGGTCGGGTGACAGGCCAGCAACGGAAAGCCACGCGCCCGGCCGTCGCGACTCGGGCCGGTGAGGTCATGACCTCTCCGGTGATCACCGTGTCGCTCGACACGCCCGTCGGCGAGATCGCCAAGACGCTCCGCACCGCGTCGATCAGCGCCGTTGTCGTCGTCGACGACGACGGTGGTGTCGTCGGTCTGGTGAGCGAGTACGATCTTCTCGCCAGGACGGGGCAGACCGCCCGCGAGGTGATGACGACCGGCGTTGTCAGTGTCAGCGAGGACACCGACATCGCCGACGTGCGTCTCCTGCTGGTCGAGCGGCGCTACCGGCGTGTTCCGGTGCTGGCGGGCGGACGGTTGGTCGGTATCGTCAGCCGCGGCGACGTGGTGGCGCTGCTGGCGACCGAGTGGGTGTGCGGAGTCTGCGGCGAGCCGGTGCGCGGAGAGCATCCGCCCGACACCTGTCCCAAGTGTCATAGCGACGGTGAGCGATTCACGCTCCAACCGCAGCCGCCAGGGGCCTGATCGCGCGGTCGGCCACCTGGGCTGCCGAGGGAGGATGGCATGGCCGAAAAGTCGCGAGCGGCCGGGAAACGGTCCGCACGCGCGTCCGTTGAACGCGACGAGCCCACAAAGTTCGCCGGGTTCGACGGAGAGCCACCGGAAGTGCTGCGCGGATATTACCGCCAGATGGCGCTGATCCGGTCTTTTGAGCTGCGTGCAGCCGAGATGTACCAGCGGGCGAAGATCGGCGGATACTGCCATCTGAACCTGGGTGAGGAGGCCACGGTCGTCGGGCTGATGGCCGCCCTGGAGGCACGCGACTATCTGTTCACGACCTACCGCGAGCACGGCTACGCACTCGCGCGCGGCCTGGAGCCGGGCCCGGTGATGGCCGAGCTGTTCGGCCGTACGACCGGCGTGTCGGGCGGCTGGGGCGGGTCCATGCACCTGTTCGACGTCAAGACCCGGCTGCTCGGGGGTTATGGCATCGTCGGCGGGCAGATGCCGCCGGCGACCGGGGCGGCGCTGGCGCTGACGTACCGCGGCGACCCGGGGCCCGACGCCGAGGCCGTGATGTGCCTGCTGGGCGACGGCACCACCAACATCGGGGCGTTCCACGAGTCGCTGAACATGGCGGCGATCTGGAAGCTGCCCATTGTGTACGTCATCGTGAACAACGGCCTGGGCATGGGCACCACGGTGGAGCGGGCCGCCGCCGAGCCCGAGCTGTACAAGCGCGGCTGCGCCTACCGCATCGAGGGCGTGCGCGTCAACGGCGAGGACCCCATCGCGGTGCGCGAGGCGGCCAGGGAGCTCTTGATGCGGGCCCGCGCCGAGCGGCGGCCGGGGCTGCTCGAGACCGTGAGCCCGCGGCTGCGCGGTCACTCGGTGGTCGACCCCGCCCGCTACCGGTCCCGTGAGGAGACCGAGCGGCTGCGCGAACAGGACCCCCTGCCGGCGTTCCGCGCGAAGCTGCTCGATGCCGGCGTCCTCGACGAGAAGGAAGCCATGCGCATCGACGACGAGGTGGAGCAGCAGGTCGCGGCGGCGGTGGCGTTCGCCGACGAGAGCCCCGAGCCCACCCCCGACGAGTTGTTCGCCCACTCGTACGCCACGCCGGTGGCCAATTCCCCACGCCTGCTCCCCGGCGACCCCGTGGTCACCTACTAGACGAAGGTCCCGCCAGATGCCCGTCATCAGCTACCGGCAAGCGCTCAACGATACGCTGCGTGCCGAGATGACCCGAGACGACAACGTGATCCTCATGGGCGAGGAGATCGGCATCTTCGAGGGTTCCTACAAGATCACCGCAGGCCTGCTCACCGAGTTCGGCCCCAAGCGGGTGATCGACACCCCGATCGCCGAAGACGGTTTCGTCGGGGTCGCGGTGGGCGCCGCCATGCTCGGCATGCGCCCCGTCGTCGAGATCATGACGCTGAACTTCAGCATGCTCGCCGTCAACCAGATCGTGAACCACGCGGCGAAGATCCACGCGATGTTCGGCGGCCAGGTGCCGGTCCCGATGGTGATCCGCACCCCGGGCGGCGGCGGCCAGCAGCTCGCCGCCACCCACTCGCAGAACATCGAGGTCTGGTACGCCCACGTCCCCGGCCTGAAGGTCATCGCCCCCGCGACCCCCGCCGACGCCAAGGCGATGCTCACCGCGGCGATCCGCGACAACGACCCGGTGCTCGTGCTGGAGAACCTCGCCCTCTACAACACGAAGGGCGAGGTGCCCGAGGGCGAGCAGGTCGCCGAGATCGGCAAGGCCGCCGTGGTCAAGCCCGGCACCGATCTGACCGTGGTCGCCTACTCCCGGGCCGCCGTCATCGCCCTGGACGTCGCCAACCGGCTCGAAGAGGACGGCGTGTCCGTCGAGGTCGTCGACCTGCGCAGCCTGCGCCCCCTCGACCGGGAGACCGTGTGCGCCTCGGCGCGCAAGACCAGCCGGGTCGTGGTGCTGGAGGACGACTGGCTGACGTACGGCGTGGGCGCCGAGATCGCGGCCACCGTCCAGGAGGGCGCCTTCGACTACCTGGACGCGCCGGTGCGCCGTGTCGCCGCGGCCGAGGTGCCGCTCCCGTACGCCAAACCCCTCGAACTCGCCGCTCTGCCCGACGCCAACGCGCTGACGAAGGTCATCCACGAGGTGCTCGACAGCACGCGGTTCGCCCGTTAAGGAGCCCTGATGCCCGAGGTGTTCATGCCCCGCCTGTCCGACACGATGTCGGAAGGGGTGATCGGCTCATGGTTGAAGAAGGAGGGCGACGAGGTCCGTAAGGGCGACGTGCTCGCCGAGATCGAGACCGACAAGGCGACGATGGAGCTGGAGGCGTACGACTCCGGCGTCCTCGAACGTCTGCTGGTCAAGGAGGGCGAGACGGTGCCCATCGGGCAGCCGATCGCCATCATCGGCGACGGTTCCGGCACCGCCGCCCCGGCCGAGGCCCCGTCGGCGCCCGCGGCCGAGCCCGCCGCCGAGCCTGCTCCGCCGGCCGCCGGGCAGGCTCCCGAGGAGCCGGCCGGCGCCCGGCCGTCCGGGCCCGAAAGGCCGGCGGCCGGGGAGGGCGAGGGGCGGCTGCGCACGTCGCCGCTGGCCCGCAGGATCGCCCGCCAGCACAACATCGACCTGTCGACGGTGACCGGCACGGGGCCGGGCGGCCGCATCGTGCGGGCCGACGTGGAGGCGGCCGTGGCCCGGCGCGGGGCGGAGCCCGCAGCGGCGCCGGCCCCCGAGGCGGCCCGGCCCGCGCCCGCTCCGGCTCCGGCGGCCGCGCCCCAGGCGGGGCCGGTCGTGCATCCGGAGGACGAGGAGGTGCCGCTCACGGCGGTGCGGCGGGTGACCGCCCGCCGGCTCACCGAGAGCGTCACCACGGCGCCGCACTTCTACCTCACGAGCGTCGTCGACGTGGGTGCGCTGCTGGCGTTCCGCGCGCAGATCAACGCCGAGGCGGCCGAGTCGGGGCTGAAGGTCAGCGTCACCGACCTGCTGATCCGGGCGTGCGCGGTCACGCTGCGCCGTCACCCCCAGGTCAACTCCTCCTGGGGCGGCGACAAGATCATCCGCCGGGGGCGGGTGAACGTGGGTCTCGCGGTGGCGCTGGAAGACGGCCTCATCGTGCCGGTGGTGCGCGACGCCGACCGCAAGACCCTCACCGAGATCGCCGCCGAGGCGCACGAGCTGGCCGCCCGGGCCCGCGCCGGCAAGCTGGGCCTCGACGAGTTCTCCGGCGGCACGTTCACGATCAGCAATCTCGGCATGTTCGGCATCGACCACTTCACCGCCGTGATCAACCCGCCCGAGGCGGCCATTCTCGCCGTCGGCGCGGCGGTGGAGGAGCCGGTGCTGCGCGACGGCCAGGTGACCTCTCGCACCACGATGAAGCTCACCTTGTCCATCGACCATCGGGTGCTCGACGGCGCCACCGCGGCGGCCTTCCTGCGCGACCTCAAGCAGACCCTGGAGGCTCCGCTGCACATCGTGATCTGACGATCGCCCGCACGGCACACGGCCGGACCCGGCGCGCCCGGGCCCGGCCGTTTCCGTGCGAGGGAACGTCGTCGCCGCGAGCCGGCCGGCTCAGCCGCGCAGGGCGCGGGCGGACCAGCGGCCGTCGGAGTGGTGGTCGACGCGGAGCGGGCGGCCGAAACAGTCCGACAGGGCCGCCGAGGTGAGCAGCTCGCCGACCGGGCCCGACGCCAGGACGCGGGCGTCGCGCATCAGCAGCACGTGGGTGGCCGTGGCGGGCACCTCCTCCAGGTGGTGGGTGACGGTGACCGTGGTGAGGGCGGGCCGGGCCGCCAGGTCCTCGATGGCGACGATCAGGTCTTCGCGGGCCGGTAGGTCGAGCCCGGCGAACGGTTCGTCGAGCAGCAGCAGCGCCGGGTCGGACATCAGCGCCCTGGCGACCCGGATGCGGGCGCGCTCGCCCTGCGAGCAGACCCGGAACGGCCGGTCGGCGAGGTCCTTGCAGCCGAGGTCGGCGAGCAGCCGTGTCGCCCGCTCGTGCTCGGCCGGGCCGTACCTGTCCCAGAGGGGGGCGCTCGTGCCGGTGTGCCCGGTCAGCACCACGGTGTGCGCGGTGGCGCCTTCCTCCTCCAGCAGCTCCTCGTCGATGAGCCGCTGGCTCGCCGCGACCAGCCCGATGCGGCGGCGCAGCTCCCGTACGTCGACGCGCCCGAGGCGGTGCCCGAGCACGGTCACCGTGCCCCGTGTGGGGTGTCTCACGGCCGACGCCATCGACAGCAGCGTCGTCTTGCCGGCGCCGTTGGGGCCGAGGATGACCCAGTGCTGTCCGTGTTCCACCCGCCAGTCGACTCCCGACAGGAGGGTTTTGCCGACGACCCGCACCATGACGTCTTCGAACTCGATTACATGCACCCGGACACGGTACCGTCGGCGGCCCCATTTTCCCGCGCGTGGGGCCCGCCACTTCCGCGATCGGCGACATAGGCTGATCCCGGGATGAATGGGCAAGGGGGCGACATGCGATCCGTTACCGAGACAGACGTGCGTGAAGTGTTCGACCGGCTCGCCGACCGGTACGACCGGCAGATGGCCTCGTGGGAGCGGCTGCTCTTCCCGGGGTCCCGGCAGTGGGCGGCCTCGCAGGCGTCCGGCCGGGTCGTGGAGATCGCCATCGGCACCGGGCTGAACCTGCCGCTCTACGCCGACGACGTCACCGTGGTCGGCGTAGAGCTGTCGGAGCGCATGCTGGCCCACGCCCGGCGGCGCGTCGAGCAGACCGGCCTGACCGACAGGGTGGAGCTGCGGCAGGGCGACGTGCAGCGCCTGGGCCTCCCCGACGCCACGGCCGACACGGTCGTGTCGACGTTCACCTTGTGCACGATCCCCGACCCGGTGGCCGCGGCCCGCGAGGCGTACCGGGTGCTGCGCCCGGGCGGCCGGTTCGTGCTGGTCGAGCACGGCCCGGCCCGCAATCCGGTGCTGCGGGGGCTGATGCGGCTGGTCGAGCCGTTCGCGGTGAGCTTCCTGGCCGACCACCTGACCCGCGACCCGGTGCCGATCCTGGAGCAGGCGGGTTTCCGGCTCGACACGGTGGCCCGGCAGAGGCTGGGCATCGGCTTCCACGTGGTCGCGACGCGGCCCGTCACGACCTGACGTCCCCGGCGGCGACGCACACGACGCCCGGCGGGGCCGCCACGACGCGGGGGCACGACGGGCGTCAGGGCTTGCGGCCGACCCCGGCGACGAGGGTGTAGTGGATGATGTCGCGCGTGATGGTGGTGCCGGGGTCGGGCCGCCATTCGGGTACGGGCACCAGGCCGGGGTCGATCAGGTCGAGGCCGGCGAAGAAGGGGCGGATCTCCGCCTCGGTGCGGAACCGGCCGGTGCCGAGCCGCTCGGCGAACAGCTTCTCCGACGCCTGGGCCTGTTTCGACGACTCGGGGTGGGTTTCGCCCGGGTCGAAGAAGTGCGAGATCGCGATGTGGCTGCCGCTGGGCAGCGCGTCACGGAAGGTGGCGGCGATTTCGGCGGGGTCCTCGTCGTCGTTGAGGTGGTGCAGGATCGCGATGAACAGCAGGCCGATGGGCTGATCGAAGTCGAGGAAGTTCCGGACGTCGGGGTTGCCGAGGATCTGGGCGGGCCGGCGGACGTCGGCCTGGATGACCCGGGTCGTGCCGTCGCGGGGCAGCAGTGCCCGCGAGTGCACGAGGACGATCGGGTCGATATCGACATAGACCACGCGAATGGTCGGGTCGATCTCGTGGGCGATCTCATGGACGTTGCCCTCGGTCGGCAGTCCCGAACCGATGTCGAGGAACTGCCGGACCCCGGCCTCCTGGATCAGGTAGCGCACCACCCGCCGGAGAAAGTCGCGGTTCTCCCGTGCCGAGCGCGGCGCCTCGGGCGCGATCTGCAACGACATCTCGGCGAGCGCGCGGTCCGCGGCGAAATTGTCCTTGCCGCCGATCATGTAGTTGTAGACCCGCGCGATGCTGGGAGTCTTGGGGTCGATCCCGGGCGGCGCTTTCTCGACGGGCTGCCCCTCCTGCTTCGCCCGCTCCCGGTTGTACTCCTGGTCGCTCCGCTCGGTCACCCGTCCGGCCCTTCTCCCGTCAACCGATCAGGCAAAGCGTAGTGTCTATTCGGTGAAAAGTACGGCTTTTCGTATATAGGGCACATACCGAAAGTTATCGGCGTAACGGAATCCCAGGAGCCCACTGAGCACGGCACTGGTCCTACCCTGTGGTGTCGTGGAGTTTCGTGTGCTGGGCCCCTTGACAGTGATCTCCGATGGCCGGGAGGTGCCGTTCGGCGGGAGTAAGCTGCGCGTGGTGCTCGCCGGTCTGCTGCTGCGCGCCGGAGAGACCGTCCCCGTCACCCGGCTGGCGGGCTGGCTGTGGGACGACGAGGTCGACGACCACGACCGCGCCAAGTCGACCGTGCAGAGCTACATCAACCGGCTGCGCCGCCATCCCGGGCTGCGCGACATCGTCCGCACCGTGCCCGAGGGGTACCGCGCCGAACTCGGCGAGCAGGCCCTGGATCTGCTGCGGTTCCGCGGCCTGACCCGATCCGCGCGGCACGCGGCCGCCGCCGGCGACCTGGAGGCCGCGGTCCGGGTGCTGGGGGAGGCCCTGGCGCTGTGGCGCGGGCCCGCGCTGCCCGACGTCGACTCGGTCACCCTGCACCGCGACGAAGTGGAGCCGCTGACCGAAGAGCGGCTGCGCGCCCAGGAGCAGTGGCTCGACCTCGGGCTGCGCACCGGCCGGCACGCCGAGCTGATCCCCGGACTGCTCGACCTGACCCGCGAGCATCCGCTGCGCGAGCCGTTCTGGGAGGGTTTGATGCTGGCCCTCTACCGGGCCGGCCGCCAGGCGGAGGCGCTGCGCGCCTACCACACGGTGAGCGAGGTGCTCGCCGAGGAGCTCGGCGTCGACCCCGGCCCGTCGCTGCGCGCCCTGCACCAGGCCATCCTGACCGGCGACCCGTCGCTGGCGCCGCCCGCCCCGCACGCCCGCGACGACATGTCCCAGCCGGCCCGCTACACCCACCCCGCCAGTCCGGTGCCGCGTCAGCTCCGCCCCGACGTCCCCGGTTTCGTCGGCCGCCGCGCCGAGCTCGCCGCCCTCGACCGGCTGCTCGACGAAGCCCTCGCGCACGCCCCGACGATCGTCTCCGTGCAGGGCACCGCCGGCTCGGGCAAGACGGCGCTCGCCATCCACTGGGCGCATCTGGCCCGCGACCGCTTCCCCGACGGTCAGCTCTACCTCGACCTGCGCGGCTACGGCCACGACCGCCCGGTGCAGCCGGCCGCCGCGCTGGAGATCCTGCTGCGCGGCCTCGGTGCTCCAGCCGAGCGCATCCCCGTCAGCACCGACGAGCGGGCCGCCCTGTTCCGCACCCTGCTCACCGGCCGCCGCACCCTCGTGCTGCTCGACAACGCCGGCAGCAGCGAGCAGGTGCGCCCGCTCGTGCCCGGCTCCGACGGCATGGTGCTCGTCACCAGCCGCAATCAGCTGCGCGGCCTGATCGTCCAGTACGGCGCCAAGCGCGTCATCCTCGACCAGATGACGGCCGGCGAGGCCGGGGAGCTGCTGGCGGAGGTGGTGGGCCCGGAGCGGGTGGCCGCCGATCCCGAGGCCGCGGCGGAGATCGTCGAGCGGTGCGCCCGGCTGCCGCTGGCCCTGCGGATCTTCGCCGAGCGCGCCGCGCGGTTCCCCGCGACCCCGCTGCGGCGGCTCGTGGAGGATCTGCGCGACGAGCGCACCCGGCTGGCCGCGCTCGACACCGGCGACGGCGACGACACCGACCTGCGCATGGTGTTCTCGTGGACCTACCGGGCGCTCGACCCCCCGTCGGCGCGGCTGTTCCGGCTGCTGGGCCTGCATCCCGGCCCGGAGATCAGCACGGGCGCGGCGGCCGCCCTGATCGGCGGCGACACCGCGCTCGCCACCCGGCTGCTCGACCGGCTCACCGCCGACCACCTGCTGCGTTCCCGCTCACCCGGCCGCTACGACTTCCACGACCTGCTCCGCGACTACGCCGCCGAACGCGCCAGAGAGGCCGACCAGGCCGAGCAGGCGGAACGGGCCGAGCGGGCCGGGCGGGCCGCCACCGGAGGGCCGGAGCCGGGCCCGGACGGCGGAGCCGCGGCGATGTGCGACAGCGATGCCGCGCTGCGCCGCGTCCTCGACTGGTACCTCCACTCGGCGTGGGACGCCGCCGAGCACCTGCCGCCCGGCGGCCGCGTCATCCCGGTCGGCCCGGTGTCGTCCGGCGTCACGCCGCTGGACTTCGTCGACCCCGAGGGCTCGGTCGGCTGGTACGAGACGGAGCTGCCCAACCTCATGGCCGCCACCCGCTACGCCGCCTCCCAGGGCTGGCACGGCTACGCGTGGCGGCTGCCCGGCGTGCTGTCGGCGTTCTTCGACTTCCACGTGCCCGGCCCCGACTGGGCCGACATGTACCGCATCGCGGCCGAGGCGGCCCGCCACGAGGGGGAGCGCCGCGAGGAGGGCCGCGCGCTGAACCACCTGGGGTGGGTGTACACGCGGCTCGGCCGGCTCGGCGAGGCCGTGGCGCGCTACCACGAGGCGCTGGAGGTGGCGCGCGGCATCGACGACCGCGACCTGGAGGGGGACGTCCTGGCGAACCTCGGCACCGCCTATTTCCGCCTCGGCCGCTACGACGAGTCGACCCGATGCCACGGTGAGGCGCTGGCCATCGCCCGCGACAGCGGCGACCGGCGGCTGGAGGCCGAGACGCTCGACCATCTGGCCCGCAACGACACCGAGGTGGGCCGTCACGCCGAGGCGCTGGACCGGGCCGGCGCCGCCCTCGCCATCTACACCGAGCTCGACGACCGCTACCACCAGGGCGAGGCGCTGCGGGTCCTCGGCATGGCGCGGCTCGGGCTGGGGCGGCACGCCGAGGCGGCCGAAGCGTTCGGCCGGGCGCTGACGCTGATGCGGGAGTTCGAGGACCGACGGGGCGAGGCGGACGTGCTGGACCGGCTCGGCGGCACCCTGCTCGCCACCGGCGATGTCTCCGGGGCGCGCCGCAGCTGGCGCGAGGCGCTGGCGATCCTGCTGGACCTGGACGACGGCCGGGCCGCCGCCCTGCGTGAACGCCTGGCCGAGATCGGGCCCCTCAAGGCCGATCTCCACCGCGGCTAGGGCGCGGCCCGGCACGTCGTGCTCTCAGGCGAGCAAAGCGACCCCGGGACGATCTTCCCCCGCGCGCGGCCTCGGCGTTGTGTCGCCGAGGCCGGCCGACCCCCTGATCGGCATACGCGTCACATCCCGGGTCGCGCGTTTCGACCTGTGAAGCGTCTTTGAACCTAGTCACGCCCGTTGGTAATCCGGTTGCAACCTGATCACAGCGCCGGTCGGCGGGCGGTGCCGGCGGACGTGTCAGCGGGCGGTCTCGGCGGCGGCGAGCTTGCGGTGGGCCTTCATCGCGTGCTGCACCAAGGTGATCAGCACTTCCTTGCCGGAGCCCCGGTTACGCGCGTCGCACAGCAGTACGGGCACATCGCCGTCGCCGAGCTGGAGCGCCAGCCTGACCTCGTCGACTTCGTACTTGCGGGCGCCGTCGAAGCAGTTCACCGCGACGACGAAGGGGGTGCCGCGCCGCTCGAAGTAGTCGACCGAGGGGAAGCAGTCGGCGAGCCGCCGCGTGTCGGCCAGCACGACCGCGCCGAGCGCCCCGACCGACAGCTCGTCCCAGACGAACCAGAACCGTTCCTGGCCGGGCGTGCCGAACAGGTACAGCACATAGTCGTTGCCGAACGTGATGCGGCCGAAGTCCATCGCCACGGTCGTGGTGTTCTTCGCCTCCACGCCCGACAGGTCGTCGACGCCGACCCCCTTGTCGGTCAGCACCTCTTCGGTGCGCAGCGGTTTCGTCTCGGAGACCGCGCCCACCATCGTGGTCTTCCCGGCACCGAAGCCGCCCGCGATCAGCACCTTGATCGCTGTCGGCATCTTGCGCCGGGAGGAGCCGCGATCAGAGCGCCCTGAGTCCATCGAGCACCGCCTTGTACATTCTGTCGTCGAACATGGTCGTCTGCGTCGGAGGCGCATGCACCTCGACGTAACGCTTCTCCAGCAGGTCGCCGATCAGCACGCGGATGGTGCCCGCGGGCAGGTCCAGATGCGCGGCGATCTCCGCGACCGACAGCGGATCCCGGCACAGTCTAATGATCTTTATGTGCTCGGGGCCAAGACCCATTTCGGCCACCGGCGCGGGCCGGATGGAGATCACCAGCGAGATGAGGTCGAACCTGCCGCGGCTCGGCTGGGTGCGGCCATAGGTCATTACGTACGGCCGCACGACCGGCCCGGCCGCGTCGTCCAGCCAGCGCTCCTCTGGATGGAGTTCTTCGGATGTCATCGTGGCGCCTCGCCCTTCCCCGGAGAGTCAGCGAACCGTGATGCCGAGCTGAGGTGCGGGCCGACGCGAGTGACCAGCATGGCCATCTCGTACGCCACCAGGCCCATGTCGGCGTTTTCCGTGCACAGCACCGCGAGACAGGCGCCCTGCCCGGCCGCGGTGACGATCAGATAGGCGGACCGCATCTCGATCACCGTCTGCCGTACGGCGCCACCGCCGAAGCGCGTGCCGACGCCCTTGGCGAGACTCTGCACCCCGGCCGCGAGCGCGGACAGGTGCTCGCCGTCCTCCCGGGACAGGCCGCGCGAGCCGGCGATGAGCAGGCCGTCCTTGGACAGCACGATGCCGTGTCGGGCCTCCTGGATCCGCCCGAGCATGTCGTCTATCAGCCAGGCGAGGTCGGCGGAGGACGCGGTTTTCTGCACCTTGGTGTTCACCCTCTCTACGCCGATCTGGTCGGCTCTGATGCTGATGGGCATCATTCGCGGGACTTGTCAGGGGACGACTGTGCCGCGTCGCGGCGGCCCCGGCGGGTGCCCGCCTGGAACGCCCCCATGATGCGGCGGACGTCCTCCGGGGACCGTTCGGCCTCGGGCTCGGCCGCGGCCGGCTCGTCCGCCGCCGGCTCCGCGCGCAGCGCGGGGGCCAGGTTGGCCTGCGGCACCCGGAACGGCAGCCCGGAGGGCGTGAACTTGGGCTCCTGCGGCTTGGCGGGCTCGGCCGGCTCGGCCGGCGACTCCCCGGCGGGCGACCCCTCGGCGGGCGACCCCTCGGCCGGCGGGGGAGCATCCCGGCGTGCGGGGTCGTCGTGGCTCGGGCCGTCGGCTTCGGGCCGCGGGCGGTCCGGCGGCGCGATGCGCGCCGGGTCGGCCTCGATGACACGTGTGCCGTCGTGCTCGGCGGTGGCAGGGTGCTCCACGACCCTCGCATTCTCCTGATCGGTGAATATCGCCCGGGCCGCACGCGGGCCGGGAACGGACTGGTCGGGTACGGACTGCGGGGGCACGGCCTGAGCGGGCAGGGCACGCCCCACGGGCCGTCCGGCGGCGAGGTCGTCCGGCCGCCCGGCCGAGCGGCGCCCGTTCAACTGCTCGGAGCCCGCGACCGCGATGCGGCGGCCCGCCCTCGGCCCCTCGATCTCGCCGGTCGTCAGCGGTGCCGCGCCGTTCTCGGCCCCCCGGTCGCCGTTGTGGTCGGCGGCCAGGCCCGGGCCCTTGCCGATGGCGAGCGGGGTCGAGGGCGGCGGGCCGGCGTCCGGGTCGAACTCGGCGCCGCCGACGATCAGCTCGCGCGGCACCAGCACGACGGCGGTCGTGCCGCCGTACAGGGAGCCCTTCAGGGCCACCTTGATGCCGTGCCGCTCGGCCAGGTGGCTGACCACGAACAGGCCGAGCTGGGCGGTGCTCGCGGGGTTGAACTCCGGTGGGTTCGCGAGCCGTTCGTTGGCTGCGGCCAGGTCCTCGGGGCTCATGCCGAGGCCGCGGTCTTCGATCTCGATGACGTGCCCGTTGGCGACGAGCTGCCCGGAGATCTGCACCGTGGTGTACGGCGGCGAGAACGACACGGCGTTCTCCACCAGCTCGGCGAGCAGGTGGATGACGTCGCCGACCGCGCGCCCGGCCAGGTCGACCGGGGCGATCGGCATGAGCGTGACCCGGGTGTAGTCTTCGACCTCGCCGAGCGCGCCGCGCACCACGTCGATCATGGGGATGGGGCGGCGCCAGGCACGGCCCGGCGAGGCGCCCGACAGCACGATGAGGTTCTCGGCGTTGCGGCGCATGCGGGTGGCCAGGTGGTCGACCCGGAACAGGTCCTTCAGCTCCTCGGCGTCGGCCTCGCGTCGTTCCATCGTGTCGAGCAGGGTGAGCTGCCGGTGCACGAGCGACTGCGTGCGGCGCGCCAGGCTGAGCAGAATGTCGCGGATGCCCTGCCGCAGCTCGGCCTGCTCGACGGCGGTGTGAATGGCGGTGCGCTGCACGTGGTTGAACGCCTGGCCGACCTGCCCGATCGCGTCGGAGCCGAACTCCAGCGGGGGCGCCTCGGCGTTGACGTCGACCCGCTCGCCGTGGCCGAGCCGTTCGACGACGCTCGGCAGCCGCTCCTCGGCGAGCCGGCGGGCGGCCTCGGCGAGCCGTTCGAGCTGCCGGATCAGCGCCCGCGCCGTCGTGATCGCCAGCACGATCGACGCGATGACCGCGATGAGGCCGAGGCCTCCGGCGAGCACCAGGCGGACGATGACCCCGACGGCGAACGGCCTGGAGCGCTCGACGACGTCCTGGCCGCCGGCCAGCTCCAGGTTGCGCAGATCGCGCTGCACGGGCCCCGCCGCCTCGTCCCAGTCGGTCGCGTCGAGCGGCAGCGCGGCGCGCGGGCCGGTCTGCATGGCGAGGTTCTCCAGGGTGCGCATCCGGACGTAGCCCGACCCCGCCTGCAGCTTCTGGTAGCGCTGCCGGTCGGCGGGCGGCAGCTCGTCGAGCACCTTGTCGAACAGATACCGCTGTACGCCCACGAGGCGGACGAACTCGCGGTTCTCCGCGACCGTCATGCGGCCACCGGCCAGCACGCCGGACAGGAACGCGTCCTCCTGGGCGAGCGCCTCGCGGGCCTGGCTGGCGCTGATCAGGGACCGGATGTCCCGGGCGAGGCTCTGGTCGTCCAGCGTCGAGAGCGACCCGTACATGTGGTACTGGTCCCGGATGATGCCGGAGTACAGGTCGAGGGCCTGCGCCCGGTCGGTGCGACCGGCGTCGATCGAGGTGCGGGCGGGGCCCAGCCCGTTCAGGTCCTTGAGGACGGTCGCGATGGACGCCTTGAGGGAGTCGTTCGCGGCGAAGTCGACCCCGCCGCTGGTCGCCGACTCACGGAAGGTCGCCACGGCGGCGTCGGTGCGGGTGCGCTGGTCGGCGAGTTCTTTGCGTTCGCGCAGCCTGCCGCTGCCCAGGTAGACGAGCGTGAGACGGCGCTCCTGCTGTAATTCGTGCAGCAAAGAGTTGCTCGGTTGCCCGACATTGCTGTCGAGCGTGTTCACCCAAAGCAGGTTGAGGCCCTCGCGTAGCGTCACCCATGCCGCGAAAACCCATAGCGCGGTGAGCGAGACCAGCAGGGCCGTGACCTTGGTCCGCACTCGTGAGTTGCGGGCGCCCATCACACCGTCCCAGCGGAAGTCGGAGGGCGCCGGGCATGCCCGCCTATGGCGGGTCTAGCGAAGGGGTCATGCGTTGCCGGGGCGCCCGTTTCACTCGGTGCACACTAGCAACAACCGTATAACGACTCAAGGTGACGATGTCCTGATTATGTGCTGTTCTCCCATTTGTAGGGCAAGTCGCAACTTACGTACGTCTTCGTGATTAGCAGGTATGCCGAATCTCACAGCCGGATTCCCGAGAGATGCGACGCGGCGAGCACGGCTGCGCGTACGATGCCCACCGGCCGGTAAAGGTCCTTGTCATGCCACATCGCCGGGCCGTCGTCCCACTCCTGGGCCCGCAGCAGCCGGGCACGGCCCCGCTCGACGGCGCTCGCCCGCGCCGCGTCCGGCTCGGCCGATCGGTCGAGCAGCAGGATCTGCAGCGCGTACGCCGTCTCCTCCGCCGTGCCGCCCCACACCCCCCACGACCCGTCGGGGCGCTGCGTGTCCAGCACCCACCGCACCGCCCGCCGCAGGGCCCGGTCGATCTCCGGTGCCCGGGCCCGATCGGTCGTCCCGCCGGCGCCGCCGCTGCCGTCCGCGCCGGTGCCGAACTCCGCGAGCGCCCACGCGCAGGAGGCCGTCGCGTAGTACGGCGAGGCGTGCCACCGGTCCAGCCATCGGCCGTCATCGGCCTGCCGCTCGCACAGCACCTCCGACACCTCGCGCAGCACGTCCGCGTACGCCGGCGCGGCCTCCGGCCGGCAGGCCACGTACTGGCCGATCGCGTCCAGCACGTGCGCGTTGACCGTGACCGAGAAGCCCTGCTCGCCCTGCCAGGTGCAGAAACCCCGCTCGGTCCGGTACGCCTCCAGCGCGTCCGGCGGGCGCGGCGAGCCGAGCAGCGCCAGCGCGTAGAGCGCAACCGACGTGGTGTCGGCGTCGGCGGGCAGCCCCGGGCCGGCCGCGGTGCCGCCGGGCCGGTCGGCCTGGGCCAGGCCGTCCATCAGGACGCTCAGCCGGTCGGGCGGCGCCGTGATCCGGATGCCGGCCCGGGCCAGCCAGCTCAGCACCCAGCCCTGCTCGAACACCGTCACCGGCATCCCGCACGGCACGGGCCCGCCGTGCAGCCGAGCCACCTCCTCCAGGTACCGCCGGGCCGGCTCGTCCGGATCGGGCGGCTCGGCGCCGAGCCAGGCCGCGGTGGCGGCGGGGGACGCGCCGACGGTGCCCGGCGGCAGCGGACGCACGGCGGGGGCCCGCGTGGCCGCCTCACCGCCGATCTCCAGGGCGTGCAGCAGCTTGTCCGGCAGGGGTCGCCCCGACCGGACGAGGGCGCGCACCAGGTCCAGCGGCGCCGCGTCGATCCCGGTCGGGGGACGCAGCCGCGCATCCCCGCGCCACGGGTCGAACCCGGCGACGCCGTCGGCCGTCAGCGCGTCGAGATGCCCGTTGATCAGCTCGACCAGCGCCGGCGTGATCAGCTCGATCGCCGGCATGTCGGGCAGCGCCGTGGCCGGCTCGGTGCCCGGCAGCCCCCGGAACAGCGCGTGCAGGCCGCGCCCGGCCGCCTTCACCACCGTCTCGCGGTCGTCGATGTCGCCGTGCCGCAGGGCGGCCAGCAGCGCCTCGGTGGCGCTCAGCGTGGGCACCAGGGAGTACCCGCCCGGCCCGCCCCAGCCGCCGTCGGCGCGCTGCACGGCCGCCAGGTGCGCCAGCCGTTCCGCCCGCCCGGCCAGCCACGGCGCCAGCGTCGTCACCCGGCCCGTCTCGTACACCGACACCGAGACCTGCCCCCACGGCCGGGCCGCGAGCCCGGCGACGAGCCTGGCGGCCCACGCCTCGATCCGGGACCCCCCGGCGGGCACCGCCTCGCCCGCGCCGGTCCCCGGCTCCGGGACCTGCTCCGATGTCGGCTCCGGGGTCGGCTCCGCGTCGGTGGCGCCCGCCGTCACAGCCGCCCCCAGTAGTCGGTGACCCGGTAGAAGCCGGCGCAGAAGTCCATCTGCCGCTCCAGGTAGGCCGCGATCAGCGGCCGGTCGGTGCGCAGCGGATGGATCAGCTCGCGCGCGGTGGCGACCAGCGCGGCGAGGCGGCGGTCCACCTCCTCGCGGGGCAGGCCGAGCATGAGGGCGTTCAGGTCGCCCCACGCCAGGTCGCGGTGGTAGGTGCCGATGTCGTTGAGCAGCCGCACCACCCGCTGCACGGCGTGGCTCGCCTCCCGCACGGCGTCCAGGTCGCCTTCGGGTGGCGCGTCGGCCGTGTATATCCAGTGGGCGTCGAACACGAAGGAGAAGCCCAGGTTGTCGGCGTTGCCCAGGTACTCCGCGAAGCCGGGCAGCGGCCGGTCGCCGCTGGAGTGGGCGGCCTTCCAGGTCGTCTCCAGCGCCATCGCGTCGAGCATCCGCCGCATGTCGTCGAGCCAGATCGGCCGCAGCACCGCGAACGCCGGGCACTGCGCCAGCTCGTCGCGGACCTCGGCGAGGAAGCAGGTGAGGTCGTCCCCCTCGGCCGGGGCCCCGCCCTCGGCGACGGCCAGGCAGCGGGCCACGATGTCGCGCACCTCGTCGGCCGAGGTCGCGACGTAGTCGATGAGCCAGTCGAGCCCGAAGCACCACAGGCACATCCGGTTCGCCATGCGCAGCCGCTCGGCGTCCAGCCACGGTCCGCTGAACGCCGACGCGAGGGCGAGCGTGCCGAACAGAGCCGGGTCGAACGGCTTGGCCGAGAACAGCGAGGGGTAGGCGGCCGCCCACTCTCGCATCTCGCGCTGAGCCTTGCCCGCGACGGCGCTGACCCTCCCGCACTCGGCAGCGGTCAGGGCATGATCCATGATGACGACCTCTCGGTGGGGGAAGCGGGGTCGGAAGAAGCGACGGTGCGGCCCGTCGGCGGCGGCTCAGAGCGAGGCGGCGGCGCGGGCGGGACGCAGGACCATCTCGACCTGACGGCTGGGCCGCACGGACGCGAGGGCGCGGGGTTTGATGCCGGAGGCGTCGCGCAGGCTCGGCCGGTAGCGGCGCAGCATCGCCGCGATGATGATCTGGGCCTCGGTCAGGAAGAAGTGGCTGCCGATGCAGGTGTGCGGCCCGGCGCCGAACGGCACGTAGGAGAAGCCGTAGCCGGAGGCGCGCTCGGGCGCGAACCGCTCGGGGTCGAACACGCCCGGCCGGTCCCACAGGTACTCCAGCCGGTGCATCAGATAGGGGCTGAACAGCACGGTGGAGCCGGCTTTGATCCGCACGCCGTCGAGCACGTCGTCCTCGGCGGCCGTGCGCGGCATGATCCAGCCGACGGGATACATGCGCAGCAGTTCCTGCAGCACCATCTTCGTGTACGTGAGGCGCGGCAGGTGCGCCCGGCCGATCGGCTCGTCGCCGACGACCTCGGCGACCTCGGCGGCCATCCGGTCCGCCACCTGCGGGTGGGCGTCGAGCACGACCCACAGCCACGTCAGCGTGAGCGACGTGCTCTCGGTGCCGGCGGCGAACATCGCGATGATGTCGTCGCGCACGCTCTTGTCGTCGAGCGGCTCGCCCAGCGGCCCGGAGGCGGAGCGGCACAGCACCGACACGATGTCGTCGCGGCGCGGGTCGCCGTCGCGCGACTCGCGGATGAGCGGGTACATGATCTCGTCGACGGTGCGGCCGGCCTTCCGGTACGCCCGGTCGCCGGGCATCGGCACCGAGTGGGGGACGAACGGCATCAGCAGCCGGGAGGCGAGCGCGGTGAGCGCGACCCCGATGGCGTGGCCGAGCCGGTCGGTCTCGGGCCGGGAGATGCGGTCGCCGAAGAACACGCGGCGGAACACGGAGTGGACCACGTTCATCATCTCGGCCTGGGCGTCGAACGGTTCGCCGCTTTCGGCGTAGTGGCCGAGCTCGGCGACGGTGGTCTCGATGGCCTCGGACATCTGGTCCATCAGCAGCGCGACGTTCTTGGCCGAGAACAGCGGCCGGAACAGCCGGCGGCGCTCCTCCCACACGGGCCCTTCGCCGGCGAGGCCGTTGCCGAGCAGGCGGCGCAGCGGGCCCCACAGCATGCCTTCGCGCAGGTAGTTCCCGGAGTTGTCGCGCAGGATGTACTGGATGTGATCGGGATTGGTCACCAAGTAGGGGCGGAACGCGCCGAGGTCCAGGCGTACGACGTGGCCGCCGGACTGGTTTCCGATCTCTTCGAACGTCGCCAGCGGATCTCTGATGAGTCGGGGGAGGACCCGGTAGAAGGGAAAGGTCCGCACCTTCCGCGTGGGCGTGGTGCCGCTGCCGATCATCATCACGAGACTGGTTCCCCACTTGTGCCATGTGCGCCCGGGGGTTGCCCGGGACGCACCGCGCGTCGAAGTCGTCAGAGGTCAGCGCGAGGCGGGGCCTCGCGCTGGTCGTGCTCGTGGGCGTTGGCCGGATCCGCGACCCGTTGGTCGGGCCGCGTGTCAACTTGTCCGTAAAGAAAAGTTCCGGCGGATAAGGCTGTTGCGATTACACAGTAGATATGTGCAGTATCACGTGATCAAGAGTAGCAGACAAGATCCACTACGGTGACACTTTCGTCATCCTTGCGGGTATATGCGCGAATTACCGGGTCGGTTCCACCGGCTGTCGGCGTTACCTTCCTGAAACTTTCAGTGACCATCGCAGGTCCGGCCATCCCCGCGCGACGCACCCCGTCCCGCGCCTCCGGCCCCCGTCCGCGCGATTCGCCGCAGGTCATGTCCTCCACCCCATGACCCTGTGTCGCCGCTTCCGGACGACCGAATGCCGCCCGCCGTCCGGGCCGCCGCTCCGCCCGTCGCCTCCCCGGCTGTACGACGCCTCGCGCCCGCTCTTATGGTGCGGGGGCGCTCCCAGAGCCTCAGAGGTAGGTTATGAGAACACGTTTCGCCATCGCCGGCGCAGCGACGGCACTCCTCGCCTTGGCCGCCGCGGTGCTGGCCGTCATCAGCCCCGCGCAGGCCGCGGTGGGCCTGCGGGTGAGCGGCACCGACATCGTCGAGGCGAACGGCAACGCCTTCGTCATGCGGGGTGTCAGCCACGCGCACACCTGGTTCCCCAGCCACACCAGCGCCTTCTCCGAGATCAAGGCCAAGGGCGCCAACACGGTCCGCGTGGTGCTGAGCGGCGGCCGCTGGACCGCCAACTCCGCGAGCGACGTCGCCAACGTCATCTCCCTGTGCAAGCAGAACCGGCTCATCTGCGTCCTGGAGGATCACGACACCACCGGGTACGGCGAGGACGGCGCCGCCTACACCCTCGACCAGGCCGCCGACTACTGGATCGGCCTGAAGAGCGTGCTCCAGGGCCAGGAGAACTACGTCGTCATCGACATCGGCAACGAGCCCTACGGCAACAACAACCCCTCCGGCTGGACCGACGCCACCAAGGCCGCGATCGCCAAGCTGCGCAACAACGGCCTCCAGCACCTGATCATGGTCGACGCGCCGAACTGGGGACAGGACTGGCAGGGCATCATGCGCGACAACGCGCAGAGCGTGTTCGACAGCGACCCGCAGCACAACACCGTCTTCTCCATCCACATGTACGGCGTGTACGACACCGCCGCCGAGATCACGAACTACCTCGACGCGTTCCAGTCGGCCGGTCTGCCCCTCGTGATCGGCGAGTTCGGCAACATGCACTCCGACGGCGACCCGGACGAGGACACGATCATGTCCCAGGCGGTCTCCCGGGGCATCGGCTACATCGGCTGGTCGTGGAGCGGCAACAGCGGCGGCGTCGAGTACCTCGACATGGTCACCGACTTCGACCCCGACCGGCTCACCTCGTGGGGCCAGCGCATCTTCAACGGCGCCGACGGCATCAGGTCGACGGCCCAGGAGGCGACGATCTACAGCGGGGTGACCCCGACCGTCACCCCGACGGTGACCCCCACCGTGACCCCCACGGTCACCCCGACCGTCACCCCCACGGTCACGCCCACGATCACCCCGACCACCGGCGAGGGCGGCTGCACGGCCACCTATACCGTGACCAACCAGTGGCCCGGCGGCTTCCAGGCCTCGGTCAAGGTCACCGCCGGTGGCTCGGCGATCGACGGCTGGACGGTCACCTGGACGTACGCCGACGGCCAGCAGGTCACCCAGTCGTGGAACACGTCGCTGTCCTCCAGCGGCTCCTCGGTGACCGCCTCGAACGTGAGCTACAACGGCCACCTGAACGCCGGCGGCAGCACCGAGTTCGGCTTCCTCGGCTCCTGGAACGGCACGAACTCCGTGCCGTCGGTGAGCTGCAGCGCGAGCTGACCCCCTCACCCCCTCCTGGTGGGTCCGGCCGGGTCCCGTCCCCGGCCGGACCCACCCTTTTACCCGGATGACACGTTTATCCAGATCAAACCGCCGATCGTATGATTCCTCCCGCTAGATGCGGGAATATCCGCCGTGCACAGCGTTTCACCTGCGGAAGGCGGAGACGGTGTATCGGGGGATGATAGGCAAGATCATGGCCGTGATGGCCCTGTCCACTGCGACGGTCCTCGTGTCGGTCGCCGGTGCCGAGGCCGACGCCGGCACTCACGCGCACAAGCAGCAGGTCAGCGAGAAGCAGTACACCATCCTCTACAACCAGTGCAAATACGCCAACACCCCCAAGCGCCGCAAAGCATGTAGAAAGCACGTCAAGCGCACCTACCGGATCGGCCGCTACGACCCCGGCCTCGACTGCCGCACCTACGTCGGCGTCACGGTCTGCGGCGAGCTGAAGCTCAGCAGATCCGAACGCGAATGCGTGGCCGACTCGGTCGCGAAGGGCCTCAGCCGCCGCCGCTCCGAGGTCGAATGCTATGTCTACTGGTGAAACGCCCGCCTCCCCCGAAGCGAACGGCCCCACGGCGAACGGCCGCGCGAGGTAGAACCGCCACCGCTCGGCCCGCCACGCCAAAAGGCCTCCGCGTTCCGTCTTCGCCGTCCGCCGAGGTCATCGTCGGTGGTCGTGGTCGCGGGGCCGGCCGGCCGTCCTCCAGATGATCACCATGCCGGCGACGAGGACGATCAGGGCGATGGCCACGATGAGCCCTTTGATCAGGAAGTCGGTCAGCAGGTGGTGGAGGATCTCCGCGCCGTCGCCGGCCGCCATCGGGTGCGGCAGGGGGCCGATCATCGGTCGCCCGTCCGGCGGTTGCCGTCGGCGAGGTGGCGGGCGATGGCCCGGGCCACCTCATCGGACAGGTTCCGGGTGGTGGAGCCGCGCCGGAGCCGTATGTCGTCGCGGTCGTCCAGCCGCTGGGCGACCGCGCGGGCCAGTGGCTCGGCGTAGCGGCGAGCGTCGTGCAGCCGGCCCCGCCGCCTGAGCGAGACGGCGACGGTGAACACGATCAGGGCGATGACCACCAGGCCGCCGACGATCAGGCCGAACCGGATGAGCAGCAGGTTGAGCACCGTTTCCATGATCCTTCTCCGATCGAGTCTTTGTATCATGGCTGTGATAAAACGAATGTATCACAGTCGTGATAGAAAGGGGTCATGCCCAAACAGGTGGACCCGGTCGAGCGGCGTAAGGTCGTGGCCGACGCGCTGTTCAGGGTCGTCTACCGCGACGGCCTCCAGCGGGCGTCGCTGCGCGCCGTGGCCGACGAGGCCGGGCTGAACATCGGCTCGCTCCGGCACTACTTCGCCGACCAGCAGGAGCTCATGCGGTTCGCGATGCGCGAGATGATGGAGCGGGTCGGCAACCGGCTGCTCAGGCGCCTCGACGAGGTGGGCGGCCTGGCCGGGCTGACTCCGCAGGAGCGGCGGGGCCTGGTGCTGGACCTGCTCGGCGAGCTGCTCCCTCTCGACGAGCCCCGCCGCGCCGAGGTCGCGGTCTTCATCGACTTCGTCACCGCTGCCCGCACGCACGCCGCGATCGACGAGGAGCTCGCCCATGAGGCCGCCGCGGGCACCAGAGCGGTCGTCCGGCGCATCCTCCTTCGCATGGCCGAGACGGGCGCCCTGCGCCCCGGCCGCGACATCGACATCGAGGCCGAGCGGCTGTCGTCCCTGGTGGACGGCCTCGCCCTCACCGCGGTGCTCCACCCGGGAATCCTCGGCCCGGACGCATGTCTCAGCGTCCTGCGAACCCACCTCGACGACCTGATCGGCCCCAGCGCCCCCGGAGCCTGATCGCACTCCTGGTGCGGATGCCGATCAGAACGACGGGGCGATGAAGGTGTCGGCCAGCCACCGTGCGGCATGGGGCGGGTAGGGCGTCGGCAGGCTGAGGATGATGTGCCGGAAGCCGGCGTCGATCACATCATCGATCATCTTGCGGGTGACGTCGGGTCGCTCATAGGAGGCCGGCACGTGGATCGAGCGGGTGATTTCGGCGGGGTCGCGGCCGATCTCGGCGCAGTAGCGGTCCAGCATGGCGCTGCGTTGCACGACGTCGTCGATGTCGCCGCCCGGGATGTCCCACAGGTCGGCGTGCTCGGCCACCACGCGCAGCAGGGCCGACGAGCGGCCGCCGATCACGATCGGCGGGTGGGGGCGCTGGATCGGCTTGGGGTTGCAGAACGCGCCCGTGAGCCGGACGAAGGCGCCGTCGAAGTCGAACGGCTCGGGCTCGGTCCACAGCCGGCGGATCACGGTGCACGCCTCGGCGAGGCTCGCCACCGAATGGCCGAAGTCGTGGAACGGCAGGCCGTGCGCCTCGTACTCGCGCCGCGCCAGCGGGTGGCCGGGCCGCGAGCCGGCGCCGATGCCGAAATCGAGCCGCCCCTCGGAGACGATGTCGACGGTCGCGGCGATGCGGGCCAGCATCGCGGGCGGCCGGAAGCGGTTGCTGGTGACGAGCAGGCCGAGGCGTAGCCGCCGAGTCTGCGCGGCGAGGGCCGACAGGAGCGTCCAGCCCTCGTGGATCGGCCCGTTCGGGTCGCCGCCGATCGGCAGGAGGTGATCGAACAGCCAGGCGTGCTCGATCTCGGGAATGGCGTCCGCCTCGTGCCAGACCCGCTGGACGTCGTGGTAGTCGACCTGCATCGGAGCCGTCATGATCCCGAAGCTGGGCCGTGCTGAATGCGGCATGGGCCGTTCTCCTCGTGATAGGGGCGGGAACGTCGCCGCTGGGGCGAAGCCGCTGGACGGAGGGCCGACAGCGGCACGACCTGCGGCGGCACAACGGTTTCGCAGCGCGTGATTTGGCTCCGGTCGCCCTGATCTGGCATCCTGGGCAAACGGAGCGGCGTTCCGTTAAGATTATATGCGGAACATGGTTCCGTTTGTCAAGGGGAACGGCGAAGGGGGCGGCACGGTGGCCGGCAACGACAGCGGATCAGCGGCGCCCGCACCCCGCAAGCGGGCCGACGCCCGGCGCAACGAAAAGGCGCTGCTCGACGCCGCCGCCGCGGCGTTCGTCGCCTCCGGCGTCGACGTGCCAGTGCGCGAAATCGCCGCCAAGGCCGGGGTCGGCGTCGGCACCATCTACCGCCACTTCCCGACCCGGGCCGACCTCATCGTCGCCGTTTACCGTCACCAGGTCGAGGCGTGCGCCGAAGCCGGGCCGGCCCTCCTGGCGAGCACCGGCAGCGCCCACGCCGCCCTGACCCGCTGGATCCACCTGTTCGTCGACTTCCTGGTCACCAAACACGGCCTCGCCAAGGCCCTGCAGTCCGACGACCCGGCCTTCGAGACCCTGCACGCCTACTTCCTCGACCGCCTCGTCCCGGTGTGCGCCCAGCTGCTCGACGCCGCCGCCGAGGCGGGCGAGATCCGTCCCGGCATGAGCGCCATCGAACTGCTCCGCGCCATCGGCAACCTCTGCATCGGCGCCGACGACTACCGCTACGACGCCCGCCGCATGGTCGACCTCCTCATCGCCGGCCTGCGGCTGTCCTGAACCGATCGCCCGCGCCATCGGCGAGCCGCCGCCGACGCTCACCGCCGAGACCCGTCCGGACCACGGCGAGCGGCCAGGTCGCCTCAACCGCCGTGCTGCCTGCGCACCATCTCGCTGATCCAGACAGGCGCGAACGGAGACGTGCAGCCGGGAGGCGTCGGGTAGTCCTTGAGCACCTCCAGGCGCTCACCGATGTCGATCGCGCGGGCGCGGTGCTCGGCATGCTCGATGCCGATCTGCGCCAGGCAGTGGTTCATCGCCCACTGCAGCCGCTCGGGGGCGTCCTTCATCCGTGCCTCGATGACATCGAGCAGGCCCGCGAGATCGAGTCCTCCGGGCTGCTTCGCCACGCGTTCGGTCGTCAGCGCCCAGCCCGCGCTCGCGACCACCGGATCCCGATCCGCGAACCAGGCCACGCGCAGCTCTTCGGCGTGCGGGCTCCTTTTCACCACGTAGTTCACCAACCAGTCGTGCATCTTGGGCGAACGCGCCTCGCGCAGCATGCCGTCCAGCTCGTCCCGCCCGAACGCCTTCGGCCGGCAGATCAGGATCGCCAGCAGCCTCGCCGCCGTGTCACCGGTCGCCCACAGCAGGCACGCGAGTTCGTGCTGCGTCTTCAGCCGCTTGGCGACCGCACGCAACTTCCCGAGGTTCACCCCATGATCGTCGCCGTGCTTCTCGTTCACGGCGCGCGTCTTCGGGTCCTCGAGCCCGGCCAGCTCGGCCATGACCTCGGCCACCGTCGTCTCGGGCGTCGTCGTCTCGGCCATCTGCGCCTCCTGTCCCTAACGACCGTCCCTGACGAACGGAAGCCACCCTACGTCACACGCCGGACGATCTACTTCAGACATGGCTAATATTAGACACAACTGATATAAGGACAAGATGCACGCGTTCGACGTCTTAGGCGATCCGGTCCGCCGCCGCATCCTCGACCTGCTGGCCGAGGGCGAGCGCAGCGCCGGCGATGTGGTGGCGGCCGTGCGCGCGGAGTTCGGCATCTCGCAGTCGGCGGTCTCCCAGCACCTGGCGGTGCTGCGGACATCCGGCTTCGCGACGATGCGACCAGAAGGCAACCGCCGCATCTACGCACTGGACCCCGCGGGCTTCAGCGAAGTGGAGGCCTGGGTCGACCGCTTCCGCCACCTGTGGGGAGCGAGGCTGAGCGCCCTGGAGACCGAGATCGCACGCGGTAAACGCGAGCGACGGAAGACCGAAGGCACAGGAGACAAGACGTGAAAGACCTGATCGACGAGCTGGCGGCGGTGCACCGCCAAGTGGCACGCGAGAACACGGACGGCGACGAGGTGGTGCGCGTCACGATGCGCCGCAGCTACCCCACCGACGCGGCGGACCTGTGGTCGGCGCTCACCGAACCCGAGCGCATCGCCCGATGGTTCATGCCGATCTCCGGCGACCTGCGCGAAGGCGGCTCGTTCCAGCTCGAAGGAAACGCCAGTGGCGACATCCTGACCTGCGAGCCCCCGTCGCTGCTGCGGACGACGTTCGGCGGCCCCGACAGCATCGTGACCCTGACCCTCACCCCCGACGGCGACACCGCGACCGAACTCACGCTCGACCACGTCGTCCCCCTGTCCATGGCCCAGAGCGTCGCCGGAGCCCTGTTCGTCGGCCCCGGCTGGGACGGCGCGTTCCTCGGCCTCGGCCTGTACACCGCCGGCGAGGCCGTAGGCGGCGACCCCCGCGAGGCGGCCAATACACCCGAGGTCCAGAAGTTCAACGTCGCCTCGATCGAACGCTGGACCACCGTCGCCAACGAGGCCGGCGCCGCCCCGGAGGAAATCGAGCAACTCCGAGCCATCGCCTTCGCCCAGTTCGCCCCAGACCACTCCGCCACTTCCTAGCCGAGCAAGCCACCGGAGCCCTCCTTGACGACGCGGAACCAGAGGTTGGAGGCCAGAGGGGCGCCGGTCAGGCTGAGGCGTTCGAGTTTGACGTGGGTGCCGCCGGGGCGGGCGAAAAGGCGGACACCGTCGCCGAGCATGACGGGGGCGACGCAGACGAGGATCTCGTCGAGTTCACCCGCTTCAAGGCACTGGCGGGCGATGTCGGCCCCGAGCACGTTGACATACTTGTCTCCGGCGGCCCTTTTGGCCTGCACGATCCCCGTGGCCACGTCAGGAACGAAGAAGAGATCGGGCCGCCGAATGCCGGGGGAGTGGTGGGTCACCACGAACTGCGGCCCACTCCATCCGCCCCCGAACGGCTCCCCCTCCTGCGGCGCGTCCTTGTACGGATCGTCTCCACCGAACGTCCGCCTGCCCACGAGCAGAGCACCGATGTCCCGGGGCAGCGCGTCCACCTGGGGATTGGGTCCGATGTACGAGGTCAGCCACGACATATCCCCGCCGGCCCCGGCGATGAACCCGTCCAGCGACATTGTGACGGAGTACAGCAACTTGCCCATGAAACGCACTCTCCTGACGAACCGGTCGGTCTACCCCGTGTAGACCGCCGGCCGCCGCAGGACTCATCGGCCCGCCCCCGAAGCGGACGGCCGACCGGCCCAGCCGGTAGAGATCGTCTCCCGCGTTCCACCGGGTGTCGAGAGCGCTAAACGTCCAGCCCGCGAGCCTTGATGCCGGCGATGAAGGAGCGCCAGTCGGTGTGGCTGAAGACGAGTGCCGGGCCTGCAGGGTTCTTGCTGTCACGCATCAGGACTGTGGCGTGCATGCTGTCGGCGACCTCGACACACTGCGCACCATTGTCGCCCGAGTACGAGGACTTCCTCCATGTGGAGCTGCTCAAATCCATTTTTGTCTCGCTTCCTCGATCATCTTGATGGATGCGTGCTCAGGATAAGCCCAAAGGCGTATCTTGTCGTATCTATCCCAGATGAGAGATACCACCTCCGGGTCGGACGTGACCTGGCCTTCTGCCGACGAGTCTGCCAGGATGGTGTCCTGCTCACCGCCTGGAAGTTCCGCGATCGTGAACGCGCCTAACGTGCCTGTCAGACACTGCGAATCAACGATCTGGATGGCGAGGAATGGATGCTTGGTCACGTCGATCAAGTGACCGAGTTGTTCACGCATTACCCCAGCATTCCCCACTCGGCGATAGAGGACGCTCTCGTCGAGCAGTGACAGGATCGCCGGTGGCTCATCCCGCGCGAGGATTTCCTGACGGGCCATCCGGCCGCGTGTGCGGTGCTCGATCTCGTCTGGCGTGATCCGGGGTGCGTGGCTGAACACATGTCTGGCGTACGCCTCGGTCTGGAGGAGGCCGGGCACCAGGAGGGGGTCCCAGGTGCGGAGGACTCGGGCCAGGGGCTCGATCTCGGTTACCCAGTCGAGGTACCAGGTCTGGGGGCCCTGTTGGGCGACTATGCGGCGATAGAGGCCGACGAAATGGTTCTTATCGGTCAGCTCGAAAATCTTGTCGAGTTTTTCAGCGTTCGCCCGGGATGGTGTGCGTTTGGCGATCTCTAGGCGGCTTACCTGGGTCTGGGTGCAACCGAGGCGGGCCGCCATGGCGGACTGGGAGAGCTGGGCGAGTTCGCGAAAGCGGCGCATTTCAGTGCCGAAGCGAATTCGTGGGGAACCTGGGTCTGGCGGGAAATCGGTATCCATGTGATCCTCCTGGGAAGGAACACGAGTTTCGACATAGAGGTCGTATCACATTCGCGGCCGGTGGCGCGGCAATAGACCGCCACGTGGCCTGATCTGGGTTTCTCTGGTGTTCGCACCTGGTGGCGTGCCTGATGGCGTGCGGAGACTCTGGTTGCTCGCCTTCTCGCCGAGTAAGGAATCCGGCACATCGTGTTATTGCTGTACTTGGTGGGAAATTGAGGGACTGATGAATCGGGGGCCCGCATGGGTTGTGAAAAGTCGGGGCGAGGTGGTCCGGTGAGTTCGGTGATTCCGGGAGCGTTCGGGGTGCTCGGGCGGGTGGACCTGCCCGGGGAGGCCGAGTCGGTGTCGCGGGCCAGGGACTACGTGACCGGCGTGCTCGCGCGCACCGCCCCGGCACCGGTCGAGGATGTCGTGCTCCTGGTCAGCGAGGTCGTGTCGAACGCCATTCGCCACTCGGACTCGGGCCGTCTCCCCGGCGGCCGGGTGTCGGTCGTCGTGGCCTGCTACGGGCAGGTGATCCACATCGAGGTCATCGACGACGGCTCGCCCACGAAAGCGCCCAGCCTGGTGCCCGGCACGGCGGACGAACCGGACTTCGACGCCGAAGGCGGGCGCGGCCTGTGGCTCGTCGACCACATGGCGAGCGCCTGGGGCTGGCACGAGGCGGCCGCGGGCCGCGTGGTGTGGTTCCAGCTGCCGTACCGCTGACGGCCCGCCGCTCCGGTCGGCTCAGGTCGACGTCCCGGTCGGGGGTCCGGCGGGCCCGCCCGCGTCAGGGAGGTGGGCCGCTATGCCGTCGAGGAGGCGGTCGAGGCCGTAGGTGAAGCGGTCGTCGGAGGTGAGGAGTTCGGTGCCTGCTTCGGCGAGCATGCGGGTGAACAGGGGGTAGTCGCCCGTGGCGATCACGGACTGGATGAACGGGAGCTGCCTGCTCATGAACTGGGCCAGGGTGAGGCCGCTGCGGCGGGCCGCGTCGACCTCGGCCAGTTCGGACTGGACGAAGCCGGCGACGTACGCGGAGACCGCGCCGATGATGGTGAGCATCGCGTCGACGCTCAGGCCGAGGCCGTCGACGATGCGGAGCGCCTTCTCCGTCAGGGCGATGCGGTTGGGGCCGCCGGTGCGGCGGATCAGTGACAGGGACGCCATCCACGGGTGGCGGAGCATCGTGGCGCGGGAGTTCACGGCGAGGAGGCGCAGGTCGGTGCGCCAGTCGCCGGTGAGCGGCGTGTCGTCGGGGAGGTATTCGAGGGCGACCTCGTCGAGCATGAGGTCGATCAGGTCGTCCTTGCCGGAGATGTAGCGGTAGAGGGACATGGTGCCGGCGCCGATCTCGGCGGCGATGCGGCGCATGCTCATCGCCTCCAGCCCTTCGGCGTCGGCGACACGGATCGCGGCCCGGGTCAGCTGGGCGCGGCTGAAGCTCGGCCTGGGGCCCCGGCTGCCCCGCTCGGGCCGCATCCAGACGTTCGGCGGGGCCGGCTCGGCCGGCTCGGCCAGTTCGTCGTGTCCGCCACGTGCGCCCTGTTCACGCTGTTCGCGCTGGTCGGGGCGGTCGTCGGCGTCGTCTTCCCGGTTCATCGGTAACCATAGTGCCGTCTCCCGTATTGCGTACAGCGTACTTGGTTGGGTATCGTCAGGGTCCTGCTTTCGAGTACGCCGTACGCGGTTTTGCTCCGTCGAGAGGTGCCGATGATCCCGTTCGCCGTGTCGTCGCCGGGCCCGCCGATCGCCGCGGACTTCGAGCCGCCCGGCACCGAGTCGTTCGACGCGCCGCCGCTGTGGGACGGCGCGCCGTTCTGGCTGACCCGGCCGACGGTGTGCGCGCTGCTCGGCGTGGCGGTGGTGTGCGCGCTGGCCTGGGCGGCGTTCGCCCGGCCGAGACTCGTGCCGCGCGGGATGCAGAACGCCGGCGAGTACGCCTACGAGTTCGTCCGCGACCAGGTGGCCCGGCCGTTCCTCGGCGCGGACGCGGACCGGTGGATGCCGCTGCTGCTCAGCGTGTTCGTCACATGCCTGCAGTGGAACCTGATGGGCGTCATCCCGATGATCCAGTTCCCGGTGAACTCGCACATCGCCTATCCGGCGGTGTTCGCGTTCGTCGTCTACGTCCTGAAGATCTACCTGGGCTTCAGGCACCAGGGCGGCATCGGCTACTTCAGGAACCTGATGTTCCCGCCGGGCCTGCCCAAGGCCCTGGCGATCGTGCTGTACGCCCCGCTGGAGATCCTCTACGTCTTCGTCACGTCGCCCTTCACGCACGCGGTGCGGCTGTTCGCCAACATGTTCGCCGGGCACCTGCTACTGGCGTTCTTCAGCGCCGCGGGGTACTGGTTCCTGATCGTGGCGCCGACCCCCTTCGGTGCCCCGGTCGGCGTCGTGAGCGTGCTCACGACGATCGTGATGACGGCTCTGGAGATCTTCATCGAGTTCCTGCAGGCGTACCTGTTCACCATGCTCGCCGCGATGTACATCGGCGACTCGGTGCACCCGGCCCACTGATGCCGGGGTCAGGCGGGCGCGAGCACGTCCGCGATGGCGTGCGGGTCGAAGTAGTCGCGGAGCAGCAGGATCTCGCCGTCGCGGATCTGGACCACCTGGATGCAGGGCTGTGCGAAGGTCCGCCCGGTCGCGGTGGCCCGGCCGGTCGTGACGATCTCCGCGATGACGGTCTCGGGGTCGGTGGTCTGGTAGAGGTGCACGGTCTGCAGGTCGGTGATGCGGAACGGCGCGGTGGCCCCGCTCAGGGAGAACGCGCGGATCGCCTCGCGGCCCTCGACGCGGGCGGGCATGCCGGGGCCGGCGAAGGGTATTTCGAGGGCGCCGTCGGCGGCGAACAGGTCGGCGAAGCCGTTCAGGTCGTGGGCGATCACGACCTGGCGGCGGCGTTCGAGGACGTCTGCGGCGGACTCGGCGGGCACGACGGCACCTTTCGTTCAACGGGTGTTGATTGAACAACCGTAGAACGAAATGGAGGCTCGGTCAACGGTTGTAGAATCGGCGCGTGGCCGAGCGCGAGAACCCCACGTCACGGGCGGAGCGCCGCCGCCGCACCGAGGCGCGCATCCTCGCCGCCGCCACCCGGCTGTTCGTCGAGTCGGGGTACGAGCGGACCACCATCAGGGCCGTCGCGGCCGAGGCGGGCGTGGACCCCGGGCTCGTCATGCACTACTTCGGCAGCAAGCAGGGGCTGTTCCGGCAGGTCACGCAGGGGGCCGTCGCCGAGCCGGTGCACGGCACGCCCGACGAGGTGGTCGAGCAGATCCTCGACCGGCTCATGGCCTCGCTGGCCGAGGAGCCGGCGCAGTCGCTGGCGATCATGCGCTCGATGCTCACCAACCCCGAGGCCGCCGAGGTGGCGGGCGGCGGCGCGGCCCGCCACCAGGCGCAGATCGAGCGGTCGCTGGGCGAAATTCCGGCCGCCGGCATCCGGGCGGCGCTGATCAACGCCGTGCTGCTCGGCGTGATCCTGTCACGTCACCTGCTCGACTCGGCCGAGCTGCGCGACGCGCCCGCCGGCGAGATCACCGCCCTGCTGCGGCCCTGCCTGCGCTCTCTCGCGGGCGCCGATCGCATGGACGCCGATCGCATGGACGCCGATCGCGACGGCACGCCGACCGGCTGAAGGCAGCAGAAGACCGGCCGCCACCCTGGGGTGGGGCCGGTCGGGTCATTGGGGGAGAGCCGGCGGTCAGGTGCTGGTGACCATGTAGGCCAGGCCGAGGAGTATGACGACCGGGATCAGCCAGACGACGACCTCGATGGCGAAGTGCTTGTACACGGTGATGTCTCCCTGCTCAGGCGCCGGTGGGGCTACCGGCGTCCATCCGTAGACTATCCGGTCGCGGAGCGTGCCCGGGCCGGGACGCGTCCGGGGCGGGCTTGACCGCCCCGTGGCCCGCACCGGACCGGCCGGGTACCGAGCCGGGGTAGGTGTCGGCCATGGGGGGACTGCCCGCGTACCGGCCGATGATGGCGCAGCTCGCCGACGCGCCGCCCGGCGACGGGCGGTGGGCGTACGAGATGAAGTGGGACGGCGTGCGGGCGCTCGGCTACGTCGAGGGGGGCGCGCTGCGGCTGATCTCCCGCAACGGCAACGACGTCACCGTGGCCTACCCCGAGCTGGCCGGGGTCGCGGGGGCCGTCGGCGGGCACGACTGCGTGCTGGACGGCGAGGTGGTGGCGTTCGACGAGCAGGGGCGGCCGAGGTTCGAGGCGCTGCAGCCGCGCATGCATCAACGGCGGCCCGAGCGCATCAGGCGGCTCATGGGCACCGTGCCGGTGACGTACCTGCTGTTCGACGTGCTGCACGTCGACGAGAGCCCGGCCATCGGGCTGCCGTACGGGGAGCGCAGGGAGCTGCTGGAGGGGCTGGTGACCGCCGGCCCGAGCTGGGACGTGCCGCCGTGCCTGGAGAACGGCGCCGGGGTGCTGGACAAGTCACGGCTGCTCGGCCTGGAGGGCATCGTGGCCAAGCGGATCGCCTCGCCGTACCGGCCGGGGCGGCGGACGCCCGATTGGCGCAAGGTGAAGAACCTGCGCACCCAGGAGGTCGTGATCGCCGGCTGGCGGCCCGGCCAGGGCAGGCGGGCCGACACGATCGGCTCGCTGCTGATGGGCGTCCACGAGGACGGCAGGCTGCGCTACGTGGGCCATGTCGGGACGGGCTTCACCGAGGCCGCCCTGGCGGAGCTGGGCGCGCTGCTGCGGCCCCTGGAGCGCCCCAGCAGCCCCTACGACGAGCCGCTGCCCCGGGAGGACGCCCGGGACGCGCACTGGGTGGAGCCGCGGCTCGTGGGCGAGGTGCGCTTCACCGAGTGGACGGGCGACTTCCGGCTCCGCCACCCGAGCTGGCGCGGCATCCGCGACGACAAGTCGCCCGAGGAGGTCGTGTATCCCGGGCCGTGACCGGGCCGGACGCACGATCGCGACCAGGCCGGACCGGCGGTGCGGACGGCCTCTCGCCTGCGGTACCTCCGGTCAACGTGAGGGGCAAGTAAAGTGGGCCTCGCGGAGGAGGTCTCACATGAAGCTGCGGCTCGCTCGACGGGCGCTCGGAGATGCCGTCGTGGTGGCCGTGGAGGGGGAGCTGGACCTGTTCACGGCTCCTTTCCTGCGCGACGAGGTGCGCGAGGCGATCAAGCAGGACGGCGCCACACTGGTGCTCGACCTGGGCGCGCTGTCGTTCATGGACTCCAGCGGTCTTTCCGTCCTCATCGAGGCGTGGCGGCTGGCCACCAGTGAGGGCGGCGGGGTGAGCCTGGCCTCCCCGCAGGCGCCGGTGGCCCGCATCCTGCGCACCACGGGCCTCGACCGGCGGATCAAGGTCTATCCCGACGTCGCCACCGCGATCGGCGACCAGGGTTGACGTATAACGGGCCGAATCCCGACGAGGCATTGGCCCACCCCGCCTAGAATTACATTCGGTCGTCGCGTTAGGGTCCGGGCTATGGATGTCAACGGAGCATCAGCAATCATCTCTGGCGGCGCGAGTGGCCTCGGTGCGGCGACCGCCCGCGAGCTCGCCCGGGTCGGCGCCACCGTCGTGATCGCCGACCTCAACGAGGACAACGGCAAGGCGCTGGCCGACGAGCTCGGCGGCGTGTTCGTCAAGACGGACGTCTCCGACGAGCTGCAGGTGCAGGCGGCGGTCGACGCCGCCGTCGCCACCGGCAAACCCCTCCGGGTGATCATCAACAGCGCGGGCATCGGCTGGGCCGAGCGCACGCTCAACCGCGAGGGCACGCCGCACTCCCTCGCCAGCTACCGCAAGGTGATCGACATCAACCTGATCGGCACCTTCAACCTTATGCGCCTCGGCTCGGCGGCGATCGCCAAGACCGAGCCGGTCGACGAGGACGGCGCCCGCGGCGTCGTCATCAACACCGCCTCGGTCGCCGGCATCGAGGGGCAGACCGGCCAGCTCGCCTACTCGGCGTCCAAGGGCGGCATCATCGGCATGACCGTGCCGGCGGCCCGCGACCTGTCGGTGATCGGTGTCCGGGTGCTGACGATCTGCCCCGGCATCATCGACACGCCGATCTACGGCACCGGCCCGCAGGCCGAGGAGTGGAAGGCCAGGCTCGCCGCGCCCGTGCCGTTCCCCAAGCGGCTCGGCCGCGCCTCGGAGTTCGCCCACCTCGTCCGGTCCCTGGTCGAGAACGACTACATGAACGGCGAAATCATCCGCTTCGACGGCGGCATCCGGTTCCAGCCCAAGTGACGACCCGCGAGCCGACCAACCCCAAGTGATCATCGACGCGCAGGAGGTCGAGGATGTCTGACCAGGTTTCCGCCGGCGGGTCCACGGAGGCCGCCGACGAGGTGCTGGTCGAGGTCGATGAGGGCGTGGCCGTCATCACCATCAACCGGCCCAGGTCCCGCAACGCCATCAACGGCGCGGTGGCGCGCGGCATCGTGGCCGCGCTCGACGAGCTGGAGGGGCGCAAGGACGTCGCGGTGTACGTCCTCACCGGCGCCGGTGGCTACTTCTCGTCGGGCATGGACCTGAAAGGGTTCCTGTCCGGCGACTTCCCGGCGGTGGAGGGGCGCGGCTTCGGCGGCATCACCGAGGCCCCGCCCAGCAAGCCGATCGTCGCCGCCGTCGAGGGTTACGCCCTGGCCGGCGGCTTCGAGCTGGCGCTGGCGTGCGACGTCATCGTCTCCTCGCGCGAGGCCAGGTTCGGCCTGCCCGAGCCCACCCGCGGCCTCATCGCCGGGGCGGGCGGCCTGCTGCGGCTGCCCAGGCGCATCCCCTACCACGCCGCCATGGAGATCGTCCTCACCGGCGACCACTACCCGGCGACCCGGCTGTACGAGCTCGGCCTGGTCAACCGGCTCACCGAGCCGGGCGAGGCCCTGGCCGCCGCCAAGGAGCTCGCGGCGCGCATCGCCAAGAACGCGCCCCTGGCCCTCGCCGGCACCAAGCGGATCGTCATCGAGTCCGCCGACTGGAGCCGGGAGGAGATGTTCAAGAAGCAGGCCGAGATCATGGAGCCGATCTTCGGCTCCAAGGACGCCATGGAAGGCGCGGCGGCCTTCGCCGAAAAGCGCGCCCCGCGCTGGACCGGAGAGTAACCGGACCACGGCGCGTCCGGGCGACCGCAGGCGGGCCGGAGGAGGAGGCCACGCCCGGCGGGCGGCATGCCCCTGCCCTGACCAGGGGGCCGCCGCCCGCCGTCCACCACGCCTGGGGGGACCGGGCCATGGCACGTTCGACCTGCCGATCCTGTGGGGCGGGTTCCGGTTCCCCACCCGGCCCGGCGTCCGGCAGGGCCACCGGTGCGGCCTCGCCGGCGGTCCGGCCGCCGCGTAACGCCGCCAAGGGGCGCGGAAAGGGCACGGCTCCCGCGCGGCCGCGCGGGAGCCGTAGGGACGCCTGAGCGGCTGTCAGAGGCGCTCGACCACGTAGTCGATGCAGGTGGTGAGGGCCTCGATGTCGGCCGGGTCGACGGCCGGGAACATGCCGATGCGCAGCTGGTTGCGGCCCAGCTTGCGGTAGGGCTCGGTGTCGACGATGCCGTTGGCGCGCAGCGCCTTGGCCACGGCGGCGGCGTCGACGCCGCCGGAGAAGTCGATCGTGCCGACGACGTTGGAGCGCTGGGCCGGGTCGGCGACGAACGGCGTGGTGTAGGACGTCTTCTCGGCCCAGGTGTAGAGCCGCTGGGCGGAGTCGGCGGTGCGGGCCGTGGTCCACGCGAGGCCGCCGTTGCCGAGCATCCACTCGATCTGGTCGGCGAGCAGGAGCAGCGTCGCCACCGCCGGGGTGTTGTAGGTCTGGTCCTTGGCCGAGTTGTCGATCGCCGTGGGCAGGCTGAAGAACTCGGGCACGAAGCGCCCCGACTCGGCGATGCGGGTCACGCGGTCGAGGGCCTTGGGCGAGAACAGGGCGATCCACAGCCCGCCGTCGGACGCGAAGCTCTTCTGCGGGGCGAAGTAGTAGACGTCGAACTCGCTCGCCTCGACGGCCAGCCCGCCGGCGGCGGAGGTGGCGTCGACCAGAAAGATCGAGTCGTCGTTGGCCACCCGCTTGATCGGCATCGCGACGCCGGTGGAGGTCTCGTTGTGGGTGAGGCAGTACGAGTCGACACCGGCCTCCTCGCGCGCCTGCGGGTGGCTGCCGGGCTCGGCCGAGATGATGCTGGGCTCCTGCAGCCACGGCGCCTTCTTGGCGACCTTGGCGAACTTGGACGAGAACTCGCCGAATGTCAGGTGCTGCGACCTGTCGCGGATCAGCCCGAAGGCGGCGATGTCCCAGAAGGCGGTGGTGCCGCCGTTGCCCAGCACGACCTCGTAGCCGTCGGGCAGGGAGAACAGCTCACGCAGCCCCTTGCGGACCCGCCCCACGACGTTCTTGACCGGCTTTTGCCGGTGGGAGGTGCCCATGATGCCCGCCCCGCTGGAGGCGAGCGCCGTCAGTTGCTCGGGACGTACCTTCGAGGGCCCGCAGCCGAACCGGCCGTCGGCGGGCTTGATGTCAGCGGGAATCTGGATGTCAGCCACTCGACCAAGGGTAGGTGACCAGCCCCGCTGGTCGCTCCCCGGGTCGGCCACTCGGGCCGTCCGTGTCGGCTCGGCGCGGGGGTCCGTGAGTGGCCGTACGGGCGTGTCCCGCACGGCCACACGAGGCCCGGAAAGGGGGCGGACAACGGGGAAACGGGTCAGACCCGGTCGACGACTTCGGCGTAGCCGGGAACGTCGCTCACGGAACGCTCGGACGGGCCGACGTAACGGGCGCTTGGGCGGACCAGCCTGCCCGTGCGCTTCTGCTCCAGCACGTGCGCCGCCCAGCCGGCGGTGCGCGCGCAGGTGAACATGGAGGTGAACATGTTCGGCGGCACCTCGGCGAAGTCCAGGACGATCGCGGCCCAGAACTCCACGTTGGTGGCCAGCACCCGGTCGGGCTTGCGGGCGTGCAGCTCGGCGAGCGCGGCGTTCTCCAGCGCCACGGCGGTCTCGTAGCGGGGCGCCCCGAGCTCCTTGGCGGTGCGCCGCAGCACCCGCGCACGCGGGTCCTCGGCGCGGTAGACGCGGTGGCCGAAGCCCATCAGCCGCTCACCGTGGTCGAGGGCCTGCTTGACGTAGGTCTCGGCGTTGCCGATGCGCTCCACCTCCTCGATCATGTGCAGCACACGGGCCGGGGCGCCGCCGTGCAGCGGACCCGACATGGCGCCCACCGCGCCCGACAGGGCGGCGGCGACGTCGGCGCCGGTCGAGGCGATGACGCGGGCGGTGAACGTGGAGGCGTTCATGCCGTGCTCGGCCGCCGAGGTCCAGTAGGCGTCGATGGCCTTCACGTGCCTGGGGTCGGGCTCACCGCGCCAGCGGACCATGAAGCGTTCGACGATCGAGGACGCCTCGTCGACGCGCCGCTGCGGCACCATCGGCAGCCCCTGGCCGCGCGCCGCCTGCGCGACGAACGACAGCGCCGTGACCGAGGCGCGGGCGAGGTCCTCGCGCGCCTGGGCCTCGTCGATGTCGAGCAGCGGCTTGAAGCCGTACGTCGGCGCGAGCATGGCCAGGGCGCTCTGCACGTCGACGCGGATGTCGCCCGAGTGCACGGGCACGGGATACTGCTCGGCCGGCGGCAAGCCGGGCTGGAACGCGTTGTCGACCAGCAGACCCCACACGTGGCCGAAGGGGACCCGGCCGACGAGCTCTTCGATGTTCACCCCCCGATAGCGGAGGGCTCCTCCTTCCTTGTCCGGTTCCGCGATCTCGGTCTCGAAAGCCACTACGCCTTCAAGCCCGGGTTTGAAGTCGGACATTCGCGGCCGCCTCCCTCTCTCGCTTGTTCGGTTCGGCTCAAAGCCTTGATGTCGAGATACCGGCGGGTACATTCAACCCCCCCGGCGACGGTGAGTCGCCCCCGGACCCGTCGAAACCATGTTTCCGCAGGTAGGCGAACCGCCGATAGCGGGTATGGCGTCGAGGCTACATCAGGCGCGATCGGCCCCCCGCAGGGAAGAATGTCCTCTTGTGGAAGCATCATCACACCGTCCGACGTCCGCATCCTCTTCCGGTACGCCCGCTTCCCATGCCCTGGGCGAGCTGCGCCGCGCCTACGAGGGCAGGCCGCTGACCGAGGAGGACGCGGCCCGCGACCCGCTGACGCAGTTCACCCGCTGGTTCGCCGAGGCCGTCGACGCCGGTCTGCCGGAGCCCAACGCCATGATCGTGGCGACCAGTTCGGCGGGGGGCCGCCCCGGGGCCCGCACGGTGCTGCTCAAAGGCTACGACGAGTCCGGTTTCGTGTTCTTCACCAACTACGAGTCGCGCAAGGGCCGTGACCTGACCGAGAACCCCCGCGCCTGCCTGCTGTTCCCGTGGCATCCGATCGCCCGCCAGGTGCGCGTGGACGGCCGGGTGGAGCGGCTGACCAGAGGGGAGACGGCCGCCTACTTCCGGTCCCGCCCGTACGGCTCCCGCATCGGCGCCTGGGCGAGCCGCCAGTCGGCGGTGGTGGGCTCGCGCGAGGAGCTGGACGCCCGGTTCGCGGAGCTGGTGCGGCGCTGGCCCGAGAACCCGCCGGTGCCGGACTTCTGGGGCGGCTTCAGGGTGGTGCCGGGCGAGGTGGAGTTCTGGCAGGGCAGGGCGGACCGCATGCACGACAGGCTGCGGTATCGGCGGTCGGACGGCGACTGGGTCATCGAGCGGCTGGCCCCCTGATGGAGCGTCCCGGACGATACATGTAGAGTGCACCGGTTGGCCCCCCTGCTTGCCTTGAGCCCGTAGCGAACATCGGGGCCAAGGGAGAGGTGCGCATTGCCGGGGGCGGACACACCAGAGACCAACACACAGGGCGGACAGGCCGACGGCGCCGACACCCACAGCGCGGACACCCACAGCGCGGACACGCGGCAAGGGGACACGCATCGGGCGGACAGGCGGCGGACGGGCACACGCGGGCCCGGGACGCGCGGAGTCGGCGCCCTGCTGCGGCGGGTCGCCGTCGACACCACGCCCCTGAGCACCGACGCGTACCGGCGGCTGTGGCTCGGCCAGGGCGTGTCGTTCATCGGGTTCCAGCTCACCTCCGTCGCGGTCAGCAAGCAGGCGTTCGACATCACCTCCTCGTCCCTGTGGGTCGGCCTGCTCGGCCCGGCCAACCTGGTGCCGCTGGTGATCTTCGGGCTGTGGGGCGGCGCCATCGCCGACGTCATGGACCGCCGGCGCCTGCTGATCATCGGTCAGATCGTCGCGTGGATCGCCACCCTGACCCTGCTGGCCAACGCCGCCACCGGCCTGGACAGCGTGTACGTCATGCTGGTGGCCATCGCGATCCAGGCCATGGGCTTCGCGGTGTCGTCCGCCACCCGGGGCGCGATCATCCCGCGCCTGGTGCCGACCGCCCAGGTCCCGGCCGCCAACACGCTCAACTTCCTCGTCAGCGGCGCGGGCTCGGTCATCGGCCCGCTGCTGGCCGGGGTCATCCTCGCCAGGGGCGGCTACGCCACCGCGTACCTGATCGACGCGGTGCTTTTCGGGGCCGGTTTCTACGCCGCCGTGCGGCTGCCGCGCCTGCCTCCGCTGGGCGAGCTGACCCGGGCCGGCCTGGCGGCCGTGGTCGAGGGCCTGAGGTACGTCGCCGGCAACCCCGTGGTGCTGATGTCGTTCGTGGTCGACATCATCGCGATGGGCGTGGCCCTGCCGCGCGCCCTGTTCCCGGAGGTCACCGCCGAGCGGTTCGGCGGCGACCCGGTGGCGTTCGGCTGGCTGTCGGCGGCCATGGCGATCGGGGTGATCACCGGAGGGATGTTCTCCGGCTGGGTCGGCAGGATCCGCCATCAGGGGTATGCGCTCATCTGCGCGATCGCGCTGTGGGGCCTCGCGGTCGCCGCCTCCGGCCTGGCGTCGAACCTGTGGCTGATGGTGGCGCTGATCGCGGTCGGCGGCGGGTTGGACATGGTGTCGGCGGTGTGGCGGCAGACGATCCTGCAGACCCACGCCCCGGACGAGATGCGCGGGCGGCTCCAGGGGGTGTTCATGGTGGTGGTCGCCGGCGGGCCGCGGCTCGGCGACCTGCGCGCCGGCGCGAGCGCGGCGGCCTGGGGCGTCACCCCCGCCTGGGTGGGCGGTGGCCTGCTGTGCGCGGTGCTCGTGATCGTCGTGGGCCTGCTGGTGACCCCGTTCCGCACCTACGTACCCGACGTCGGTTCCGAATCGTGAGACGCCGGGCCGTGCCCCCGGCCGGCGCCGCCCGGGGCCCCGCGTCCGGTGCGGGCGGGCCGGGAAGCAACCGCGCCGCGGTGGTGTTGGTGCGGTAATACGTTCGACGGTGTGCCCGGCGGCATGCCCGATGGCGTGTCCGAGGCGATGTTCGGTGTCATGATGGGCCGCTCTCCCATTAGGGTGCACGGGCAGGCTGTCCGGCGAGAGTCCGGACCCTCGACCTGTGTCCCACGCCAGGGCGCTCGGCCCGGCCCGGAGGTTCCCGTGATGAGCGGTCTCGGGCGGGCCCGAACGCCGTGCGTTGGACATAGCATCGGTAGTGGACGGGAGGAGTCTTGACCGCACACGGCCTGATCGACACCACGGAGATGTATCTCCGGACGATCTACGAGTTGGAAGAAGAGGGCATCGTCCCGCTTCGGGCCCGCATCGCCGAGCGGCTGCAGCAGAGCGGCCCCACGGTCAGTCAAACCGTGGCCCGCATGGAGCGCGACGGTCTTGTGAAGGTGGAGGGCGACCGGCACCTGTCGATGACCGAGCTCGGCCGCACTCTCGCCACGCGCGTGATGCGCAAGCATCGCCTGGCCGAGTGCCTGCTGACCGAGGTGATCGGCATGCCTTGGGAGGACGTGCACGTCGAGGCCTGCCGTTGGGAGCACGTGATGTCGGATGCCGTGGAGGCCCGGCTGATCACGCTGTTGCACGGCCCCACGAGCTGCCCGCACGGCAATCCCATCCCTGGCCTGGACGAACTAGGTGTAGAAGTCCCCAAAGCAGGTGACGAGGAGCCCATCGGGACCATGATCGATCTGGCGGGTGCCAGAGAAGTTCCGGTGGTCGTGCGGCGAATTAGCGAACAAGTGCAAAGCGATCCTGCTGTGATGCTTAAACTCAAGCAAGTTGGGATACAACCCGGACGCGAGGTGACGCTCGCGGCGAGCGATGATGGTGTGCGGGTGATAGGTGACGGACAAGCGGATGACACTGCTGCGGAGCTGCCGCGCGATATCGCCGTGCACGTCTTCGTCGCCAAACTCTGATCTGCTCATCCTCACCGTTCGTTCAGGAGCGGCGGCGAGTGGCCACCCGGTCACTCCCGGTCGTTCCGGCCCTGGTAGGGTCCTGGGTGTCCCCGACCCCGTGGTTCCGACCGTGGCATCAGACCCCGCTGGGGAGACCCTCCTCTCTCCACACGACACAGCCTCCGTGCGACCAGGAGCGCCCGTGGCCGGCAACCCGCCCAACCCTCCCCAAGGAGAGGCCGTCGTATGAAGCGATGGGGGGATCACACTCAGGACGCCTCCGATCCGGTGACCGCGGGCAGTGTGCTCGATCTCGCCGAGATGGCGGTCGTCGTCACCGATTCGTTCAACAACGTCCTCTACTGGAACCCGTTCGCCGAGCGGCTGTTCGGCACCGCACCGGCGGCCGATCCGGCCGATCCGCCCACGCTGTCGTTCGGCCTCATGCACTCCGGCCATCCGCTGGCCGCCGAGCTCACCTCGCAGGTGCTCAGAGGCGGCATCTGGGAGGGCACCTTCGACGTTCTGCGCGGCGACGGGTCCATGCTCTACGTGCGCGCCCAGGCGGTGCCGCTGCGGCAGCCCTCCGGTTCGATCGGGGGCATCGTCATCACCGCGCGCGAGGCGATGCGCGGCAACGAGCGGGAAAAGGACCGGTTCGGCCTGCTGGAGCGCATCGGGGAGCGGCTCGCGGGCTCGCTGCACGTCGAGGAGACGCTGCGCCGGGTGACCGAGATGCTCGTGCCCCAGTTCGCCGATCACTGTTTCATCGAGCTGATGGAGGGCGACCGGCTGATCCGCCGGGTGTCGACCCACGTGCCGGGGTGGACTCCTCCGCCCGGCAGCTGGCGGCCCGTCGGCGCCGAGATCCGCTACCCTCCCGGCCACTATGCCGACAGCGCGCTGCGCCGTCAGGAGACCGTCCTCGTCGAGGACTTCGCGCAGGTCTCCTATCCCGCGCCCAGTGAGGGCGCGCAGCGGCTGTGCGGGCAGATCGGCATGACCTCGGCCATCGCCGCGCCGCTGTGCGTGCGGGGCGAGGTGCTCGGCCTGATGTACCTCGGCATGTCCAACCTGACCGCCCGCCGCTCGCCGCACTACGACACGTTCGACCGCGACTTCGTCGGCGCCATCGCCACCCGCGTCGCCATCGCCCTCGACAACGCCATGCTGTACGAGGAGGAACGCAACACCGCCGAGCTGTTCCAGCGCAACCTGCTGCCCCGCGAGCTGCCCAAGCTCGACGGCCTGGAGATCGCGGTGCGCTACTGCCCGGCGGCGCCCCTGGCCAGCCACGGCCAGGGCATCCAGACCCAGGTCGGCGGCGACTGGTACGACGTCATCCCGCTGTCGGCCGGCCGTGTCGGCATCGTCATCGGCGACGTCGAGGGCCGCGGCGCCAAGGCGGCCGCCGTGATGGGCCAGCTCCGCGCGGCGCTGCGGGCGTTCGCGCAAGACGACAAGCCGCCGGCCGACATCCTCTCCCGCCTCGACGAGTGGACCCGCATCGTGGCCTCGCCCGAGCGCGACGGCTTCGGTGACGAGATCACCAACCCGCCCATCGTGACCTGCCAGTACATGGTCTACGACGCCTGGTCGCGGCAGCTGTCGTTCGCCAACGCCGGGCACGCGCCGCCGCTGCTCGCCGTCGACGGCACGGTGCGCGAGCTGGAGATCACCGAGGTGGGCCACCCGCTCGGCGTCAGCGCCAAGGGCGTCCACGCCGATCTGGTCTTCAAGGAGGAGACGCTGCAGCTGCCCCCGGGCGGCACGCTCATCCTCTACACCGACGGCCTGATCGACCGCCGCCCGGCCCGCGACTCCGGCGCCCCGCCGCTCGGCGACGGCGAGGCCCTGGAGCTGGTGCGCGAGAAGGTCGCCAAGCTCTCCGGCAAGTCGGTGGAGGAGATCGCCGACGCCGCCACCGCGGCCGTGCCCGGCGACATCGACGACGACATGGCGGTCCTGGTGGTGCGCTCCGCCGGGCCCGAGCTGGAGTTCGAGGAACGCACCTTCCCCGCTCAGCCGATCATGGTGAGCGAGGCCAGGCGCATGGCGTCCGACGCGTTCGAGAGCTGGCAGATTCCCGAGGAGCGCGCCGAGCTGGCCTGCCTGCTGGTGTCGGAGGTCGTCACCAACGTGGTGCTGCACGCCGCCAACTCCGCCGTGCCGCGCCGCGAGTTCGTGCTCGACGGCGCGCCGCTGCCGTTCGAGGACACCTGGGACGTCCCGGGCTTCGAGGAGGAGGTCGTCGGCGAGAAGGAGTTCACGCTCCGGCTGCGCCGCGGCGAGCAGGCCATCTGGGTCGAGGTGTTCGACCAGGACATGCGGCTGCCGCGCATCCGCAGCGCCGGCGAGAACGACGAGGGCGGCCGCGGGCTGTATCTCGTCGACCAGCTGGCCCGCCGGTGGGGCTCACGGCCCACGGCCGACGGCAAGGCCGTCTGGTTCGAGATTCCGACCCGCACCCGCTAGGGCGTGCGGGCCGGAACCTACCGGAACGTCTGGGTCCACACCGCGAGCATGACGATGATGAAGACGATCATCACGCCGCTGTAGGCGACCGGGCCGAAACGCAGCGCGCGACGCACGCGGTTGAGCACCCAGGCGAACAGGAACGCCAGGAACACCAGCAGAATGAGGCCGCCGTCCATGCTCACCGCCCCAACGCGTCGTGGCCGCCGACTCCAGTATGCCTAGAAACCGAAGGATCGGCCGATGATCTCCTTCATGATCTCGTTGGTGCCGCCGTAGATGCTCTGCACGCGGGAGTCGAGGAACGCCTTGGCGACCGGGTACTCCAGCATGTAGCCGTACCCGCCGTGCAGCTGCAGGCAGCGGTCGACGACCCGGTTCTGCAGATCGGTGGTCCACCACTTGGCCTTGGCGGCGTCGACCACGGTGAGCTCCTTGGCGTTGAGGGCCCGGATGCACTTGTCGATGTAGTGCCGCGCGATCTCGACCTCGGTGCTCAGCTCCGCCAGCACGAACCTGGTGTTCTGGAACCTGCCGATGGTGCGCCCGAACGCCTGCCGCGTCCGGCAGTACTCGATCGTCTGCTCCAGCACCGTCTCGGCGGCGGCGACCGCGGCGACCGCGATCGACAGCCGCTCCTGCGGCAGGTTCGTCATCAGCTGGATGAACCCCTGCCCCTCGGCGTCGCCCAGCAGGTTGGCGACCGGCACCCGCACGTTGTCGAAGAACAGCTCGGCGGTGTCCTGGGCGTGCATGCCGATCTTCTCCAGGTTCCGCCCCCTGGTGAAGCCCTCCATGCCCCGCTCGATGACGAGCAGGGAGATGCCGTGGGCCCCGGCCTCGGGGTCGGTCTTGACCGCCGTCACCACCAGGTCGGAGTTGATGCCGTTGGTGATGAACGTCTTCTGCCCGTTGACCACATAGTGGTCGCCGTCCCTGATGGCGGTGGTGCGGATGCCCTGCAGGTCGCTGCCGGCCCCCGGCTCGGACATGGCGATCGCCGTGATCAGCTCGCCCGAGGCGTAGCCGGGCAGCCACCGCGCCTTCTGCTCGTCGTTGGTCATGTCGACGAGGTACGGCGCCATGATGTCGTTGTGCAGGCCGAACCCGAGCCCGGTCGCGCCCACCCGGATGATCTCCTCCACGATGACCGCGTTGTAGCGAAAGTCGGTGATGCCGGACCCGCCGTACTCCTCCGGCACGGAGAAGCCGAACATGCCGAGCTCACCGGCCTTCTTCCACACCTCGCGCGGCACGATGCCGTCCTTCTCCCACTGCTCGTGGTGGGGGACGACCTCCCGTGTCATGAACTCGCGCACGGTCTCGCGGAAGAGGTCGTGCTCCTCGTCGAAGAGGTCTCGTCGCATGTGGTGCCTCCAGCGGTATCCCGGAACAGAATACGATTCAGGTTACCGGCCGGTAAAGCAATCGGCCCGTGCCACGTCACAAGTCGGGCACAGTCGTGAAATCCCGTGAAGCCCGGCCATGAGGTAACTTTGGGCGCTGTACGATCGGCGCACATCATGATCCCTGCCCCCTGTCCGCATGCACAACGGCACAGGGCTTCTGCGGTCGGAGAGTTGCGGTGCTTCGCTGGGTCCCAAGGTTACGTAGGTCGGTGGTCGCGTCCGTGACCGGCCTCACCGCGGCCACGCTCGTCGCCGTCGCCGCACCGGCGAGCGCCGCCACCGTCGATCTGGTCGTCGACTACACCTGTGGCCCCGACGCCGGCAGCATCGCCGACGCCGGCACCGACACCGTCAACCTCAGGACCCGGGTGACGATCCCGACGACGCTGACCGTCGGCGAGCGGCTCAACATCGGGTGGAACCTGCACTACAAGGGCGACGGCACGAGGTTCGGCTCCCCGGACTACTTCCCCGAGGGCGCCCGGGTGACCGCGACCGGCACGGTGCGGTTGAGCGGCGGCTGGAACGGCACGCTGAAGCCCACCGGGGCGCTGGACCAGCCCAACGCCCTCCAGCCCGGCACCCCGCTGAAGCTGCCCGAGCTGATGTCCGACTCCGCCGCCACCGACCGCGCGGCGCAGGTCAGGGTCAAACCGGGCAACATCGTCGTGGACTTCACCCCTCCGGCCGGCAAGGTCGTCGTCAACGACGACGCCCCCGACCGGGTGCGCTATGTCGGCGACTGGGGCGACTACAACGACCGCCCCGCGCAGATGAAGGACGAGCACAACGACGTGCACGCCACCGACAAGGCGGGCGCCTGGGTGGAGTTCACGTTCACCGGCACGGGCGTGGACCTGATCGGCGAACTGGACTACCGGGGCGGCCCGGCGCACGTGCAGATCGACCGCCACGAGGCGGCGCCCTCGGTGATCGACTTCTCCAAGGACGAGAGCGGCAACACCGTCACCTACGCGAACGACGGCGGCCACACCCTGCTGAGGCTGCGCGGTCTCTCCTACGGCACTCACCACCTGCGGGTGACCAACGCCGAAGACGGCAAGTGGTCGTTCATCGACGCCTTCCGGGTGATCACCAAGGAGATGGCCAACCCGCCCAAGATGTACCGGGCGACCTGCGTGCCCGACGGCGAGGTGAACCCGGTCGTCCTCACGATCGGTGACGGCGACGGCGGCGACGACGGTGACGGCGGTACGAACCCGAGCGAGTCGCCCTCGGCGACCCCGACGGGCAGCGAGTCGCCGGACCCCACGGGCGACTCCACGCCCCCCGGCGGCGGGGACACGACGCCCACCCCCACGCCGACCCCGACACCGACCCCGACACCGACCCCGACCCCCACGCCGACCCCGCAGCAGGTGGTCACGACGGTGACGGCCACCGCGACGGCGACGCCGTCGCCCAAGCCCACGCTTACGGTGATGGCGACCGTCACGGCCTCGCCCCAGGTGCGCATCACGCCCGTCGGCGGCGCGCACACCGGTGAGGCCCCCGCCCCGCCCGTGTCGCCGGGGCCGCTGCTCGCGGCCGGGATCCTCATGGTGGCCGGCAGCGGAGCCGGTGGTGTGGTGCTGCACCGGCGCAGGTCGCGGCGGGCCTCGACCGGGTAAGGAGGCCGCGTGGTGAGCATTCCTCCGGCGAGCGGCGGCGACGACCGGCGGGAGCGTCTGCGGAAGGCGGCGCTGCCGGGGTTGCTTCTGCTCGGCTGCCTGCTCGGCATCGGCATCGTGATGACGTCGCTGCTGATGATCCTCGACCCGGGCGGCCCGGTGCGGCAGGGCGTCGACCCGGGCATGGCCGAGCCGGCGGCGCGCACCGGTGACTACACGCCGTCCACCGTGGGCCCCGGCGGGCTCGGCCGGCCGCTGACCCAGGCCGCGCCCTCGGCGCCGCCTCCCGCCCCGGCCGTCCAGCCTGCCCGGGACGTGGCGACCACGAAGCGGACCCGGCCGCGCCGGCTGCTGATCCCGGAGATCGGGGTGAACGCGCCGCTCGGTTCGGTGGGCGTGACCAAGACCAGGGAGATCGAGGTGCCGCCCCTCAGCAGGCCGCAGCTGGCCGCGTGGTATCGGTACAGCCCGGTGCCGGGCCAGCTCGGCCCGGCGATCATCGTGGGTCACGTGAACACCCGGCGCGGCCCGGCGGTGTTCAGCCGGCTGCGCGAGCTGAAGCGGGGCGACAAGATCCAGGTGCAGCGCTCGGACGGCGTGGTGGCGGAGTTCACGGTCGACGGCGTGGAGCAGGTCGGCAAGACCACGTTCCCGACGAGCCGGGTTTACGGCAACGCCAGCGTGGCGGCGTTGCGCCTGATCACCTGCGGGGGCGTCTTCAACGCCAAGGCCCGCAGTTACACCGACAACATCATCGTGTACGCCACGCTGTCAGGTACCCGCTCTGCGTGATCCGGCCTGAAAGATTCAGGCGGTCACCGGCTCTGATCTGGATATTTCCGACGGGTCGCCGGACGCCCGTTGCGTACTGTCCGGAAACCCCGGCCGTCGCTATCAAACCGTGATTAACTCCTGTAATCCTAGAATGCCCGACAAACGGGTCAAGTCTGCGTGAGACGGAGTGGAGACTGTGCGCAAGCACTCGGCGCGGCGGCGTATCGCCACCAGAGTGGCCATCGGCGTGATAGCGGGCGGAACACTTTTCGGCGCCGCCCCCGCCCTGGCCGCGCTCGTCTCCCACGACGTCACCTATCTGTGCGGCACACCGGTGACCCCGCACACGTTCAAAGTGGAAATGGCCGGTCCGGCCACCAAGCCGACGCCCAACGCCACGGTGGTGGTGACCTGGAAGATCGACCAGCCCGTCAGCGGTGCCACGCTCGTCGCGCCGACCCCCATCCCCGCCGGCAACAAGGTGGAGATCGAGGGGCGTGCGGTGGCGAGCGGCACGGCGGTCCCGGCGGCATCCGCCAACGTCACGGCGAAGGCCTCGGCGACCCAGGCGGTCGCCTTGCCCACCGGCGCGCCCTTGCCGCTGCCCACGATGCTGGTCACGGTGGTGCCGACGACGACGGGCACCGTGGTCGTCCGGCCCGACCAGTTCGTGCTCAGGGCCGGCCCGACGGCGGCCGGCGCGGCGCAGACGGCGCTCGTCACGTGCAGCCCGGCCGCCGAGGCGCAGGCCGCCCTGGCCCAGGCGACCTTCACGGTGGCGGGGCAGACGTCCCCGTCCTCGTCGCCCACGACCAGCCCGACACCGACCAATAGCGCCACGCCCACGCCGCGGACCACCCACACCGTGTACAAGACCGTCACCCACGAGGCGACCAAGACCGAGCGGGTGACCCCCAAGGGCGGCGCGGCGACCGGCGGGGGAGGCGAGGCGGGCCCCGACGGGCGGGTCTTCATCGCCGTCGGGTCCATCCTGATCGGCGCGGCGGCGCTCGGCGGGCTGGTGCTGCGGCGCAGGCGTCTCACGCAGGACTGAGCGCCGGTGACGACGCCGCCGTACCCGGGGCCGCCGTACCCTGGACCCCCCTACCCTCCGCAGGGCGGTGGGCCCGTGCCCGGCCCCCCGCCGGGGTACGGCCCGCCGCCGCCCTACCCGATCTACGTCCAGCCGTGGCAGCAGCCGCCGGCCGAGCCCGAGCCCGAGCCGGAGCCCGACCCCGAGCCGGTGCCACCGCTGGGCCGGGGCAGCGGGCTCATGCTGAAAGTGCTCGTCCTGGCCGCGGTGGCCGGGGTGGTGACGGTGGCGATCGGGCTGGTGTTCGTGCTGAGCGCCCCGGAGGAGTACGGCCTGGGCGGAGACGACGGCCGCGAGGCGCTGCACGTCGGCATCCAGCCGACCGCGCCGGCCAACGTGGGCGCCCTGTCGCGTCTCGACCCCACCGCGCCCGCCCCGGTGCCGACGCTGCCTCCGGCTCCGGCGATGATGCCGTCGTCGCCCAAGCGCGTGATCATCCCCAAGATCGGCGTGAACGCTCCCGTCACCGCGGTGGGCCTGGACAAGGACGGCGCCATCCAGGTGCCGCCGGTGAACAAGCACAACCTCATCGGCTGGTATCGCCACGGCCCGACTCCCGGTGAGGCCGGCCCCGCGGTGATGCTGGGACACAAGGACACCACGAACCGGAGCGCGGTGTTCAGCCGCCTGCACGAGCTGCGCAACGGCGACACGATCGAGGTCACCCGCATGGACGGCACCGTCGCGATCTTCACGGTGGGCGGCGTGGAGCAGGCCGGTAAGAACACGTTCCCGACGAACCGGGTGTACGGCAGCAGCAACGGCGCCGTGCCCGAGCTGCGGCTGATCACCTGCGCCGGCACCTACGACCGCACCATCGGCCACTACACCGACAACATCATCGTGTACGCGATGATGACCGGCACCCGGTACGCCAAGTAGCGGGCAAGGAGCCGCCACGTGGCCGCCCACGTGGCCGCCGGGCGGCCGGCCCGTGGCCGGCGCGGCCCGCCCGCCTCGCCCACCGCCCTGCCGCCGATCGCCTGCCGCCGATCGCCGGTTCCCGGTCGCTCATTCCCGAGCCGCCCCGGCTCCATGCGGCGCCGGTCCTGGGGTAGCCTCCTGATAGATAGGACCGAATATCGCTCGGTCTCCTGTGCGACGGCACCTGGGCCCTAGGAGGCACCATGGCAGAGGCGTACATCGTCGGCGCGGTCCGCACCCCGGTCGGCAAGAAGAAGGGCGGCCTGTCCGGTGTGCACCCCACCGACCTGGCCGCGCACACGCTCAAGGCGCTCATCGAACGCACCGGCGTCGACCCGGCGGCGGTCGACGACGTCATCATGGGCTGCGTCATGCAGTTCGGCCCGCAGAGCCTCGACATCGCCCGTAACGCGTGGCTGTCGGCGGGGCTGCCCGAGAGCGTCGCCGGCGTCACGATCGACCGCCAGTGCGGGTCGTCGCAGCAGGCGATCCATTTCGCCGCGCAGGGCGTGCTGTCGGGCACCCAGGACCTGGTGGTCGCGGCCGGTGTCGAGTCGATGAGCGTCGTGCCCATGGGCTCGCCGGTCAAGGCGGCGCTCGACCTGGGCATGCCGTTCCCGTACGGCGAGGGCTGGACCGCCCGCTACGGCCGGCAGGAGATCTCCCAGTTCCACGGCGCGGAGCTGATGTGCGAGAAGTGGGGCTTCGGCCGGGCCGAGCTGGAGGAGTACGCCTTCGAGAGCCACCAGCGCGCCGTCAAGGCCATTGCCAACGGCCATTTCCGCGACCAGATCGCGCCGATCGCCGGGGTCGAGGACGACGAGGGCCCGCGGCCCGACACCACGCTGGAGAAGATGGCGGGCCTGCAGCCGCTCCGGGAGGGCGGCTGCATCACGGCGGCGACGTCGTCGCAGATCTCCGACGGCGCGGCGGCCCTGCTGATCGCGTCGGAGCAGGCGGTGCGCGATCACGGCCTGACCCCGCGGGCCCGCGTGGTGACCCTCGCGCTGGTCGGCGACGACCCGGTCTACATGCTGACGGCCCCGATCCCGGCGACCCGCAAGGCGCTGAAGCGGGCCGGGCTGACGATCGGCGACATCGACGTGATCGAGATCAACGAGGCGTTCGCCCCGGTGCCGCTGGCGTGGTTCAAGGAGATCGGCGCCGACCCGGCGCGGTCGAACCCGAACGGCGGCGCGATCGCGCTCGGGCATCCGCTCGGCGCGACCGGCGCGATCCTGATGACGAAGCTGCTGCACGAGCTGGAGCGCACCGGTGGCAGGTACGGTCTGCAGACGATGTGCGAGGGCGGCGGCCAGGCGAACGTCACGATCATCGAGCGGCTCTGAGCGGCGCTGAGCGGCTTTGAGCGGTCGTCGCCGGGATCGCCCCGGGAGGCGCCCGGCGGCGAGGTTTGAAGTAGCTGGCCGAGATTCGGAGGAAATAAGCGATTTGTCGCTTATGCTAGTCGCTAGACGGCAGGCGGCGTGGCAGAAGACTTGACAAACGCATCGGCATCTTCGGTTCATCCGGTGATGAACAGCGTAAAATGCGTGACTTCGATGGCCGGTGCAACAGGGAGCAAGAATGATCACGGACCCAGTGGACGACGGCGACGCGATCATCAGCCCCCTGGCCCCGTCCTCCTCCAAAGGCGGGCCGACCGTGCTGCGCATCCTGCTCGGCACCCAGCTGCGGCGCCTGCGCGTCGCCCGCGAGGTCACCCGAGACGAGGCCGCCTACGCCATCCGCGCCTCCCACGCCAAGATCAGCAGACTGGAGCTCGGCCGCGTCGGCTTCAAGGAACGCGACGTCGCCGACCTGCTCACCCTGTACGGCGTCCGCGACCCCGCCGAGCGTGAGCCCCTGCTCGCCCTCGCCCGCCAGGCCAACGCCCCCGGCTGGTGGCACAAGTACAACGACCTGCTGCCCTCCTGGTTCGAGGTCTACGTCGGGCTGGAGGAGGCCGCCGCGCGCCTGCGGACCTACGAGAACCAGTTCGTCCCCGGCCTGCTGCAGAGCCCCGACTACGCCCGTGCCGTGATCATGCTCGGCCACGGCGCGGCCTCCGAGGAGGAGATCGAGCGCCGCGTCGAGCTGCGCATGAGGCGGCAGCGGCGGCTCACCGGCCCCGACGCGCCCCGGCTGTGGGCCGTCGTCGACGAGGCGGCGCTGAGCCGCCCCCTCGGCGGCGCCGCCGTCATGCGGGCCCAGATCGAGCACCTGCTGGAGATGACCTCCTACCCCAACATCCGGCTGCAGATCCTGCCGTTCGAGCGCGGCGGCCACGCGGCCGCCGGCGGCCCCTTCACCGTGCTGCGTTTCGCCGAGCCCGAGCTGCCCGACGTGGTCTACCTGGAGCAGCTCACGAGTGCCCTCTACCTCGACAAGCGCGAAGACACCGACGCCTACATGGAGGTCATGGACCGGGTGAGCGTCCAGGCCGACTCGGTGTCGCGCACCAAATGGCTGCTGGAGCAGCTGCGCTCCTACTTCAGCTGAGCCCCCGCCAGGGCCGCCCACCCGGGCCCGCGATCAGCGCACCGAGATCAGCGCACCGACCGGTGCACGTCCTGCTCGGCCGACGGCCCCGGCTCGGAGCTCGCGATCCACGCCCCGTCGGTCGTGGAGTCCAGGATGCCCTCCTCCAGGAACGTGTAGCGCCCGTCGAGCACCAGCCGGGCCAGCCGCACGTCCTGCGCGTCGCTGTTGTTCCACAGCTCGTGGAAGAGCGCCTCGACGCGGTGCCGGGCCTGCCGGCAGAAGGTGTCGGCCAGCTCGTACGGCCGCCGCCCGAGCGCGTCCGCCTGCTCGTACGCCCGCACGCACGTCGCCGTCATCGCGAACAGCTCGGCCCCGATGTCGACCAGCCGGCCGAGGAAGCCCTGCTTGTGCTCCAGCCGGCCCTGCCAGCGCGACATGCCGTAGAACGTGGACCGCGCGAGCTTGCGGCAGGCCCGCTCCACGTAGCGCAGATGCGGCGCGAGCGGGCCGAACTCGCCGTACGACCCGGGCCGGGCGCCCTCCCCGGCCACCAGCGTCGGCAGCCATCGGGCGTAGAACGCGGCGGCCCGTTGCGCGGCCTTCGCCTTGGCGCCGAGGTCGGCCTTCGGGTCGACCAGCTCACCGGCGGCCGACAGGTGCGCGTCGACCGCCTCGCGGGCGATGAGCAGGTGCATGATCTCCGTCGAGCCCTCGAAGATGCGGTTGATGCGCAGGTCGCGCAGCATCTGCTCGGCCGGCACACCGCGCTCGCCGCGCGCTGCCAGCGAATCGGCCGTCTCGTAGCCCCGGCCGCCGCGCATCTGCACCAGCTCGTCAGCGACGCGCCAGGCCATCTCCGAGCCGTAGAGCTTGGCGAGGGCCGCCTCGATGCGGATGTCGTTGCGCTCGTCGTCGGCGAGCCGCGCGGCCAGGTCGGTCACGGCCTCCACCGCGTAGGCGGTGGCGGCGATGAACGCGATCTTGCGGGCCACCGCCTCGTGATCGCCCACCCTGCGGCCCCACTGGACCCGCTCGCGGCCCCACTCACGGGCGATCTTCGCGGCCCACTTCGCGGCGCCCGCGCAGCAGGCCGGCAGCGACAGCCGGCCGGTGTTCAGCGTGGTGAGCGCGATCTTCAGGCCCTGCCCCTCGCGGCCGATGAGGTTCGCCGCCGGCACCCGCACCTGGTGGAAGCGGGTGACGCCGTTCTCGATGCCGCGCAGCCCCATGAACGCGTTGCGCCGCTCGACGGTGATGCCGGGAGAGTCGGCCTCGACCACGAAGGCGCTGATGCCCTTGCCGGTGCGCGCCATCACCACCAGCAGGTCGGCGATCACGCCGTTGGTGGTCCACAGCTTCACGCCGTCGATGACGTACTCGTCGCCGTCGCGAGTGGCCGTGGCGCCGAGCCGGGCGGGGTCGGAGCCCACGTCGGGCTCGGTGAGCAGGAACGCCGAGATCGCCCCGGCCGCGCAGCGCGGCAAGAACGCCCGCTTCTGCTCCTCGGTGCCGAACAGCCGCAGCGGCTGCGGCACCCCGATCGACTGGTGCGCCGACAGCAGGGTGCCGATCGCGGGGGAGTAGGAGGACGCCAGCAGCAGCGCCTTGCTGTAGTACAGATGGCTCAGCCCGAGCCCGCCGTACTCCTCCTCGATGGTCATGCCGAACGCGCCGAGAGACGCCAGCCCTCTGATGACCTCGTCCGGGATGCGGGCGTCGCGCTCGATCGCCCGCGCGTCGACCTTCGTCTCCAGGAACTTCCGCAGCGAGCCCAGGAACTCCTCGCCTTTGCGGACATCGGCCGCGCCGGGCCGCGGCGCCGGATGCACCAGATCGAGCCGGAAATCGCCCAGGAACAGCTGCTTGCCGAAGCTCGGCCGCACCCACTCGGTCTCCCGCGCCTGCTCGGCGACCTGACGCGCCTCGGCGTACCCCGTGACCTTGCCGTTTCCACCCTGACCGGTCGCACCGGCCCCGCTCGGGCGCGCGCCCGCCGGGGCGCTCCCGGTGCCGCCCTTCCCGGCGCCCTTCGCCCGGCCCTTCGCCGAGCCCTTCCCCGCCGGGCTCTTCGCCGCGCCGGACTCGGCGTTGGTTGCGGTGTCGGTCATCGCGGCCTCCCCCAAGGACTGCCTTAGCCGTACGCCGACTTCCTACCCCGCAGTAGCGTCCCAATGCCGGAGGGCCGCCGGGGTTCAGAGGTTCAGAGGTTCAAACGCGGGCGACGCAGAAGACCGTCTGGCCGAACGGCGGCCGCACGAACCGCTCGATGAGCCTGGTCAGCGGCACGACCGTGCGGTCGTAGACCTTGACCAGGCGGGGGTCGGGGTAGCCGACTCCGCCGCGGCGCACGGCCAGCCACCAGGCGATGCCGCCGAGGAAGTTGATCGGCTTCAGCACCTCGACGTCGAGCCCGGCGTCGGTGACGGTCCTGCGCAGGGTCGCGGGGGTGTAGCGCGTCACATGGCCGACCTTGCGGTCGAAGTCACCATAAAGCTGCATATAGCCGGGAACCCAGATGACGATCTTGCCGCCGGGCCGCGTCACCTTCGCCAGTGACCGCAACGCCTCGGCATCGTCCTCGATGTGCTCCAGCACGTTCATCATGACGACCGTGTCGACCTTGTCGCGCAACGGAATGTCGGTCGGCAGGCCGAACTGCAACACCTCGATGTCGTCGCGCCCGGCGAACCGCTCCCGCAGCCGCTCCACGCAGTAGGGGTCGAAGTCGCTGACGACGAGCCGATCGAGGCGGGGCAGGAACTGCTCGGCGAAGTGGCCGAGCCCGGAACCGATCTCCAGCAGGGACCGCCCGACGTGCGGGGCGACCATGTCGAACTCGTACTGGCGGTAGTTCCTGGCTTCGTCACCGCCCAGATGGTTCTCCAAGGCCTCGTCGCCGGCCGCGGGTTGAACAACACGGTCATACCCAGACATACGTCCCGTCCTGGTGATCCCAAACAGTGTGTGGAGTCTAGTGCCCCCTGCCCGCCAGTGTTCCGTACAACCGGCGAGAGCCGCCGACGCGCGCCTACGATGAGCCGGGGAGGGGCGGGGATGAACGGCACTGCGCACACCGGGTTCGTCGGCAGACGGGCCGAACTCGACGACGTGGCGGGGCTGATCCGCCGCTCCCGGCTGATCACGCTGACCGGGCTCGGCGGCGTGGGCAAAAGCCGGCTCGCGCGGCGCGCCGCCGACCTGCACCGCACCGGCCCCGGCAGCACCGCGGTCGTGGAGCTGGGCGAACCCACCGGCGCCGACGACGTGCCCGGCACCATCATGACCGCCCTGGAGGCCGAGCTCGGCGCCGCCATCGAGGCCGACCCGGCGCCCGGTTCCGGCGCCCCCGCCGGCCCCGCCGCGGGCATCACCCTGCTGGTCCTCGACACCTGCGACGAGGTCCTCGACGACGCCGCCTGCGCCGCCACCGGCCTGCTGCGGGCCACGGGCGGGCTCACCATCCTGGCGACGAGCCGCCAGCCCCTCGGCGTCGCCGGCGAGCACATCTACGTCGTGCCGCCCCTGACCCACGCCGACACCCGCGACCTGCTGCGCGCCCGCGCCGGGCTGGCCGACCGGCCGTCGCTCGACCCCCTCTGCGAGCTGCTCGACGGAGTGCCGCTGGCCGTCGAACTCGCCGCGGCCCGCCTGCGCGCCGCCATCGCCGCCGGAGCCGACCCCGGCACGGCCATCGCCGAGCTGACCGCCCGCATGACCGACCGGTACGACGCCCTGACGCCCCCGCCCGGCACACCACCGGCCCGCCCGCCCCGCCACGAGACACTGCGCACCGCGATGGGGTGGAGCCACGCCCAGTGCTCACCCCGCGAACGGCTGCTATGGGCGCGCATGTCCGTCTTCGGCGACCACTTCGACCTGCGGGCCGCCGAACTGGTCTGCGCGGGCGGGCCGCTGCCCGTCTCCGCCGTGCTCGACTCCATCAGCGGGCTGGTCGACAAGTCGGTGCTGTTCCGCGACGACCACTACGGCCAGGTGCGCTACCGCGTTCTGCCCACCGTGCGCGACTTCGGCGCCGAATGGCTGGAGCGCCTCGGCGAAACCGAGCAGATGCGCCGCCGCCACGAGGCGTACCGCCGCCGATGCCAGGGGGCCCGCGGGCACGAGCTGCCCGGACGGCCCCGGCCACCCGGACGGCCCCGGCCACCCGAGCAGCCCTGACCATCTCAGCAGCCCCGGCGAGTGCCCCGCGTCGTGAACCTGTCCCCCGGGGGAAAATCCGCTACCTCCCGGCCATGATCCATCCCCCGTCACCCACGGAACGTGCCCGGCCCGTTACGGCAACGTGATTTCCTGATCGTTCTGGAGGGCGCACTGGTGATGGAGACGACCTGCCGGGCCGGCAACCTGCCCGCTGAGATAAGCAGCTTTGTCGGCCGGTCCAAAGAACTGGGGGAGATCGCCCGGCTGATCGCCGGCTCGCCCCTGCTGACCCTGACCGGCATCGCCGGGGTGGGCAAGACACGGCTCGCGATCGAGGCGGGCGCCGGCTGCGCACCCCCCGACGGCGTCTGGTTCGCCGACCTGTCCGGCCGGCCGCCCGCCGATCCGGGCACGGGCGCGGGCACGGGCAAGGGCACGCGCGACACGAGGCTCGCGGAGTTCGTGGCCGCGAGCCTCGGCATCGACGACCGGCGGCACCCCCACGAGGCGCTCGCCGAATGGCTCGCCGGCAAACGGCTCCTGCTGATCCTCGACTCCTGTGACGCGCTGCCCGAGCCATGCCGCGACCTCGTCCGCCACATCCTCGCCACCGCGCCCGGCGTGCGGCTGCTCGTCACCGGCCGCGGCCCCCTCGGCGTCGACGGAGAACGGGTCCGCCGCGTCGAACCCCTGCCCGTGCCGCCGCCCGGAGCGACCGACATCTGCCGCTACGACGCCGTGCGCCTGCTGACCGACCGCGCCACCGCCGTGCTGCCCGGCTTCCGCTGCACCGAGGCCGTCGGGCGGCTGTGCCGGGCCGTCGAAGGGGTGCCCCTCGCCATCGAACTCGCCGCGCGCCGGCTGCGCGCCCTGTCGGCCGAGCAGCTCGCCGCCCGCGTACGCGGCGGCCTCGACGCCGTCCTCGGCGCCGTGCTCGACGGCAGGCGGCCCGGACGGCACCGCAGCCTGCGCGCTGCCGCCGGGTGGAGCCACGAACGCTGCGACCCGCGCGAGCGGCTGCTGTGGGCCCGCCTGTCGGTCTTCGCCGACACCTTCGGAGTCTGCTCGGCCACCGCCATCTGCTCCGGCGGCCCGCTCGGCGACGTCCGGGGCACGCTCGCCGGGCTCGTCGCCAAATCCGTCGTCACCCGCACCGCCATCGGCAGATACCGCCTGCCCCGGCTCAACCGCGAATACGGCGCCATGTGGCTGCGCGGCCTCGGCGCCGAAGCCGACCTGCGCCGGCGGCACTACGACCACTACCGCGAGGCCGCCGAATCCGCCGCCGCCCAGTGGCAGGGGCCGGCCCAGCTCGACTGGGCCGACTGGGCGCGGCGCGAACTCGCCGACCTGCGGGCCGCGCTCGACCACACCATCGGCGAACGACGCGGCCTCGAACTCGCCGCCCGGCTGTGGTTCGTGTGGCTGTGCCTCGGCCGGATCAAAGAAGGGCGCCGCTACCTCGACGAGGCACTGGCCCGCACCACCGTGCCCTGCGCCGACCGCAGCAGGGCACTGTGGGTGTCGGCGTGGCTCGCCCTGTCACAGGGGCACCTCACCGCCGCACAGGACCGCGCCGCGGCGGCCCTGCACACCGCCCTCGACCAGCGCGACGACGTCGCCGCCGGCGCAGCCGTGCACGTCACCGCGGTCCTCGCGCTGATCCGCGGCGAACTCGCCCGCGCCGAGTCGCTCATCATGGAGTCGCTCAACCTGTTCGGCCGCGCCGACGACATGGACCTCGGCCTGCCCCTGGCGCAGGCCACCCTCGGGCTGATCCTCGGCCACCGGGGCGACCTCGACCGGGCCGTCCGCGTGCTCAACGTGCAGCAGGCCTGGTGCGAGCGCTACGGCGAAACGTGGGCCCGCTCGTACGGCGACTACGTCCGCTCCCAGGTCGAGCTGCGCCGGGGCGACATCGACGCCGCCGAACGGTTCGACCGCCGGTCCCTCGCCGCCAAATGGCGCTTCGGCGACCTCCTCGGCCAGGCCCTCGCCGTCGACCAGATGGCCGCCATCGCCGCCGCCCGCGGCGACGGCGAGCGATCCGCCCGCCTGCTCGGCACCGGCCAGCGCATCTGGACCACGTTCGGCCGCCCCCAGTTCGGCGCGCCCGCGTTCGCCCTGCCACGCCACACCACCGAGCGACGCGCCCGCAGCATGATCGGCGACGCCCTCTACGAGGCCGCCTTCACCTCCGGCGCCGCCACCGACCCCTGCGGCGTCCCCGACTAGACCATGGCCAGGTCGGGTACCCGGCTCGGCCGCGGTCGCGGCTAGGGCGTGTCCGGGTTCGTCCAGGGTGCGGTCAGCCAGGCGTCGATCGCCCCGAGCAGCTCCTTGCGCACCGAGTCGGGGGCCGTCGACGAGCGCACCGACTGGCGGGCCAGCTCGGCCAGCTCGGCGTCGCTGAAGCCGTACACCTCGCGGGCCAGCTCGTACTGGCGCAGCAGCCGCGAGCCGAACAGCAGCGGGTCGTCGGCGCCGAGCGCGAGCGGCACCCCCGCGTCGAACAGCCTGCGCACCGGCACGTCGGCCGGCTCGGCGGCCACGCCGAGGCCGACGTTGGAGGCCGGGCAGACCTCGCAGCAGATCTGCCGATCCGCCAGCCGGTCCATGAGCCGCGGCGACTCGGCCGCCCGCACCCCGTGGCCCACCCGGTCGGCCGCGAGGTCGTCCACGCACTCGGCCACGCTCGCCGGGCCGGCCAGCTCGCCGCCGTGCGGCACCGACAGCAGCCCGGCCCGCTTGGCGATCCGGAACGCCCTGTCGAAGTCCCGGGCCCGGCCCCGCCGCTCGTCGTTGGACAGCCCGAAGCCGACGACCCCCCTGTCGGCGTACCGGCCGGCGAGCCGGGCCAGCGTGCGCGCGTCCAGCGGATGCCTGGTGCGGTTGGCCGCCACGATCAGCGCGATGCCCACACCGGTCGCCGCCGACGCCTGCCTGGCCGCGTCGAGCATCAGCTCCAGGGTGGCCGTGAGGCCGCCGAACCGGGCGGCGTATCCCGACGGGTCGACCTGGATCTCCAGCCATGCCGACCCCTCGGCCGCTTCGTCCTCGGCGGCCTCGCGCAGCAGCCGGTGGACGTCGCCGGGCCGCCTCAGCACCGAGCGCGCGATGTCGTACAGCCGCTGGAACCGGAACCAGCCACGCTCGTCGGTCGCGCGCAATCGGGGCGGCCACTCCTCCACGAGCGCGGCGGGCAGGTGCACGCCCTGCTCGCGGGCGAGCTCGATGAGGGTGCCGTGCCGCATGGCGCCGGTGAAGTGCAGGTGCAGATGGGCCTTCGGTAACGAGTCGAGTGGACGGGGCATCTCCACATCCTGCCGCACCCGCCCCACCTCGCCGGACCGGGGAGAGACGTTCGGGCAGAGACACCCGAGGCCCGGCGCCTCTGTGCACGGCGGCGCCGGGCCTCCCGGGAAACGGAGCCCGGGGACCGGGCTAGTGGCCCGTCACGCAACCTCGGCCGGGTAACTGGTCCAGCTTCGGATGG
>JBIQJI010000113.1:0-11692 GCA_044507605.1 Actinomycetales bacterium | reverse complement strand
CTTCGCCGCGCCGTCGTCCCTCATCGACGGCGCGGGCCGGGCGAGCGGCGCCGAGCCGGCCCACCCCCGGCCGGGCGACGCGCCCGAGGCCGCCCCCTCCCCGGTCGCGCCCCACCAGACCGCCCCACACCAGGCCGCCCCGGCCCCCGATCACCCGCCGGACCCCGATCACCCTCATGACCCTGACCATCCTCATGACCTCGATCACCCGCACGCCCGTGATCATCGCCACGACCGCGATGGCCACCCCACGGGCGAGGGCGACGCGGGCCCGCCGCCCTCAACTCCCGGCGGCCGTCCCTCCACTCCCGGCGGCCATCCTTCGGCTTCCGGCGATCATCGAGAGGACGCCCACCGTGGGCTCGGCGGGCTCGGCCACCCCGAGGGGCCCCGCGACGAGCCCGGCCAGGAGGAGGACCGGTCACGGCCCGGAGCCGCGCTGCGCGGCGCCGCCGTGCGGGCGGAGAGCGTCCCGGCGCAGTTGCCGCCCGACATCGCCGACTTCACCGGCCGGCGCGACGTCGCCGACCGGCTCGCCGAGCTGCTCGCCCGTCCCGGCGGCACCGCCGTACGGGTGGTGTGTCTCAGCGGCATGCCCGGTGTCGGCAAGACCGCGCTCGCGGTCCACGTGGCGCACCGCATCCGGGGCGCGTTCCCGGGCGGGCAGCTCTACGCTGAGCTGCGCGGGTCGACGGACGCCCCGGCGGATCCCCGGGAGGTGCTGGCGGGGTTCCTGCGGGCCATCGGGCTGCCGCCCGGCCAGGTGCCGGCGGAGCGCGACGAGCGCGGCAAGCTGTTCCGCACCCGCACCAGTGACCGCCCGATCCTCGTCGTTCTCGACGACGCGGCCGGCGCGGCCCAGCTGCAGCCGCTGCTGCCGGGCTCCGCCGGCTGCGTGGTGATCGCGACCAGCAGGGCGGACCTGCACGGTTTCGCGGGAGTCGAGGTGCTGCATCTCGACCCGCCCGGCGAGGACGAGTGCCTGCGGCTGCTCGCCGGCATCATCGGCGCCGCCCGCCTGGAGGGCGAACGCGACGCCGCCGAGCGCATCGTGGAGCTGTGCGGCCGCCTGCCGCTCGCCGTCCGCTGCGCGGCCTCCCGCCTGGCCGCCTATCCGGGCCTGCCCCTCCGGGGTTTCGCCGACCGCCTCGCCGACCCGCGTACCCGCCTCGACGACCTCGTCATGCACGCGGCCCCGCAGGTGGACGTCCGGTCGGCGCTCGCCTCGGCGTACGACCGGCTCGGCGAGCCGGAGCGCAGCACGCTGCGCCTGCTCAGCCTGCTGCGCACGCCTTTCGTCACGGCCCCCCAGGTCGCGGCCCTCCTCGGCACGGACGTCGACCGGGCCGACCGGGTCCTGGCCCGCCTCGCCGAGAGTTCCCTGTTGCGCGTGGAGCCGGGCCCGGCGCCGGAGCCCTGCTACACCCTGCACACTCTGATCCGCCTGTTCGCCCGCGAACGCCTGGAGGCCGAGCTGGACGCCGTCCCGTCCACCCAGGCGGTCGCCCTGCCGGACCCCGCCCCGCGTCACCCGCTGCTCGGGGTGCTCAACCCCCGCCTGCCCTGATTTCGCCACGCGGACGGCGCCGCACCAGCGGCAAGCGAGCGATCCTCCAGACTATTCGGACACGTTGGTCGTATCCGCACCGAATGGACGAAAGGGGGATGGGTGATGCGGACTCTGATAGTGGCAAGAATGGACCCATCCGAGACAGATGCCGTCGCGAAAATCTTCAAAGATTCGGATTCGAGCGACCTGCCGCATCTGATCGGCGTGGACCGGCGCACACTGTTCCGCTTCCACGGGCTGTATTTCCATCTCGTCGAGGCACAGCAGGACATCACGCCCAACCTCTACAAGGCGCGATCGCACCCGCTGTACGAGGACATCAACCGGCGGCTGGCCGAGCACATCAGCCCGTACGACCCGAACTGGCGCGAGCCCAAAGACGCTATGGCGGAACCGTTCTACGAGTGGAAGGCGGGAGAAAATGGGTGAGATCCGGCTGGAAAAGGTGGCCATCGACGAGGTGCCGTCCAACCGGCGCAGGGGCGGCGACATCCGCGTGCTGCTCAGCCCCAAGACCGTCGAGTCGACGTCGGGCTTCATGGGCGTGCTGCGGCTGCAGCCGGGAGAACGGGTGAACGAGCACTACCACCCGTACTCCGAGGAGTTCATGTACATGGTGCGCGGCTCCGTGGTCGCCCGCATCGACGGCGACCAGGACATCAAGCTCAACCCCGGTGACGGCCTGATGGTGCCGAAGTCGGTGCGCCACTCGGTGCGCAACACCGGCGTGGTCGAGGCCTTCATGGTGTTCCACCTGAGCCCCCTCGCCCCGCGCCCGGACCTCGGCCACGTCGACACCGAGCCGGCCATCGACGAGGAGGCGCCGCACGTGCCCGTCGGAGGCGCACCGTGACCGGCGCCGCCACAAAGGTGCGGCCGGCCGGGAAGGCCCGCGCGGGGCCGAAACGCCCGGCCGGCGGCCGCCGGGTGGTGATCACCGGTGTCGGCGTGACCGCACCGGGAGGCATCGGCGTGCCGGCGTTCTGGGCCATGCTCACCGCCGGCCGCACGGCCACCCGCCGCATCTCCCTGTTCGACCCGAGCGGATTCCGCTCACAGATCGCCGCCGAGTGCGACTTCGACCCGGCGGCGCACGGCCTGTCGCCGCAGGAGATCCGCCGCATGGACCGGGCCGCGCAGCTCGGCGTGGTCAGCGCCAGGGAGGCGCTGGCCGACTCCGGGCTCACCGCCGGCGACGTGCCGCCGGAGCGGATCGGGGTGAGCATCGGCAGCGCCGTCGGCTGCACGATGGGCCTGGAAGAGGAATACGTCGTGCTGAGCGACGGCGGCCGCGAATGGCTCGTCGACCCGGCGTACCGCACCCCTCAGCTGTACGGCTACATGGTGCCCAGCACCATGGCCGTCGAGGTGGCCTGGGCCTGCGGCGCCGAAGGGCCGGTCGGGCTGATCTCGACCGGCTGCACGGCCGGCCTGGACGCGGTGGGGCACGGCTTCCACCTGGTCCAGGGCGGCCAGGCCGACGTCGCCGTCGCCGGCGCCACCGACGCCCCGGTCTCGCCGATCACCGTGGCCTGCTTCGACGCGATCAAGGCGACCTCGCCCAGCAACGACACGCCGGAGCGGGCCTCACGCCCGTTCGACCTGCACCGGGACGGCTTCGTCCTCGGCGAAGGCTCCGCCGTGCTGATCCTGGAGGAACGGGAGGCCGCGCTGCGGCGCGGCGCCCGCATCTACGCGGAGATCGTGGGGTTCGCCAGCCGCAGCAACGCCTTCCACATGACCGGCCTCAAACCGGACGGCCGGGAGATGGCCGAGGCCATCAGGGTCGCGATGCGCCAGGCCAGGCTGAACCCGGACGACGTGGACTACATCAACGCCCACGGCTCCGGCACCCGGCAGAACGACCGGCACGAGACGGCGGCGTTCAAGGACGCCCTCGGCGACCGTGCCTACCGGGTGCCGGTCAGCTCGATCAAGTCGATGATCGGCCACTCGCTGGGCGCCATCGGCTCGATCGAGGCGGCGGCGTGCGCGCTGACGATCGCTAACCAGGTCGTGCCGCCGACGGCGAACCTGGAGAACGCCGACCCCGAATGCGACCTCGACTACGTGCCCGGCACCGCCCGCGAACAGGCGGTCGACGTGGTGCTCAGCGTGGGCAGCGGGTTCGGCGGCTTCCAGACCGCGCTGCTGCTCGCGGGCGAGAAGGGGGTGGCGAAATGACACGCGACCGCGTGGTCGTGACCGGCATCGGGGTGATGGCCCCGAACGGCCTCGGCACCGACGCGTACTGGTCGGCCACGCTCGACGGCAAGAGCGGCATCGGGCAGATCACCCGGTTCGACCCGGACCGCTACCCGGTGCGGCTGGCCGGCGAGGTCACCGAGTTCGACGCCGGCGAGCACGTGCCGAGCCGGCTCATCGTGCAGACCGACAACTGGACGCACCTCGGCATCGCAGCCGCCGACCAGGCGCTCGCCGACGCCGGCGTCGACCCGGCGGACCTGCCCGAATACGAGATGGCGGTCGTCACGGCCAGCTCGTCCGGCGGCACCGAGTTCGGCCAGCGCGAAATCGAGCGGCTGTGGAGCAAAGGCCCGCAGTTCGTCGGGGCGTACCAGTCGATCGCCTGGTTCTACGCCGCCACCACCGGCCAGATCTCCATCAGGCACGGCATGCGCGGCCCATGCGGCGTCATCTGCGCCGAGCAGGCCGGCGGCCTCGACGTGGTCGCGCAGGCCCGGCGGCTGCTGCTCGACGACGCCACGCTCGTGGTCACCGGCGGCGCCGACGCGTCGCTGTGCCCGTACGGGCTCGTCGCCCAGCTGTCCACCGGCTGGCTGAGCGAGCGCGACGACCCGGGCACCGCCTACCTGCCGTTCGACGTGGCCGCCTGCGGCTACGTTCCCGGCGAGGGCGGCGCGATGCTCGTCACCGAACGGGAGGGCACCGACAGAAGGAGCACCGACAGGAAGAACACGAAGAAACGGAGTCCTGGGCGGGGGGCGGGCCGGCGGCCGTACGGCGTCATCGCCGGTCACGCAGCGACGTTCGACCCGCGCCCGAGGCCGGGCGAGCCGCACCGCTCCAACCTGGAGCGGGCCATCACCGGCGCCCTCGCCGACGCGGGGGTGCGGCCCGACGAGGTGGACGTGGTGTTCGCCGACGCGTGCGGCGTGCCCGAGCGGGACCGGGAGGAGGCCGCGGCCCTGACCGCGATCTTCGGCCCGCGCGGGGTGCCGGTGACCGCGCCCAAGACCATGACGGGCCGCCTGTACGCCGGGGGCGCGGCCCTCGACCTGGCGGCGGCGCTGCTCGCGATCCGCGACGGCGTGATCCCGCCGACGCTCGGCGTGATCGCGCAGGCGCCCGGCTGCGACCTGGACCTGGTCGGCGGCACACCACGCGAGGCGCCGCTGCGCACCGCGCTGGTGGTCGCCCGCGGTTACGGCGGGTTCAACTCCGCCATGGTCGTCACGGCCGCCTAGTCAATCCACGAACGGGGGATGATCATGCCGATGTTCACTCTCGACGATGTGCGGCGCATCATGCGCAGCTGCGCCGGGGTGCCCGACACCGTCGACCTCTCCGCCGACATCGCGGACGTGTCGTTCGCCGACATGGGCTACGACTCGCTGGCGATGCTGGAGATGGCCGCGCACGTCCAGCAGGAGTTCGGGATCCGGATTCCCGATGACGCGGTCGAGGAGATGAAGACGCCGCGGCAGGCGGTCGACTACGTGAACCGGCGGTTCGCCGGTGAGCAACTACAGGGGTGAGAAAGACATGGCCGGACACACCGACAACGAGATCACCATCGCGACTCCGATGGACCTGGTCTGGACGATGACCAACGACGTCGAGTCCTGGCCGCGGCTGTTCAGCGAGTACGCCGCGACCGAGATCCTGGAGTGCAGGGGGCAGACCACCAGGTTCCGCCTCACCATGCACCCCGACCCGGACGGCAACGTGTGGAGCTGGGTCTCCGAGCGCACGCCCGACCCGGAGACGCGCACCGTCCGGGCGCACCGCGTCGAGCCGGGCTGGTTCAAGTACATGAACCTGTTCTGGGAGTACACCGAGGTCACCGGCGGCCGCGTGCCCGGCGTGCGGATGCGCTGGGTGCAGGACTTCGAGATGCGCCGCGACTCGCCTCTCGACGACAAGCAGATGGCCAAGCGGCTCAACGACAACACCATGGTCCAGATGAAGCGGATCAAGCAGCTCGTCGAGCAGGTCGCCAGCCCTGCCGGGCTGTGACGACCGGCGACAAGAACGATCACGGGGGAAGGAAAACGATCATGAGCGTCGCCACCAAGGAGACGTTCCGGGTGATGGTGCGCGTGCACATTCATCCCGGCATGGAAGGCGAGTTCGAGAAGACCTGGCGCGACGTCGCCGCCGGCATCGCCCGGCAGCCCGCCAACCTCGGCCAATGCCTCACCAGAGACGAACACGAGCAGGGCGTCTACTACATCATCAGCGACTGGGAGAACGAGCAGAAGTTCCGCCAGTTCGAAAAGAGCCCCGAGCACGCGGTCAACCGCAGCCGGCTCGACCCGTACCGCGACCGCGGCCACGCCTCGATGACGCCCATGTCCATCGTCGCCCAGGTCGACCCGGTGCGCCCGGCAGGCCGGGCCCGCGTCATCCTCAACCTGGCCGAAGCGCGCGACGCGGCCATGATCGAGCAGGCGTACCACCAGATCAGCGGAGACCTGGCCGACCGGCCCGGCATGCACGGCAACGAACTGCTCCGCGACATCAACGACCCGCGCCGGTTCACCATCCTCAGCGAATGGTCCGACGTGGCCACCTGGAGCGAGTGGGAGCGCAGCGCCGAGCACCGCCCCACGACCTCGCCCCTCGCCGGATACCTGGACGAGCAGAACGGCGCCAGCTACGGCGTGTACGAGGTGGTGGCGGCGTACTGAACACGCCGCCGGAGCGAAAGGTAGTCACATGCCGTACGCCATGATCACATTCCGGATCAAGCCGGGCCACGAAGAGGAGCTGGAAAAGGTCTTCAACGACGCCCCGCAGATGGAATCGCCGATCGTCCTCGACGAGCAGGGACGGGAGACCGGGCGCCTCCTCGGCACCGGGGTGTTCGTCAAAGACGACGTGCTGGTGCGAGTGATCCACTACGAGGGCGAGTTCGCCGGGATCGCCAGGCACCTCGCCGCGCAGACCCACGTCCACACGATCGAGAACCAGATCGTGCCGTTCCTCGCCGAGCGCCGGGACACCGGGACGCCGCAGGGATTCGCGGAATTCTTCCGGAACGCCACGATGCGCTGCATCACGCAGTCGGAGACCCACACCACGGGGGTCTGAACGGCCGTAAGGCCAAGGCCTGACGCCGCGCGCCGGGCGGGCAACGTCCGCCCGGCGCCCGGCTCGGGCGAATGGAGGTTGGCCGGCGAAATGCCGTACGACAACGATCTGGAGCCAGACGACACCCACCTGGACCCGCCCGCGAACATCCACCCGCACGACCCCCCGGGCGGCCACGTGGACGGCCACGCGGACGGCCACCAGGAGGTCGAGCGGGAAACCGCCCGCCTCCTCGGCCGCGCCGACCGGGTGCTGGCGGCGCTCGCCGCGACGACAGGGCTCGACGTCACCGGGCTGCGCTGCGTGCTGCTGCTCACACGCCAGGGCCCGATGCCCGTCGGCCGGCTCGCCACGCTCACCGGGCTCCCGCACAAGACGATCAACGCGGTGGCCGGGCGGCTGCACCGCGAAGGGCTCATCGGCCGTCGCCGCATCCCGGGCGAGCGGCGCGCCCTCCTGCACGCCGAACCCGCCGCCTACCGGGCCCGCGTCGAGCCGGCGCTCCGCGAACTGCGCAAGGCGTGGTACGACCTGATCGGACCGCGTTGCGACGACCTCGCACTGATCGCCACCCTGCTGTCCGAGGGCAGGCGCCTCACCGAACTCGTCCCGCCACCGCGCTACCTGCCCTGACGCGGCTCCGGCCCCGGTGAACGCGCGGCGGCAAGGGCCGGGCAGGGGCGGAAAAGGCGGATCCCGCCGCCGCCCGGTGCGGGGCGACGACGGGATCCGTGGTGCGAGAGAGGAATGAGCAGCGGATAGGGATCAGTTCACCGGCGGGTAGGCGTTCTGCAGCAGCTCCTGGAACTGGGCCGAGAACCAGTGACCGGAGACCGGGGCGTTCGGCAGAGCACCGCTCGGGTTGTTGCCGTTGCGCTCGTTACCGCCGTACGTCGGGTCGCACATCCGGTCGAAGCCCTTGCCCTCGTCGTTGTCGATCGCGCTGCTGGAACCGTCCGACTCGCCCGGAGGCTTGATCCAGACGTAGGCGTCGATGCCCGGCTCCGGGTTGGCCTGCGGCCGCTCACCGAGGCCGGCGCCCGACTGGTTGCACCAGTTGCCGGCGTGGATCCGGCGGTCGATCTTCGACTCGTTCACGAACGTGTTCAGATCGGTGGAGCTGCTGGGACCGCTGGGCCGGTCCGCGCCGCCCCAGCCGTTGCGGGACGTGTCGATCAGCATGCCGATCGTCGACGGGAAGCCCATCGAGATCATCTTGTTCCGCCAGGCCTGGGCGAAGGACAGCTCGTCGACGTACCGGTTCCAGTCCACCCAGCTCGACTGCCGGACCGTCTGGCCGTTCACCGTGGTGTCGATGGTGAAGTAGGGCTCGACCAGCGCCGAGTAGTTGGCGGTGTTGGTGATGAAGCCGTCAACGCTCGCCTTGCCGGCCGTGGTGCCGTCGATCGTCTGGGTGAACAGCTGGGCGGAGTTGTTGAAGTTGTCGTCCCAGCCGATCCAGCCGTGGTGCGCCGCGTCCACGTAGTTGTAGACGTTCGGGATGGCGTGCAGCTTGTTCAGCGCGTACTGGATGCCCTCCACGTACGCACCGGACGACTGCGCCTCGGCGCAGGCCGCGATGTTGGTGTTGGTCACCAGGTTCGGCAGCGAGTCGATCTCGACGATCGCCACGATGCGCAGCTGCGAGTACTTCGAGTCCGACATGATCGAGGCGATCGGGTCGATGTACTCGGTCTTGTACCGCTGCATGCCGTTCTCGGAGACCTTGAGCTCACCGTTGGAGGCGAGAGCCGAGCAGTCGCGGTTCGGCAGGTCGTAGATGACGAACTGGATCGTCACCGGCCGGCTGCCGTTCGCGGCGTCCTGCCGCACGGCCTCGTCCAGGTGGTCCCGCAGACCCATCTTGCCGTCGCCCTCGATGGCCGCGATGCGGTCCAGCCACACGCCCGTCGACTCGTTCGCCACCGCGGAGCCGCCCGGCTCGGAGGCCGCGTTCGCGGACCACTCCGGGTTCACGTAGCCGTCGGCGCCGGCGTACGGGTTGTCCACGTGCTGCGGCTGCGGGCCGGTGGGCGTGACGGTCGGCGTGACCGTCGGAGTCACCGTGGGCGTGACCGTCGGGGTCACGGTCGGCGTCACCGTGGGCGTGACGGTCGGCGTGACGGTCGGGGTCGACGTGGGCGTGTTGTCGACGCTACCGGTACACGTGACACCGTTCAGCTTGAACGAGGTCGGGTGGGGGTTCGATCCGCTCCACGAGCCGTTGAACCCGGGGTTCACCGAGGCGCCCGAGGCCAGGTTGCCGTTCCACGGCATGTTGCGGACCGTGACATGCTGGCCGCTCTGGGAGAAGTCGCCGCTCCAGCCATTCTGCACCTGCTGGCTGGAGGGGAAGTCCCACTCCAGGGTCCAGCTCGACAACGCGTCGCCGAGGTTGGTGACCGTCAGGTTGGCGGTGAAGCCACCGGGCCAGTCATTGGTCGTGTACGTGACCCGGCAACCGGCCGCCGCGCTGGCCTGGGTCGCCGTGGTGGCGGCCAGCGCCGTGCCGAGCACGAGCGCGGTGGCCGCGGCTACCGCACTGCGGTTCAGCCGCGAGCGCGCTGCTCGGCGTAGGGGGATGAATCTCATTCGGGGGTCCTCCTGCGACATCTGTTCAGGGCGCCGATGAGGCACCTTGAGCTAGAGCACGTTGAACTCTGGCGCCCTGTGGGAGCGCTCCCAAGAAGTAACGCAGACTCCGGTTCCCCCGTACAGACAACTCCTCCGAGCCCCGCAACCGCACCACCGGAGCGCATGCCCTCACCGTACCGACCCGGCCCTTCCGGGAAGGACCCCTCGTACCAGCGGAATTTCCGCCCCGGCCGCCCATCCCGCGGTGCCTGCCACAACCCGGCACGCCCCGCAGAACGGCCGCCGAGATGGGCCGATGTTTTTTGAAACTTTCAGTATCGGGCCTGCTCCGGTGCCCTTTGCGGCCCTGCCGACCCCATCGAACCGGCCCCGCCGACCCCGTTAAATGATCTTCGCATCCGTAGGCCCCCGGCCCCGCGCCACCCCCCCCCCCCCCCGCGCCCCCCCCGCGGGCCCCGCCCCCACCCCCCCCCCCCTGGATCGGGACAGGACTCCCGAAAGGGAGGGCAGATATTCCCCGGACCGCTAATAGCGGGCCCGTCACAAACGTTATCGGGAACCTGGATCCAGCGTCCGGGATATCCCAATGCCACCTTCTGGCGACATCCCGCGAGCCCCACCGAGCGTCCTTATAGACGACTACGGGGGAGAGGATTTCCGATGTTGCTGTCGGAGCGACGCGAAGCGGCCCAGGTATTTCTGCGGCTGCCGGGAACACCGGACCAGGTGAGATCGGTCCGCCAGTGGATATCGGCCGAGCTGGGCCCCGATCACCCCCTGCGCGACGACTGCCTCCTGCTCGCGAGCGAAGTCGTCACCAACGCCGTCGTCCACTCCGCCACAGGCGCCGGCGGTACATTCTCCGTATCCCTCACATACTCCAGAACCCACGCCGTGGTGACCGTACAAGATGACGGATCCACGTTTCCGCCATGCGCCTGCCACACGACTGCGAATTCCACCGCGGTCTCCGGCCGCGGCATCCCCCTCCTCGAAAACCTGGCACACCGATGGGGCCTGACCCGCCAATCCGGCACCAACGAGGTCTGGTTCGAACTGATCAGTTCCTGACCACACCCCTCGCCCGGCCCGCCCGTGGGGGCCATTCGGCCGGACCGTCCGGATGGCCCACCGAAGCCCGTGCCGTACCAGCCCCGGCCAGGCAGACCGGCGTACCCCATCCGACCTGAACCGTTCAGAGCCCAACACCACAGATCGAAAGACCAGCGAGCCGGCCCGATCCAGCGCTCCGGCCGACTCCACCGGGCGGACGAATCGCGGAGCGGAACGCATCCGGCGAACGGAACGACCCCATCGGGCCGAGGCGGATCCAGCGAGCGCAACGCACCCATCAGACCGGGCCGATCCAGCAGCGGGGGCGCACCGGATCCAGCGAGCGGAACGGATCAGTGGGCCAGGCGGCGGCTCAGTCCGCCGCAACGGCCGGCCCGGCTACGCGGCGAGCCACGCCGCGGCGGTACCTCGTCGACCTCGATGCGAGCCGCGAGGGCGGCGGCGGTCTGGGCATCGGCGAGGATCCGATGCACCGTCTCGTCCCCCGTCGGCAGCTGGCCATGCCGGTCCAGTTCGTGCTCGACGAACATCAACGGCTTGACATACCCTGCGGACTCGGCCGCGACCGACGCCCTGGCGGCGGTGAGCAGTCCCAAGTACCGGCTGCGCAGCACCGCCTCGCGCATATGCGCCTGTTCCAGATCGTCGAGCAGATTACGGGCGATGCGGAGCAGGTCGCTCGCGTGATCCGCCTCTGCCGCCAAATGGGCACGGATGTCGTCGAACTCCGAGCGAGTCATGATGGCCACCTCCACCCGGGGGCTCCGGGGCGGCCGGGCGGCGCACCAGAGGTCCCACACAATGATTCGTAACGCGAGGCGATTGCGGATGGCTTGAAGCAAACTTGCCCCGGGTACCGAACCCCTCCTGTCTGGGATGCCTGAGACCCGGGAATGGTTGACCGCTCGGCCGAAGCCGGTCATGGCGCTCCTGGAGTACTGGTAGAGTTTCACCCCGTCAGGCGGTGCCTGGGGCCAGCAGGTCTCAGGCGGTAGATCGGCTTCGATCGACCGGCCCCACCGTCTGCGATCTCCCTTGATGACCCTGCCCTGCTCGGGCCGACGCGAGCCGTTTGCGTCGATCCGGACGAGCGGGTATAGTCGAGGGGTTGCCCTGGAAGCGGGGCGGTGATTCTTCTCGGGTGGCGGGCTTGTT
>JBIQJI010000112.1:0-11766 GCA_044507605.1 Actinomycetales bacterium | reverse complement strand
GGGTGCACTGGCACAACACCAGCCGCCTGCACAGCTACCTCGGGGACGTGCCGCCCGCAGAGTTCGAGGCCACCTTCTACGCTGGGAAACGAACCGACCAGGACCTGGTCGAAATCCAATAGCCCGAGCCTCCATCAAACCCAGGGCGCTTCAGACCGGCAAGATTACCTCAGTTGGGTCGGCGCACAGCGCCAATCGCCTCCACATTGGGCGGAAGCTTCGTGCTCGTCTTGGTTGGGGTGGACTCTCTCTGGGAGTCGGGACAACTGACTAGGTTCACAGAACTGGTAGCGACCAGCCGCTCGATCCAACGCGAGACGCCGTGCGGGGACGCTGCCGTGTGTGCTGGTGACTCGGTTCAGTGCGGACTTCTCGGCGAGACGTTGTGTGTTGGCAGCTCGGACGTCACGGCGGGTGGGGCCAGATTCCCCAACTGATAAGGCGAGAGATGCCCGCAGCATCGAGCTGATCTGCGAACTCGTCGCGGGTATCTCGGTGGTTCAGCCAGTGAGCGATCGCGCCGGCAATCGTGTCTGCGAGCTGCAGCTGAACGACATCGGCAGAGTCCGCGAAATCAACGGATGTGGCGTTCCCCGGGATCTGGAACTGCCTATCCGCCCCAAAGTCGATGTTGGTCTTACTCGCCTCCGAGTTGTGCATCGTGATCAGGACATCACGGTGCTTCGAGACGGAACTAGAAGCGTCGTGAACTACCGAAAAGCTCGGCAAGATTTCGGACCACTGTAAGAGCAAGACGTTGAGAGATGTCAGAGCTGGATCCAGCGGCGGAAGGCGCTCGGGATTGCCTGTCTCCAGTTCTTCCAGGATCAATGCTTGATTAGTTGAGAAGGCGTTGAGGATACGAGACAGGCGAGAGTCCGATTGACTCGCGGACTTTCGTGCTGAATTCAGCGCGTCTAGGTAGTCTCCGAAAGGTTCACCGGTGTCACTGCGGGCAAGCTTCACAAATGCCCTCTCTAGAGCCTGCCAGGTGGACTCGCCACAATAGACCGGTCCGAGCCTCGTGAGCGTTTCGGCAGCACGAACATTAAACCCATTGGCGTAGAGGTTAACTCCCGTGCGCCGACATTCGGGCTCCATGAGGATGTCCACGAATTTTCCGGAAATCATGTGGCGCTTATGGATGATCAGCACCTTGACGTCATCGGTGCTGAGCTGGCGAGTCGCAATGGTGCGCACGAAGGTCCTGCGCCGGATCTCCGTCTGTCTTACGTGCTTGAACTTGAGTTCGCGGGAGTGGAGGTTCCTCAGCGGTGAGACGAGTTCCTCGGCTCGATCGTCAGGCATGGACACGGCGGCGAGAACGAAGACAGGCTGGCTCGCGTCGAGCAAATTCGAACCGCTATTGCCGGACTCGTCGAAATAGATGATCGGATCGTGAGTGGTGAAGGGACTGTTTCCATTCTGGTCTCGGGTTGGTCGAGCGGTCCCGGCAAGTAAGCGAATCGGGTTGCGCTTCCGCGCCGCGTCGGGATAATAGGTGTTCCTCCGTTTGGCTCCAAGATCGTCTGAGTAGCACCGAACGGTCAGGGCGCGAATCGGTGCCAACTTAGGACTGATCAACGACTGTCGTGCGTCCTCCTGCAAGCGCCCCTGACACCAGCCAGCACTCCGAGCGCGGATCGCAGGCTTCGTACAGCGCACTCTTTATCGGACCGATACATCGAGCGCATCCTCGCGCTCTCACCAGCGACGGTCGTCGCTCTTCTTGAAGCGATGGCGGCCGGGCAGATCCGGCCGCGCATCCAACGAAGCCGTTGGAACGTCAGCCTCTTTGACGTCGTGGAGGAGACCTTCGCCGGCCGGAGGCGTCTGGTTCTGTTCATGCCCGACCCGAAGGCCCGTATGCGGCGCACAATGAACCAGGTGGCTGCTGACGACCGCGCGCGTCTGCGCGACGCCCTGGGCGTGGCGGTGCGCGCCGGAACCCGGTAACTGCACGCTCGCCGGCGGGTCGGCGGCGCCGGTCCTGCCCTGCGGCGGCTCTGAAAGACCCTCCCCCGGAGCGATCGAAGGGAAAGGATCGAACGCATCCGGGTCTACGCGACGAAACGGATGTAGGAATCGAACGGTTCACCGCCGCTACCGCCACACTCCCGTTTGCTCGGTTACGTCAGGATCGGGGCGGACGGTCCCCCTTCGCGAGCACCGCCTCGCGTGATCCGCCGAAGTCGACCACGTCGCCCTTCAGCGGCATCTGGTTCGTCCTGATGCGCGGCCGCGGAGCATCCTGGAGGATCGCCACGGGCGCCGGGTCGTCGGCGTTCACCTCGTCGGCGTTGAGCGCCACGGAGGGGAGATCGAAGCGACGGAACACCCACGGCGCCCCGTTCGAGCCGATCGCCGGCGCCGCGTCGGTCACGTGGAAGTGGAGGTGGGGGGCCGTCGAGCTGCCGGTGTTGCCGACGCGCCCGATGAGCTGGCCGGGCCGCACCCGCTGGCCCACCTTCACCCGCACCGACCCGGGCTGCATGTGCGCGTACAGCGCGAACCGCCCGTCGCCCATGTCGATGATCGCGTGGTTGCCCAGCGCGGTGAACGAGGTGAGGTTGCCCAGCGGGGTCGGCGGCGTGTTCTCCGGCAGGGTGTTCAGCGTCTCGACGACCCGCCCGCCGGACACCGAGACGATCGGGTCGCCATAGATGTGCCAGTTCTCGTTGACGCGCCAGTCGCCCACGTAAGGCCGGTCCTGGTCGTCCAGGCGGATCCAGTCGATGGCGAAGCGCTGGGCCAGCCACCGCGTCCCGTCGATCGTCAGGACCGCGCGGGTGTGATCGCTCTTGCCGCAGCAGCCGTTCTCGTTCATGTAGCCGTCGCCCACCAGCGGCGGGTGGAGTCGCACGGGCGGACGCCTGCTGATCGTCGCTGCGGCACCGGTGAACGCGAGCTCGTCGTCCTCGATGCGGCTGACGAACCGATGCTCGATCCTTCTCGGCAGGGCGCGCTTGCTGTCGGCGGACAGGTCGACGAACACAACCCCGCCGGCGTTGGGCGGCAGGACGTCGATGCCGTCACCGGCCGTCGTCGAGGTCGTCGTCACCGCCTGGATGGCCTCCGGGGTGTCGAAGCGCAGGAGTACGCGGTCGTCGTCGGCGTCGCGGACCTCGATGAGCGTGAGGGGCTGGGGCAGAGGCGCCGAGTTGAGGAGGTAGATCTCGTAGACCGCGTGCCAGCGCCCGTCGGTCCCGAGCACCGCCTGGGGGGTGCGGGCCACCTGCGCCTCCAACCCCCCGATCTCTCCGGTCGAGACGGTCGGCTGATTCGATGACATCGGGCCCAGGCCGTACGCGGACGCAACGAGCAGTGCCGCCACGGCCAGGAACACGGCCGCCCCCGCACCCCACCCGATCCTGTTGCGGAATCGGAATCGCCGTGCGGCTTCCATGATTTCATCCTCTCCAACGCCGGACGCGCCAATGTGCTATTGGACTCGGCGTCGGAGGACGGTGTCAACCCCACCCTCCCGCCGGCCCCGTCCCTTCACCGCGAGCGCGGTGAAGGGGGGAGTGGGCCAGGCGGCAGGAGCCGTCCGGGGCGGTCAGCGCCGGCGGGCGGGGACCTTCTTCGTGGGCTTGGAGATCACGACGCGCGTGACGTAGCCCTTCTTGGTCGCGGTGATCCGCACCGAGATGCGCTTGCCGCGCTGCTTGGCGGTGATCGTGAAGGTGCGCTTGGTCGCCTTCTTGATCGCCTTGCCGTTCGCGCGCCACTGGTAGCGCAGCTTCACGCCCTTCTGCTTGAAGGTCGGAATCTTCGCCTGGAGCTTCGCCCCGATGCGCACGCGGCCGACGATCGCCGGCTTCTTGCGCAGCACCAGCTTGGCCTTCTTCACCGCCGGCTTCGGCTTGGTGACCGGCGGCACAGGTGCGGGAGCCGGGGCCGGGGCCGGCGCGGGGGCCGGGCCAGGGGCGACCGGGTCGGGCTGGGTCGTGTCGATCACGTTCAGCCGCTGCCAGGTGGAGCGCAGCGGGTCGCCGGGGAAGCGCGAGGGGAAGATGATCCGGTGCCCCAGGACACCGAACGCCCCGGGAGACGGGTTGCCGGTCGGCGTGCCCTCGAAGGCTCCGCGGCTCACCTGGACGGTGCCCCCCGTGGTGCCGTCGCTGCGCCACACCACGGTGCCGTTCGGCGTGCCGCCGGCGCGGAAGTACAGGCGCTGGTTGAACGGGGTCAGGTGCTGGACGCCGTATCCATCGCTGCGCGGCTCGACCAGGTGCTGGGTGCCGGCGTCGGTGCCGTCGGTCTTCCAAAGGCCGCGGTTGGTGCGGAAGTACAGGCCCGAGGCGGCGGACGTGAGCTGCGTCATCCCGGTGCTCGCAGGCCCGGGGGTGATGTCCTTGACGATGTGCGTGCCGTCGGTGGTGCCGTCGGTGCTCCACAGCTCATGCCCGTACGTGGGCTCGGTGACCGCGTAGAACAAGCGCCCGTTGTGCCCGGCCATGGAGTGGAAGTTCGGGGCGCCGGCGCCCGGCACGTGCTCGTAGACCATGCGGGTGCCCGCCGCGGTGCCGTCGGTGCGCCACAGCTCACGCCCATGCGGGTTCTTGATCGCGGTGAAGAACAGCTGGTTGCCCGCGGCGGTGAGGTCGTTCGGGTCCCCGGACTGGGTGCCCGGGTCGATGTCGGCCACCAGCTCGGTGGTGGAGCCGTTGGTGCGGTACAGCTCCCAGCCGAGCGCGTCGCCCAAGCCGCCGCCCTGGGCATTCACGCCGGCGAAGTACGCCCAGCCGCCCATGGTGGCGATGCGGGTTCTGGATCCTTGGGAAACAGGACTGATCGGTCCGCTGACCGGGGTGGCGACGGTGGAGCCAGGGGCCACGGCGAGCAACTGATGCTGACCGTGCACCGTCGGCGGGCACTGCGTCGGGGTGTAGCCGACCGTCAGCAGCCGGTCCCCGACGCTCCCCATGATCCAAGTGACGCTTGCGCACGCGAGGGTACGGGTGATCTTCACCGGCGCACCCGCGCCGTTGTAGGCATAGACGCCGTCATCGCCGTTGTAGTTGAAGAACAGCCGCCCGCCGGCGACCGTCAGCCGGCTCGGGCTGGTGTGGCCGGAGGGGGTCAGGTCGGCGACCATCTGCGTGCCGGCGACCGTGCCGTCGGTGCGCCAGAGCTCGCGCCCGTGTGTGCCGTCATCGGCAGAGAAGTAGAGGTGCCCGTTGTACTCGACGAACTCGTCGCCGACCGACTGGAACGAAGGTCCGTCCAGCGGGATCGTCACATCCGCCGCCGCCGGCGACACCCCGATCGCAGCGCCCAGCGCCATCACCGCCGACGAGAGCGCGGCGGCCGGCGCCACCCGACGACGCCTCGTCGGCCCGGATACGCCGCCGGGCCCGTCGCCCGGCAGCGCGTTCAACCGTCGCTTCCTGAACATGCACCCACCGCCTCGGTCGTGAGGGATCCCCGTAAACGCGGGCAACGTACCTCACGCCCCTGACATCCAGCGGCTCGGTGCACATGAACCGGTGAAACACCATGTGCGTGGCATCGAGCCGCCGATCATCACGTCGTCACGCGGGCCGGGAGGTCTGGGGCGGCGTACCCCCGCGGATACTCAGTCAGTCCCAGAGGACGACGCAATCGCCGCTTCGTCCAAGCGGCCGGCCGCACGACGGGCAGGGGTCTCCGGTGAACCAGGGTCGGATGTGCGCGGAATCGGCGTCGCAGGCCTCACATCGTCCCGGGGCAACCGGAGCGAACCTCGGCTCCGGCCCGTCGGTGCGTCGCGCGGTGTGCTCGTGAGTGAGGCGGTCGCTCAGGGATCCGCACTCTTCGCAGACGACGGTTTCGGTGAGCGCGCACATGCCGGCGTCGCGACCGCCTGACACGGTCGCTCTGAAACCGCATACGCACACGTGTTCGAAGAGCTCGCCCATGGTGCAAACCTAGCCATACGCGTGCGCTCAGAGGACGGCGAGTGCCTGTGGCGCTACCAGCGGAACGACATGAGCACGGCGGTGACCGGTGCGGCGTCGCCCCGGTCCTTGGGTGACGCGGGCGGAGCGCCCATCCCGCGACCGTTGTCGCACCGGCCGATCGACATGTCGTCGCGCAGGCCGGTCAGTCCGAGGTCGGTGCTGACGCCGAGAGGCAGCGCGGCGAACGCTGCACAGCGGGGGAGGCCATTCCGTTGGAACACGGTCGACCAGCTTCTGCCGGCCGGCGCCGTCCGGCGCGCCACGATTACGGTGGTCCGGGCGCCCTGGGACGTCTCAATGGCGGCGAACCGCGGGTCGACCACGGAGACGCGCAAGCGGGCGACCCGGCAGACCCCGCGCTCGGGAAGGCAGGACGTGGCGGCGATACCCGCCAAGGACGGGCGCTCGTCGGCTGTCGGTGCCCGATGTGCATCGGCCGAGCCGATCGGGCCGCCCGCGCACCACGCCGCGAAGCCGACGACGGCCATGGCGGCGGCCCTGCTGAGGTGACGCCATGAACGCGAGCGATTCATGCAGGCGACGGTATCAGCGAACCGATGATCGGCGTGCCGCGCGGGGTCATCCTGTGTGGTCAGCGGTGCGGCCGGAAGCGCAGGGCGAAGGCCCCGGACCGGAACTCCCGACGGTCGATGAGTTCGAGCTCGATGCGTTCGCGCAGACCGGCGAGCAACGTGGGTCCACGCCCCGCGAGGACAGGCTGCACCAGGAATTCGTACTCGTCGATCAGTCCCCGGTCCGCAAGCGCGAGGGGGAGCGTCACCCCGCCCACGAACAGGCCCTCGCCCGGCTCCTCCTTGAGCCGCTGCACCGCCGGTCCCAGGTCGCCGTGCAGCAGCTCGGCGTTCCAATCGACCGCGCTCAGCGTGCTCGACACGACGTGCTTTCGCGCGCGGTCGATGGTTTCGGCGAACGGGATGTCCGACTCACCCATCCAGTCGGGCCACGTGCCGGTGGCGGGCCGGCGCCACGCCGACTCCATCATCTCGTAGGTCACCCGCCCGAGAATCAGTGCGTCGGCCCGTTCCATCTGGGCCGTCCAGTGGCGCATCGACTCGTCGTCGGGCGGAAGCCCCGCCTCGTGATGGCAGCACCCGTCGAGTGTGACGTTGATGGCGTATCGCAGTGGTCTCATGCCCTCGCTCTCCATGCACGCGGTGCGTTCTCCCCGACGGTACTGAGACGACCGCCGCCGTCGTTTCTCATCGGCCTCCCGCCGCTGTGCTGTGGACCGCGGCGGCGCGGTCGCACGAGGGCCTCTCAAGAGTTGTGCTGCTACAATCTTGACATCGGGTGAGTTCTTATCTAAGCGGCCCGAGCACGTCCTCACGCCTGTTGATTGTATGTCCAGGCGGTGATTTGCATCGCGCGCTCGAGCGGGGATTCGTGCGCATGTGGTCGCTGTGGCTCGCCGAGACCCCTGTGGAACGAGTGAGGAGGTGACCCACACATATATGTATCGACATGACATCGTTCATGCGCCGAGCTCCGGCGTTCCGGAGAACCTCAGGCGCATCAGTTGGACTGTGAGCGGCCTCTTGCTGGCCGCGACCGCGATCGTTGGCGCGATCGGATACCTGATCGCGTAGAGCAGCACCGAGAACAGCGTCGGTACGTGGCGCCGGTACGCGGCGCTCGCCGGGGACGCAAGAGGGAGGGGGCCGGCCAGGTGGCCGGCCCCCTCGGGGTACCGCCGCGGATCAGGAGCGCCCGGCGGCCTCCGCGTGGCCGTGGCCCTGCGCCCGGCGGGCCGACATCGCGACCTGGGCGATCTGGTACACGGCCGCCAGACCGACCAGGCCGTAGACGACGCGGCTGGCGGCGTTGGTCTCACCGAACTCCATGCCGCCGAAGATCCAGGCGACAAGGTCGAACTCCGCGAGTGCGACCAGGCCCCAATTGAGGCCGCCGACGATGATGAGTGCGCGTGTGATGATGTCGAGCGGGTTGAGCTTCATGAGGATTGACCCCTCGTCGCGGTTGCTCGGTCCGATCGGGAACGTCCCGTCAGGCTCAGTACGGATGCCGGGCCCCGATCGGTTCATCGATTCCACGCGAAACGCCGCTCGCGCCGACAGGCCGCCGGTCGGGCCGGCGGCGTTACGCTCACCTCATGCGGCATCGCCTTACACCGCCCGCCACGTGGGGTTGGGTTGTCGTGGCCTACGCGTGCCTGGTCGTCGGCCTGGTGGGCGTCGCCGTGCCGTTGCTCCCCACGACCCCGTTCGTCCTGCTGGCGGGGTTCGCCGCCGCGCGCGGGTCGCCGCGCCTGCACGCGTGGCTGCTGGGCCACCGGGTCTTCGGTGAGGTGATCCGCGACTGGACCGCCACGCGGTCGGTGGCACGGCGCGCGAAGGTGGTCGCGTCCATCGCCATGCTCGTGGCGGCTGCGGCGATGGCGTGGACGGCCCCGATCGGACTCGCCGCGATCGGGTGTGCGCTGATGGCCGGCGTGGCCACCTGGCTCTGGCTGCGTCCCGAGCCCGGGCGCTGACGCGGATCCCTCGGCGCCGGCGCCCGGTGCGGCGGGGGAGGGCTACCAGGTGCGGGCGCCCGACCGGCTGATGTGGAAGCCGCGTCCCGTGTAGGTGGACCAGCAGCGCATCCCGCTGGTCATGCTCTTGCAGCGGAAGGTGGAGCGCGCCCACGTGCGGCCGTACCTGAGGACCCGCCCGGCCGGCAGCCCCCTGCTCATACGGCCCGTCGACGAGCCGCCGAAGGACTTCAGGACGGCCCAGCGGCCATTGTTGCGGGTGTAGCACCCCACGCCGGTCTGGTTGGCGTACGCACAGCGGATGTTCCCCGTGGGCGACTGCCAGAGATCCACCTGGGCCGCACTCGCCGATGACGCGCTGAATCCGAACAGCGCACCGGCCCCCACCAGCGTCAGAAGGAGCACCAATCTCCTCATGTCCTCTCCCGTCCCCGAGGCGACCGAGCCGCCGTGTCATCGAACACCGCCGACGCTACGGGCGCGGGCGGATGGGCGGGCCTCGCCCTCGAGGTAGCCGGGCGACCGACGTTGGTACAGGTTCCGGCGCGCACGACTGCCTCATGGTTCAGGCGGCGTGCCCGCGGTGTCGAGACCTGTGACGACATCACCACCGGGGAGGCACGGCATGCGCGCAGGACGATTCTGGTGTGGAGTGGCGGTGGCGGTGGCGGTCGCCGCGGGGGTGGCCGGCACGGCGCTCGCCTCCGACGAGCAGGACGCCCACGACACCATCGAGTTCGCCGCGCCCGCCGAACAGCGGGCCGAGATTGTGGCGACGCTGGCGGCGGTCGCCGCCGACCTGCCTGAGTAGGCCGGCCCCGCGCCCCGCGATCTCGACGGCGAACCGCCCGCCGGGCGTGGGGTCCAGTTGCGCGTGCCGGCCCATCCAGGCGGTCATCCGGCGTCGGTGGTGAGGTACGCGATGCCATCCGCGGCGAGTACCTGCACGTCGAGCCCCCGCGGCGCGTGGTCGTCTCATGGGGGATGGCGGGCTGTGACGTCCTGCCGGCCGGTGCGTCGACGGTCGAGTTCAGGCTCACCCCGATCCCCGACGGCACGCGCCTGGACCTGACCCATTCGGACCTGCCCGAGACGCAGGTGCCCGGCCACACCTACGGCTGGCGGCACTTCATGGCGCGGCCGGCCATCGCGGGCACCGGCGCCGATGCCGGATCGGACGACTGGCGCCCCCTGGCCGACCGAGCACCAACAGCGCAACCCCGACACCGAACGACGACATCGGAGTGCTCATGGCATCCGCATCAGCCCTGAGATCGTGCGGGGCGACCACCGGGCATGGCCGGCGGTGACGTGGAGGAGGCGATGACCCACGTCGCCGACGACATCACGTGCCGTGCGCCCGGATTGGACCTGAGCGGGAGGGCCGCCTACCGAGAGTTCATCGCGGGCTTCGCGCCGGCGCTCACCGGCATCGCATCCTTCACCGAGGGCGATCACGTCGCGCTGTTCTACTACCCGGAGACGCAGGGGACGGCGGGCGGCGGGCGGGTACACCTGGCCGAGCGTGTCCGCGCGCTGCTCGCCGGCGAGGCGCCCGCGGGCGAGGTGTCGATGTTGGCGGCCGAGCCTTCATCGTCGCAGGGCGGATGATCGTGAGCGCGGGTTCCGACGGCGACCTGCTGGTGCGCGTCGGCGCCGAACGGCACGACGAGTTCCTGCACGACACCGGGCCTCCCCGGCACAGATGGGTGCGGGGCGCAGCATGGGGCCGGCGTGGATCCGGGTGAGCTCCGGCGCCGTCGACTCCGACGAGGGCCTAGCGTGCTGGGTGTGGCGTGCGCTGGAGCGCCGCCGCGGCGAGGCTTCGGGCGGGGGCACAGACCGCCGCCGGCGCGTTACGCCGGCGGGCGGGAGGTGAACACCGGGCGGGTGTTGCGCAGGCGCACCGGTACGAGCTCGTGCGTGCGCACGCCGGCGGCATCGAGGCGCAGGCGCAGCGCGGCGGAGTACGTCGCCACCGTGGAGCCGGGGGAGAAGAGGAAGTTCCCAAGGCTCCACGCCACCAGGCGCCGGCCCTGGCGTGAGACCGGCTGCAGCACATGGGGATGGGCACCCAGCACCACGTCGGCGCCCGCACCAAGGGCGGCGTCGGCCAGCGCGCGCTGCGAGTCATTGGGGCGGCGCTCGAGCTCGTTGCCCCAATGCACGTAGGCGATCACCAGGTCGGCCTGCGGGCGGGCTCGCGCCACCGCGGCCGCGATGGTGGCCCGGGTGGCCGGCGCGTTGCCGGCTCGTGAGGGTCCCGCCCAGAACTCGACCGGCGAGATGGCGTTGAAGCCGAGCAGGGCGATCGAGAGGCCGCCCGCCTCCACGATCGCCGGGCGCAGCGCCGCATCGAGCGATGCGCCGGCGCCGAACGGGGCGATGCCGGCCGCGCGCATCTGGCGCAGCGAGCCCACGAGCGCCGGGCGCCCATAGTCGAGCGCGTGGTTGTTCGCCAGGCTGGCCGCGTCGACGCCCCCGGTGCGCGCGGCCGCGGCGATTGAGCCGCGCGGCGCCAGGAAGTTGAAGGACTTCCCCGGCCACGGGGCGCCGGCGGGCGCATCGGCCGTCTCCCAGTTCGCCACCACCAGATCCTGCGCTCGCAGCCAGGGGCCGACTCGCTGCCAATGCCAGTCGGGCCCGTACGCACGCACAGTTGCGACCGCGGATCCCGGCGAGACGTCTCCGATCGCGGCGAGGGTGAGCGGGCGCACCCGCAGGCGCACCGGGCGCACCTGCCCCGGGGCCGGGGCGCCGGCCTCGTCGGCTGCGGTGTTCACCACCCGCAGCCGGTGAACACCCACATCACGCGGGCGGTGGGTCAGGCTCACCACGCCTCCGCGCCGCGCGGGTCGCTGTGCCAGCACCCGCCATCCGCCGGGAACGCGGCGTTCCAGCCGCAGCGGGCCGGTGGTGTCGGGCACCACCCGCAGCGCCACCTGAGCGCCAGGGGCGACCCACTCGGGCGGAGGCTCCAGCAGGCGGGGCGCGCCGGCTGCAGGAGCTGCGGCCACCAACACGCCGGCGAGACACGCGGCGCCGGTGATGGCGAGGAGACGGCCTGGCACGTCGGCCATGCTCGCCGCGCCGCCTTCCTGTGTCAACGGGCGGCTCGCTGCAACTAAGGCCCAGATCCCGCGCCGCGGACGGGGGCCGTGCTATTCGCACTGTCCCCCGTCCGCGTCACGCGATCTGGTCGTAGTTTCGCGGCCGCCCGTGTGGTCATGGCAGGTGGTCTTGATCGGCTGAGATGTCGCTGCGGCGGCGCTGATCGCGCCGTCTTCGCTTTCTCGGGATCCGGCCGGG
>JBIQJI010000032.1:0-65219 GCA_044507605.1 Actinomycetales bacterium | reverse complement strand
GGTGACGGGGGTGGGGCGCGACCTGTGGCTCCTCCTCAGCGCGGGATGAGCAGGGCGGCGTTGGCCCGCTCGGCGCAGGCCCGCAACGCGTCGGCCGGGCTGCTGCGGCCGAGGAGCACGGCGGAGATCGCCTGGCCGAGCGCCCGGGAGATCTGCGGATAGGCCGGATGCACCGGCCGCACCCGCGCCGTCTTCAAGGCCTCCGTGAACACCGGCAGGCCATCGGTGTCCGCGGCATGCCGCCGCCACTCGGGCAGCGCCTCACTGCGGCTGCTCAACGGCAGGCTGCCCGCCCCGACATCCCACCGCACGTCCTGAGCCGGCTGCATCAGCCAGCTGAGGAACGTGCGGGCGGCGCGCACCCGCGCCTCGCCGTTGTCGAACATCGTCCAGGTGTCGGGGCCGGCGATCGTCACCGGCCTGCCGCTGAAACTCGGCAACGGAACGACGTGATAGTCGATCTCCGCGTCGATCACGTCGGGCAACTGCCACGGGCCCGTCGGCACCATGCCCATCAGGCCCGACAGAAACACCTTGTACATCTGCTCGCTGCCCGGCTTCGGGTCGATGTAGACGCTCTTGGCCCGGGCCAGCGCCTCCACCACCTGCAGCGCCCGCACGCCTTCTTCGGCGAACCCGATGCCCTGCCCATCGGGGGCGATCACGTCGCCGCCGAGATCCCAGATCATCGGCCACAGCCGCCACACGGTGTCCTCGTCGCCGACGCCCGGCCAGCCCGTGCCGAACGTGCCCGTCGACGCGTCGGTGAGCTTCGCGGCGACGTCGACGAACTGCCGCCACGTCCAGCCGGGCTCGGGAAGCGGCACGCCGGCCCGGGCGAACACCTTCTTGTTGCAGACCACGGCCAGCGAGTCGATCAGCGCGGGCACCGCCCGGACCCGGCCGTTGATGGTGACCGCGCTGCGCGCCGGCGCCCAGTAGTCCTGCCAGGGCGTCGGCGTCGAACCGACCATGTCGGTCAGGTCCACGACCTGCGGGCTGCGGGCGACGTTCGCCACGTCCGAGCCGAAAATGTAGGCGATGTCAGGGTACGAGCCGGCGGCGAGCGCCGCCGTGACCTTCTGCAGCATCGCGTCCGCCAACACCCCGCCGCCGATGTCGACGTGGATGTCCGGATGCGCGCGTTCGAAATCGGCGACCAGCTTTTTGATCACCGCGAGGGCCGTGTCGGTCTGCCCATGCCACAGCTCGATGGTGACCCGGCCATCCGGGCCGACACCGCTGCCGCCGCTCGTGCCGCACGCCGAGGCCACCCCGGCGGTGACCGCCGACAAGGCCAAGGCGCGGCCGCCGTTCAACAGACCGCGCAGCACATCGCGACGGGCGGGCAGGGGAGCGGGGGCGCCTTCGTTCGCGAACCCCCCGCCGGGATCGGTCAAGTGGCTCAATCTCATCGTGCTCCGGTGGTGGAGGGTACGTCCCCGCCTCGGGTGCCCCCTGCGACTCCTGGCGACTGAGGCCGGGCTCACGGCTCGCGCCGCATACCGGCTAGGCGTACCTCTGACGCGGAGTGCAACGACTCCGGCGTTGTTGTGGAGTAAATCGAGCAAAAGTGCTCATGTCAAGGGCGTGTCTTTGAGCGAATCATGCGCGTACGGTACCCCGCCCCGCCCCAAAGGCCCTAGCGCCGGGGCAGGGCGCGGCCGTTATGCTCATCGCTGTGCTGAGAACTGAGCGTCACGCGCGCATCCTTGAACACGTCGCGGCGCGGGGCAGCATCGACGTCAACGAGCTGTCCCGGCTCCTCGACGTGTCCGGAGCCACCATCAGGCGCGACCTGCAGCACCTGAGCGAAATGAAGCTGCTGCGCCGCACCCACGGCGGCGCCGTCATCGGCGGCATCAGCATCGAGGTGCCGCTGCAGCTCCGCTCGGAGCGCAGCCTGCCCGAGAAACGCGCCATCGCCAAAGCCGCCGCCGACCTGGTGCCACCCGGCGCCGTCGTTGGGCTGAGCGGCGGCACCACCACGACCGAAGTCGCCCGCCTCCTCGTCGCCCGCGGCCAAGACGACCAGGCCGGCCCCATCACCATCGTCACCAACGCCGTCAACATCGCCGCCGAGGTCGTGCTGCACAAACACATCACCCTCGTCGTCATCGGCGGCAACGCACGCAGCGAAAGCTACGAACTCGTCGGCCCCATCGCCGAGAAGACCCTCGCCGACCACCACATCGACATCGCCTTCCTCGGCGTCGACGGCATCACCGCCGCCCACGGCTGCACCACCCACGACCAGCTCGAAGCCGCCACCGACCGCGCCTTCGTCCGCAGCAGCGGCCGCATCGTCGTCGTGGCCGACCACACCAAGGTAGGCAAAACCACCTTCGCCAAGATCTGCCCCCTCACCGCCGTCCACCACCTCATCACCGACTCCGCCGCCTCCCCCGACCACCTGTCCACCATCGCCGCCACCGGCGTCCACGTCACCACCGCCTAACGCCCCACCCCGAACGCTCGACCCCCAAGCCCTCACCCGTCCCCCAACCCTTCACCCCCAAAGCCTTCACCCCGAGCTCCGGTCACCCCGTAAGGCCACGGCAAATGAGCGCCGCAACGGCGAGAAGCACGACGGCGGAGACGCGGCGCCGGATGAGAGGCGCGAAACGCGGCGAAAGGTTCGTTCGGCCTAGTGCGTGGTAGTTGGTCGGGGGAGCTCGGTTGTCGGGTGGTTGCGCATTCTTGTACGTTTGGAGGGCTGTTCGAGCTTTAGTGAGCACCAGGAGTGTGCGGAATGTCGTTTGTGGCGGCGGAGATCGCCGATCAGCCGGCCTGCTGGGAGCGGGCGATCGAGATGGCGGGGGACGCTCCGGCGCTGCCCGCTCCGGGGGAGCGGGTGGCGGTCGTCGGCTGTGGCACGTCGCTGTACATGGCCCAGGCGTACGCAGGGCTGCGAGAGGCGGCGGGGCTCGGCGAGACCGACGCGTTCGCGGCCTCGGAGTTTCCGCTTCGGCGCGCGTACGACCGGGTGGTGGCGATCTGCCGCTCCGGCACCACGACGGAGGTGCTGGCGGTGCTCCGGGGGAGCACGCCGCCGACCGTCGCACTGATCGGCGACCCTGACACGCCGATCGTGTCGGTGGCGGACCAGGTGGTCACGCTGGACTTCGCCGACGAGCGGTCCGTCGTGCAGACCCGGTTCGCGACGACGGCGCTGACCCTGCTGCGCGCCCACCTGGCCCGCAGCGAGCCGGCGCTGCTGCCGTCGGATCTGGTGGCGCAGGCCGAGCGGGCGGTGGGCGAGCCGCTGCCGGAGGGCGCGGCCCGGCGGTCCCAGTTCACGTTCCTCGGCAGCGGCTGGACCGTGGGGCTCGCGAACGAGGCGGCGCTCAAGGTGCGTGAGGCGTCGGGATCGTGGACCGAGTCGTATCCCGCGATGGAGTACCGGCACGGCCCGATCAGCGTGACCGACGAGCACAGCGTCACCTGGTTCTTCGGTGCCCCGCCGGAAGGGCTGGCCACCGAGGTGGAGCGCACCGGCGCGATCGTCTCCGTCTCCGATCTCGACCCGGCGGCCGACCTGATCCGGGTGCAGCGCCTGGCGGTCGAGATCGCCCAGAGCAAGGGCCTCAACCCGGACGAGCCGCGCAACCTGACCCGCTCGATCATCCTTTCCTGAGCCGCCCCGAACAAGGAACCACCCCATGCCCTTGGTGAAGACCGCCGAGCTCGTGTCACCGGGCCACGGCGTCGCCGCCTTCAACGTGATCACCCTGGAGCACGCCGAGGCCATCGTGGCCGGGGCCGAGGCCGCCGGCTCCCCGGTCATCTGCCAGATCAGCCAGAACGCGGTCCGGTTCCACGACAACCGGCTCGCCCCGATCGCCGCCGCCACGGCCGCCGTCGCCGAGGCGGCGGCCGTACCGGTGGCCCTCCACCTCGACCACTGCACCGACACCGGCCTGCTGCACCAGACGGCCGACTTCGGCTTCGGCTCGGCCATGTACGACGGCTCGCCGTACGACTACGCCGAGAACGTCGCCCGCACCGCCGAAGCCGTCACCTGGGCGCACGCCCACGGCCTGTGGCTGGAGGCCGAGCTGGGCGAGGTCGGCGGCAAGGACGGCGCGCACGCCCCGGGTGTCCGCACCGACCCGGACGAGGCCAGGTCCTTCGTGGCCGCGACCGGCGTCGACGCCCTGGCGGTCGCCGTGGGCAGCTCGCACGCCATGACGCACCGCACCGCCGCCCTGGACCACGACCTGATCCGGGCCCTGCGCGCGGCTCTGCCGGTGCCGCTGGTGCTGCACGGCTCGTCCGGCGTCCCGGACGAGGAGCTGCGCGCGGCCGTCCACAACGGCATGACCAAGATCAACATAGGCACGGCCCTCAACGTGGCCTTCACCGGGGCCGTCCGCGACGCCCTGACCACCCGCGTCGACCCCCGCACCTACCTCGCCCCGGCCCGCGACGCCATGGCGACCGTGGTCACCACCCTGCTCAAGGTCATCGCCACGCCCTGACCTCAGCCGGTCGGGCCGTCCGGCCGGGGACGCACGGTCAGTCCCGGGCCATCAGGGTGTCGCCCCACCGGTCGGACTCCGGCCGCGGCCGGGGCCCGGGCGGCCGCGCGGCCGGTGCCGAGGCGTCGTCTTCGGCGAGGAAGCCGCCCGACTGGTGGGCCCACAGCCGGGCGTAGGCGCCGCCGGCCTGCAGCAGGTCGGCGTGGGAGCCCTGCTCGACGATGCGGCCCCGGTCCACCACCACGAGCCGGTCCATCCGGACGACCGTGCTCAGCCGGTGCGCGACCACCAGTGCGGTGCGGTCGCGCATCAGCTCCCACAGGGCCTCCTGGACGAGGATCTCGCTTTCGGAGTCGAGGGCGCTGGTGGCCTCGTCCAGCAGCAGGATCGGGGAGTCGCGCAGCAGGACCCGGGCGAGGGCGACGCGTTGCCGCTGGCCGCCGGAGAGCTTGATGCCGCGCTCGCCCACGAGGGTGTCGAGGCCCTGCGGCAGCGACTCCACGAACTCGGTGACGTGGGCGGCCCGGGCCGCCTCGCGGATCTCCTCTTCGGTGGCGTCGGGCCGGCCGAACGCGATGTTCTCGCGCAGGGTGCGGTGGAACATGACGGGTTCCTGGGGCACGTACGCGATCAGGCTGCGCAGGTCGGCCTGGCGCAGCCGGCTGATGTCCTGGCCGCCGATCAGGATGCGGCCGCCGTCGATGTCCATGAGCCGGAGCAGCAGCCGGGTGAGCGTGGTCTTGCCGCCCCCGGAGCGCCCCACCAGGCCGATCTTGCTGCCGCTGGGGATGTCGAGGTCCAGGCCATCGAACAGGGGCGGCCCGTCGCCGTGCGCGAACCGCACCCGCTCGAACCGGATGCTCGCGTCGGCGGGGCGCAGCGGCAGCGGGTCGGGCGGGTCCACCACGACCGGCGGGTCGAGGAGCAGCTCGGTGAACTGGGCGGCCTCGGTGAGCGAGCTCTCCAGCCGCCGGTACACCTGGTTGAACTCGAACATGATGTTCGTGGTGTTCGTGTAGTAGGAGAACGTCACGACGATGGCCTCGACGCCCAGGCCGCCGCGCAGCGTCGCGGCGAGCGCCAGTCCCACGGTGGCGGCGAGGATCGACAGCGGCGCGACGACGGTGTCGACCCGCAGGTTGCCGTAGTCCCAGGACCGCAGCGACAGCCGGGTCTGCTCGCGCATCCTGACCCGGTGCTCGGTGGCCTCCCGGCCCTCGGCGGCGAAGGCGCGTACCGTCTCCATGTTGGTCAGCACGTCGGACACGTGGCCCGACACCAGCACTTTGGCGGCCTCGCGCCGGTCGACCAGCGCCTGACGCCGGCGGATGAACGGCGCGACCGCGAAGCCGGTCAGCGCGACGATGCCCACCAGCACGATGACCAGCAGCGGGTGGTACCGCCACAGCACCACCGAGGCGAAGACGAGCGGCACGACCTTCGCCATGACCGAGAACGTCAGCGTGTCGACGAACTCCTCGAACCTGGACGAGAAGCCGATGACCCGTTTGGTCAGCGCCCCGGCGAAGTTGTCGTGGAAGAACGCGGCGTCCTTGGCCAGCAGTTCGTCCATGCCCATGATGCTGAGGTGCTCCATGCCCCAGCCGTCCGTGCGGTTCAGGAAGTGGATGCCCAGCCGCCACAGCGTCTCGCCCGCCAGCAGCCAGCCGCCGAAGCCGAGCACGTACGGCAGCAGCCCGCCCGCGGACGTGTCTCCGCTCGCGGCCAGCCGCCCGACGAGCCCGGCCACCGCCAGTGGTGCCAGGTAGTACAGGCAGATGTTGCCGAGCGCCGGCAGCGTCATGGCGGGCAGCGCGATCGCCCACCGCCGCCGTACTTCCTTGAAGTAGATCCGCAGCACCAGCTGCATGGCCCGCCTGCGTACGCTGGGCTCCTGTTTCGACGTACCCGACGCTGATTCCGCCACCGATTCAGCCACCCCCACCCGCGACGTCGCCCTGGCCATGCTCCCTCAGCGCCCCGCGTCGAAGCGAACGATTTTTGCGCGGGCGGCGCAGGTCTGCGGGTCCCCGATGCTGGAAACGATTGCAGTTTTTGCCTGAAAATTTCAGGTCGTCGTGGTGCGTTCCCACAGCTGGCCTGCGTGACGGCCGGTCTCGTCATTGACCCTCTGCGGAGCGCGGCACCACACTCCGCTGGAAGGCCGGCCCGTTGGGCGGCCACCCGATCGGCAGGCAGCAAAGCAACGACGAGTGGACGTCCGGGTCCGCCCCGCAAATTGTTAGCGCTAACAACACATCGGAGAAGCGAGGTCCATCCCAGGGACGCCGCAAACCCGCCGCGAGCGGGCCAACGGCACTGAGAAGGCGCGTAACGGCACCCCAAGAGGAAGAGACATGACGCACGATCACAACGAGTCCGTCAGCCGCGACCGAGGACTGCCCAGCCGGAGAACCGTCCTGACGACACTGGGGGCCCTGCCGGTGCTCGCCGTCGCCACGTCGGTCGCCGGGGCCACGGCGGCATCGGCGGCGACCGCCGTCATCGACGCGTCCGCGCGGCGGCAGACGATCCGCGGCTTCGGCGGAATGGCCCACGCGGGCTGGATCGGCGACCTCACGGCCGCCCAGCGCGACACGGCGTTCGGCACCGGCGACGGCAAGCTCGGATTCTCCGTGCTGCGGATCCCCGTCTACGAGAACCAGTCCGACTGGGGCCGCGACCTGGCGACGGCGCAGCGCGCGGTCGAACTCGGGGCGGTCGTCATCGCGTCACCGTGGAATCCCCCCTCCAGCATGGTCGAGACCTTCAGCCGCAACGGCCAGTCCGCGAAGCGCCTCAGGCACGACATGTACGGCGCCTACGCGCAGCACCTGAACTCCTTCACCACCTACATGCGCAACAACGGGGTGAACCTGTACGGCATCTCCGTGCAGAACGAGCCCGACTACGCGTACGACTGGACGTGGTGGACCGCCAGCGAAATCGTCACGTTCCTGCGCAACAACGCCGGCTCCATCGGCACCAGGGTCATCGCGCCCGAATCCTTCCAGTACGTGAAGAGCATGTCGGACCCCATCCTCAACGACTCCCAGGCCCTCGCCAACGTCGACATCATCGGGGCCCACCTCTACGGCACGCCGTACTCCAACTTCCCCTACCCCCTCTTCAAGCAGAAGGGCGGGGGCAAAGAACTCTGGATGACCGAGGTCTACTACCCCAACAGCAGCGACTCGGCCGACCTGTGGCCGCAGGCGCTCGACGTGGGCGAACACATGCACCACGCCATGGTCGACGCCGAGTTCCAGGCGTACGTCTGGTGGTACATCCGCCGCAGCTACGGCCCCATGCGCGAAGACGGCCAGATCAGCAAGCGCGGCGCCGTCATGGCGCAGTTCTCCAGGTTCGTCCGCCCCGGATACGTGCGCGTCGATGCGACGGCCAACCCGGCGTCGAACGTCTACGTCTCGGCGTACCGGGGCGACGACTCGACGATCGTCATCGTCGCCGTCAACAAGGGGTCGTCCTCGGTGAACCAGCAGTTCACCCTGGCCAACAGCAACGCGACCAGCGCCTCGTCGTGGATCACCGACGGGAGCAGGAACGTCGCCCACCAGGGCACGACCGCCGTGTCGGGCGGCACCCTCAACGTCACCCTGCCCGCCCGCAGCGTGACGACGTTCGTGACCAGCGCCGACGGCTCCTCGCCCACCCCGACCATCACCGCGACCCCCACCATCAGCGCCACGCCGACGACGACGCCCACCGACGGCGGCGACACGGGCACGTGCCGGGTCGAGTACACGATGAACTCCTGGAACAACGGCTTCGTCGCCGACATCAAGATCACCAACACGGGCGACTCCACGATCAACGGCTGGACCCTGGGCTTCACCCTCCCCTCCGGCCAGACCATCACCTCAGGCTGGAACGCCACCTACTCGCCCACCAGCGGCCACGTCAACGCCACCAACGCCCCCTACAACGGCACCCTCCCCGCAGGAGCCACCGTAGAGATCGGCTTCCAGGCCACCCACACCGGCAACACCGACGAACCCACCGCCTTCACCCTCAACGGCGCCCCCTGCGACGTCGTCTGACCAACGGCCGAACCCCCACATAACCCCACCCGACCGACCCGACCACGCGGCCGTCCGCAAGGTGCCATGCGACGGCCGCGTCCGGGCGGCCCACCGCCACCTGATCCCACCCACCTTGCGGTGCAGGGCGCGGTCTCACAGATCGAGGTGCAGGCGCAGAGCGTCGTCGAGTTGTCCGAGCAGCCCAGGCGTGAGCCGGCCCAAATACACACCCAGGCGTCCGATGCTGATCGACCGCACCTGCTCCGCCTGAGCCTTCGAATCGCGATCCAGGCCCACCTCGGCTGCCGGCAACAGCACCTGAAACGGGTAAACGGTAGCGATGTTCGATGTCACCGGGACGACCGTTACCACGCCCCGCTGTCTCAAGGCGGCAGCGCTATTGGCCCCGTCGTTGCTGACGATCAACACGGGCCGCCGCTTGTTGGCCTCCGCCCCCTGAACGGGTTCGAGGTCACTCAGGTAGATATCGCCGCGGAGCATTACGGTGCCAGACCATCAGCGGTCGTCGACTCCCAGACGTCCGCCTCGCCGGACTCCTCCCATTCGCGCCACGCGTCGGCATAAGCGGGCCCCAGTTCAGCGGCCCGTAGCAGTCTCACCGCCCTGGCCAGAGTCGCCGAACGAGACCCCAGATGATGCTCACGACCGTACCGATCGAGGAACTCGACATCTTCCCTGGACAAGCTCACACTCACCTTCATACCATCATGCTACCCATGGTGGTAGCAAAGTAGTAAGCCACTCGCTTTCGTCTGGAGCCGTCGGTTCACGGCTAAGGTGGCCGCATGAGCCGACGACCGCCGGAACCCGGAGACCGGCGGCGAGAGGGCGCCATCGGTCCGGTTTCGCGCCTGGGCGCGCGGGTCCGGTCGCGGCTCGCCGGAGGCGCGCGTGGGCGGCCCGTCGTGCTCGCCGAAGCGCTGGTCCTGCTGGTCGGATTTCTGCTCTTCCTGTACGTCCACGCCCACGTCGGCCAGGGGTACGCGACCGCCACCGCCAACGCGTTGGCCCTGCAGTCCGTGGAACGTGACCTGCACCTGGACATCGAGCCGGCCGTCAACGAGTGGCTCACCCATCATCCGGCCCTGATCCAGGCCGGGGTGTATTACTACCGCCTGTACTACCTCCAGCTTTTCGGTGTGCTGCTGTGGGTTCTCGTCAGGCACCCCGAGGTCTATGTGCACGTCCGCCGCACCCTGGTCGCGATGATGGTGCTCGTCCTGCCGGTCTTCTGGGCGCTGCCCATGTCGCCGCCGCGGTTCGCCCTGCCCGGCATCGTCGACATCGTCGCCGAACACGACATCCTGGGCGGCCATCCCGCACCCGCGACCGGGAACGGCCCGGGCAGCTACACGGCCATGCCGAGCATGCACGTGGGCTGGTCGGCGTGGTGCGCCTATGCCCTGTGGTCCGCGCTCCGCACCTCCCACCCGCGACTCGCGCCGCTGTCGTGGGCGCTCCCCCTCCTGATGGCCGCGAACGTGCTCGCCACCGGCAACCACTACGTGCTCGACATCGTCGGCAGCGCCGTGCTCCTCGCCGCCGCCATCGCCGCCGCGTCGGCCTGGCGCCGCCTCACCGAACCGCGCCACCGGACGAGTGGACCGGAAACCCGAGTTCTGCCGTCGGCGGGCGGACGAGGGTCGTGAATCCGGGGGCCGAGCCGGGTGAGGGACTCCGGGCGCGGCAGGGGGCGCTCACGACGAGACCCGGTGCTCGGCAGGCCCTTCGATCCAGACCCCGAGATTGGGGAGTATGCCGACGTTGACCCGGCCGCAGCCGGGGCCGATGGTCACCCGTCGCAGGTTCGGTACATCCTTCAGGCACGCGAGATCGGCATTCGGGATGTTCTCCACGATGAGCTCGCGCAGCCCTGAAAGCGAAGCCACGGGCCGGAGGTCGGTGAGCCGGGGGCAGTTTCTGATCTCCAGCGCCCGCATATTGGGCGCGGTGAGGCGAGTGAAGTCGGTGATGTCGTCCAGCGTGCACCAACCGTCGATCCGCAGTTTGCGAAGCGCGTATAGGGATGATGGCAGGGCGAGCCGGCTCGATCGTCCCGAGAGCAGATACAGGATTTGCAAAGACCGGCAGAATCCCAGGGGCCGCAGATCAGTGTCCTCGGCGCCCAACCGGAGGCGCAGCGTGGCGAGGTAACCGAGATACGGAAGTGCGCGGATGATGTCCTCGTTCGCGTCCGATAGCAGGAGCCGGTCGATCGGCGCGATGTCCAGTACCTGCTTTGCGTAGACGTCGGCATTGAAATAGTTCCAGGAGCGCGTCAGCTCGTTGACGATGTCCATCCCGTACTGCTTGGCGGTACGAGCAATGACGGCGAGTGCCTGATCGCCGCCTACCAGGGCGCTCGCGCGCACTATGGCGGCGGCCTGCTCCGCGTCCTCGGCGGTGACCTGGAGCAGCAGGGGCAGTATGACCTCCCCGGCCTGGCTCAATGCCGCGGCCTGGTCCATGGTCCGTGGCGGTAGCAACGCGGCGATGGAGCCTTCGACGGCCTTCCGGACCGTGGGGTGCACCGCTCGGATTTCCCTGAGGCTGGCGACGGCGAGCATGCGGCGCCGGTAACGGTCCCGGTCGCGAAACGCGGGTCGCAGCAGTCCGCGCAGCAGTTCAGTGGTCTGATTGATATTTCCCAGCCCTGCCGCCAAGATGACGATTTCGCGCCATTGGTCGTCGTCGGCGTTCTTGATGATCTCGCCTATGTTCTCGGCGCTCACCAGTGCTCTGGCCGCCAGATACTCTTGGAAGGTGCGGTGGATGAAGTCGACTTTGCCACAGGACGGCTCCCGGAGCAGGCCACTTCGCACCAACAGGCGGCGATAAAGTGCGGGCCCGTCGTGCGGGCCGAGGAACAGCGCGCGCGACGACTTGACGAGGACCCGTTCGGCCGTGCACTGATCGGCGTCCAGTTGTTCGTTGCGCACCAGCCAAAGGGCGAGATCGCCGAGCAGATGGGTGATCGCGGCGAGGTCCAGATCGGGACCGTCATGCTTGACCCCGCGTGCGCGATCACGCTGTTCGAACATGGCGATCGCGTGCCGGGTCACGCATGCCTGCGGGTGTGGCAGGCACTCTCGAACCGGCGAAACCCCGCCCGGCCCAGGCCGGGGTATCGGCGGCGATTCGGATTCTCCTGGTTCATGCCCGGCACAACGTGAATGTCCGCATGCACAATCGGCCTTCTCCGGTGCTGTCAGAAAACACCGCAGAGGGCCGTTACCCGGCGACGGCTCTTTCGGATCGCTCCCGGCTCGATCGTCGCTCAGCCGAAGGCCGCCGTCGTGGCAAGGGCACGGCGGTAGGCGCCGGGCGGGACGCCGTACTCACGCTTGAACGCCTTGGCGAAAGAGAACTCCGAGGTGTAGCCGACGCGTTCCGCCACGGTCTTGACCGAGGCCCCGGCCTCGCGCAGCAACCGGCCCGCGCTGGTCATGCGCCACCAGGTCAGGTACGCCATCGGCGGTTCGCCCACCAGCGAGGCGAACCGCTGCGCGAACACCGATCGCGACAGACCGCCCCGGGCCGCGAGCTCGGCCACGGTCCAGTGGTGGCCGGGATGGGTGTGGATGGCCTGCAGGGCCTGGCCGATGGCCGGGTCGGCGAGCGCGCAGGTCCATCCGGACGGTGTCTCGGAGGCGGCGGCGTGTTCCTCCGCCCAGGCCCGCAGGATGTACAGCAGCATCGCGTCGACCAGCGAGGGCACGATTCCGTCGCGGCCGGGGCGGGGGCGCCCGAGTTCGGTGGCGAGCAGGTCGACGAGGTGGCCGAGCCCGGCGCGTCCGGCGGGGAGGTGCACGAGCTCGGGCAGCTCCCGCATCAGGGGATGCCGGCGCGTGTGGTCGAGCTGGTACGCGCCGCAGAGCATGATCGTCTGAGCTCCGGTGCCGGCCACGTGGACGCGGCCGATGGGGGAAGAGGGGTCCGGCCGCTCGGCGACGAAGTCGGTCAGCGGCGTCTCCGGCGCATCGGCCAGGGCGTGCGCGTGGCCGTCGCGGAGGAAGACCACGTCGCCGGGGCCCAGCGCGAGGGGCGCGACGTTCGCTCTCTGGGGCAAGAGCAGGCAGGAGCCCTGGAGCACGACGTGGAAGGTCGTACCGGTGACCGCGGGGAAGCGCAGCCCCCAGGGAGCGCGTACGTCGGTGAGCGCCGTGCGCGTGCGGCCGGTCCGCATCGCGGCGAGCGCGTCGGAGAGCACATCCACGATCAGGACTATAAGACATGTTTCCCGGACTTTGACACATTCATCGTCCGGCCTGGAGTGCGTAATCTCCCTTCCAGAAGATCGATGAAGGGAGATCCGCGATGACCGTTCTGGTGCTCGGAGCGAGTGGGAAGACCGGCAGGGCCGTAGTGGAGGCGCTGGCGCCACGTGGTGTGCGGGTGCGTGCGGCCAGTCGCAACCCCGCCCCGTCCCGGATCGACGGGGTGGAGGCGGTCCGCTTCGAGTGGACCGACCCGGGGACGTGGCAGGAGGCGCTGCGAGGCGTCGACGCGCTGTACGTGGTGGGCCCGTACATGGTGCCCGACCGCCCCGGGCTGGTCGGCGAGCTGCTGACCGCGGCGCGTCACGTGCGGCGGGTCGTGCTGCTGTCGGTGCTGGGCGTCGACCTGCTGCCCGACGCGATCCCGATGGCCACCTGGGAGGCGGACGTACGCGCATCCGGCAAGGAGTGGACCATCCTGCGGCCGAACTGGTTCCAGCAGAACTTCGGTGAAGGCTTCGCTCCCGCCCTACGCGATCAGGGAGTGCTGGAGCTCCCGGCCGCCGACGCCTTGGTGAGCTTCGTCGACACGCGTGACATCGCCGAAGTGGCCGCCGCCGCGCTCACCGAAGACGGCCACGCCGGTCAGGTCTATCTCATCACCGGCCCAGAGGCGCTCACCCACACGCAGGCCGTGCGGGCGCTGGGTGAGGCCGCCGGCCGGGAGCTGCGATACACGGCCCTCACCGCCGAGCAGCATGTCGAGGCACTTCGAGCGGCGGGCCTCGCCGACCGTTCGATCGCCTGGCAGCGGGTACTGTTCCAACTCATCCGCGACGGCCACAACGCCCTGGTGACCGACACGGTCGAACGTGTCACCGGCCACCCGGCCCGCTCGCTGACGGCGTACGCGCACGAGCACGCCGCCGCCTGGCGGTCATCCGCCCTGGCAGAGCAGTGATCACGTGGCCGATGTATCCGACCGCATCGACGTCCTCCTGGCGATCGGGGCGCGGGGCGCTCCAGAGACGTGGATCGGGTGGGCATCAACCATGGAGTCCAACGAAATCCGATCGGGACTCGATGCGGTCACGAGCCGTCAGCGGCGCCGGAACCGGTCCGGCGAGACGAGTTCCGGCGAACCGTGCAGCACCTCCTCGACGTGGTCCAGCGCCAGCTTGACGGCGCCGAGCACCACGCCCTCTTCGGCGAACGCCGACACCCTGATCTCGGGCGTGCGCAGGCACCAGCGGTCGAGCTCGCGGCGCAGCGGCTCGACGAGCACGTCGGCCGACCGGGAGAAGCCGCCGCCCAGCACCACCAGCTCGGGGTCGAGCGTGAGCACCAGGGCGGACGCGCCGACGGCGAGGTCGCGCACGTACCTGCGCACCGCGCCCGCCGCCTTGCGGTCGCCGTTGCGGGCGGCGAGGAAGACGTCCCCGACGGCGCCGGGGTCGGCGAGCGGCCACGACTTCAGCTGCTCCCGGGCCCGGATCCAGCCCGCCGCCGGCAGTGCGCCGATCTCGCCGGCGGCGTTGGCGAACCCTCGATGCAGCTTGCCGTCGATGATCAGGCCGGCGCCGGTGCGCAGCCCGGCGAGCAGGAACACCACGTTCTCGGCGTAGCGGGCCACACCCCGCCAGGTTTCGGCGAGGGCCGCGAGCTTGCTGTCGTTCTCGACCCGCACGGGGCCGGGGACCAGCCGCCCGAGGTGCGCGGCCACGTCGACGCCCGTCCACTCCGGCAGGGCGTCCGACAGCATGACGCGGCCGGTGCCGTCGACGAGGCCGGTGGTCGCCACGCCGGTGACCCACACCGAGGCGGGCGGCATGCCCGCCTCGCGCAGCGCCCCGCGTACGGCCTCGTCGACCGCCTCCAGGCGGGCCCTGCGGCCCATCACCGGCGTCACCTCGATGCGGCTGCGCGACAGCACGGTGCCGTCGAGGTCGGTGACCAGCGCCCGGATCTTGTGCCCGCCGATGTCGACGCCGAGGATGTGGCCGGCCTCCGCGCGGAAGCGGTAGCGCCTGGCCGGCCGGCCCACCGAGCCCGCCGTGGGCTCGGCCTCGGCGAGCCAGCCCAGCTCGACGAGCTCGCGCACCACGTCCTCGGTCGACGCGCGGGACAGGCCGGTGCGGCGGGCGAGCTCGGTCAGCGTGGCCGGCGACTCCTCGCGCAGCGTGCGGATCGCGGCGAGCGCGTTGAGCCGGCGGAGCCGGGAGAGGTCCCCTCCGCTCAGGTCTGCGGTCATCCCCACCCCTTGTGACGACACTGGATCGGCCTATTATCAAGGAGTCCAGGGTATTTCAACGGGAAAGGTTCCGATGTCCGCAGTGACTCTGGCCATCGTCGGCGCCGGGCTACGTGGCCAGGCCTACGCACGACTCGCGGTCAAGGGCGGCGCCCGGGTGGTCGCGGTCGCGGAGCCCGACCCGCGCCGCAGACGGCGAGCGGCGGCCGAGTTCGGCATACCGCCCGACCGGGTGTTCGACGACTGGGCGGCCCTGGCGGCGGCCGGCCGGCTGGCCGACGCGGCCGTCATCGCCACCCAGGACCGGATGCACACCGCCCCCGCCGTGCGCATGGCCGACCTCGGCTACCACATCCTGCTGGAGAAGCCCATGGCGACCAGCGAGGCCGACGCCGCCCGCATCGCCGACGCCGCCCGCCGCAACCGCGTCATCCTGGCCGTGTGCCACGTGCTGCTCTACACCCCCTACACGCGGCGGCTGAGGCGGATCCTCGACGAGGGCCGCATCGGGCGGCTCGTCAGCGCCCAGCACCTGGAGCCCGTCGGCTGGTGGCACTACGCCCACTCCTTCGTGCGCGGCAACTGGCGCAACGAGCACACCTCGGCCCCGATGCTCCTCACCAAGTCCTGCCACGACATCGACTGGCTGGTCCACCTGTTCGGGCAGACCCCCGCCAAGATCGCCTCCTTCGGGAGCCTGACCCACTTCCGCGCCTCGCAACGCCCGCCCGGCGCCGCCGACCGCTGCGTCGACTGCCCCCTCGAACCCACCTGCCCCTACTCGGCGAAGCGGCTGTACCTGGACTGTCTCGCCGACCCCGACCGCCACTTCTGGCCGCTCGGCGCGATCACTCACGAACTCACCGAGGACGGCGTGCTGGACGCGCTGCGCACCGGCCCGTACGGCCGCTGCGTGTACGCCTGCGACAACGACGTGGTGGACCACCAGGTGGTCACCATGGAGTTCCCCGACGGCGCCACCTGCACGTTCACCATGACCGCGTTCAGCCCGATGGAGCACCGCCGCACGCGCCTGTTCGGCACCCACGGCTACGCCGAGGGCGACGGCCGCACCCTGCGTGTCGTCGACTTCCGCACCGGAGCCGAGGAGACCATCGACGTTTTCGAGACGGCCGGCCCGTCCGCGGCTGAGGGCCACGGCGGCGGCGACGCGGGCCTCATCGAGGCGTTCCTGGCGGCCGTGGCCGCCGGCGACCCCACCCTGCTGTTCTCCGACGCCGACATCAGCCTCGCGACCCACCGCATCGTCTGGGCCGCCGAACGCGCCCGCACCACCAACGGCATCGTCACCCTGATGGACGCAGGCGTCGTGCCCGCCCCGGGCCGGGCCGCCGAGGGGCGCGGATGACCGGCGCGCACCCCGCGCACCCCGCGTACGTCGTCGCCATCGACGTCGGCGGCACCGACATGAAGGGCGGGCTCGTCACCGGCGAGGGCACGGATCCGGTGCTGGTGAGCCGGCCGACCGATCGGGCCGACCCGGTGGCCGGCATCCGCGCCTTCGCGGCGGAGCTCGCCGCGCTGGGCGCCGAGCGGTACGGCCACGGCCCGCACGCGGTCGGCCTGGCCGTTCCGGGCCCGGTGGACTCCGTGCGGCAGGTCGCCCGCTACTCGGCCACGCTGGGCTGGCGCGACGTGCCCGCGGCCGCCTTCTGCGACCTGCCCGTGCCCGTCGTGATCGGCAACGACGTGCAGGTGGCCGGCCTGGCCGAGGCCGCGCACGCCCCCGAGACCGATCTGCTGTTCCTGCCCATCGGCACCAGCATCGCGGGCGCGATGGTGATCCGCGGCGAGCCGTACGCGACGACGCTGAGCGGCCAGATCGGCCACATCCCGGTGCACCCGGGCGGCCGGCCCTGCCCGTGCGGCCAGAGCGGCTGCCTGGCCGCCTACTCCTCGGCGTCCGCGATCGCCGCCGACTACGGGGTGCCGTCGGCCGCCGAGGTCGCCCGCGCCGTCGCGGCCGGCGACCCGCGGGCGGCCCGCGTGTGGGCCGGCGCGATCGACACCCTGGCTCTGGCCCTGGCCACCTACACCCTGATCCTCGACCCCGCCGCGATCGTCATCGCCGGCGGCCTGGCCGAGAGCGGCGATCTCCTGCTCGCCCCGCTCCGCACCCGTCTGGCCGCCGCCCTGACGTTCCGTCCCCCGCCCCACGTGCGCGTCTCCACCCTCGGCATGCGCGCGGGGGTGCTGGGCGCCGCCGCGCTCGCCCGGGCCGCCTCTCCGCCCGCCGCCCCGGTCCGCTGACAAGGCCGCTGACCACGGCCGCTGACCACGGCCCAGGGCCTGGCGGTCGACGATTTCGGGCGCAGGCCGACCGCCCCGCCCTCGGGGTACATGCGCACAAGCGCAGGTCCCGTCGTCCGCTGCCGGGGGCGAATCGCCCGACGCGTCGATTGCCGGGCCCTATACTTCCGCGAATGCGGGCAAGGGCCGCGATGGCCGCGATCGCGATGATGACGGTGGCGACGGCGGGGTGTTCCGCGTCCGCCGCGAAGCCCGCCACCGCGCCTCCCGGAGAGGGCGGAAGCGGCGCGTCCTCCGCCTCCCCGCGCAACGGTCAAGCCACGCCGTCCCCCGCACGGCCGGCCTCGCCGTCCTCCTCTCCGTCCTCCTCCCGGCTTGCGACGGGCACGCCGGCACCGCGGGCCTGGGCGAAACCCGTCACCGACGTCGCCGCCGTCTGGAGGTCGGGCGGCGACAGCGGGTGGGGCGGTGGCCTGAAAGACGTCGAGGTGACCGGCCCGCGCGAAGCCTGGGCGGTAGGCTCCCACGATGAGGGCGCTCCGTCCGTGAAACGGTGGGACGGCGTCCGCTGGCGGGACGCCCCGCCCCCCGGCCAGGCGGGCTACCTCATGGCCGTGACCGCCACCTCCCCCGGCGAAGTGTGGACGTTCGACCACGAGGCCCACGCGTGGCGGTGGACCGGCTCCGCCTGGACGAGCATGGGCGGCCAGAGCCGGCGCCGCCCCCGCGCCGCCGTCGCCGCCGCCCCGGGCGATGTGTGGGTGGGCGGCGCCACCCTCGACGATCGGCCCGGCGCCTACCTCGCCCGATGGTCCGGCGGCCGATGGTCCCGGGAATGGCGGCCCGCCGGCGTCGCGTCCATCCGGGCGATGAGCGCCACCGGCCCCGACGACGTGTGGGCGGTCGGCGGCGCCTCGATCCTGCACTGGGACGGGCGGCGGTGGACCACGTCGACCTTCGGCGACGCGGCGTTCCCTCCGCTCGGCGTGCCGGGCCCGCAGTGGCCCGGCGACCGTCCGCGGCTGGTGCTGCTGGACGTCGACGCGGTCTCGCCCACCGAGGTGTGGGCGGTCGGCACCCTTCAGGGCACGCGCCGCGCCGACGCCGTCGCGCTGAGATACGACGGCACCCGCTGGACCTCCGTGCCCGTCCCCGCCAAGAACGACCGCCCCGGCCGCGCCTACGCCGGCTCGTTCAGCGCCGTCGCCGCCGACGGCCACGGCGGCTTCTGGGCCGCCACCCAGCCCCAGGTGTCGATCCTCCACTACGCCGACGGCCGCTGGACCCGGGACCGCATCCCCAAGGGCCTGCCCGGCGCCGTCACCGACCTGGCCACCGTACCGGGCGGCACCCACCTCATCGCCGTCGGCGACCAGCCCGACTACGACGAAGACGGCGTCGGCTGGATCGCCGTACGCGACTGACACACCCCGGCGCCCGGCGGCCACCGATGCGCCCGACGCCCGGCGGGACGATCGGGCGTCTCGCGAACGACATGCCGCGCTCGACCCTCTCGCGGCCCTCGCGTCGCGAGTGACGGAGCCGAGCCGGAAACCCGCAGCCGATGCCGGCACGATCGCACGCCCATGGCCGGCACGCAGCGGGGCTCTGGTGGTGGCGCTGAAACATACACGCAGGTGGCGGGCGGAGCTGCGGCGATGGACGGCGCTTGGAAGCGGGCTTTGACCTGATTCGTGAAGGCTCGGACGATCGGCGCGACGGGCTTCTTCCCTAAGAGGTGGATCATGCGAGCTGCCAGGACGACGATCTGGGGCATGCTGGTCGCGGCGCTACTCGGCCTGGTCGTGGTGGCCGGCATGGCCCCGGCGCAGGCCGACGCGGACACGACCCCGCCGAGCAGGCCGACAGGCCTCACCCCCTGCCCACCGCCCGTGCCGTACGGCGGCACCGTCGGATACGTCGGCATCTGCTGGGAGCCCTCCACCGACGACGTCGGAGTCACCGGCTACGACATCTACCAGCTGGGCGCGACCGGCTTCACGCGGGTGAAGACCGGGGCGACCAGCCCGGCCATCATCTCGGGCGAACGCGGCCGCCTCTACACCTTCTACATCGTCGCCACCGACGCCGCCGGAAACGTCAGCGCGCCGTCGGCCCTGTTCAGCGCCAACGCGACCACCGGCGCGATGCCGACCTCGACCCCGACCCCCACGCCCGGCGACACCACCCCGCCGAGCCCGCCGACGGGTTTGCGCGACTACTGCATCGCCGACTTCCCCGGCACGGCGTTCTGCTGGACGGCCGCGACCGACAACGTGGCGGTCACCGGCTACGACGTGTACCGCGAGACCGCGACCGGCTACCTGAAGGTGGGCTCCACGACGTGGACCAGCTTCACCGAGAGCAACCTGGTCACCGGCCAGACCTACATCTACGTCGTGGTCGCCAAGGACGCCGCCGGGAACCTGAGCGCGCCGTCCGCCCCGGTGTCGGTGCTCGCCCGGCAAGGCCTGCCCGTCCCCACGCCGACACCCACCCCCACGCCGACGCCGACGCCCAGCGCGGGGCAGTGCGCGGTGACGTACGAGTCGTCCTCGTGGGGCTCCGGAATGAGCGTCTGGCTGGAGATCACCAACGTCGGCTCGGAGCCGATCGACGGATGGACGCTCGCGTTCGACCTGGCCCCCGGTCAGCAGGTCGGCCAAGGCTGGAACGCCGTCTGGGCCCAGCAGCAGACCCACGTCACGGCCACCAACATGCCGTGGAACGGGCAGCTCGGGCCGGGCGCCACCGTGCAGATCGGCTTCAACGGCATCCAGTCCGGCTCGGGCCCGAGCCCCAGCCCGGATCCGACGGTGTTCACCCTCAACGGTTCGCGCTGCGTCAACCGCTAGATCATCGGCCCTCGCCGTTCCCCGAGCGGGGCGGGCGAGGGCCGGTCTCGGTTCGATGGCGGTGATCGGCCCGCTCTTCCGGCACCGAACAGAACGCACCTATGGTGTGGTTCGCCGAGCCAGAGGGGAGTGGGATGGGGGACGTACGACCGCTTCGCCCCGATGATCCGGAACTGATCGGCGGCTACCGGCTGCTGGGGGTACTCGGGGCAGGCGGCCAAGGAGTCGTCTACCAGGGGGCCGACGGACAGGGGCGGCACGTCGCCATCAAACTCCTGCACGGCCACCTGAGCGGCGACAAGAACATCAGGCGGCGCTTCCTCCAGGAAGTCGAGGCGACCCGGCGGGTCGCGGCCTTCTGCACGGCCGCCGTGCTCGACGTCGGAACGCACGCCGAGCGACCCTACATCGTCAGCGAATTCGTCACCGGAGACACGCTCGCCGAACTGGTCCAGACGTCGGGACCGCGCTCCGGAGGCGGACTGGACCGGGTGGCGATCGCCACGCTGACGGCGCTCGCCGCCATCCACCGAGCCGGAATCGTGCACCGCGACTTCAAACCGGCCAACGTCCTCATGGGCCCCGAAGGGCCCATCGTCATCGACTTCGGCATCGCCAAAGCCCTCGACGCGACGACCATGGTGTCAGGGCCGATCGGCACGCCGGCGTACATGTCGCCCGAACAGATCAAAGGCGACGAGATCGGCCCGGCGTCCGACCTGTTCAGCTGGGCCGGCACGATGGTGTTCGCGGCCACCGCCCGCACCCCCTTCCCGGGCAACGGCGTCCCGGCCGTGCTCAACGGCATCCTGAACGGCACCCCCGACCTCACCGGCGTGCCGCCCCACCTGGTGAACCCGATCGAACAGTGCCTGGCCAAAGACCCGGCGTCCCGCCCGACCCCAGACACCCTGCTGCTCCGGCTGACCGGCCGGCCAGTCCCATCACCTGCCTCCCCCACGCCCAGGCAGGCACCAGGCCCCGGGCGACCGATCGCCCTCGGCCGGCCGGTCGGGCCTGGGCAGCCGGTCGGCTCCGGGGAGGCGACCGGCCCCGGGCAGGTGGCCGGGGCGGGACCGACGGGCGACGATGACACCCAGCCGCGGCGCGACCGTGCGATGACCCGCAGGACGCTGCTCGCGGGCGTGTCGGCGGTGGTCGCCGCCGGCGCCACCGGCGTGGCCATCTGGCGGGCGGGGGAGGGACACGGCGACGCCCTCACGCACACGCCGTCCGCCACCCCCACCCCGGCCACCTCGGGGTCCGCCTCGGGCCCGCCCACCACCTCCCCGACGCCGTCCGGAACGTCCACCCCGGCACCGTCGACGGCGACCACCACACCGGCGGCCACCCCCACGGTCGCCGTCCCGACCGGCGGCCTCGGCACGCCGGTCACCGACCCCGTGAAGCTGCCCGCCAAGCACGGCGCGCCCGTCGCGCTGGCCGCGTTCGGCGGCCTCGTCGTCTGCGGCGGCGCCAAAGGGCAGGTGGTCGCGTGGGACCTCGACAGCGGCGCCGGCGCCCGGGAGGTGCACACCGCCGCCGGAGCGGCGGACGCCGTGGCGGTGGGCGAGATCGGCGGCAGCCGCATGGTCGCCTCCGGGCACGCCGACGGGACGTACCGGATATCGACCCTGGAAGGCGAGCGGGTCGCCTCGCACAAGGCCGCCGACCCCATCATCGCGGTGACCCTCTCCGGCACGCCCGTCGCGGTCTCCCAGCGGTACGACCCCATGAAGGACCTCACGAGCGTCGTACGGTTCTGGAACATCGTCACCGGCGAACAGATCGGCAAAAAGTTCACCGGCCACTTCCAGGGCGTCAACGGGCTGGCGTTCGGCCGCATCGAGTACGACGACGTGCTGGTCACCGGCGACAACAAGGGCCGCCTCCGGCTGTGGAAGGTACGGACCGGCACCCTGCTGCGCACATACTCCCTCGGCCTGAACGGCGGCATCGAGCGGCTGGCCTGCGGCCGGATCGACGACCGCCCCGTCGTCGTGTCCACCCACCTGGACGCCACGCTGCGCGTCTACGACCTGACCACCGGCAAACGCCGCGGCAAGTGGAGCTTCAGCGACATCAGCCCCGACGACCGCTTCACCGCCGCCGTGGCCGTCACCGATCTCGACGGCGTACCCGTCGCCGCCGTGGTCCACCGCCCCTACGGCGGCGACCAGACCCTGCGGCTGTGGAACCTCACCAACGGCGTGACCATCGACGAGGTGCCGGGCGGCGGCAATCCCCTCGCACTGACCGTGGCCGAACTCACCGGCCGCCCGATCGCCGTCCTGTCGGAGGAGAGCCGCATCCTGCGAGCATGGAGCCTCGGCTCCCCCTGACCCCTCGCGACCGCCGACCCGCCCTCCCGGGTCGCAGGCCTCGCGTCCGGGTCGCCGGATCTCCGCGCCTGTCGCCGGCCGTTCGTCGGGACCGCCGGTCCCCGCCCGGCGCGTCGGCGGTCACCGTGTCACGACGCGGACGTTGTTGAGCGGACGGCCGGGGCCGGCGGCGATCTGGCGGTTCGTCAGCTCGCCCAGCCGCCGGCAGCCCTTGGCGGTGGGATGGTAGCTGTGGGTGTCGACCGACACGCCGCAACAGTGCAGCATCAGGCCGTTCACGTACGGGTCGGCGGTGCCGACCTCGTGACCGTCGAACGCGTCGTAGGCGTCGACGAACTCCACGCTGCCCGTGCCGCCGAACGCCGCCACCCACCAGTCCAGGTCGCGCACCACCCCGCCGATGGTGTCGTCGAGCAGCCGCGTCATGCTGTTCAGCCAGCGCTGGTCGCCCTCGCCCAGCGTGAGGCTCGCCGTGCGGTCAGGGGTGCGCGGGAACGGCCTCGGATAACCCACCACGATGATCCGCGCCTCCGGTGAGCGGGCCCGGATCTGCCTGAGCACCTCGCGCAGGTCGCCCGCCAGCCGCTTGATGCGGGCCCTGACCTCGGCGTCCTGGTCGACACAGTCGGAGGTGCCGGGCAGCTTCGCGATGCAGTTCGTCAGCACCTCGGCGAACCCGGCGTCGTTGCCGCCCAGGCTCAGCGTCACCAGGCTGGCCTTCGGCGTGACCCGGTCGAGCTGCGGCGCGTCTCCCAACCGCCCCCGAGCCATGTCGGCCGTGGTCTCGCCACTGCACGCCCAGAACTGGGGCGCGTCGGCGAACGGGTACGCGGAGGCCACCAGCGGCGCGTACGAATGGTGCGATCGGCGGCACGGCGCCGCCCCCTGGTTCAGCGGCGAACGCTTGTCCGCGTCGTCGTAGGCGCCCTCGCCCGAAGAGTAGGAGTCGCCGAGGGACAGGTAACCGCCGGCCGTGGTGGCCTCCATCAGCCCCAGCCGGTGCAGCGAGGGCAGCTCGCCCCCCGGCCGCCCCGGTGCGCACCCGACGTCAAGGGCCGCGCAGGCCAGCGGCTCGTACACCCCGAGCGGCACCCCGGCGACCGCGAGCAACCCCCCGGCCACCAGCGCCACCAGCGCCGTCACCGCCCAGCCTTTGCCCGGCCACGCGCGCCCCCGCCGCGAGGCCCCGATCCCACGCCCCGGCGAGGGCGTGACACCTCCGGCGGACTCGGCGGACTTGGTGGACTTGGCCGGCTCGGCCGCCCCGGCCGCTCCGGTGGGTGCAGCAGACCAGGCGGCTTCGGTGGGTCCGGCGGGTTCGGTGTGTCCGGCAGACCCGGCGGGTACTGTGGGCCCAGTGGGCCCCGTGCGCCCCGTGGGTTCGGTGGGTTCGGGCGGGGGTGCCGGGGTCGGTGTCGGGGGCCGCTTGTGCTTTTCGGTCGCGCTGGGATTCCGCCTGGACGGCCGTGCCGTGGCCACCCTCACCCCCTCGGTCGCGCCATGGGCTCCGCCCGTCCATTCTGCGATCCGTGGCACGTTCGTGCGCGCCGATTTCGGCGGGACCGCCAGGACCTCGGGGGCCTGGTCGACCGGCTACCCGGCTACCCTGCTATCCGGCTACTCGGCCGCTCGGCTTTTCGGCCGGTCGGCGGCCTGGCCATCGGTATCCGGCGTGTCGGTGCCGGTGAAGCGGATGGCGATCATGGCGATGTCGTCGGCCTGGGACATGGGCATGCTGTCCAGCAGGTCGTCGCAGAGGTCCGACAGGGGTGCGCGGGCCTGTGCGCCGGCCTGGTCGCACAGGCGGGCGAGGCCTTCGCCGAGGTCTTCGTCCGGTCGTTCCAGCAGGCCGTCGGTGTAGAACAGCACGGTGCTGTGCGGGGGCAGCGGCTCGCGCGCGGAGACGAAGGGCTGCGGGCACGGGACGCCCAGCAGCGGGTTGGTGGCCGATTCGAGGAAATGGCACTCGCCGTCTTCGGTGACCAGGAGCGGCGGTGGGTGGCCGGCGAGCGAGTAGTGGAGGTCCGCGCCGCCGTCGTGGCGTTCGACCTTGGCCAGGGCGCAGGTGGCGGTCTCTTCGATGTAGAGCGTCGTGGTCGCCCTGCTGAGCCGGGCCAGGACGTCTCCTGGGGGCTCGTCGCGGTCGACGATCAGGCCGCGGAGCATGTTGCGGATCCGGCCCATCGCGACGGCCGCGCGCAGGTCGTGGCCGGCCACGTCGCCGATGACGACCGCGGTGGTGCCGTCGGGCAGAATGAAGGAGTCGTACCAGTCGCCGCCCACTTCGGCGGCGGCGAAGCTGGGCCGGTAGCGGGCGACGATGTCGAGGCCGGGGACCTTGGGCGGCTCCGCGAGCAGGCTGTGCTGCATGGCGAAGGCGATGCGTCGGGCCTGCTGGAAGCGCATCGCGTTGCGCAGCGCGTCGTGGGCCTGCTCGAACGTGCCCCGCAGCAGGTCCAAGCCGTGTTGTTCGAGGGGTGGGCGCCGGCCGCAGGTGGCGGCCATGATCACGGCGATGACCGTACCGTTGATCGACACGGGGAGCACGGCCACGCTGTTGGCGCGGCTGGCCCGCAGCCACTCCTGTTTGCCCGATGGCGCGAGCTCGTCCGGCGGCGAGCCCGGTGGAAACGTCCTGACGACCGGCCGGCCGTGCCTGACGGCTTCGACGAAGCCGCTCTGCTGCGCCAGCCGCTGCGCGCCGATGACCGGCATGGGCGGCAGGCCGGGTGCCACGGCCGCGGCGACACGTTCGACGACCAGCGACGGCCCGCCTCCCATGCCTTGGGCCAGGTCGGTGACCAGGTGGACGGTGCAGCCGTCGGCCAGTTCGGGCACGATGATGCGGGTGAGCTCGCCCAGCATCTCTTCGAGGCTTTCCCCGCTCGTCATGGCCTCGGTGGCACGTTCGACGAGACGCCGCCGGCGTCGCCGCTGCCATCGGTCCTCGATGTCGGTGCAGGTGCCCACCCACTCGACGACCCGGCCGTCCTCCCGGATGGCCACGGCGCGATCCTGGAAGTGCCGGTATTCACCGTTCGCGGTGCGCAGGCGGTAGATGTGCTCCCAGGTGTCGGGGGTCTGCCTGAGAGCGCGGGACCACGACTCCTCTAGCGCTGCGCGATCGTCGGGGTGGACGGCGCGCAGCCAGTCGCCGCCGCGGAACTCCTCCCAGGTCTGGCCGGTCACCCGCTCCCATTCCGGGCTGCGTTCCACCACGTTGCCCTCCGGGTCGGTCACCCAGAGAATCTGCCCGCTGACCTGGATGAGGCTTTCGTACCGGCGCAGGACGCGGCGGTATTGGTCGAGGAGCCGAGGTATCCGCTGGGCCGCGTTGATCTCGTCGGTGACCTCAAGGGCCATCACGAGCACGCCGGGCACGCCGTCGGGGAAGGTGATGCGCGACAGGCTGGAGGTGAAGATGCGCCGCTGCCCGGCCGGCGTCACCATGGTGGGGTCTCCGGGCATGTTGGTGCGGACGATCGGGCTTTCGCCCGCGATCACCTTGTCGAACTGCTGCAGGCGATCCTTGTCGGCGAGCCCGGCGAACGCCTCCCGGAGGGGGACGCCCAGCGGCAGGTCGCCGAACAGGTCCCGGTACCTGGGGTTGGCGTAGAGCAGATGGTGATCGGGGCCCCGGGTGATGGCGATGCCCACCGGTGCCGGGTCCAGCATCTCGAAGGTCGGCAGGCTGACACCGTGCTCGTCGCCGTCGTCCATGGCTTCCCCCGACATCGTGCGAAAGGTGATCGATACGCAACGGACAGCTATCGGTCACCGTTCCCCTGAGTTCCGGTCTATCTCAGCATTTCGCCTGTTGCCAGCCGCGGCCGCCCGCCTCGCGCGCGGCACAGGGCGGCCGTGGTGTCGCCGGTGTCAGGGTGCGAGGCGGAGGGCGGTCTCGTAGCGGGTCCGGTCGTGCCTGGATTCCATGACGCAGCGGGCGAACTGCCAGGCTCTGACGCGGGCCGGGTCGAGGCCGAGCAGGTCGGCCATGCGGTGGGTGAGGCCGATGGGGTCGGCGAGGAGTTGTTTGTCGCAGTTGAGCATGTGCTGGGTGACGTCGTAGGCGGGGTCGCCGACGTACGGCTTGGGGTCGACGGCCAGCCAGGGGTCGCGGCGGGACGCGAGTATGTTGCCGGCGTGCAGGTCGGTGCAGAGCAGGACCTCGACGCTGCAACTTTCAGGGAATGTCCGGAAAATCGTGAGGGCTTCGCGGGCCAGGCCGGGGTCGATGCGGGCGCCGGGCAAGGCGGCCTCGAACCCGTCGGCCCACATCTCGCACATCTCCCGCAGGGGACGGAACGGGTGCCCCGGCGGCGGGGTCGTCCACAGAGTGCACAGCAGGTCGGCGACGACCGGATGCCGCTCCTGCTCCGGCAGCGACGCGCCGAGCGTCGTGCCGGGGACGCACCGTTCGAGCAGCAGGGCGCTCGTCGAACCGGATGCGTGCGCCGCGTGCAGGCGCACCGCGCCCCGGCCGTTCCACAGCCGCAGCGCGTCGGCCTCGTGCTCGGCCTCAGGGTGCCGCCACCCCACCTTCAGCACCAGCTCGGTGCCCCGCGCGTCCCAGGCCGGGGCCACCCAGGCGCACTCGCCGCCCGGCTCGTACGGCTCTCCCACGCGCAGCGCCCACCGCTCGGCCAGCTCGCCGATGGTCTCGGGCAGGCCCGCGACCCACTCGCGCACCGCGCCGACCCGCCCGGCCACCTCGGCCGGCCTGACCGGCACCCGGTCGTACGGGATGCCCCGGCCCACGCTCACCGCACCCTCCGCCACCCGCGCCGCTTCCCGGGCGGCGCCACTACTCGCAGACCGGCGCGGGCGCGCCCGGCCGGCTCGTCGTCGATCCCGCCATCGCCCCTGAGCATGCCAATCCGCCCCGGCCCGCGGCGAACGGTTTTTGCCATAACTCGACCTCGGGGATGGACGAGCACAAGGATTTTCTCGATTCTGTGGAGAGTAAGCATGGCAGGCTCTCGTGCGTGATCGCCGTCGTGACGCCCAGGCGTCGTGGCAGGGAAGGTGGCGCTGCGCATGAACGACCAGAGACAGGGGAGGCCGGGCCGGTCGGTGGGGCGGGCGGTCCTGGCGGGCCACCCCGACCCGTGCGTCGCGGCGGGGCCGCTGATCGCGGCGCACACCGCGAGGTTCCGCAAAGCCGACGTGGCGACGCTGCGCCGCGCCTACAGCGTGGCCGAGCGGTGCCATCGGGGCCAGTTCCGCAAGTCGGGCGCGCCGTACGTGACGCACCCGCTGGCCGTGGCGATGATGCTCGCCGAGCTCGGCCTCGACACCACGACCCTCGTCGCCGCCCTCCTGCACGACACGGTCGAGGACACCGACCTCACGCTGAGCCAGGTGCGGGCGGAGTTCGGCGACGAGGTGGCGGTGCTGGTCGACGGCGTCACCAAACTCGACGGCGCCAAGTGGGGCGACCGGGCCGAGGCCGAGACGTTCCGCAAGATGATCCTGCTCGCGGCCGACGACCTGCGCGTCCTGGTCATCAAACTGGCCGACCGGGTGCACAACCTGCGCACGTTACGGTTCCACCCCAAGCGCGAAAAACGCGAACGCATCGCCCGCGCGTCGCAGGAGCTGCTGGTGCCCCTGGCCGACCGGCTCGGCATCTACGTGATCAAACGGGAGATGGAGGACCTGGCCTTCGCCACCCTCAACCCGCGCGACTACGAACGCACCCGCGCCGCCATGGCGGCGACCGCCGACGTACGGGCCGCGCAACTCGGCCCGCTGATGGTGCGGCTGCGCGCGACCCTGGCCGAGGCGAAGCTGCGCACCGAGGTGCTGACCCGCGACCGGCACCTGTTCTCGCTGCACCGCGACCGGCTCGACCCGATGGCCGACGATCCGACCCTGCGCGCCGGCGACGCGACCCGGGTCACCGTGCTCGTCGACGGCACCGAGGCCGACTGTTACGTCGCCCTCGGCGTGATCCACGGCCTGTGGCGGCCGCTGCCCGGCCGCATGAAAGACCACGTGGCGCTGCCGAAGTACAACATGTACCGCTCGCTGCACACCACGGTGCTCACCCCCGAAGGCGACATCCTGGAGGTCGTGATCCGCACCCCCCGCATGCATCGGGTCGCGGAGTACGGCATCATCGCGCAGATCAGCGAGGCGGCCGGCACGACGGGCCGCACGCCCCGCGAGGCCGCCAGCCGCCCCGACCTGCAGTGGCTGCGCAACCTGCTGGCCTGGCAGTCGCACGCGCCCTCGTCGGAGTTCCTCGACAGCGTCCGCGTCGACCTGCGCGGCGGCGGCATGGTCACGTTCACCCCCGGCGGGCGCCCGGTGCCGCTGCCCCGCGGGGCGACCGCCATCGACTTCGCGTACGCCGTCGACCCCGACCTCGGGCATCACGCCATCGGCGCCGTCATCAACGACCGCCTGGTGCCGCTCGCCGCGGCCCTCGGCGACGGCCAGGTCGTGCAGATCCTCACCGACTCCGACCCCGACTCCGGCCCCTCCGAGACCTGGCTGCGCGCCACCCGCACCGGCCACGCCCGCGTCCACATCCAGCGCCGCCTCACCGAGCGCCGCATCGAGCAGGCCGCCCGCACCGGCCGCGACATGGTCGTCGACGCCCTGTCGGCCGCCGGCGTCGACCTGCTGGAACTGGAGGCCGACGGCACCGTCCTCGACGCCTGCGTCCACCTCGGCCACCACACCCTGGAGGACCTCTACGCCGCCATAGCGGCCGGCACGGTCGCCCTGCCCGACCTCACCACCCGCCTCCTCCCCCCCCCCCCACCCCCCCCCGGGCCCCCCCCCCCCCTCCCCCCGCCCCCAGACCCCACCCCGGACCGCACCCCGGCCATCGACCGCACCCCGGCCGTCCCCCCGGACCCCGGCACGACCTGACCGGGAGCAGGCAGTTCCATCGACGCGAGCCCGACCGTGCCGACCTGGTGACCCCACCCGGGGCCATGACCCGTGACGAGACCGCCCCTGCGAGCAGCGGCCAGTCGGCCGAGCAGCCAATTTGGCTCCGGTTAGCAGCCAATTAGCTGCTAACCGCGCCAGAATTAGCTCTGACCCCGGGGATCGCCCGTACCGACGGTGTGTTCCTGGCGTCGATCGGGCCGGGCGCACCGTCCGATGTCGGCTCCCCGCCGGGAGAGCCGCCCCGCCACGGACGGCCGGGTCGCGCACTACCGGGCGATGCCATGACCGCCCGGCTGGGATGTGCGCTCTTTCAGCTCGTCCGGGCGGATGTCGGGCGTCCAGGCGAAACCACGGCCCGTCTTGACTCTGCGGAGCATGCCCTGCTTTTCCAGGCTCTGGAGATCCGTGCGTGCGGTCTGGGGGACCACGTTGTGGCTGACGGCATGTGATTTCACGGTGTACTCGGCGTCCGGATGCTTGATCGCGTGCTGGATCAACGCGATCTGCCGATGGTTGAACCGGTCCGCCAAGTTCGCCAGCGACCGCTGCAGATCACGTATCTCGCGAGCCTTGCGATCAAGGTACTCGTACAGGTCCTCGATGGCCCGCTGAATGACGCGAAGCTGGTGGATGAGGAAGTACGTAAGGTCGCCTTCGTCCTGCTCACAGCTGAGGAAGGCACGGGCATACTTGGCCTGCGCTCGTTTGATCAGCCGGGAGATCGAGAGGAACTCGGTCAACCAGTAATCCTGGTTCAGCATGGACCAGTAGAAGAGCACCCTCGCCGTGCGACCGTTCCCGTCGACGAAGGGATGATCATAGGCCAGCATGAAGTGGATGACGATGGCGCGCACCACAGGTGGTACGTAGGCCTGGTCGGCGTCGCCGTTCGCGAAGGCGCACAACGCCTCGATGCGCTCGGGGAGCTGAGCGGCGGGAGGAGGGCTGTGCAGGACGTTTCCGACGTTGTCGGCCACGACCACCCGCTGCTCACCGGGCAGCTGCATCCGCCCGGCCATGCCCTCGTCGTCGAGCGTTCCGTGGGTCACCATCCGATGAAACTCAGCGATCAGGGCAGGGGTCAGTTTCTCGTGCCGCAGCTCACCTACTTTCTGCATCGCCTGAAAGTTGTTCAGGATCATCAGTTCGTCTTTTGTGCGAGGCCGCCGGCCCGTGCGCAACATCTCCTTGGCGACCTGCCGAGTCGTTGACGCCCCCTCCAGCTGACTCGACGTGATCGCTTCCTCGATCAACGAGTTCACGATGTAGCGGGCCCGCGAGGGCGCGTCATGCGTCACCGGATGCGGTGCGCCGATGCGTCCGCTCGTCTGCTTGTCGACGTTCTCGATGCCACGCAGCACCTCGTCGGGAAGGGCATAGGTGAAGTGCCTGCCGTCGACGTCGACCAGGGGGAGTTCCCGCTGCATACCATGCCTGGCCAGCTTCGTCGTGAGCCACCACTCCTCATGGCTCAGCCCGTCAGGCGTCGGACGCCACCGCAGCTCGTCCCACGGCAGGTAGCTCTCTGAGCCGACGATCGACACCAGATCGAGCAGCCGGGCGAGCTTGCCGGGCCCGCCGTCCCGGGCCACGGCCCCCAGGATCTCGGTCGTGGACGGAGGCGGCTTGGGAAGCCTCATGTGCTAATCCTACTCCAGTTAGCAGCCAATTAACTGCTAACTGAAGCCAAATTAGCAGCTCGCTGCTCCGGCTGCCCCTGGCCCACCGAACGCACCGAGACCCTGCGCCGCCGCTACGCGGCACGGCTCGCGCGATAGCGGCCCGGTCGGCCCGTGCCGCGTCATCGGCGGCCAGGGCTCGGCGTGGCGGGTTCAGGGGGTTTCGTCGTAGGTGAGGAAGGGCGGGGGGTCGCGGTGCCAGGCGGGGTGGTTCAGGTCGTTGAGGGCCGTGACGATTTCGCGTTCTTCGAAGGCGAAGTGGGATTCCATGATGGCGGCCAGGCCGTCCAGTTCGCGCTGCGCGCGGTGGAGGTCCGCCGGCTCGGGGTGGGGGCCGAGGGAGCCGGTCAGTTCGGTGACCCGGGTCAGGATGGAGTCCATCATGGCGTGGTCCTGGCGGAGTTTGTCCAGGATGGGGGCGAGGTCCGGGTAGCGATCCGCCAGGGTGGGGAAGGCGGTGGCGTCCTCGCCGGTGTGGTGGCGGGTCAGGGCCGTGCAGAAGGACAGGCAGTGCAGGCGCAGGTCGCGGGGGCGTGCCGAGGTGGATCGCAGGTTCTCGCGCAGCCGGTCGAGTTCTTCGCGGAGACGGTCGTGGATGTCGATCAATTCGAGGCCGAAGGCGGCCAGGCGGTTCGAGGTGTTCATGCGACCGCCCAGCATGGCAGAACCGCAGGCGTCGCGCGAGGGGCCGCGGGGAGGTGCTCCGGCGCCCCCGTGGCGGAGCACCTCCGTGGCGTCCTCGCGTGGGTCGTCTGCGGGTGAGGGGTGCGCGGCCCGCTCAGGAGCCGGTCGCGGTGTCGGCCACGTGGTAGCCGGCCTCCTCGACGGCGGCGACGATCGTGGCCGGCTCGATGGGGGAGTCGCTTTCGACGGTGAGGCGGCCGCTGTCGAGGTCGACGTCGACGGAGGTGACGCCGGGGACCTCGCTCACCTCTTCCTTGACGGAGCTGACGCAGTGGCCGCAGGTCATGCCGGTGACGGTGTAGGTGGCGGTGCTCATAGGGGTCTCCCCTCGGCTCGGCGTGGTCGGATCAGGAGCGGACGAGGCGCGCGATGGCGTCGGTGGCCTCCTTGACCTTCGCGTCGGCCTCGGGACCGCCCTGGCGGGCGGCCTCGGCGACGCAGTGGGCCAGATGCTGCTCCAGGAGCGACAGCGCGAAGGAGCGCAGCGCGCTCGTGGCCGCGGACACCTGGGTGAGGATGTCGATGCAGTACTGGTCGTCGTCGACCATGCGCTCGATTCCGCGGATCTGCCCCTCGATCCTGCGCAGCCGCAGCGTGTGGTGCTGCTTGTCTGCGCTGTAGCCGGCCATCTCGCACCTCCCGCCTCGTTCGCCTCCCCTAGTTTAACACCGTACCCCCCTACCGTATTGCGTTCGGCCGGTGGGAGGCTGGGGGAGTACCCTTTAACGCTGCAGGTCGTTATAAATGAAGATCCTTCAGCCTTCTGTGCCTAAAGGACGGTACGCGTGCCTAGTCCTCTCCGGCCGAGCGACCCGCGAGAGGTGGGGCCGTATCGGCTCACGGGATGCCTGGGGTCGGGCGGCCAGGGTGTGGTGTACCTGGGGGAGTCGCCCACCGGCCAGCCCGTCGCCGTCAAGATGCTGCACGCCCGCCTGTCGGAGGAGCCGCAGGCGCGGGAGCGGTTCCTGCGGGAGATCGCCGCGGCGCGGCAGGTCCGCCAGTTCTGCACGGCCCGGGTGCTCGACGCCGACACCAGCGGCGACCGGCCGTACGTGGTCAGTGAGTACGTCGAGGGCATCTCGCTGAGCAGGCTGATCACCGAGCAGGGTCCCCGCGACCCCGACGCGCTGGAGCGGCTGGCCGTGGCGACGGTCACGGCGCTGGCGGCGATCCACCAGGCCGGGGTCGTGCACCGCGACTTCAAGCCCAGCAACGTGATCTGCGGCTCGGACGGGCCCCGGGTGATCGACTTCGGGCTGGCCCGGGTGATCGACTCGGCCATGACCAACAGCGCCATCACGAACACCAGTGAGATCGTCGGCACGCCGACGTTCATGGCGCCCGAGCATTTCACCGGCGCCAAGGTGACGGCGGCCTCGGACATGTTCAGCTGGGCCGCCACGATGGTGTACGCCGCGAGCGGGCGGCCGCCGTTCGGCCGGGACAGCATCCCGGCGGTCTTCCACCGGATCCTGCACGAGGAGCCGGACCTGCCGCCGCTCACCGAGCCGGTGCGCACGCTGGTGGTCGCGTGCCTGAACAAGCGGGCCGAGGACCGGCCGACGGCCACGGGCGCGCTGTTCGTCCTGCTCGGCCACGGCGTGCCCGGGCTCACCTCCGACCCGGGGGGCCGGGCGGCTCCGGGCGTGGTGCGGGGCGGGGCGCACGCGATCTCGGCCCCGCCGCCGGCCGGGCCGATGGCTCCGCCGGCCGGGCCGGCGGCGCAGGCTCAGCCGGCCGCGCAGGCTCGGCCGGATCCGCCGACGATCGCCGAGCCCGCACACGGGCCCGCCTCGGGGTCCTTACCCGGGCCGGTCCCGGGCGCGTCGCCCGGTGGGGTGCTCGGGCGGCCGCTGTCCCGGCGTACGGTGCTCGGGGCGGCGCTCGGCGTCGTGGCGGCCGGGGGGATCGGCACGGGCCTCTACTTCGCGTTCACCTCGCAGGAGACGCCCGGGGGCGCGTCGCCCACGCTGCCGCCGCCGTCGGTCACGCCCAGCACGCGGCAGCTGGCCACGTTCGTCGCCGCGACGAAGCCGGCCCACCCGGGCGACGTGCCCGACTCCGTCTTCGACGTGGCCTTCTCGCCGGACGGCAAGCGGCTGGCCACCTGCGGCGAGGACAAGATCACCCGGCTGTGGGACGCCGGCACGCACCGCACCATCGCCACCATGCACGGCCACTCCGACGCCGTCCAGGCGGTGGCGTTCAGCCCCGACGGCGAGACGCTCGCGACGGGCGGCTCCGACAGCAGCGTGCGGCTGTGGAGCGTGCCCGCCGGGAAGGAGAAGGACACGCTGACCGGGCACTCGGACTGGGTGTCGTCGGTGACGTTCGACCACGACGGCGCGATGCTGGCCACGGCGAGCCGCGACCGGACGGTGCGCCTGTGGAACCCGGAGACCGGGGCCGGCACCGCGATCCTCACCGGGCACACCGACTGGGTCGCCGGCGTGGCGTTCAGCCCCGACGGCCGCACCCTCGCCAGCGCCGGATACGACCGGACGGTGCGGCTGTGGGATCCGGTGACCGGCGACGCCCTCGCCGAGCTGCGGGGGCATGACTACTGGGTGCTGGCCGTGGCGTTCAGCCCCGACGGGCGGACCCTGGCGAGCGCGGGCGCGGATCGCACCGTGCGACTGTGGGACGTGCCCCGCCGCCGCCAGCGGGCCGTGCTGACCGGGCACGACGGCTGGGTCGACTCGGTGGCGTTCGCCCCCGGTGGGAAGATCATCGCCAGCGCCGGATACGACCGGACGGTGCGGCTCTGGGACCTGGCCAGCGGACGCTGCACCACCACGCTCAAGGGCGCCGAGGACTGGGTGATGGCGGTGGCGTTCAGCCCCGACGGCAAGACCCTAGCCGGTGTCTGTGGCGACTCCACCGCCCGCCTGTGGAGCGTCGCCGTCGCCTGAGCGCAGCGCCCTGCGCCACACGGTCGGCCGGTCACCGTCGTCGGTGGTCGTGGAGCCCACCGCCACGAGCTCGTCGCCGACCGTCGCGAACCCGGTGAGCCGCTGATCGCCGGGGCCGGTCAGGCCGGGCCCTTCCGGGCTTTCCCGCCGCCACGTACGGCCGTCGGGCGAGGTCCACAGCACCACGTCGCCCGGCCGGTCGATCGTGCCGGCCACGACGAACCCGGTCGGAGTCGCGATCACGGCGGTGACGCTCGACCGCGCGCCGGCCTCGATGGGCAGCGCGATCGACTGCCACGACCGGCCGCCGTCCTCGGAGACGTACGCCAGGGTGCCGGTGCCGGTGCCGTCGCCCGTGACGGCGGTGCCGGCCGCCACCAGGGTGTCGCCGCGGGCCGCGATGTACGGCAGCGTGCCCTCGTTGACCCCCGACGGGATCGGCAGCCGCACCAGCGCCCACTTGCGGCCGTCCCGCGAGATCCACACGGTGGGCCGGCGGGTGAAGACGCCGCCGTACGCGTCGGGGTCGGTCACGCCGCCGGAGGCGACGTAGCCGAACTTGCCGGCGGCGACCGAGCGCATCCAGCGCCTGACCTTCGGCGTGCCGCTGAGGTTGTCGTTGCCGGCGGGGATGCCGCGCTCCCAGGTGCGCAGGTCGGGGGAGTACCAGGCGGCGGCGCTGTCGCCGTCCTCGCCCACTACCACGTAGCCGTGCCCGTCGGACGCCACGCCGTAGGCCGCCGGCTCGTCCCGCCCCCGGAACGCCTTCGCGTCGCTCTCCTTGGCCCAGGTGGTGCCGTCGGCCGAGGAGACCACGAGCGGCTGCCGGTGCCCCCTGCCGCCGTACCCCACGGCGAGCCAGCCGTGCGGCCCGTCGGTGACGGCGGTGAGCCCCTGCCGGCCCGGCCCGGTGAAGGCGGAGCCGCGGCCCTGGGCGCGGTCCCAGCTCCGCCCGTCGGAGGAGGTCCAGATCGCGGCGTCGCCGTTGGCGCCGCCGACGGCCACCACGCTGCCGTCGCGGGCGCCGAGCGCGGTCACCACCTTGCCGATCCTGCCCGCGTCGGGCACCTTGGCGGGCACCGCCCGCCCGGCCTTGTCGCGCACGGCGAGCAACTCGTCGTCGTGGTCGACGCCGACGAGCACGACGTTGTCGGACACCGGCGTGACGTCGCCGAACCGGGCGTCGGAGCCCATGGGCGCCGACCCGGCGTCCCGCCACGAGCGGCCGTCGGTGGTGCGGAACAGCCGCACCTGACCCGAGATGCCGATCGCCGCGACCACGGCCTGGGACGTGCCGGACAGCCGGAGCACTTCGCGCAGCCCCGGCACGGTGAGGTCGCGGCCGGTCGACCAGTGCTGCGCGTCGGGCGAGGTGTACACCTCCGCGTGGTCCCCGGCCCGCCGTAAGGCGATCATGGTGCTGGAGGTCGCGGCGAGGGTCAGCGCGGGCTCGCGCGAGCTGCCGGGAATCGCGAACGCCTGCCAGCTCTGCCCCCCGTCCGTCGAGCGCCACGTGATGTCGTACGGCTTGATGGAGCTTTCGCCGCGCACGACGATCGCCCCCTTCAAGGCGGCGACGTCGGTCAGCGCGAGGGTGCCGCCGGTCGGCGGGTGCAGCCGCCAGCCGCTCCGCCGGTCCCAGCGCAGCCCGTCGCGCGACAGCCAGACCACGGGGGCGGCGTCGGTGAAGTCGCCGCGCTCGGAGGTCTGCCCGACGGCCGTGAAGCCCTTGCCGGTCCAGGCCACGGCCTCGACGCGGTCGCGCGGGCCGAAGGCGAGGCCGGTCGTGGCGTCGGGCTGACGGGTCCAGGAGGCGCCGTCGGGGCTCGTCCACACGGCGGTGCCGCCGGCGCGGTCGCTGAACGCCACCCAGCCGCCGGGCGACGCCGCCAGCAGCCGGGGCACCTCACCCGCCGAGGGCGGCTCGCTCTTCGTGGTGCGCGCCGTCGCCCGCCGGAACGTGCGGCCGGCGTCCTCGGACACGAGGAACTCGGCGCGGTAGCCGGAGTCGGTGTCGGCGCCGCCGGCGACGACCACCGTCGAGCCGAGGGCCGCGGTCGCGTTGAGCTCCAGCTCGCGGCCGTCGGCCTGCCCGGGCGGGCCGACGTCGAACAGGTCCGCGGCCAGCGCGGCGCCCGGCCCGTCGTTGTCGCCCAGCACCAGCACGCCGACCGCCACGAGCCCCGCCACGACGACGGAGATCCCGCCGATCAGCAGCGAACGGAACCGCCCGTGCAGGAACATCGGCAGGGCGCTCGGCGAGGAGCCCGCCGCCGAGCCCGGGCCGGTCGACACCAGCCCGGCACCTTCCGGTTCGGTGAGCTCGGTCGTGGCGTTGATCTGCTCGGCGGGTCGATCGGCGGGACGGCCGTCGGGGCGGCCGGCCCGCGCTGGGCCGGAGTCGGGTCCCCCGCCTCCCCAGCCGCCTCCGGTCACCGTTGGCTCTCCCGTCCGTCTCCGCCGTTCCGTTGCCCGGCCATGCCGTGCGTGTGCGCCGCCCCCTACGGTCGCCCTTGATACTCTGCCGGGCCAGGACAGAACATGTCGGGGTCATTATTTATGGGAAACGCGGCGAAACGAAGTCAGGGCGTGCGACCTGCGGCGAACGCACCCGGCCGATGACGGCACCCGGCGCACCGGCCCGCCCGCGCCCCTGGCTGATCGCCGGGGCGGTCTGCCTCGTCGTGGTGGTCGCCACCACCGTGGGGGCCCGCCGCCTGACCGGCCTGCCCGGCTCCGACGCGGCCGCCCGCCCGGCGGTGACGCCGTCCCAGACCGTCGCGTCGCCGACCTACGACCTGCCCCGCGTGACGTGGCGGCCGCGCTGGCACGACGAGTTCAACGGCACCGGCCCGCCGGCCAACTGGACCGCCCTCTCCGGCACCGCCTACTCGCGCAAGGCCCTGCACTACTACTCGCCGGCCAACGCCGTGCAGGACGGCGCCGGGCACCTCGTCATCACCGCGCGCGAGACCCGGGGCACGGCCCGGCCCACCTGCTGGTACGGCCCCTGCCGGTACAGCTCGGCCCGGATCGAGACGCGGGGCGTCTTCGCCCAGACGTACGGCCGGTTCGCGGCACGGATCAAACTGCCGCTCGGGCGGGGGCTGTGGCCGGCGTTCTGGCTCAAGCGGGTGGACGCGGGAAGCGTGGACTCGGCGACGTACGGCGAGATCGACATCGTGGAGAACCGCGGCCACGAGACCCATCTCGTCCGCGCCTACACCCACTCGAAGGGCCGCAAGGGGGGCGGCAGGCTGCGGCTGCCGGAACGGCTCGACGCGGGGTTCCACGTCTACGGCGTCGACTGGACGCCGCAGAGCATCACCTGGTGGGTGGACGGCAAGGCGTACGCGCAGTATCCGCGGTACCCGCACTGGCCGTTCGACAAGCCGTTCTACCTGATCCTGAACCTGCAGGTGGGCGGCGGCTGGGTGGGCGACCCGGACGACACGACGCCCTTCCCGGCGAAGATGATCGTGGACTGGGTGCGGGTCTACCAGGCCGAGGAACCAGATAAGTAGCGGGATCCTCGGCGACATACGACTTTCTGTTGTCATATGCCGGTAAATGGACGTGGTTGGAGCGTGCCATCGGCCGGTTTGGAACGTGCCATTTCTCGTGGCGGCCTTCCGGCCGGTCCCGCGAATCCGGGTGGGGGCTCGCGGGGCGATTGGTCCGTTTCAATGACCTACGCGGCCAATTTCGGATATAACATCATCTGTAACATTCACGACAACTGTTTCATTCTCCACATAGATGCCGCGACGTTTCAGCACCCTCCTGGCGGCCGCAACCGCCTGCGTCGCGGTCATCGCGGTCACCCTCGGCGCGCAAACCGACCAAGGCCGTGACCTGCTCGCGGCGGCCGGCCTGGCCGGCGAGCAGACCGGCTACACCGAGCTGGCGTTCGCCGCACCCCAGCGGCTGCCCGCCCAGGTGCCGGCGACCTCGTTCCTGAACCCGCCAGCCTTCACCATCCACAACGTCACCGGGCACCGCCGCGACTACGGCTGGTCGGTGCTGCTGACCGAAGCGGGCCACGCCCGCACCGTGGCCTCCGGCAGGGTCGTGCTGGCCGACGACCAGCCCGTCACCATCACCCCTGTCACCAAGGCGCTGTGCCGGCCCGGCCCCATCATCATCCGGGTCCGGCTGGAAGGCAGCGGCGAGACCATCTACCACCGGGCCGTCTGCTCCGCCGACATCGACTCGCCGGGCATGACGGACACGGACACCGACCCGGGCGGCGCCGACGACGGCCTCGTGGGCTCCGACCCCGTCGGCCCCCGACGGGCCGACGGAAGGCCGGCCCGATGAGGACGATGCCCGTCATCGCGCTCGTCACCGACGCCATCCACCCCCACAGCTTCGGGGGCAGGGAGACCCGTTACCACGAGCTCACCCGGTACCTCCGGCCGCACGCCGACGTGCACGTGTTCACGATGCGCTGGTGGGACGGGCCGCGAGTGCGCACACAGGGCGGCGTGACCCTGCACGCCATCGCCCCCCTGCTGCCCCTCTACCGGCACGGCGCCCGCTCCGTCTGGCAGGCGCTGGTCTTCGCCGTCGCGTGCCTGCGGCTGCTGTTCCACCGCTTCGACGTGCTCAACGTCGACCAGATCCCGTTCTTCCACCTGCTGACCCTGCGCCTGGTCGCGACACTCAGGCGAAAACCGCTCATCGCGACCTGGCACGAGGTGTGGGGCCCGGACTACTGGCGCGAGAGCATCGGCGCCCGCTGGCGGCCCGCCTGGTGGATCGAACGGATCACGATGCGCGCCCCCGACCACATCATCGCCGTGTCCGAGGAGACGGCGGCCCGGCTGCGTACCGAACTCGGCGACGCCATCCCCGTCACCGTCGCACCCAACGGCATCGACCTCGCCCAGGTGGCCCAGGCGACCCGCGCCCGGCCTCGCACCGACTTCGTCGTGGTGAGCCGGCTCATGCGGCACAAGGGCCTGGACCTGCTGCTCGACGCCGTCGCCCGGCTGCACGCCGGCGGCCGCCCAGTCACCTGCCGCATCATCGGCGACGGCCCCGAACGCGACGCGCTGCGCGAGCGGGCCCAACGGCTGGGCATCGCCCACGCCGTGGACTTCCGGCACAACGTCAGCGAACAGAAAGACCTGTACGGCCTCGTCAAGGCCGGCCGGATCTTCGCCTTCCCGTCCACCAGAGAAGGATTCGGCATCGCAGTGCTGGAGGCCATCGCCTGCGGCGTGCCCGTCGTCACCACCTCGGCCAAAGACAACCTGGCCACCCACCTCGTCCGCCGATCCAGCCGGGGCATCGTGTGCGACCACACCCCACCGGCCTTCACCGCCGCCCTCGCCCAGGCCCTCGACGCCCTCGGCGAGCCGGAAACGAACGACCGGGACGACCGGAACGACGGGGACGACCGGAACGACGGGGACGACCGGAACGATCCGGACGAGCGGGGCGACTGGACGGTGCTGGACCCGTGGGTCGGCGAGTACGACTGGGCCGCGGTCGCCGCCCAGGTCGTGAAGGTGCTGCTGCCGTGAGGATCCTCTACCTCGGCCCCTATCCACCGGCCCGCGACGGCATCGGGGTCTACACGCGGGTGCTCGCGGGCGCGATGCGCGGGCTCGGCCACGAGGTCGCCGTGCTCACCGACCGGCACACCCCCGGCGCACCCGAAGAAGTGCTCGGCCACCTCGGCGACCCGGGTGCGGCGCGTGCGGCGGTGACGCGGTTCCGGCCCGACGTGACGCACGTGCAGTTCGCGGTGCCGGCCTTCGGCGCCCGCACCCCCGGCCTGCTCCGCTGGCTCCGGGACGCCCCGGCGCCCGTGGTCGCCACGCTGCACGAGATCAACCGCGACATCGCGCTGCTCCGCGCCCCCGGCCGCGCCCTGTACCGGCGCCTCGCCGCCCGCTGCGACCGGCTGATCGTGCACACCGAGGCCGCCCTGAGCACACTCACCGCCGTCACGGCGACGACCCCCGCGACGGCGGTCCCTTCCGCGACGACGGCGACCCCCTCCGCGGCGACGGCGATCTCCGAGACGGCGACCGCCGCTGCGCCCCTCGCGGACGCCGCCCCGGGCCGGTGCGTCATCGTCCCCCACTTCGCCGCGCCGCCGCCCCCCGCCACCACGAGCGCGGCCGAGGTGCGGCGGCGCTTCGGACTCGGGGACGAACGGGTGCTGCTCGCGTTCGGCTACATCCACGTGCACAAAGGGCTGGACGACCTGGTGCGGGCACTGGCCCTGCTGCCCCCGGCCGCCCTGCGGGACGTCCGCGTCGTCGTCGCCGGCGCCGTCCGGCGGCGGCACGGGCCGTTCCGGCTGTTCGAGGCGCGGGACGTGGCCCACCTGGCCGCGGTGCGCAGGCTCGCGCGGCGGCATCGGCTGCTCGACCGGCTCGCGTTCACCGGGTACGTCCCGGAGGACGACATCGCGGCCTGGTTCGAGGCGGCCGAGGCCGTCGTGCTGCCGTACCGGAAGGCCGAACAGAGCGGTGTGGCCAACCTGGCGGCGGCCTTCGGCGTGCCCGTGATCGGGACCACGGCCGGAGGGCTGGCCGGACTGCTCGCGGGCTCGCCCTGGGCGGTGCCGCCGGGCGCGCCGCACCGGCTGGCCGAGGCCATCGCCGGTTTCCTGCGGGCCGGGCCGGACGATCGGGCCGTGCCCCGGGCGCCCGGTGCCGACCTCGGCTCGGTCGCGGCGCGGACGATCGCCGTGTACGAGGCCGCCCTCGCCGAGCCGGCCGGGGGCGACTCGGGAGAGAGCGCAAAACGTGGCGGGCGCGGATGGCATGCTAGGAGACCGCTATCAGGAGGAGACCGGATATGACTCACCATTTCGGCACGCAGCCGGCGGTCCGCCGCACCCCCCTCGACGGAGAGGAAAGGGTCCGGGCCGAGGCGAACTTCTCCCAGCTCGTCGCCCAGCAGCTCGCCACCAGCGGGCGATTCCGCGTGAGCGCCGACACCCCCGAAATGGTGGAGCTGTTCCAGGAAGTGGCCCGGAAGGTGGGCGTCATGCTCGGTCGGCCCGTCGTCAGCTACGCCAACGGCAGATCCATCGTGATCACGTACGGCCAGGAAGAGACCGCCGGGCAGAGCCTGGCCGGCGGAGACGGCCGCGCCGGACTGGAGTGAGCATCGGGCATCGGCCACGAGGCCGAGCGCTCCCGCGCGCCGAAGACCGGCCGCGGAGGAACCGGTGAACCCCTCCGGCCACGGCTCTCCTCGCCTCGGCGTCGTCATCTGCTCCTACAACGGCGCGGACCGGCTCGGGCGCACCCTCGCCGCGCTGGCAGCGCAGACCGTGCCCGCCGCCGACCTGGAGATCGTCGTCGTCGACGACGCGTCCGGCGACGGCACCGCCGAGGTCGCCCGCGCCCACGGCGCGACCGTCCTGCGGCACGACACGAACCGAGGCGCCCCCGCCGCCCGCAACACCGGCCTGCGCGCCGCGTCCGCGCCGATCGTGGCGTTCCTCGACGACGACTGCGCCCCCTGCCCCCGCTGGGCCGAACTGCTCCTCGCCGCGTACGCGGACCACCGGGACACCGGGATCGCCGGGGCGGGCGGGCCCATCGTGCCCGCGCACGGCGGCGGCTACGTGGCCGGATTCCTCGAACGGGAAAACCGGCACGAACCGCTGGAACTGGAACTCACCGTCAGCACCGGGCTGCCCTACCGGCTGTGGCTGTACCTGCGGCGGCAATGGGCCCCCGCGGGCAACGCCACGCGCGGCCCGCGCGACGTGCACGCGTTCAGCGGCGGCAACATGTCGTACCAGCGGGACCGGCTCCTCGCCGTCGGCGGATTCGACGAACGGTTCAGGCACGCCTCCGAAGAAGAAGACCTGGCCCGCAGGCTGCGAGCCGACCGGCCCGGGCGGCTGGTCTTCGTCCCCGGGGCCGAAGTCACGCACCACTGCGCGCACAACGTGCGCGGGCTGCTGCGGCGCAGCCTCGCCTACGGCCGCGGCGCCGCCATGCAACACCTCAAGTGGCCCACGGTGCGGCCGACCGTGTTCCCCTGGCCCTTCCTCGTCGCCCTCCTCCTGCTCCTCGCCACCCTCTGGCCCCCCGCCGCGCTCGCCGCCGCCGCACTGCCCCCGCTGCTCTACCCCACCGGCCTCCGGCACGCCCTGACCCACCGCAGACCCGCCGCGCTCGCCGACCCCTACCTCCGGCTCGCCCAGGAAACCTGCGAGAACATCGGCTTCGCCCACGGCTGGTGGGCCTTCCGCGACACGTTCCCCACCGCCCGCCGCGACCGCCCCGAGAGCCACGAGTACCACCAATTCCACGAACTCGGCACCCCCCGCGGCGAACCCCCCGCCCGCCGCCCCGCCCGGCCCTCGACCCGCCGACGCCGGCGACGCGCCCGATCGGGACCGGCCACCCCCGACCACGACGCCCCGTCCCCCGGAAACACGCCGGAGCCGCCCCGCCGCCGCGCGGAGGACCACAACCCACCGGACCCGGAACACCACCGGTTCGGCGAACCCACCCCGCTCGCCCGATCCCAGACAACCGCCCCCCAACCCCCCGGCCCCCGCACCACCGACCCCCAGGTGTCCGGCTCTGAGTCGGTCGGCTCTGGAACCAGGGGCTCTCAGCCGGGGGGCCCGCTGACCGCCGGCCCTCGAACGCCCGGCCCTCGGCAGACCGGCTCCCAGCCGACCGGCCCCCGAACCATCGGTCTGCCGGCCACGGGACCACAGGTCATCGGATCTCCGGTCGGGAAATCCGAGCACGTCCAGCCCGAGCCCGCCCGGCCCCGGCCCGTACAGACCGGGGAGGCCGGTCCGGAGTCGCAGCCCTCGGCGTGGCTGCCCAGCCGGATACCGATTCAAGAACGGGTCTGGCCCCCGCTTGACCGGGAGGGCGACGCTTCCCGGGGCCGTCCGCCCGGCACGGACGAGCGGACGGACGCGGGGACGGGGTTCGTCGAGTCGGCCGATCGGGTCGGGGGCCTGGAGGAGGGCCCGGCTCCCGAACGGGGCGCGGCGGTGGAGTCGGCCGTGCCGGTCGTGCCGGTGGTGTCGGCCGGGGCGCCGTACCGGTGGATGGTGGCGTGCGGGACGGCGCTGGTGCTCATCGCGGGGCTCGCGCAGCTGCGGGAGCTGTGGGCGGCGCGGCTGGTGCTCGTGCCGTTGCTGCTGGTGGTGCCGGGGTGTCTGCTGCTGCGGGCGCTGCGGGTGCCGGGGGCGAGGGCGGCGGCGTTCCCGCTGTACGTGCCGGCGGCGTCGCTGGTCGTGTTGATGGTGTCGGGGCTGGTGGCCGACCTGGTGGTGCCGTTGCTCGGCCCGGCGGCCGGGACCGTGCTCGGCGCGGGGTTCGATCCGCAGGCGCCGCTGCGTCCGGGGGCCACGCTCGCCGTGCTGGAACTGTGCTGCGTGGGGCTGTTCCTCGCCGGGGTGCCGGCCCCGGCGGAGACGGCGATTCCGTGGCGGTGGCCGGCCCCGGCGGCGTGGCTGTCGCCGGTTCTGCTGCTGCCGCCGCTCGCGGCGGCCGGGGCGCTGCGGCTCACCCACGAACGCGGCGCCGCCGTGGCGATGGCGGCTCTCGCCGGGTGCGCGCTGGCCCTGATCTACGGGGTGGTCCGGGCACGGCGCGTCGGGGCGGGCCGCCTGGCGGTGCTGCTGTACGCCGTCTCGCTGGCCATGATGTGGTCGTACGCTCTGCGCGGCGAGCTGGTCTACGGCTACGACATCGCGACCGAGTACGCCGTGGCCCGGGACACCGCCACCTCGGAGCTCTGGGTCACCGGCCCGCACCCGGACGCGTACGGCGCGATGCTCAGCATCACCGTGCTGCCCACGCAGCTGCACGCGCTGACCGGCCTGCCCGTGGTGCTGGTGCTCAAAGTCGTCTACCCGGCGATCTTCGCGCTGTTCCCGGTCGGGATCTTCCATCTGGCGGCGAGGTTCCTGCCCCGGCATTGGGCGTTCGCGGCGGCGGCCTTCGTGGTGGCCCAGGGCGCGCTGACGCAGCAGCTGCCCGCACTGGCCCGGCAGGAGATCGCGCTGCTGCTGTTCGCCGCGCTGTGCGGGGCGCTGCTCGACGCGGGGCTGTCGCTGTGGCCGAAGGTGGCGCTGCTCGGCCTGTTCGGCCCGGCGATCGTCGTCTCGCACTACACGACGGCGTATTTCACGATGGCGATGCTCGGCGGCGCGCTGGCCGTGTGGGCGGTGCTGCGGGTGGCGCGGCGCGGCGGCCCGGCGCCGTGGGCGGTGGTGGCGGGGCTGCTGCCGACGGTGCTCGCCGGGGCGCTGTGGTACGTGCCGATCACCCAGTCGGCGAACAACGTCGGGGAGTTCCGGGCGGCGCTCAGCGCGGACGGGCTGCGGCTGCTGCCGGGCATCGAGGACACCGGCGGGCTGATCTCGGGTTTCCTGCGCGGCACCGACGTGATCCGCATCCCCACGTACCGCTACGCCAAGGAGGTCGTGCCCAAGTACCGGCCGCCCAAGCTGGCCGTGACCCCCGCCCCCGACGCCGGCGACCCGAAATGGGCCCTCGGCGACGCCCAGACCCCGGCCCCGCCGCGTGTCCTGCCGCTGGCCGGCGCGCTGCTCGCCGTCGGCGTGCTGCTGATCCAGCAGCTGGCGAACCTGCTCGCGCTCGCCGGAGCGCTGATCATGGCCCTGCATCGCCGCACCACCGTCCCGGTGCGGCAGGTCGGCCTGCTCGCCCTGCCCATGCTCGGCCTGCTGGTGCTGCTGCGGCTGTCGGCCACGTTCGCCGCCGCGTACAACCAGAGCCGCGCCCAGGTGCAGGCGCTGACGCTCGTCACCGTCGCGCTGTTCTGGCTGCTGCACCGCGCCACCCGCGGCGGCGCCCTCGACCCGGGACGGCACGTGCAGGTGCCACCGGACCGGCCGCCCCGATCGTTGCCGCACCGGGTGCTGTCGTGGCCGCGCAGAAGATCGTACGTGCTGGCGGCCGCGGCCGTCGTGCTGGTGTTCGGCACCGGCAGCGGCCTCGACACGCTGGCCCTCGGCGGTGAACGCGCCGCCAACATCGCCGCCGAAGGCGAAGACTGCGAGCGGTTCTGCATGTACGCCCCCGAACCGGCCGGGGCCAGATGGCTCGGCACGGCCTCCGCCGGGTCACGCGACCGCGTCTACGCCGACCGGTACGCCCAGCTGCGGCTGTTCGCCGAATTCGGCCCCGGGCAGACCCTCCAGACCGACATCACCCCGCAGACCCTGGACCGCCACGCCTGGATCTACGTGAGCCGCACCAACATCGTCAACCGGCGGGCCAGGTCGCTGTTCGACGACAAACTGGCCCTGTACGCGTTCCCCACCCGGTTCGTCGAAGCCCACTACGATCTCGTCTACACCAGCGGAGTCACGAAGGTCTTCCACCGATGATCTCAATCGTCGTGATCAGCAAGGACGAGCCCGAGCTGGACGCCACGCTCACCGGAGTCGCGCGCGCCGCCGACGAGGCCGGCCTGGCGTACGAGATCATCGTCGTCGACGCCTCCCAGGGCCGCCTCGACGCCATCGCCGCCCACCACCCCGGGGTGCGGTGGCTGGCGTACGAGCCGCCGCCGGGCGTGCGGGTGTCGATCCCGCACCAGCGCAACGTGGGAGTGCACGAAGCCAAAGGCGACATCATCGTGTTCACCGACGCCGGATGCCTGCCCCGGCCCGACTGGCTCGCCCGCCTCACCGCGCCCATCCTGCACGACGGCGAAACCGTGGTCGCCGGGCTCGCCCTCGGCCCCGAAGGCCGCCCCGGCCTCTACGACGAAGACGCCAAACGGCAGGCCGCCGCCGGCTACCTGCGCGAATGCCCCACCATCAACCTCGCCTTCCGGCGCGAAGCCTTCGATCAGGTCGGCGGCTTCGACGAGACGTTCCACTACGGCTCCGACGTCGACTTCAGCTGGCGGCTGCGCGACGCCGGCCACCGCATCCGCGCCGCCGGCGACGCCGTCGTCGTCCACGACTGGGGCGACCTGCGCCGCCGCCTGCGCCGCTCCTACGTCTACGGCAAGGCCCGCGCCCGCCTCTACCGCAAGCACCGCGCCCGGCGGGGCCGGCTGCTGCGCGAAGAACCGATGGTCGTCGCGTACCCGATCTTCCTGCTCGGCCTCCCCCTCACCTGGTGGTTCCCCTACTACCCTGCCCTGCTGCTGATCCCGGCCTGGCGCAACCGCCACCACGACCCCGTCCGAGCCATCACCGACCACCTCGTCTACGGCGCCGGCGTCCTCGCCGAACTGGCCGGACTGTAGGCCCCCAACCCCATGAAGCCCCACCCAAGACGGCCCGCACCGACCCGGCCCGAGCCGACGCGGCCCGCCCTCCCGGGACCCGGGGAGACGATGCCCGGCAAGCCGACGAAGGTGCTGGTCCTGCCCCGGGACGGCAACCCCTATCAGGAGCTGCTCTACGGCGAGTTGCGCAGGCGCGGGGTCCGCGTCCGCTATCTGGCCGAATCGACCCCCTCCCACACACTCAACCTGCTGCTTCTGCCCGTCGAGCTGGCCGTTCGGCGGCTCGCCGGGGCGCGGGTCGTGCACCTGCACTGGGTGTACGGGTTCACGTTCCCCGGGGGGCGGTGGACGCGGCCCGTCGCCCGGCTGTGGTTCGGGGTCGTGCTCGCCGTGATCCGGATGCTCGGGCTGCGGCTCGTGTGGACCGCCCACAACGTGCTGCCGCACGGGCAGGTGTTCCCCGACGACACGGCCGCCCGCCGCGCCCTGGTGAGCCGCTGCGACCTGGTCATCGCCCACACCCCGGACGCCCTCGACCGCCTCGCCGCCATCGGGGCCGCCCCCGAGCGCGCCGTCGTCATCCCGCACGGCCCCTACCCGGCCCCGCCACAGCCGCCGCCGGGTCAGAGGGCCGGGCCGCGCACGTTCCTGTTCTTCGGCCGGGTGGAGCCGTACAAGGGGGTCGAGGACCTGCTCGCGGCCTTCACCACGCTGCCCTACTATCCGGCGGTCCGGCTCGTCGTCGCCGGCTCCTGCGCCGACCGGGCGCTCGCCGACCGGCTGGCCGCGTTCGCGGCCCGCGATCCCCGGGTGACGCTACGGCTCGGCCGGGTCGCTGACGCGGAGGTGGCCGGGCTGTTCGCGGCCGCCGACGTGGCGGTGCTGCCGTACCGGGAGATCACCACCAGTGGCAGCGCCCTGCTGGCCCTCGGCCACGGCCGCCCCCTGATCGTCCCCGACTTCCCTTCCCTCGCCGGCCTCCCGGCCGAGGCCGTGACCCGGTACGAGCCCGGCGTCCCCGGCCTGACCGCCGCCCTGCGCGCCGCCGCCGAAACCCACCCGGCGACCCTCCAGATGATGTCGGCGGCCGCCCTCGCCCACGTCCAGGCCATCGCCTGGCCCGACATCGCCCACGCCACCCACAACGCCTACCTGACCCTCTCCACCGGCCGCCGCCAAGAGCCAGGCGACACCCAGGCCGCCCCGGGGCAAGCTTCGGCGCCCGAGCCCCAGAACGGCCCAGGGCCCGCGGAAACCCGACCGCCGGCCAACGCGGAAGGCAGGGCAGACCGCGAGGGCACCGAGGGCACCGACGGCACCGAGGGCACCGACGGCGCGGACGGCCGCGATGGGGCTGAAGGCCCGGGGCGGGTGGTGGCCAGGGGGTCTCGGCGGGGGGTCCGCGGGTGGGTGCGGGCGATGTTCCGGAACGTGCTGGTCCGGGGGTCGTTTCTGCTGTTGGCCAACACCGTGCTGCTGGCCGCCGGGGGTTTCGCGTTCTTCACTCTCGCGGCGCGGCACTATCCGGTCGAGGCCGTCGGATGGCTGTCCGGTGTGACGGCCAGCGTCAACCTGTTGTCCACGGTGGCCGCGCTCGGCCTGCCGACCACGCTGCTGCGTCACCTCACCGGCACCGGGGACCCGCGTGGTCTGGTGCGGGCCGCCGTGCTGGCCGTGGGCGGGGTGGGGGGCGGGCTGGCCCTGGTGGCCCTGTTCGCGCTGGCGCCGCTGCTGCCCGGCGGGCCGCAGCTCGCGACCGAGCCCGGCACGGTGGCGCTGGTGACGGTTCTGGTGATGGTGACCGCCGTGGGCGGCACCTTGGACGCCGGGCTGGTGGCGACGCGAGGCACGGGGGCACTGCTGGTCAAGAACCTGCTGGGCACCGTCCTGAAGATCGCCACGCTGCTGCCGTTCGTGCCGCTGGGCGTCGACGGTCTCGTCTTGTCGTACGGCGGCGGCACGGTGCTGGCCTGCCTGCTCGGCGGTGCGGTGCTGTGGCCCCGGCTGGCGAGGGCGGTGCGGCGGGAGCGGGCGGTCGCGCTGCTGCGGCGCCATCTGCCGTTCTCGGCGGCCAGCCATCTGGGCACGGCGCTGGGCATCCTGCCGAGCACGGTGGTGCCTCTGGAGGTGCTGACGATTCGCGGCCCGGAGGCGGCGGCGTTCTTCGCGATCGCGTTCCAGATCGCGGCGTTCCTCAATTTCATCCCGTCGGCGAGTTCGCAGGTGCTGTTCGCCGAGGCGCAGCGGATCTCGCTGCGCCGCTACCTGCGCAAGGCCCTGCTGGGCATCTACGGCCTGCTCGTCCCCGCCGCCGCAGTGATCGTCCTCGGCGCCCCGTACATCCTGGGCGTGTTCGGCGCGAGCTACGCGGCGAACGCGACGGGCACCCTGCGCGTCCTCGGCCTGGCCGCCCTGGTCACCGGCGGCAACTACCTGATCGACACGATCCTGGTGAGCCGCGACCGCTCCGGCGCCTACGTCTTCATGAACGGCGCCAACGCGGCCCTGGTGCTGGCCCTGGTGGCCGTCGCCCTGCCCCACGGCCTCACCGCCGCCGCCCTCGCCTGGACCCTGGCCCAGGCCCTGTCGCTGCTGCTCGGCGCGGCCGTCCTGGCCGCCAGTTTCTCCACGACCCCCACGGCCCGGCATCGCCCGGCCGACGCCAAACCGACCGCCCCCTGACGGGCCGCGACGGGTGCATTCCCATCACTTCCTCCGTCGGTCTCAGAGTATCGAGCCGGCAATGGCCGTATAACGCGCAATCTATATGACATTTCCCTATTAGGTGGGATCTTTGACAAGGTCGCGCGTCGACTTTATAGGTGAATCAAGGTAGGCTCGGCGCAGTGCAAGCATCGACACGGGCGGACAAATAAAGGACTTTCGATGGGGCAGCGTTCTCTTTTCGGACCTGATTTTGGAACGCACCAATTCAAGCCGACGGATCCCAGGTACCAGCGCCTGCGCCTGCTGATCACAGTCAAGGCCGCACCCAATCCATCGGAGACGTACGGCGAGACGGTGTGCGTGGCAGCGCTCAACCTCGACCTCAACAGGCCCGGCTGGATACGGCTGTACCCCATCAATTTCCGCGCACTCGATGGGGACAATCAGTTTCACAAGTACGACATCGTCAGCCTCGAAGCGCAGCCGAACAGCGCTGATCCTCGAATGGAGAGTTGGCGGCCCAGGGCGGACAGTTTCCGAGTAGAAGGACACGTGAAGGGATGGGACAGGCGGATGTCCCATGTCGACGATCACATCGAGGGGTCCATGTGCGATCTCATCGAAGCTGCTGGTGGCGGGCCGAAAGCGCGGTCGCTCGCCGCCATACGCCCGAAAGAGATCATCGGCTTGGAGATCAAGCCCCATCCGGGCTGGACTCCGGAGGAGCAGGCGAAGATCGACCGATACGTTCGGCAACTTGATCTTCTCGATTCGGTGCCTCGTACGGCTCTGCAGGCCCCCCGCTTCAAGGCGTGGTATCGCTACCGATGCCACGCGCCGACGTGTCGCACGCATCGTCAAGGCATCTACGATTGGGAACTCGTCGCGCTACAGCGAAGGTTCCAGGACTGCTCCGATACCGACCTCAGACAGATCATCGAAAACAAGTTTTGGGACATGATGTGCGATGCGAAGCGCGACACGATCTTCTATGTAGGAAACCAACAGGCACATCCCCGTGGTTTCATCGTCCTGGGCGTCGCCTACCCCGAACGGCCTAAGCCGGGATCGCGTAGCTGAGCCGTTCACGGACGGCCGCCAGCACAAGATCACGATGACATCGTGTCTCGTCGGCTTCAAAGCACATCACGGCTACGCGGAGTCGGTCGGCTGCGCGGGCGATACTGTCCAGGCGATCAGCGGCGTCGGAGTCGCCGAGCGAGCGGGCGTAGACACCACGGGCGATCGCGAGATCAGCGGGGCTTCCGCCGAACCCCGCTCGGTTCCACTTGGGATTGCCCAACTCTCGCATGTGCTGGTATTCGATACCCGCTTCGGCCAGTGCAGTGCGCAGCGCCGTCTTGCTGAATCCCCGCTTACGTGAAATGGGATTGAGCCGCACATCGACCAGAAGCGTCACCTGCTCATGCAGCAGCCTCCGGATGAACTCATCCAGATCGCATCCTTCGTAGCCGACGCCGCATACTCCAGGTTCCGCGCCCGCATCCACCATGATTCTCACCCTCTCACGACTCCTCACATCACACCTCATGCAGATGCCCCCACGCCGGTAAGTGACTCCAGGGGGATGAACGGCAACAGGTGCGCGAGCATATCGAGCGCGGGACTCGGACGTGGGGCGGCCACGCCTGTCGCCCGTGGCCGCCCTTTGATCATTTCGTCAGGACCGCCGCACGATGGCGTGGTGACCGTTCAGGGGTGGAGGGGGAGGCCTTTGAGGGTCTTGTCGACGGCGTTTCGGGGGCCGTGGACGGCGATGCCGACGAGGGGCAGCGATTCCGCGGGGTGGGCGCGGACCACGGCGCGGTTGTCTTCGTCGTGGCCGGTTTTGAACATGTCCTCGGTGTAGAGGGCCAGGTCGAGGCCGCGGGACAGGGCGCGGGTGTGGGCGGTGGCGAGGGCCGCGGCCGTGGCGGCGTACACGAGGACGGGCTGGCGGAACAGCGGCAGGTAGGTGTTGCCGGAGGCGTCGGCGTACGGCTCGCCCATGACGTCGGGGGCGCCGCCTGCGACGCCGCTCGCGAGGAAGGCGGTGACGTTCAGCTTCTGCCATGTGGCCAGGTCCTCGCGGACCACAATGCCGATCTTGGTATCGAAACGCACGCCTCGCAGCCTGCCCGGCCGGGGCACGCCGGGTCTTGAACGCTCGTGCGCGCACACTGGAGGCATGGCACAGGAATGGTCTCGGTACTGGCGCAGTCCTGACCGGCCCTTGGAGGCGATGCACGCCCATTTCGAGCGGCACGTCTACCATCGGCACAGCCACGACACGTACTCGTTCGGGGTGACCGACGCCGGGCTGCAGGCGTTCACGTGCCGGGGCGCCGGCCACACCAGCGCGCCGGGCCGGGTGATCGCCTTCAATCCGGACGAGCCGCACGACGGGCACCCCGTCGACCGCCTCGGCTTCACCTACCGCATGGTGCACATCGGGCCGGAACTGGTGCTCGGCTCGCTCGGCGCGGCGGGAGCCCGGCGGGCGGGCCTGCCGCTGTTCGCCGAGCCGGTCGTGCACGACCCGGTGCTGGCCGACGGTCTGCGCCGCCTCCACTCGGCGCTTCTCGGCCACGCGACCGCCCTGCGGCGGGACGAGTTGCTCGACGAGGTGGTGCTGGCGATGATCCGGCGCGCGGCGACGCGACCGCCGGGGCAGGCCGCCGGGCCGCGCGGGCCGGCGCGGCTCATCGCCCGCCAGGCCCGTGATCTGCTGCACGACGCCTACCCTCTGGACCTGAACGCCGAGACGCTCGCCGACGCCACGGGCCGCAGCCGTTTCGCGGTCTACCGGGCGTTCCGCTCCGTCTACGGCATGGCCCCGAGCGACTACCAGCGCCAGCTCCGCCTGCGGGCCGCCCGCCGCCTCATCGCCGGTGGCGCGTCGATCGCCGAGGCCGCCACCCGCACCGGGTTCGCCGACCAGAGCCACCTGACCCGCTGGTTCGTCCGCACGTACGGGATCACGCCCGGCGCGTACCGGGACGCCGGCGAGTGACCGGCCGTGCGGGCGAGTGACCGGGCGGGCGAGTGATCGGGCGGACGAGTGACCGGGCGGACGGAGAGCTCGTCCCTTGGTCTTCGGCCTCGGCGGCGGGTCAGGGCCTGGTCAGGAGGTCGTGGAGGCGGCGGCATTGGGCGGTGAGGTGGCTGGTGCTGTTGCGGGCGGCGACCGCCGCGACCTCGGGGATTTCGCCGCAGGCGGCCGCCCAGTCGGCGACCGTGACGGCGAACTCGACGAGGTCGGCCAGGCCCGTACGAGGTCGCTCGCCCGCTGCGGGGAGCAGGCTGGACAGCAGTGCGCGCAGCACCTGCCAGACCTCGGGGTGGGCGCCGGCGCGGGCCGCGGCGTCGAGGGCGGCCATGACGTGCTGCTGCTTGCTGCCGAAGCAGCGGATCAGGAGGCCGAGTTGCCGGCCGATCTCCAGTGCGGGCAGGCCGCCGCGCGCCGCCATCTCGGCGAAGAGGCTCACGCCCTCGGTCGCGTCGGGCCGGGCGAGGAAGCACGCGAGGACGAGCGCGGTCGCCGCGCCGGCCGGGCCGTCGGCCATGGTGAGGGCCCGCGCGTCGTGGGGGCCCACGCCGCGGCGGTTCCACTCGTACAGGAGGTGGGGCAGCAGGTTGACGGCCACGACGTCGCGGTGCGAGGGGAGGACCGCCGGCCACCAGTTCATGCAGCCTTCGTCCTCGTCGTGGCGCCAGCCCCTCGGCTCGATCAGAAGTTCGTCGATCAGGTCGTGCCCGGTCGGCCACGCCCTGAGCACCGGGTCCAGCCGCACCTCGGCGACGTGCCGGGCGGGGCGTTCGTCGTAGTAATGCTTCCCGCCGTCATCGAAGTACGCCCAGCGGACGCCTGTCTCCGGGTCGGTCAGGCCGCCCGAGGTCAGCCATTCGGCCGTGGTGCGCGCCGCCTGTGAGGTGAGCCGGGCCGCCTTGGCCGCCGCCTCGGGGTGGGTGCCGCGCGGCAGGCGCAGCAGTGCCTGCGCCAGGTCCACCGGCAGGGGTTCTCTGCCCGCCGCCTCGCACTCCGCCAGCCGGGCGACGAGGACGTCAGGGTCCAGTGTGCCGTTCGCGGCGGTCGGAGTCGCCAGCAGGACCGGCGGCAGCTCACCGGCCTTGAGCGCGGCCAGCACCTCGGCCCACCTGCGCAGCACGAAGAGGGACGGCCCGGACACTTCTCTCCGGTCGGGCAGCCGGTCACGAGGCGCCTCGCGCGGCGGCTCGGAAACGACGGGATGGTTCGAGACGCCGGCGTACACGCGGCCCCGCTTGGCCGGGGCCTCTCCCACGGCAGCGTCGAGGTCGTGTTCGCCGTCCTGCGGGTCCGTGTCCACCGTTGCCGACAGGGTCAGGGTGGAGGCGAACAGGGGTCGCTGCTCGCCGGACCGCTGGTCATCGTCATCCATGACCTGCTCCGTCACCCGATCGCGGGACCCGGGTGCCGGCGTCTCGTACGGCTCGGCGTCGACGGCCTCGTCGCGCGCCGCATGCTTATCGGGCTCATCGGGCTCATCGGGCAGGATCCACACCCTGAACGCGCGCGACTCACCCTCGTCGTACCGCTGGACGAACGGAGGTCCGGGATCGCAGCCGGGGGTGATCAGCTCCATCGCCAGCGCCGCCCGCCAGTGGTCCACGTAGTGCCATCGGCGCTTTCCGAACAGTTCGGGATGGCCGAAGCCGGACTTCTGCCTGAGCACGTGACGCAGCCCTTGCCGGTCGAGGGTGACCAACCGCACGAAGCCGGCGAGCCAGCGTTCGCCCTCCGGTGCGTCTCCGGCCCTGCCGCTCAGGTCCGCCATCTCGGCCGGGGTCGACGGGACCGCCGGAAACGCCGGAATGGGAGTAGGCGCGGGAAGCGGGAGCGGAGTGAACGGCGGCTCGGCCTCGATGGCGGGCTCACCGCCGAAGGCCGCGGCCACCAGCGCCCCGAGGCCGGGCGGCAGCAGCGGGACGGCCTCGCGGATCGCCTCCGCGCCCAAGGGGCCGAACCGCTCGGCGTGCTTGACCGCGAGCCGGGCGGCACGGTCGCGCACGGCGTGGGAGGTGTGCTGGAAGGCCGTCGCGAGCGCGGGGGCCAGGTCGTCGGCCAGCTCGGGGGTTCGCCGGACGATCTCGTCGAGCCAGGTCAGGGCGGCCTTGACGGGGGCGGCCTCGGCGCGGAAGAGCAGCCCGTCGACGGCCTCGATCAGGTCGTCGGGCTCGTGCCCGTCCAGGCGGCGCACCTGCCGTAACGCCAGGTCGGCGACCTGGGCGGGCGCGCTGGGCAGCAGCCGCAGGTAGTCACGGCGATGGGCGGCCGCCTCGGCCTCGGATGGGGCGATCAGGTCGTGCAGGTGAACGAAGAAGCGCAGGTCCTCGGTCGTGCCGCCGCGCAGGAACCTGCGTACGCAGCCGTCGAGCAACCGGTCCCGGTCGGTCCCCTGCCCGATCGAGGCGCGCAGGGCCCGCATCCAGGAGAACGGCCGGTCGAACGACGCGAACCGCAACGCCCGGCCGACCCCTTCGGCCGTGAAGATCCTCGGCAACAGCACCGGTAGCAGGGGGTCGGGCTCGGTCCCTCCGACATCGATGCCCAGGCCACCACCAGCGGGTCGTGTTCGGGCGGCTCGGCCGCGGTGTGCCGCAGCATCGCGAGCGCCAACCGCGCCACGCCGTCATCGGGCCGCCGGATCCTGGTCGCCAGCCGGGCGGTCAGGTCGGCCTGCCACTCCGGTGACCGGCGGGCCAGGAGCCGGACGAACGGCGTGCAATCCTCTCCACCGAACGCCCAGCGGGGGACGTCCCGCAGGTCCCGCCTCATCACCCAGGACACGACGCCGGTGACGGCGCTCAGCGTGCCGGCGCCGATCAGCAGCGTCATGACGGGCCACTGCTGCCAGCCCCGCCGCGCATGCCGCGCCCACGGATCCGGGTCGGCGACGCCTCGCCGGCGCAGCCGCTCCTGCTCCTGCCAGAACTCACGGTCCCGGACCTCGGCGTACGTCCGGAAGGCGTCGGTCAGGTCGGGCAACGTGGCCGCGATCTGCTTGCGCTCGGCGTCATCGAGCGCGAGCAGCCAGTCGACGAGCCCGTTGACGTCGCCGGTGTCGACGAAGCCGCGGATCTCGCTGGAGATTGTGATCATCAGGGGTCCTTAGGGGGTGAACCGATCGCGGGTGATGGGAACGGCGGGACGCCAGGGGCAGCGGTAGGCCCGCCGCGATCGTCCGAGTCGGCGCCGGTCGACGATCTACCTGTGGCCACCTGTGGGCGAGCCACCTGTGGGCGAGGCGGCGACCTTCCCACAGCCGATGTGCGGGTGATCGGCACGGCGACGGCCACGTGGTCCGGGCGCGGACGCCCGCGGCGAGGCCGAGCTCGATCTGGACGGCCGCACGCCGGCGTGGCGCGTCAGACGGGTTTGGGGGCCGGGGTGGTCTGGGAGTCTGCCGCCTGTGCCGGGCGGCGGCGGGCGGCCATGCGGGCGGCGATGACGTGTTTGCAGGGGCCGCGGGAGCCGCGATGGTCCCACCACCATTCGCAGGTGCACGAGCCGGCGGTGATGGCCACCTCGCGTACGCCGCCGCCGGTGGTCACGTGCGCCTGGTCGGGGCCGGCGAGGCGCACCGCGCCGGCGGCGATCAGGGCGCGGGCCGCGGTGAGGCGGGGGTTGAGGGTATCGACGTGTTCACGGTCGTACGGCAGTTCGCGGTGGAAGTGACCGGCCTCGGCCAGGTCGTAGCCGACCCGCCCGGCCATGCCGAGGCGGGTGAGGGCGGCCCGGACCCGGTCGAGGGTCAGCCCGGTGCGGTCGGCGAGGCGGCCGGCCTCGACGGCGGGCTCGAAGTCGAGCAGGGCGCCGATCGTGTCGGCGTCGGCTTCGGCGTCGTCTCCCGACAGGTCGTCGAGCACCGCGCCCTCGCCGGAGAAGCCGCGCCACGTCTCGGGCGACAGCACCAGGGTGTAGCGCATGCCCGGCAGCTCCAGCTCCCACGCGCTCGACGCCACCTGGCCGGTCGGGGCCGGGCCGTAGACGCGGAGCCGGTTGGCGTGGCGGAGCAGCGGATGCAGTGTGGCCAGCCGCCCGACTCCGGCCAGGCAGACCGCTCCCGGTGCCGACGCGCCCACCTCGCGCAGCCCGTCCCGGGCGTCGGCGGCCACCCACACGGTCTGCCTGGCCCGCTTGGGCAGGCCGCGCAGGAACCGCACGGCCGCCATGCCGGCGAGCTCGGCCCGCAGGTCGAACCGCGCCGCGATCACCTGCACCTCGGCGAACCCGCGCAGCCACCGCTCGGGCAGCGGCACCTTCTTCTCGACGACCGCGCCGTCGAGCGTGGTGACGGCCAGCTCGTCGGCCCCCACCCCGAGGTGCAGCGGGTCGCGCCCGCCGACACGGGCCAGGGACTCGCGCAGCGGCCCGTTGACGTCGACGTTGGTCGTGCCGCGGTCGAACACCTCGCCGTCGAGCGCCCCGCCCAGCAGGTCGAGCCGCGCGTAGACGCCGCCGCAGGCGGAGAACGACTCCAGCCGCAGCCGTTCGCCGTCACAGGTGACCACCGGGTCGCGGCTCAACGAGCTTCCCCCGGCGCCCGGCTGGTGGTAGCGCGTCATGGCCACGTCGGCGAGCCCCAGCAGGGCCCGCGCAGCCGGGGCGGCTTGGGTGATCACCCCGCTGAAGAAGCGGGGATGGTCCACCAGCCCCCGCACGGTGCGCCCCCCGGAGGTGGCGAGCCCCAGCCGATCGCCCACCATGGCGGAGGGCGCGATATACGAATACGCCTGCGTCGCGCTTGTCATGCCGCGAACGATAAAGATCCCTTCCGACAAAATCAGCCGGCCGCCGGGGCGCAGGCGGGGCAGTCGGGGCGGCGGGGGTGGTGGACGATGAGGGGATCGCCTGGGGTCATCAGGTTGATGCCGTAGACCGTGCCGGGGGTGATGGGGGCGGTGCCGGTGAGCAGGGCGATCGCGAGGTGGGCGATCAGGTGGCCGGACAGGCCGGCGGTGACCGCCGTGACGGGATGGCCGGGGGCTCGGGGCAGGGCCTTGGCGAGGTCTTCGCCGTTCGCCACGGGCAGGCTGACCCGGGCGTTCTCGGTGGCGCGAAGGCACTCCCAGCAGGGGCCCCGGCCGGGCGCGTACGCCCCGGCGGTGATCAGGGCGCCGTGGTAGCCGCCGTCGATCCAGGGGGTGCCGGCGGCGAGGCAGGCCCGGTTGGCCCACACGCGGATGGGCGCGGGGCGGTCGGCGCAGACCACCAGCAGGTCATGACCGGGGAGCAGGGCCGCGAAGTCGGCCTGGGAGCCGATCCAGCGTCGCTCGCCGGTGACCGTGATGTCGGAGTTGAGGCGGCGGAGCCGGGTCAGAGCGGCGTCCACCTTGGGGGTGCCGATGTCGTCTTCGGTGTAGAGGGTCTGCCGGTTGAGGTTCGACAGTTCGACGTCGTCGGCGTCGACGCAGTGCAGGCGGCCGACCCCGCAGGCGGCGAGGGCGAGGGCCGCCGCGCCGCCGGCACCGCCCAGGCCGACCAGGGCCACCCGCGCGCTTTTGAGCGCCCGCTGCGCGTCCCAAGGGCTGGACCTGGGGGTCTGGTCGGTCCACCGGTAGTACTGGAGGCTGCGGGCGTACCGGTCCCGTTCGCGGTCGCTGAGGTCGCCCGGCGGTGGGGCGGCGGCGTCTTCCATGTGGCCGGCGTCGATGAGCTGGGCCAGCGCGTCCTCGGCCTCCTCTTCCGGCAGGCCGGGGTGGGCGGCGCACACGTCGGCGACGATCCGCGCGCGGTCGCGGGTGCCGTCGGCGACGCGGACGAGCGTCCACACCCACCCGTCGGGATCCTCGATCTCTGCGCCGATGCCGTACAGGCCGCCGCCGATGCGCACCTGTCCCCCCACGGTCCGGTACGGCGCGTGTTCCGGTTTCACCCTGGGTCGGCGCATCTGCGGTCCTTCGTGGCCGAAAGCCGATAGGCCGGGGGACGATGACGGCGCGCGCCCGCCCGCGGATTCCGCGGACGGGCGCGACCGGTCACGTTTTCTCAGCCGGCTTCGCTGGAAAGGCCGGTGGTCTCCACCTTGCCGAGTTTCCGGATCTTGATCCTCCGCACCGGCGTCTTCCGCACGACCTTGCCCTTGGACATTCGAATCATCTCCTGTCGCCACGGCCGGCCCGCATAAACAGGCCACTTGACAGGATTTAACAACAAGGGTGGCGGACGGACAAGCGGTCGTCGTAATTCCGCAACCGAATCGAGGCGTGCGCCCGCGTACCCGCCGCGCGGTTCCCGTTCTCCCCCATTTCCGGCCGTTTGGGGGGTCATCGCGGCACAGTCGATCACGATGCGTACGGCGCCGGCGACGCTGCGCACCCTCCGATGGGAACGTTGCACACCGCCGCCGGCGTGCCGCCCGCCCCCAACTGCACCGGAATATTCGGCGACCGCTTTCCGCCGGGCGCCCTCTAGCCGGGCCTGATTATTCTTGCTAATATGTGTCGGTTCCCCCGGAGATCATCATCATAAGGCGAGCCGATGTTATGACTGAAGCGTATGCCGGGCCGACGATTGATGACTACCTCGACAAATTCGACGACCATCACGAATTTCCCGGTGTCGATACGCTGAACGAGAAAATCGCCGCTCTCGCGGCGGATCACCCGGGGGTCGCCCGCCTCTCCACGATCGGGTCGTCGCGCCTCGGCGACCCGATGCGGCTGCTGTCGGTCGGCTCGGGCGCCCGGCACATCCTGCTGCTCGGCGCCCCCCACCCCAACGAGCCCGTCGGCCTGCTCACCATCGTGGAGCTCGCCCGCCTGACGGCCACCTGCCCCGAGCTGACCAGCGGACTCGACTGCACCTGGCACTTCGTGCCGTGCATCGACCCCGACGGCGCACGCCTCAACGAGACCTGGTACGCCGCCCCGCTGACCATTCCCACCTACCACCGCCATTTCTACCGTCCGGCGCTGGCCGGGCAGCCGGAGTGGGCTTTTCCGCACGCACCGGGCCAGGCGCCGCCCCGGCTGCCCGAGACACGGGCCCTCATGCACGTCATCGACACGGTGCGACCCGCGGTGCAGTTCCCGTTGCACAATGCCGATTTCGGCGGCGCCTATTTCGTGCTCAGCCGGCCGATGCCCGAGCTGCGCCTGCCGTTATTGGACACGGTCGCGCGGCATCGCATTCCGGTGGAGACCCACCCCACCGATTGCAGCGGCTGGCCGGAGCTGGCCGAGGGCATTTTCGTGATGCCGCCCGGGAACTCCGCCATTCCCACCACGTCGATAACCGGGGAGCCGCGGGGGCAGGGCGCCTATCTCGCCGACTACGCCGACCGTTATCGCACGCTGACCGTCACGATCGAGATTCCGATGTGGGCCGTGCGCGCCCCGGTGCCCGGCGGGCTGACCATTCGCGAGTTCATGCGCGCCGCCGCCGACGAACTGCTGTCGGCCATGGCCCCGGTGGAGGCCGCCCTGGCGCGGGTCTCCGGCGACCTGTCGATCGCCACGCCGTTCCGGGACGCCGTGCTGGACACCCTCGGCCTGGCCCAGTCGGCCGCCGCGCGCTGGCGCGGCCGGGAGCACGCCCCCGACGCCCACCTGCCCGTCACGCCCGGCCCCATGGCGGGCGCGCAGAACACCACGCGCCGTTTCTCGCTGCGCGCCCTCGGCATGCTGCTGCGCCACCTCGACGCCGAATGCGCCGCCGGCAACCACACGCCCGCCATCCGCGCCGAGCTGGGCGCCCTCACCCCCGTCTTCGAGGCGGCCTGCGAGCGGGTGCAGGCGGACACACAAGCCCGCCCCCTCCCCCTGACGGACGTGGTGCGCCTCCAGGCCGAGGCCATCCTGCGCACGGCCGCCCTACCGGCCTGACCCAGCCGGCCTGACTCCGCCGGCCTGGCGCCTCAGCCGGCCTGACCCAGCCGGCCTGGCGCCTCAGCCGGCCTGATCCCTCAGCCGGTCGTGCCCCTGCGTCGGCCGTCCCTGCTCCCCTCGCCCGCCGGGTCGTCACGCCAGGCCGGTCGTCGCCGGGAGTTCGGCGGTGGTGGGCGGGACGCTCAGCGCTCAGCTCGACAGGCGCAGGGCCTCGGCGCTTCGCCAGGCGGCGGCCAGGTCGTCGAGGGGTACTCGCAGCACCTGGCTGAGGGCGACGATCGTGCCGAAGGCCGGCGAGGGGAGCCGGCCGGTCTCGATCTTGCGCAGGGTCTCGGGCGAGATGCCGGCGGACAGGGCGATCTCGGTGAGCGCGGCCTCGCCGCGGGCTCGCCGGAGCAGCGAGCCGAGCCTTCTGCCGGCCTCGACCTGCTGAGGCGTGAGCGGCCTCCGAACCATGGCGTTCACCCTACCTCTCAGGGCCTGTCAGGACCTCTCCGGGCCGCTGATGGTCGTGCGCGGCGCTGGACAGCACCACGGGTACGGTATAAAAATACCGGGACAATAATACCGAACGACCCTGTGGAGCCCGAGTTGATCACCATCAAGTCCGAGCGTGAGATCGAGCAGATGCGGCCCGCCGGGCGGTTCGTCGCGGAGACCCTGGAGACGTTGCGGCAGCGGGTCGCCGTGGGGGTCGACCTGATGGACCTTGAGCATCTCACCCGCGAACTGATCCGCGAACGTGGTGCCACGTCCTGCTACTGGGATTATGCCCCATCGTTCGGCAACGGGCCGTTCCGCAACGTCATCTGCCTGTCGGTCAACGACGCCGTGCTGCACGGCCTGCCCACCCGCTACAAACTGCGCGACGGCGACCTGCTCAGCCTGGACCTCGCCGTGTCCGTCGACGGGTGGGTGTGCGACGCCGCCATCAGCGTCATCGCCGGCACCCCGGCCGAGGCCGACCTCCGGCTGATCCGCGCCACCGAGGAGGCCCTGGCGGCCGGCATCGCCGCCGCCCAGCCGGGCAACCGCATCGGCGACATCTCGGCCGCGATCTCGGCCGTCGCCGAGCGGTACGGCTACCCGGTCAACACCGAGTTCGGCGGCCACGGCGTCGGCCGCACCATGCACGAGGACCCGCACATCTCCAACCGGGGCCGCCCCGGCCGCGGCTACCTCCTGCGGCCCGGCCTGGTCTTCGCCATCGAGCCCTGGTTCGCCCAGACCACGAACCGCATCCGCACCGACCCCGACGGCTGGACCATCCGCTCGGCCGACGGCTCCCGCACCGCCCACTCCGAGCACACCGTCGCCGTCACCGAGTCGGGCCCCATCGTCCTGACAGCGCCGCCGACGTCCTGACGTGCGCCGCTGGCGTCCTGACAGAGCCGCCGGCGTCCTGACGGCCGCTCGCCCTCCCTCGCCCTCCCTCGGCCGCCCCGCAGGCCACCCGCTCGCCACCACGCCGGCAACGCGGCCGGGCGGGACGGCGGGCGGTGCGATCAGGCGCGCCGGGCGGCCAGAACCGCGCGGGTCACGAACGCCGCCACGACCACGAGGGCGAGCTGGCACACGGTGGCGATCAGGCGGTTGAGGGTGCTCGGGCCGCTCAGCGCCGTCGACACCGGCTGGAGCACCCACACGGCGAGGCTCGCCCAGGGCAGCCAGGCCCGCACGATGCCCGCGCGGCGCGCCCCGAGCAGCACCAGGAACGGGCCGAAGAACAGCCCCAGCATCAGCGTGATGGTGCTGCACACCGGCGCGGTGCGCGGCCGGCCGCCCGATGAGCTGCGGTCGGAGCGGGACGCGCTCGCCCAGGTCGAGGCGACGGGCCGTCAGGCCATCGCCGAGCTGCACCGGCTGCTCGGCCTGCTCCGCGACCACGACGGCGGGCCCGCGACCGAGCCGCAGCCCACCCTGGCCCGGCTCGACGCCTCGTCGAGGACGCGCGGCCGGCCGGCCTGGAGGTCGACGTGCGCATCGAGGACGAGCCCCGGCCGCTTGACCCGGCGCTGGAGGTCTCGGTGTACCGGATCGTGCAGGAGGCCCTCACCAACGTCCGCAGGCACGCCCACGCGACCCGCGTCCGCATGCCCGGCCTCGACGGCATCGCCGCCACCCGGCAGATCACCGCCGGCCCCGGCGGACCCAAGGTGATCATCCTGACGACCTTCGACCTCGACGGGTACGTGTACGACGCGCTGCGGGCCGGCGCGAGCGGCTTCCTGCTCAAGAGCTCCCCGCCCGAACGCCTCATCACGGCCATCCGCACCGTCGCCGAGGGCGACGCCCTGCTCGACCCCGCCATCACCCACCACGTCATCGACCACTTCGCCCGCCCGCCGCCCCGCCCCGTCGCCCCGCCCGACCCCTGCCACCGCCTCACCGACCGCGAACTCGACGTCCTGCGCCAGCTCGCCCGCGGCCTGTCCAACGCCGAGATCGCGTCCGAACTCGTCGTCAGCGAGGCCACCGTCAAAACCCACATTGCCCGCATGCTGGCCAAACTCCAGCTCCGCGAACGCGTCCAGGCCGTCGTCTACGCCTACCGCCACGGCCTCACCGGCGACCAGTCCCCGTAGCCTCGAAGCCCGAGGCGCACAGCCGGATTTAAGTCGCCAGGTGATCGACGAATATACCGATCAAAATGTGGCCGGCGAGCTCGGCACCGAAAGCAAAGTGGATCCGGTTGCGCTGGCCCTCGATTTTCGAATGCCATTCACAGCACACCTGTCGGCCGTCATACTCCACGCATCGAGCGCGCATCGCCCTGGCGTTCTTGTGAGTTTTGGGGCTCTCCGGCGACACTCGGGGCAGGCCGTAGGAAGCCAGTGTCATCTCAATCTCGCGAGGACGACCCTGCGCCTGGGCATGTACACCGAGAAAGTGATCGTTGAGTACGGCCAGATGCTTCACGACTTCGGTACGGAGTTCTCGGTACGCACCGGCGAACCGACCGAAGCTGAGACTCGCATGAAATATCAGATTCGGGAAAGCATGTTTCGCCAACTGGAAGAACAAGGATTCGGGAACGTTTTCGAGTTCGTAGAGAGATCTCCAGAACGCGGGGAGTGCTGAGCTCTCCGCGAAGAAGTACACGTGGGCCTGGCCCCCTGATGCCCCCACCAGGACGAAGTCCTTGTGCGGCGAGGATGCCAGAACGAGGCAGGCCACCCCACGGCCGCTCAGCGCGCACGCGAGAGCGTAGGCGACGGACTGTGCCGATGTGGCGAGAGCGCCCCCCAGCGACACCTCGGCGCTGTCGAGCCCGCCGCCGTCCCACACAGGACATTTTTGTATCAGGCTGTAAAATCGATAGCGTATGTCGCGATCAATGGCTGAGCCGGGCTCAGACATGAGGTAAGCGAACAGATTATCGTCGCCGAGACAAGGAACACTTTCAAATCCTGGCGGCTTCCAGGCGGGGCAGCCGGCCAACCTGAGCGCCGTCAATTCTTCGTTGAGCTGGTGCAGCAGGGATGACAGCCGGTCCGCTGTCAACCCCGTGAAATCAAAGCTACTTTCGTCGATGACAACGCGTGGGGGGTCGGCGTCGTTGGGCACGAGCGAGTCCTCCAAGGTCGCTCTCGAGCTGGTCGAAAAAACCATCCGGCCACTGGGTCAGGCCGCCGCTATCTGTCATCTCAATCTGAATGGGAGCAGTGCCGTCGAAAAAGTGGAAGAGGACGGCCGATGTCGCGACCCTCCCATCCGCCACCGCCGCGAGCCGAATTCCGTTGAGCACGTGATCACTGTGAGTCTCGATGATGACCTGCACACCGGATCCGGCCAGTCGACCTAGGAAGCGCCCCATTCTGGACTGCCCGGCAGGGTGGAGATGCGCTTCGGGGTTCTCCACAACGAACAGACCTCCGCGCGGGGTCAGGAGTCCGGCCACGATGATGGGCAATGCGTACGAGACGCCAAAGCCCATGTTGGGCGGCCTGATCCCGTCGAGCAGAGAATCGGGATCCTGATAGCGGATCACGCTGGCGGAGATGCCCGTCGGCCATTGCGCGATCACCCGGATGGGTCGGATGATGTCCGACGCCCAATCCTCGACCTGTGCCCGCAGAGTCGTGACCCCATGCCCCTCCGGCCCTTCCGTGTGCGGATGCCGGAGCTCGGGACGCACCTCCTCGTTCTCATGCAATGCGAGCATCTGGCCGGTGTACTGTCCCTGTTCGCCGACACCGAGATCCGCGACGTCCTCCGCTGTGACGTCCAATTGGTCTCTGGGCCCCAACCGCTCCGCGCGCAGGTATGTGAAGGCGGCTCCGTGCCCGCGCAGAACGTCCAGCGCCGCTGGACGTGGCTCCGCGACCCGAAGGTTGAGCGATCGGTCTTCCTGCGGCGCCGCGAACCTGTACTCGGCAGGCGGCTCGTCATCGGCCTCAAGCCGCACCACGACCTCGGCCTTCTCGTCTGCCTCGGCATGTTGCACGTCAGTGGCCTCGCCGAGAGAAAGGCCGAGATACCCGTTGAGAGCGACCACCTGCGCGTCTTGCAGGTGTGCGGCCTGACGGGCGAGCAGCAATGCCTGGATCAGTGTGCTCTTGCCGGACCCGTTCATCCCCGTCAGTACGGTCAATGGGCGTAGCGGCAGGGACAGGTCAAGGAAGCGCTTGAAGTTGGAGACGCGCAGCCGGGTTATCACGTGCCTATCACCAGTTCTCGTGCCTTGGCGAAACGGTAGGCAACCTTTCTCATGTCTCCCGTCGAGGCGCTGATGGCGTCAATGAACGCTTTTCATCTCCGGACGGTGATGGTCTGAGCACAGCATGATCGCGTTC
>JBIQJI010000031.1:0-65365 GCA_044507605.1 Actinomycetales bacterium | reverse complement strand
GCCCGCGGCCACCCCGGTGAGCAGCCGCCGGCGATCGACCCGGTAGGCCGGGGCCGCGCTCGCCGCGGGCCCGTTGGGCGGCGCCGGAGCGGGGCGGCCCGAGGACACGGGCACCGGGACGGCCCGGCGCAGCAGGAGCGTGAGGGCCCACATGCCGGCCGCCGCGCCCAGCACCGTGGGCACCGCGTCGGCGGGGCCGGCCTCGGGCCGGGTCAGCGTGGCGACCAGGCCGACCACGCCGAACAGGGCGAGCCCCGCCAGGCCGTACGCCACCGACCGGCGGGCGAGCAGGCCGATGGCGGCGGCGATCAGCGCGAGCACCACGACGATGCCGGCGACCAGGACGAGCTTGTCGTTTTCGCCGAACACCGTGATCGCCCAGTCCTTCAACCCGGGCGGGGTGTGGTCGACGAACGTGTCACCGACCGCGATGACCGGTGAGGCGTGCGGGCCGGCGAAGGCGGCGACGAGCTGCGCGACGCCGAGCGCGACCGCGCCCGAGACGACGCCCACCAGCGCGGCCGCCCATGCGGGCGGCGCGGGGCGAGGGCCGGCGACCGGTGCCTGCACATGCTGAACGGTATCCACACAGGCACGGTACGCCGCCCAAGCGGCGGTGATTCTTACGCCCGGATTACGACAAGCTCGGCGAGCACCGGCACGAGCGCGCGCAGCGCGCGGCCCCGGTGGCTGATGGCGTCCTTCGTGGCGGAGGGCAGCTGCGCCGTGGTGAGCTCGCCGCCCTCGGGCACGAAGATCGGGTCGTAGCCGAAGCCGTTCGTGCCCCTGGGCTCGCGGATCACCGTGCCGTGCATGACCCCCTCGACCACCCGCTCGGCGCCGGAGGGCAGCGCCAGGGCGACCGCGCAGGCGAAGTGGGCGCCGCGCCGATCATCGGGAACGTCGGACAGCTGGGCGAGCAGCAGCTCCAGGTTGGCCCGGTCGTCGCCGTGCCGGCCCGACCAGCGGGCCGACAGCACGCCCGGCATGCCGTTGAGGCTGTCGACGCACAGCCCGGAGTCGTCGGCGACCGCCGGCAGGCCGCTGGCCCGCGCCACGGCGTGCGCCTTCAGCAGGGCGTTCTCGGCGAACGTGCTGCCGGTCTCGGCCACCTCGCCGATGTGGGGGAACTCGGCCAGGCCGAGCAGCTCGATCGGCAGACCGGCCTCGGCGATGATGCGGCGCAGCTCGACGAGCTTGCCCTCGTTGCGGCTGGCCAGCACCAGGCGGCCGCCGTCGCCGTCGAGACGCAGACCCGTGTCCTCGCTCATGCCAGGACCTTCCGCTGGAAGGCGGTGAGCTCCTGGCAGCCTGCGGCGGCCAGGTCGAGGAGCCGGTCGAGGGTGGCCCGGTCGAACGGCGCGCCCTCGGCGGTGCCCTGCACCTCGACGAACTGCCCGGAACCCGTCATCACGACGTTCATGTCGGTCTCGGCCGCGACGTCCTCGGTGTAGCACAGGTCGAGCAGCGGCACGTCGCCGACGATGCCGACCGACACCGCCGACACCGACTCGACCAGCGGGTCGCCCGGGCACATGCGCCGGGACCGCATCCAGGCGACGGCGTCGGCCAGCGCGACGTACGCCCCCGTGATGGCGGCGGTGCGGGTGCCGCCGTCGGCCTGCAGGACGTCACAGTCGAGCACGATGCTGTTTTCGCCGAGCGCCTTGTAGTCGACGCAGGCGCGCAGCGAGCGGCCGACCAGGCGGGAGATCTCCTGGGTGCGCCCGCCGAGCCGGCCCTTGACCGACTCGCGGTCGCTCCTGGTGTTGGTGGAGCGGGGCAGCATGGAGTACTCGGCCGTCACCCAGCCCAGCCCGCTGCCCTTGCGCCAGCGCGGCACGTTGTCTTGCACCGAGGCGGAGCACAGCACCCGGGTGGCGCCGAACTCGACGAGCGCCGAGCCCTCGGCGTGCATGAGCCAGTTACGGGTGATCGTCACCGGGCGGAGCTGGTCGGGGTTACGTCCATCGTCACGAGCCATGGCCCTCACCCTAGGTCATAGACGGCACCGCTCCGCGCGATGTCCACAGGCCCGGTGTAGCCTCCGCGCCCGGCGTCGCTCAGCACCCGGCCGCTGTCGTACCACGGGACGAGGTGGGTGAGCACGAGCGCGGCGACACCGGCGCGGGCGGCGTGCTCGGCGGCCTGCCGGCCGTTCATGTGCAGGTCGGCGGGGTGACCGGGCTCGTCGGGCACCGACGCCTCGCACAGCAGCAGGTCGGCGTCCTTGGCCAGCCGCACCAGCTCGGGCGACTCGCCGGTGTCGGCGGAGTAGACGAGCGACCGGCCGCCGTGGGAGACACGGAAGCCGTAGGTCTCCACCGGATGGTTCATCGCGGCGGCGGTCACCTCGAACGGGCCGGCCCGGAAGGTGCCCGGCGCCAACGGGTGGAACACGAACGACGTCTCCATGCCCGGCTCGTCGGGCATGCCGTACGCGGCGGCCAGGCGCCGGGGGGCGTCGGCGGGGGCGTGGACGGGGATGGGCGCGAACGGCGCCTGCGGGGAGTAGGTGCGCACCACGTGGTAGGCGCACATGTCGAGGCAGTGGTCGCCGTGCAGGTGGGACAGGCAGATGGCGTCGATGCCGGTGAGCACCTCCGGGCCCGCGTGCCGTTGCAGGGCGCCGAGCGCGCCGTTGCCGAGGTCGAGGAGCATCCGGAAACCTTCGGCCTCCACGAGATAGCACGACGAAGGGCTGTCGGGGCCGGGGAAACTCCCCGAGCACCCGATGATCGTCAACTTCACGCGGCCTCCTAACCGGGCGTCGCGGCCGTCGTGGCCGCCGCCCCATCGAGCGATACGTCCCCCCGTGTCACTGGTTCGACTGCTTCGATCTCCGGGCCGAGGAACCTGCGTCCCAGCCGCGCGAACAGTTCCGCCTCGCCCGTCGTGCGGAACGTGTGCCGCACCGGCTCCGAGCCGGTGGCGTCGTTGAGCCGGCCCATGTCGCGCAGGACGCGGTAGACGTCCTTGGCCGTCTCGTCGGCGCTCGACACCAGCGTGACGCCCTCCCCCGCGACGTACGAGATGGCACCGGTCAGCAGCGGATAGTGCGTGCAGCCGAGGATCAGCGTGTCGCAGCCGGCGTCGAGGATGGGGGCGAGATACTCCCTGATCACCTTGATCAGCTCGGTGCTGGCGGTCTCGCCCCGTTCGACGAACTCCACCAGCCGGGGTGCGGCCACCCCGACCAGCCGCACGTCGGGCGCGGCGGTGAACGCGTCGTGGTAGGCCATCGACGCGATGGTGGCCTGGGTGGCGATCACGCCGACCCGGCCGTTGCGGGTGGCCCGCACGGCCCGCCTGGTGGCCGGCTGGACCACCTCGACGACGGGCACGTCATAGCGCTCCCTGGCGTCGCGCAGCACCGCGGCGCTCGCGGTGTTGCAGGCGATCACCAGCATCTTGACGTCGTGTTCGACCAGGTGATCGAGCATTTCGAGGGCGTACGCCCGCACCTCGGCGATGCTCTTGGGGCCGTACGGCTGGCGGGCCGAGTCGGCGACGTACAGGATGGGCTCGCCGGGCAGCTGATCCATGATCGCGCGGGCGACGGTGAGCCCGCCCACACCGCTGTCGAAGATGCCTATCGCCTGATTCCCGGCCCCGTCACCGGCCCGCCCCGCCACTGGCCCCTCTGGTTTCGACACGGTTCCCAAGGTTAGGCGACCCGATGCGGCCGCTCACGGTAATAATGCTCACAGCCTGCGGCGTGGCGCGGCGGCCTCAGCGGGTCTCGCGGCCCAGGCGGGCGAGCTGCCGCGACTGGGCGACCAGGCGGCCGGCGCTGTCCCAGACGTCCACGTTCTCGTCGAACCAGCCGTCGTGCACCAGCTCGCCGCTGCCCAGCAGGATCAGCCGGCCGGGGGCGGGCAGGGCGCGCAGATGCCAGGTCAGCTCCACGGTGGGGGCCCAGCCCTTCGCCCCCGCCGAGAACACCACGGGCGGCAGCGCGTCGACGGCGAACGCCAGCACGTACGGGTCGGGGTCCTGCGGCTCGGTCAGCCGGAAGTAGGCACGCGACTCGGGGCGCCCCGTGGGCTCGCCGCGCAGCCAGCCGATCGTCGGCGGGTCGAACAGCAGCTCCCGCTGGGCGCTGATCGGCATGCCCGGGCCCGGGTCCGGCAGCGCGACGCACTCGCTCACGGGCGGCATCGCCACGGCGGGCGGGGCCGACCACTCCAGCGGGCCGGGCGCGGCCTCGGCGCTCAGCGTGGCGGTGGTGACGAAGCCGTCGAGGACCGGCCGGTCGTCCTGCAGCATCGTGGCACGGGTCACCGTGGTGGTGCGGCCGGTCCTGATCTGGTCGAGGCGCACGACGGCGGGGCCGGGCCGGGGCACGCGCAGAAAGTGCACGCTCGTCGCCACGGGATGATCGTGCGGGGAGGCGTCGACGACGGCCCGCAGCAGCACGGCCATCAGGTAGCCGCCGTTGAGCGCGGCACCGATGGCGTAGCCGGCGTCCAGGCACACGTCGTAGGTCGTTTCGTCGACCCGGATCGCCTGTGTGGCGTCATCGAATTTGGTCATGCGGCGCCCTCCCGCCGAATCATGTTCTAGGACCCACCATTATCCCGTGCCGTCCGCGCTGTCACCGGGCGGGCCGCCATACCGCGCACCCCGGCATAAATCAGCTGGTCACCGCACAATTAGGCACACCGTTAGTTCAATGCAAGTGAATCGCTAGTAAGGTGCCATACCTTGCAGAACATCCCGAAGCCCACTTTGTGAGCGAGATAATGCCTGCCAACGACGATCCCTCCCAGCAGAACTTCCCAGATCAGGACCCGAACCGCACCGTGGTCTACCGTCCGTCGGCCGAACAGCCACAGTATGGGCAGCAGCAGGGCCAGCAGCAGCCGCAGTACGGCCAGCAGCCCTACGGACAGCAGTACGGGCAGCAGCAGTACGGGCAACAAGGCCGACCGTACGGCCAGCAGCAGTACGGCCAGGCCTACGGACAGCAGGGCCAGCCGTACGGGCAGCCTTATGGGCAGCAGCAGTACGGGCAGCAGCCGCAGTACGGCCAGCAGCCCTACGGACAGCAGTACGGGCAGCAGCAGTACGGCCAGGCCGATCAGGGGCAGCAGTCCTGGTCGCCGGGGGGCGAGGTGCTCGGCGAGCCGGCCAAGCCGGAGCGGCCCAAGCGGCCCCGCGGCTGGATGCTGGCGATCGTCGCGGCGGTGATCGTCGCCCTCATCGGCGGTGGCGGTGCCTACGCCGTCAACCTGCTCAGCGGCGGCGGCGCCCAGCCGCAGGACGTCCTGCCGGCGAACGCGATCGGCTACCTGCGGATCGACCTCGACCCGGCCGCCAACCAGAAGGTCGCGCTGTTCACCATCGCGCGCAAGTTCACCGGGATCAAGGACTCCTTCGCCGGTGACGACCCCCGCGAGGCGCTGATCGAACTGATGAAGCGGAACGACAAGGATCTGGCGAAGATCGATTACGCCAAGGACATCGAGCCGTGGCTCGGCCAGCGCATCGGCGTGGCCATGCTGCCGCCGAAGCAGAAGGGCTCGACCGAGCCCCAGATCGTCACCGCCATCCAGGTGACCGACCAGGACGCCGCCCGCGAGGGCATCGCCAAGCTCGACAGCGCGAGCGGCGGCGACAAGACGGCCCTGGCGTTCCGCGACGACTACGCGCTGCTGAGCGACGACCAGGCGCTGGTCGACCAGGCGGCGAGCGGTGACGTGCTGTCCGCCAACCCGAACTTCGCCGACGACCTGTCGGCCCTCGGCGAGCAGGGCGTGCTGTCGTTCTGGGTGGACATGGCGCAGACCGCCAAGGTGACGGGCGGCAGCGCCGCCGACCAGGCCGTGCTCAAGCAGATCGGCAACGCCCGCTTCGTCGGCGCGCTGCGCTTCGACAGCGCCTACGCCGAGCTCGCCGGCATGGTGCGCGGCGCCGGCTCCCTCGGCCTGTCCGACCCCGCGGCCGCGCAGATCGGGAACCTGCCGGCCTCCACCGCCGGCGCGCTGTCGATTTCGGGCCTCGGCGACCTGATCAACAAGCAGTGGACGCAGCTCATGAAGAGCGCCTCCGGCACCACGACCGGCCAGAGCGTCGAGCAGCAGCTGAGCGCCATGGAGCAGAGCATGGGGCTGAAGCTGCCGGAGGACTTCGTCACGCTGCTCGGCAAGAACATCACCCTCGCGGTGGACGAGAAAGGGCTCGACGGCAGCATGCCGTCCGTGGGCGCCCGCCTGGCCACCGACCCGGCGAAGGCGCAGGCCATCGTCGCGAAGCTGGAGCAGGCGATGGCGAACAGCGGCGTCCAGCTCGGCAAGGCCTCCGGTGACGGCACCTTCGTCCTGGCCAGCACGCAGGCGTACGCGGACGAACTCGCCAAGGACGGCACGCTGGGCGACGACGAGACCTTCCAGCAGGCCGTGCCGAACGCCGACGACGCGAACTTCGCCCTGTACGTCGACCTCAACAAGCTCGAGAAGTTCTACCTGAACAACGTCCAGGGCGATGAGCGCGCCAACCTCAAGCAGCTGCGCGCGGTCGGCCTGAGCGGCACGTGGGCGGACTCCGAGGCCGACTTCTCGCTGCGCGTCCTGTTCGACTGACGCGGCCCGGCCGGCGCCGACTGGGCCCGGGAACACCGTGGCCCCCCGGGAACACCCGGGGGGCCACACGCATGTCACGCCTGGCGCGTTGTCACGCCCAGAGCTGGCCTTCGAGCCTGTCCTCGGCTTCGTCGAGGGTGCCCTCGTAGGCGCCCGTGGAGAGGTACTTCCAGCCGCCGTCGGCCACGATGAACACGATGTCGGCGCGCTCACCGGCCTTCACCGCCTTGGCCGCCTCGCCGAGCGCGGCGTGCAGGGCGCAGCCCGTGGAGATGCCGGCGAAGATCCCTTCGGCGGCGAGCAGCTCCCTGGTGCGGCGCAGCGCGTCGGCCGACGTGACCGAGAACCGGGTGGTCAGCACCGACGGGTCGTACAGCTCGGGCACGAAACCCTCGTCGACGTTGCGCAGGCCGTACACCAGCTCGCCGTAGCGCGGCTCGGCGGCGACGATGCGCACGCCCGGCACCCGCTCGCGCAGGAACCGGCCGACGCCCATCAGCGTGCCGGTGGTGCCGAGCCCGGCCACGAAGTGCGTGACCTCCGGCAGGTCGGCCAGGATCTCGGGGCCGGTCGACTCGTAGTGGGCGCGCCAGTTGGCCGGGTTGCCGTACTGGTAGAGCATCACCCAGTCGGGGTGCTCGGCGGCGAGCCCTTTGGCGACCCGCACGGCCTCGTTGGAGCCGCCGGCCGCCGGTGAGGAGATGACCTCGGCCCCCCACATGCGCAGCAGCTGCCTGCGCTCCTCGGAGGTGTTCTCGGGCATCACGCAGATCAGCCGGTAGCCCTTGAGCCGGGCGGCCATCGCGAGCGAGATGCCGGTGTTGCCGGAGGTGGGCTCCAGGATGGTGCAGCCGGGCTCGAGCAGGCCGTCCTTCTCGGCCTGCTCGATCATCCACAGCGCGGGCCGGTCCTTGACCGACCCGGTCGGGTTGCGGTCCTCCAGCTTGGCCCAGACACGGACCCGCTCGGACGGGGACAGCCGGGGCAGCCCGACGAGCGGGGTGCGGCCGACCGAGTCGATCAGTGAGTCGAAGCGCATGTGCTCGCCCCGGGCCTCAGCCCGCGCCGCCGGCCACCGCCGGAAGCACCGTGATCGTGTCTCCGTCGGAGAGCGGGGTCTCCAGGCCGCCGAGGAAGCGCACGTCTTCGTCGTTGAGATACACGTTGACGAACCGGCGCAATCCGTTCTCGTCGGTCAGCCGCGCCTTGAGCCCAGGGTGCCGCGACTCCAGGTCGCCCAGCAGTTCCTCCAGGTTGCCGCCCTTGCCTTCCACGGCTTTGGCGCCGTCGGTGTAGGTGCGCAGGATGGTCGGGATTCGAACCTCGATGGCCATCGCCGGTCAGTCTCCTTGATCAGTGCTCATGGTCGCTCGGTGGCGTCCGGTGGTCGCTCGGTGCTCGTGCGTGCGCCATCCGTTTGGAACACGGCCGGGTGCGGGGGGATTCCCGGCGGTGTCAGGCCTCGACGATCTCGACCTCCTCCTCGGTCACGACCCCGTCGAGGATGCGGTACGAGCGCAGCCGCTCCTCGCCGGGCTCGGCGGTGGAGACCAGGACGTAGTGGGCGTTCGGCTCGGAGGCGTACGAGATGTCGGTGCGTGAGGGGTATGCCTCGGTCGCGGTGTGCGAGTGATAGATGACCACGGGCTCTTCGTCGCGATCGTCCATCTCGCGCCACACCCGCAACTGCTCCAGCGAGTCGAACCGGTAGAACGTCGGGGAACGCTCGGCGTTCTCCATCGGGACGAACCGCTCGGGACGGTCCGAGCCGAGGGGGCCCGCGATGATGCCGCACGCCTCGTCGGGGTGGTCGGCCCGCGCATGGGCGATGATCTTGTCAACCAGTTCGCGCCGGATCGTCAGCATGCCAGGAAGCTACCAAAGTGCCCGCACCAGGCTGTCCTGGAGGTAGGTCAGCCAATCGTAGGTGACGAACGCGGGATAGCGCGGATCGTCCTCGCCCATGCGCTCGATCTCCAGATGCACCTCCTCGGTCACCTCCAGCCGGGTGCCGAGCGCGAGCCGCACGTCGTTGATCGCACGCAGCCACGCCTGCGCCTGCTCGGCGGTGAGCTGCACGTTGCCCGGCTCGCTGGTCTTCAGCAGGGTCTCGGCATCGGCCCGCTTGCCCTCGCGGAGCGTCGCCTCGGTGTAGCGCCGGAACTCCGCCGCCGCCTCCTCGTCGTCCCCGTACGCCGAGGGGAACAGCCGGGCCAGCACCGGATCGGCCGGCACACCGGCGGAGCCGCTCGCCGCGCCGATGCCGAGCGCCCGCTCCAGGGGGTCCTGCCCGGTCTCCCCCGGCTGCACCAGGTCGAGGATCTGCGACACCAGCGACCGCAGGATCGACACCTCTCCGGCGTCGAGTCTGATCGAGACCCCGCCGCCGCGTCTGGCCCTGAACCCGTTGCTCACCGCACCTCACCGGTCCTGCTGGATCGTGGCCCACAGGCCGTAAGCGTGGAGGGTCTGCGCGTCGCGCTCCATCTCCTCCCGGGTGCCGCTGGAGACGACGGCCTTGCCCTTGTGGTGCACGTCCAGCATCAGCTTCTCCGCCTTGGCCTTGGGATAGCCGAAGACGGTCTGGAACACGTACGTGACATACGACATGAGGTTGACCGGGTCGTTCCAGACGATCGTCAGCCACGGCAGATCGGGCCGCACATCCGACGACGGACGCTCAACCTCGATTGGAGCTGTGCTACCCACGCTCCCCAGTCTGCCCTACGCTCCACGTAGTCTTCACATCGTGGAGACGACCATGAGCACCGCCTTGCTGACGGATCACTATGAACTGACCATGCTGCAGGCGGCGCTGGAGAGCGGGGCCGCGGGCAGGCGCGCCGTGTTCGAGGTGTTCGCCAGGCACCTGCCCGGCGGGCGGCGTTACGGCGTCGTGGCGGGCACCGGCCGGGTGCTCGACGCGCTCGAACGCTTCCGGTTCGGCGACGAGGAGATCCGTCACCTGCGGCCGATCGTCAACGACGAGACGATCGACTTTCTCGCGGGCTACCGGTTCGGCGGCGACGTCTACGGCTACCCCGAGGGCGAGTGCTACTTCCCGGGCTCGCCGATCATGGTCGTCGAGGGCACGTTCGGCGAGGCGGTGCTGCTGGAGACGCTGATCCTGTCGATCCTCAACCACGACAGCGCCATCGCCGCGGCCGCCTCACGCATGACGCACGCCGCCGGCCGGCGGCCCATCATCGAGATGGGCTCGCGCCGCACCCACGAAGAGGCGGCCGTGGCGGCGGCGCGCGCGGCGTACCTGGCGGGCTTCGCCTCGACGTCCAACCTCATGGCCGGCCACCGCTACGGCGTGCCCACGGCGGGCACGGCCGCCCACGCGTTCACCCTCGTGCACGACGACGAGCGGGCGGCGTTCCAGGCGCAGCTCGCCTCCCTCGGCACCGACACCACGTTGCTGATCGACACCTACGACGTCGACGCCGCGGTCCGCACGGCGGTCGAGCTGGCCGGCGACAAGCTGGGCGCGGTCCGCATCGACTCGGGCGACCTCAGAATCGCCGCCCTGCGGGTGCGGCGGACACTCGACGAGCTCGGCGCCACGCACACCCGCATCGTCGTCACCGGCGACCTCGACGAGTACGCCATCGCCGCCCTGGCGGCGGCGCCCGTCGACGGCTACGGCGTCGGCACCTCGCTCGTCACCGGCTCGGGCGCGCCCACCGCGGCCATGGTGTACAAGCTGGTCGCCCGGGAGGACGCCGGCGGGCGGCTGCGGCCGGTCGCGAAGCGGTCGGTGGGCAAACCCAGCCGGGGCGGCCGCAAGGAGGCGTTCCGGCTGCTCGACGGCGGCACCGCCGTGTCCGAGGTCGTCACGACCGCCGGGCGGCCCCCCGAGACCGGCGGGCACCGCGCCCGCCGCCTGCTGACCCGGCTCGTCGCGAACGGCGAGATCGTGGGCAGGGAGCAGCTGGCCGACGCCCGGGAGCGGCACCGCGCCGCAATCGCCGAGCTGCCGCCCACGGCCCTGCACCTGACGCCCGGCGACCCGGCCGTGCCCACGGTCTTCCAGAACGGAGCGCGGGGGGAGCCGCCGGCCGCCACGTGACCCGCCGCCGCACCGAGCCCCGCCGAGCCGCGCCGAGCCCCACCGGGGACGACGGTGCGCCCGGCATAGGATCGGAGGGGACGGGCACCGGCAAAGATCGACAGGAGCGGGGCCGGAAGGAGCAGGATCGTGGGCACGGCACTGATCGTCGTCGATGTGCAGAACGACTTCTGCGAGGGCGGCAGCCTGCAGGTCGCGGGCGGCGCCGACGTCGCCGCCGCCATCTCCGAGCACATCCAGGCCGGCGGCTACGACCACGTGGTCGCGACCCGCGACCACCACATCGACCCAGGCTCGCATTTCGCCGACGAGCCCGACTACGCCGCCTCCTGGCCGCCGCACTGCGTCGCGGGCACGCCCGGCGCCGACTTCCACCCCCACCTCGACACCTCCGCCATCGACGAGGTGTTCGCCAAGGGTCACCACTCGGCCGCCTACAGCGGCTTCGAGGGCATCTCGGACGACGGCACGCCGCTGGCCGACTGGCTGCGCGCCCACGGCGTCGACACCGTCGACATCGCGGGCATCGCCACCGACCACTGCGTGCGCGCCACCGCCCTCGACGCCGTCAAGGCGGGCTTCGCCGTGCGGGTGCTGCTGCACCTCACCGCCGGCGTGGCGCAGGAGACGACCGCACGGGCCCTGCGCGAGCTGGAGGACGCCGGCGTGGAGCTGACCGGCGCCCCGGTGGTGCGCTCCGCCTAACCCCTGGTCGCCCACCTGCGGATCAGGGCGATGCGCTCCCGGATCTGCTCGGCCGTCGCCTGCGCGATGACCGGGCCGCCGGTGGCCCGGCGCAGCTCCGCGTGGATCACGCCGTGCGGCTGCCCGGTGCGATGGTTCCACGCGCCGACCAGGCTGTTGAGCTCTCTGCGCAGCGCCGCGATCTCCTCGTGCGGCGCGAGCGCGGGCTCGGGCTCGGCCGGCCGGCCCTTGCGCCGGTCGGCGGCGAGCTGCTCCGCCTGGCGCTTGCGCAGCAGCACCGCCACCTGGTCGGGCTCCAGCAACCCGGGCAGGCCGAGGAAGTCCTCCTCCTCGGGCGACCCGGGCGCGCCGCCGGTGCCGAACTCGCCGCCGTCGAACAGCACCCGGTCGAAGGTCGCCGACGCCTCCACGGTCTCGAACGGCAGCTCGTCGCCGAGCGCGTCGGGGTTGTCCTTCCTGCGCTCGGCGTCGTCGACCAGGAAGTCGTCGAGCCCTTCCTCGGGCTGCCTGCGGTCGAGCACGTGATCGCGCTCGGCCTCCATCTCGGCGGCGAAGCCCATCAGCAGCGGCACCGACGGCAGGAACACCGACGCGGTCTCGCCGCGCCGCCTGGCCCGCACGAAGCGCCCCACGGCCTGCGCGAAGAACAGCGGAGTGGACACGCTGGTGGCGTAGACGCCGACCGCGAGGCGCGGGATGTCGACGCCCTCGGAGACCATGCGCACCGCGACCAGCCAGCGCTCCTGCGACCCCGCGAACTGCTTGATCTTCTGTGAGGCGCCGGGATCGTCGGACAGCACGACCGTGGCGCCGTGGCCGGTGATCTCGCGCAGGTGCCTGGCGTAGGCGCGGGCGGAGTCGTGGTCGGAGGCGATCACCATGGCGCCGGCGTCGGGCATGCCGCGGCGCACCTCGGTCAGCCGTTTGTCGGCCGCGCGCAGCACCTGGCGGATCCAGTCGCCCTTGGGGTCGAGCGCCGCCCGCCACGCCTGGGAGAGCTGGTCCTTCGTCAGCGGCGCGCCGAGGGTGGCCGTGATCTCGTCTCCGGCGCGGGTGCGCCAGCGCATCTCACCGGCGTAGGCCAGGAAGATCACCGGCCGCACCACGCCGTCGGCGAGCGCCGGGGCGTAGCCGTAGGAGTAGTCGGATCTGCTGCGGAGCGAACCGTCGGCGTCCTCGACGTACGACACGAACGGGATGGGGTTGGAGTCGGACCGGAACGGCGTGCCGGTCAGCGCGAGCCGCCGGGTGGCGGGATCGAACGCCTCGCGGACGCCGTCGCCCCACGACTTGGCGTCGCCCGCGTGGTGGATTTCGTCGAAGATGACCAGCGTGCGGCGCGCCTCGGTGCGGGCGCGGTGCAGCGCCGGGTGCATCGCGACCTGGGCGTAGGTCACCGCGACGCCCAGATAGTCGCGGGAGGTGGCGCCCTGGCTGTTCTTGAACTCCGGGTCGATGGCGATGCCCACCCGGCCGGCGGCCTCGGCCCACTGCCGCTTCAGGTGCTCGGTGGGCGCGACGATCGTCACCGCGCGCACGACACCGCGCGACAGCAGCTCGCTGGCGATGCGCAGCGCGAACGTGGTCTTGCCCGCGCCGGGCGTGGCCACCGCGAGGAAGTCGCGCCGCTCGCCGCGGAAGTACAGCTCGAACGCCTTCTGCTGCCAGGCCCGCAGCTTGGGCGCGGTGCCCCACGCGGCACGCTCGGGGTAGGACGGCGACAGGTGGGATGCCGCGGAGGTGCTCACTCGGCCCTCCTGGCGCGGCGGGACCGGCTCACGGCCCGGCTGGTGGGGGTCTGGTGCTCACGTGGCTGCCTCACAATCATCTGAGATTAGCCTGCGGCGCCGACAGGACGTGCCGGGGTTCGCGGGTCCTGGCGGGCGGAGCCCGGGCGTGCTAACGCGCACCTGCCATGATGGCGTCGATGTCGGCCCTGGCGCCGGGCGTGTCGGGCTGCGCGACCCCGAGCAGCACGGTCGACCCGCCGCCCGGGGCGGAGAGCACCGTCACCCTGAGGTACGACGGCCGGTTCACCACGTCCCGGTACTCCGCGCGCAGCTCACGCGTGTGGCCGGCCCGGCCGTCGACGGTGACGGGGCGATCGGCCACGACGATCACGCGATCGCCGTGCAGGAGCAGCCGGGAGTACTGCTCGGCCAGCTCCAGCGTCATCTGGGCCAGCTTCCCGGCGGGCACCGGGCCGCCGGCCCGTGACATGACCATCGCCTGGTCGCCGTGCGACACGACCGAGGTGAACGCCGTGACGGGGGCCACCATGCCTTCGCGCCACCCCTGCGGCAGCGGCAAGGTGACGCCCGCCAGAGTGTCGGCGACGCTCGCGGGCACCGGCGCGGCGCCGTGCACGTTGGCGAGGACCAGGCGGGTCAGGCCGGTGAGCACGGCCGCGGCCGTGACGACGGCGGCGACGGCGACGAGGACGCGCGGCGCCCAGGCGGGCAACCTGCGGGGCGGGGGCGCCGCCGGCGCGCCGTACATGCGGCCCGAGGGCGGCAGCGCGTCCGGCTCGTCCGCAGCCGGGGACGAGGGCTCCTGCTCCGGGCCGGCGCGGTGGCCGGGGGGCGGCCAGACCCGGGTCGCGTACGGCTGCCGGCGAGTGTACGAGCGATCTTCCACTGCGGGGCCTCCTGGTGAGGGTGCCACGAGTATTCCCGCTGCGTCCCCTGCCCCGTCAACGAGATCGGCGCATCGGCATCACTGTTCGCGGGATTTGCGATATTTCTCCCACATCTGATGCATTCGCACGACCTGGCCGGAGGTGAACCCGGACATGCACCGGTCGGAGGAGTAGTCCATGAAGTTGTGCACCGGATCGTCGCCCTCGGCCGCGCAGGTGTCCTTGTGCGCGGGGCAGCCCCGGCTCGGCTGTGCCTCCGGAGGCGTGTCGTCGATGTAGTCGCCCGGCGGCTCGCAGCCGTTCTCGAAGGTGTGCAGCAGGCCCATCCAGTGGCCGATCTCGTGGACGCCGGTCATGCCCCGGTCGAAGTCCTTCATCGTGCCGCCGGGCAGGGTGCGCCAGTCGACGACGACGCCGTCGAGCACGGGCTTGGCGGCGTACCGGTAGGGGTAGGTGGAGTAACCGAGCACGATCTCGCTGAGCTGCGCGATGTAGAGGTTGAGCGTGCCGGCCCCGCCGCGCCGAAGCCGGGTCTTCAGTGGCCGCTCCGAGCCGAGCGGGTCGCGGAACCAGCGGCGGTTGGCGGTGTGGGTGATGCCCATCAGGCGAAACCGCACCCCGCTGTCGGGCCCGCCCATGCGGCCCCCGTAGGCCTTGTTGAGCACGGCGATCTGCCGCCGCACCGCCTGGTCATCGGCGCCGTGCCGGCCGTCCTTGATCACGTGCACCCAGGTGGGCACATCGATCCGAGGCACCGCCCCGGCGCGGGCTCCGGCCAGCGGCGCACGCCGCAGCCCGGCCATCATGGCGGCCGTCTCGCGCCGATCGGGAGAGTACGGCTCCACGCGGCGGACCGGCGCCCACAGTGAGAGGCGGCAACCGCCGGTCGCGGCCGCGGTCGTGCCCGGCACGGCCCCCGCAACACACGCGCACATCACGGCAACGGCGACCGCACGCCGGGTCATGCACTCCCCCGAGATCACTAGGTGGAGTGCCGACGCTAGCCCCCGCGCCCCCCCGACGCCGGTGACCAACACACGCTGTTGACCGCGATCACACCATGCGATCAGGCGGCCGGGGAGCTCCCCGGCCGCCCGCCGATCACTCGTCGTTCGAGCCGCCCTTGGGCAGCCCTTCGTAGATCTCTTTGCACTCCGGGCACACGGGGTACTTCTTCGGGTCGCGGTTGGGCACCCAGACCTTGCCGCAGAGCGCGCGGACCGGGATGCCGGTCACGTTGCTCTCGACGATCTTGCTCTTCTCGACGTAGTGGGCGAACCGTTCGTGATCGCCATCGCCGTGAGAGAGGTCTGGCCGGACGTCACTCTCAGGCAGGATCTTGGTCGCCATCTGGCCTCCTCCGCGGGCCGGTGCCCACCGTTCTTCCGCTTGCTGGTCGACACCCGAGTCTATTGCGTCCCCGCGACGGCCGTCCCACTCAGCCGAGGTGCGCCGGGGCGTCGCCGGTGTGGCGACCCGCCTTGACCAGCAGCGCCAGCAGCGCTGCGACCACGGCGACGCCGGCCGAGACCAGAAAGCCCATGTGCATGCCGTCGAGGAACGACAGGTGCGAGGCCTGGGTGATGGCCCGCACCACCGCGTCGGGCGTGCCGGGCGGCGCCGGCACGGAGGCACCGGTGGCCACCAGGGTCTTCACCTGCTCCACCTGCTCCGGAGCCAGCGCGGGCAGCTCGGCGTCGGCCCAGTGACCGGGCAGGACCGAGGCCACACGGGCGCTGATCAGCACGCCGAGGACCGCGGTGCCGAGCGAGCCGCCCACCTGCATCGCCGACTGCTGGACGCCGCCCGCCACGCCGCTGAGCTCCGTCGCGGTGTTGCCCACGATGACCTGGGTGGCGCCCACCATCACCGGCGAGAGGCCGAAGGCCAGCAGCACGAACGGCACGGAGGACTCCAGGAAGGACGCCTCGATGCCCAGGCGTGACAGCAGGAACATCGCGGCCGCGGTGATCAGCATGCCCACCACCATCGGGATGCGGGGCCCCAGCTTGCTCATGGCCGACCCGGCGAGCGGCGAGGCGACGATCATGCCCGCGCTCATCGGCAGCAGCCGCACACCCGCCTCCAGCGGTGACAGCCCGTGCACGCCCTGGAAGAAGAAGGTGATGAAGAACATGGCGCCGAACATGGAGAACGCCATGAGGATCATCAAAATGGTGCCGATCGACACCGACAGGTTGGCGAACATGCTCAGCGGGAGCAGGGGCTCGCGGGCCCGGCTCTGCCAGAAGATGAAAACGGCGGCGAGCACGACCGTGCCGGCGAGGAACTCGAGCGTGCCGACCGAGCCCCAGCCCTTCTCCGGCGCCTTGATGATCGCCCAGATCAGGCAGAACATCGCGCCGGACAGGAGCAGCACGCCCAGATAGTCGATCTTCGACAGCTGCTGCGCCTTGCTCTCCATGAGCACCCAGCCGCCGACGGCGAGGGCGGCCGCGCCGACCGGCGCGTTGATGAAGAACACCGACTGCCAGCTGACGTTCTCGACGAGCAGCCCGCCCACGATGGGGCCGGCGGCACTGGACACGCCCATGATGGCGCCCCAGACCCCGAACGCGACGTTGAGCCGCTCGCCGGGGAACGCCGCCCGCAGCAGGGCCAGCGCCGCCGGCTGCAGCAGCGCGCCGAACAGGCCCTGGAGCACGCGAAAGGCGATCACCCAGGTGATCGCCGAAGTGAGGCCGATGGCCAGCGAGGAGAGCGCGAAACCGGCGATGCCGACGAGGAACACCCGCTTGTGGCCGAACAGGTCGCCGAGCTTGCCCGCCGTGATCAGGAACACGGCCAGCGCCAGCAGGTAGCCGCTCGTGACCCACTGCAGGTCGGCGAGCGAGGCCCCGAGATCCTTCTGGATCACGGGGTTGGCGATCGACACGACGGTGCCGTCGAGCAGCACCATCATCACCCCGAGTGCGACCGCGATGAGCGTGAGCCACGGATGACCGTGGCCGCGCCGCGCCGGCGCCGCGTGTCGCGCGGCCAACGTCTGACTCATTGAAGGTCCCCCATTACATGATCCCGTTCTTTACCGTGGGCTGAGCCTCTTTACGGTGAGTTGAGCCAACCTATGTCACCCTATGACACATGACAAACGCTTTTATGAGGCACCCCTGACATATGGCACACTGTGACACATAGTCGCGAAAACGTGGCATGGAGGAGGTGACACGGCATGACCCACCCGCATGGTCTGCGTGAGCGCAAGAAACAGCGGACCCGGCTGGCCCTCGTGGACGCGGCGCTGGACCTTTTTCTAGCGCAGGGGTACGACAGAACGACGGTCGAGCAGATCGCGGCCGTCGTCGACGTCTCCCCTCGGACCTTCTTCCGCTACTTCGCCTCGAAGGAGGACATCCTCCTGCACGCGCTGGAGGACGGAGAGCGCGTGCTCACCTCCAAGCTCGCCGCCCGCCCCACCGGCGAACCCCCCTTCGTCGCCCTGAGGCACGCCTACACCGCGCTGTTCCGGCATCTGGCCGGTGTCGCCTCCACCGACCACGACAGGTTCGAGCGCACAGCGCGCGTGCTGAGGGCCGAGCCCGGCCTGATGGCCGTGCTCCTGAGCCGTGTCGCCGCGCTGGAGGACCGCTGTGCCGCCGAGCTGGCGCGGCGGATGCGCACCGGCCCGGACGACCCCCGCCCGCGCATGGCCGTCGCCCTGCTGGGCGCGGCCGCCCGCACCGGGCTGATGTGCACCGAACACCATAAAGGGGACATCATCGGGGCCGACCGGCGGGTCGAGGAGGCGCTCGCGCTGGCCGGCCAGATGCTGCGCTACGACTGGACGGGCGAGCCCGCCAGCGGCCAGGTGGCCGATCAGGCGGACGGCGAGCGCTAGTTCAGCTTCGGGTCGTCGGGGCAGGTCGCCACGAACGCCAGCTCGCCCGGCTGCCTGCGCAGCACCGCCCGCCACAGCCCGGCGGGGTCGGCGTCGAAGGTGTCGCCCGGCTCGGCGTCGATCAGATACCAGGCGCCCTGCCTGATTTCCGACTCCAGCTGGCCGGCGGTCCAGCCGGCGTAACCCGCGAAGATCCGCATGTGCGCGATCTCGCCGGCGAGGATCTCCGGAGGCGCGTCCAGATCGACCGTGCCGAGGCGCGACACGGCGGGGGTGGAGGTCTGCAGCCGTCGCCAGCCGAGCGGCTCCTGACCGCTGAGCACCGCGGCGAGCGCCAGCGCGCTGTCGGTCTGCACCGGACCGCCCTCGAACAGCACCGGTGGTCCCGTGACCAGGGAGTCCCAGGACGGCAGCACCTGGTGCACCGAAATGTCGCTCGGCCGGTTCAGCACCACGCCCAACGTGCCGCCGTCGACGTCGTGCTCGAGGATCAGCACGACGCTGCGGCGGAAGTTGGGGTCGTCGAGCAGCGGCGTCGCCACCAGCAACGCGCCGACGTAGATCGCCTCTGCCATATATCCATGATGAAGGGTATTGAGTGGATCGCGCCCCTCACCCCCCAGATCGATCAGGCTTCCGTCATGCCCCGGACGCGCCCGCCGGCCGACTCGCGCACGGCCGCGGCGACCGCCGCGGAGACGTCGGGGTGGAACACGCTGGGGATGATGTAGTTGGGCCCGAGTTCCTCGGTGGTCACCACGTCGGCCAGCGCGCGCGCCGCCGCGAGCAGCATCTCGTCGGTCACCGTGCGCGACTGGGCGTCGAGCAGCCCGCGGAACACCCCCGGGAACGCCAGCACGTTGTTGATCTGGTTGGGGTAGTCGGACCGGCCGGTGGCCACGACGGCGGCGTGCCGCCTCGCCTCGTCGGGCGAGACCTCCGGGTCGGGGTTGGCCAGCGCGAACACCACCGCGTCGCCGGCCATGGTCGCGATGTCGTCGCCGGTGAGGATGCCGGGCGCCGACACGCCGATGAACACGTCGGCCCCCTTGACCGCGTGGCGCAGGTCGCCGCAGTAGCCGTCGGCGTTGGTGTGCTCGGCGATCCAGCGCAGCGACTCGTCGAGGTCGTCGCGGCCGAGATGCACCGCGCCCCGGTAGTCGCAGACCACGACGTGCCGGGCGCCCGCGGCCAGCAGCAGCCGCAGCACCGCCGTGCCGGCCGCGCCCGCGCCGGCCAGGGCGATGCGCACGCCGGCCATCTCCTTGCCGACCACGCGCAGCGCGTTGGTGAGCGCGGCGAGCACGCAGATCGCCGTGCCGTGCTGGTCGTCGTGGAACACCGGGATGTCCAGCAGCTCGCGCAGCCGCCGCTCCACCTCGAAGCAGCGAGGCGCCGAGATGTCCTCCAGGTTGATGCCGCCGAACCCGGGGGCGATCGCCTGCACGATGCGCACGATCTCGTCGATGTCCTGGGTGTCGAGACAGATCGGCCAGGCGTCGATGCCGGCGAACCGCTTGAACAGCGCCGCCTTGCCCTCCATCACCGGCAGCGCCGCGGCCGGGCCGATGTTGCCGAGGCCCAGCACCGCCGAGCCGTCGGTCACCACGGCGACCGAGTTGCGCTTGATGGTCAGGCGCCGCACGTCGTCGGGGTTACGGGCGATCGCCATCGACACCCGGGCCACGCCGGGGGTGTAGGCCATGGACAGCTCGTCGCGGTTGCGCAGCGGCACCTTCGACTGCATCTCGATCTTGCCGCCGAGGTGCATGAGGAACGTGCGGTCGCTGACCTTGTGGATGACGACGCCCTCGATCGAGTCGAGCCGGTCGACGATGACCTGGGCGTGCTCGGTGTCTCTGGCGGCGCACGTGACGTCGATGCGGAGTTTCTCGTGTCCGGCGTTGGTCACGTCGAGGGCGGTGACGACGCCCCCGGCGTGCTCCACCGCGTGGGTGAGCTGACTGACTGCCGTGCCCCCCGCGGGCACCTCCAGCCGGACGGTGATCGAATAAGAAACGCTGGGCACGGTGGCCACGTCAACCCGCTCCTTCGCGCCTGACCTGGTTGAGATCTACACATCGTGCCACCATGGCGGCGATGCCATGACACGCCTCGCGCCATCCGGCGCAAGCTGCCACGACACTCATCGTGCCACCTCGCGGCGCCGGCACAAGTCACGTGGCGGCACCTGGACGATGACGGTCACGGCACGCGGCGGACCGGCGGCCGGGCGCCGGTCCGCGGGTCAGAACAACGCGCTGGCCAGAGAGCGGCGGGCCTTCATGACGGCGGGGTCGTCGCCGGGCAGGGCGTCGAACAGGCCGATGAGATGCAGCCGCGCCCTGTCGCGTTCGTCGCCCGAGGTGCGGCGCACCAGGCCGATCAGCCGCTCGAAGGCGCTCTCGACCGATCCGGAGAGCATCTCCAGGTCGGCCGCCTGCAGCTGGGCGTCGATGTCGGCCGGATCGGCCGCGGCCCGCCTCAGCACCTCCGCGGAGTCGAGCCCCTGGGTGCGCTTGAGCAGCCCGACACCGGCGAGCCCCAGCTTGGCGTCGGTGTTGGCCGGGGAGCGCGCCAGCAGGCGTTCGTACGCCGCGGCCGCGGCGTCGAGGTCGCCCGCCTCCACGGCGGCCTCGGCCGCCACCAGGTCGGGGTCGGCCGGGGGCTGCTCGGCGGCGGCCTCCTGCTGCTGCTCGCCGGGCGGCGGGAGGTACTGCGCCAGCGCCTCCATCAGCTGGTCGAGCCACTGCCGCACCTGCGCCTCGGGGAGCGCGCCCTGGAACCCCGTCACCGCCTGCCCCTGGAAGATCGCCAGCACGGTGGGGATGCTCTGCACCCGCAGCGCCTGGCCGATCTGGGGGTTGGCGTCGACGTCGACCTTGGCCAGTGCCCACCGGCCGCGCGCCTCGCCCGCGAGTTTCTCCAGCACCGGGCTGAGCTGCTTGCACGGCTCGCACCACGTCGCCCACAGGTCGAGGATCACCGGGATGCGCATCGACCGCTCGACGACCTCGGTCGCGAAGGTCGCGTCGGTGACGTCGATGACGGCCGGGGCGGCCGCCTGCGATCCCCCGGCCGCACCCTGCGCCGCGCTCTCGCGTCGCGCCTGCGCCTCAAGTGCCTGCTTGCGCGCGCCGAGGTCCACGGCGCCGTAGAGCGAACCGGGTCGAGGAGTGAAGTCAGCTGGGCTCATGGTCCAATCCTGCCGCATGTTCGGCGTTCGTCCGGCAAAGGCCCCTCGGCGTGGGGCGCCGCGGGCGCGGCGGCGCGTGCGGGACGCCCCGCCGGACACCCTCGCCGGGCGCCCCGCGCAGGCCGGCCCGCACGTATCGCGTGAGCGGCGTCCCGTCAGAAGCGGGGCGGTTCGGCGTACGTGCCCCACACGGCGCGCAGCGTGTCACAGATCTCTCCGAGGGTGGCCTCGGCCCGCGCGGCGTCCAGCATCGGCGGCACCAGGTTGCCCGCGCCGTCGCCCGAGCGCCGGGCGGCCTCCGCCAGGCCCGCGAGGGCGGTGTCGACGGCGGCCTGGTCGCGCGCGGCGCGGCGCTCGGCCAGCACTCTGCGCTGCTCGGCCTCGACCTCGTGGCCGACCCGGAGGATCTCCAGGGGCTCCTCGACGGTGGCGGTGTGGCTGTTGACCCCGACCACGTGCTTGTCGCCCTTCTCCAGCTTGCGCTGGTAGTCGAAGGCGGCCTCGGCGATCTCGGACATGAACCAGCCGTCCTCGATGCCGCGCAGGATGCCCGAGGTCATGGTGCCGTCGGAGCCCATGTCGCGGATCTTCGTGAAGATGGCCTCCGCCTCGGCCTCCAGGCGGTCGGTGAGCGCCTCGACGTACCAGGAGCCGCCGAGAGGGTCGATGACGTTGCCCACCTCGGTCTCCTCCATGATCACCTGCTGGGTGCGCAGCGCGATCTCGGCGGCCTTCTCGCTGGGTAGCGCCAGCACCTCGTCCAGGGCGTTGGTGTGCAGCGAGTTGGTGCCGCCGAGCACGGCGGCGAGCGCCTCGATCGCGGTGCGCACGATGTTGTTGTCGGGCTGCTGCGCGGTCAGCGACACCCCGGCGGTCTGGGTGTGGAACCGCAGCCACTGCGCCCGCTCGGTGCGCGCGCCGTACACGTCGCGCATCCACCGCGCCCAGATGCGCCGGGCCGCGCGGAACTTCGCGATCTCCTCGAAGAAGTCGATGTGGGCGTCGAAGAAGAACGACAGGCCGGGCGCGAACACGTCGACGTCGAGGCCCCGGCTGAGGCCGAGCTCGACGTAGCCGAAGCCGTCGGCCAGCGTGAACGCGAGCTCCTGCGCGGCGGTGGAGCCGGCCTCCCTGATGTGGTAGCCCGAGACCGACAGAGGCTTGTACGCCGGGATGCGGGCCGCGCAGAACTCCATCAGATCGCCGATCAGCCGCAGGTGCGGCTCGGGGGCGAACAGCCACTCCTTCTGCGCGATGTACTCCTTGAAGATGTCGGTCTGCAGGGTGCCGTCGAGCCGTTCGATGGGCACGCCCTGCCGCTCGGCGGCCACGAGGTACATGCAGAAGATGGGCACGGCGGGGCCGCTGATGGTCATCGACGTGGTGACGTCGCCCAGCGGGATGCCGTCGAACAGCAGCTCCATGTCCTGCGCGGAGTCGATGGCGACGCCGCAGTGGCCGACCTCGCCGAGCGAGCGCGGGTCGTCGGAGTCGCGGCCCATCAGCGTGGGCATGTCGAACGCCACCGACAGCCCGCCGCCCCCGGCGCCGAGGATCATCTTGTACCGCTCGTTGGTCTGCCGGGCGTTGCCGAACCCGGCGAACTGCCTGATCGTCCAGGCCCGGCCACGGTACCCGGTGGGGTAGAGACCGCGCGTGAACGGGTATTCCCCCGGCCAGCCGATGCGCTCGAACCGGGGGTCGGCCTCGGTGGGCCCGTACACCGGGTCCACCTCCAGCCCCGACAGCGTCCTGAAGTCGCCGGTGCGCTTGGCGGCGTCGTCGTAACGCGCCTGCCAGCGGGCCCGGCCGGCCGCGATGGTTTCAGCGTCCATAAGTGAAATACTAGGACGTCCTAGTATTCGGCGCGAGGGAAGTCGCCCGCCGCGACACGCAGCGGGCGCAGCAACTCGAAGACGCGGGTCAACTCGGCGTCGTCGTACATGGTCATGCCGAACCCCGCGGCCATGAGGTCGGCGGTGGCGCGTTCGACGACGTCGCGGCCGGTCTCGGTGATCTCGGCGAGCACGCCCCGGCCGTCGCGGGGATTGGGCCGGCGGCGCACGAGCCCGGCGCGCTCCAGCCGGTCGACGGTGTTGGTCACGCTCGTCGGATGCACCATCAGCCGCCCGCCCATCGTGGACAGCGGCAGCGCCCCGGTGCGGCTGAACGTCAGCAGCACGAGCGCCTCATAGCGGGCGAAGGTCAGATCGTACGGCTTGAGCAAAGCGTCGAGCTGCCCGATGAGGATCTGCTGGGCTCTCATGATCGACGTGACGGCCGCCATGGCCGAGGACGGTCCGAAGCGGTCGCGCCACGTCTCGGCGGCGCGCTCGATCGGGTCGAACGGGAGATTGAGGGGTTTGGGACCAGCGGTACGCACAGCGGTACGCTAGCGCGCCTCGTGATGGTTCGCCCAAACACATAGCGTAATACGATCTCGCGTTTAACCAAGAAACAGGGCGGCAAACATCACGCTCAGTTATGGTTGTCGCGTCGAAAGGGTGAGGCGCCGGCAAAGCCAGGGGAAGCGCCTCGCCCCCACGGGGGGACATCTGATGCATCACAACCAGACGCGGGCGGCGGCCCGGGCCGCCACGCCCCGCCGTGCGTAGGCACCGGGGCGTCTCACGCAGGGAACTGAGCCGGAGCGCGCTGGCGGCGGTCGCCGTGCTGCTCGCACTCGGCCTGTTCACCGCGTGGAACGTCCTCGTACCCGGCGTCGCGGCATGGGAGAACATCGTCGTCGCCGCGCTCGGGTCGCTGCGGCTGACCGGCCCGGTCTCGGCGGCGTTCGCCGCATGGGTCGCGATGCGCAGGCGCCGCGCCCTGCCCGCCGAGCGGGCCTGCCCGCGCCCGGGATCCTGGCGGGCGCTGCGGGTGCCGCTGGCGATCCTGCTGGTCGCCGCCGGGTCGTTCGGCGCGACCGTGCTCGTGCTGTCGGCGCGCGGCATGCTGGCCGAACAGGCCGGGCGGCTGGTGCCGAGCGGCCTCGCCGCAGGGGTCGGCGGCCTCGCGCTGTACGTCGCGCTGGGCTGGATCACCGGCTGGACGCTGCCCCGCGCCATCACGCCGGCGGTGGCCGGGCTCGGCAGCTACGGGCTGTTCGGCTGGCTCGCCGGCGGCACCACCTGGGGCGAGCGGCTCGCCCCGGCCACCGGCCAGCGCTTCGACCTGTTCGCCGGGCTGAGCGCCGGCGCCTACGCCGACCAGGCGCTGTGGCTGTTCGGCGTCAGCGCGGCGCTGCTCTTCGGGTGGGCCGCCGTCGTCACGCGGCAGGCCGTGCCGCTCGCCGTCGCGCTGCTCGCCGTGCTCGCCGCCGGGGCCGGCGTCGCCCGCATGCTGTCGGAGCCGGGCATGCGCACCGTGGCCGCGCCGGTGGCGTACGCCTGCCAGGAGTGGCCCATCACCGTCTGCGTCCACCCCGGCATGCGGGCCGGCCTCGACGATCTGACCGCCACGTTCATCACGCTCGCCTCGCGCCTCGCCGGCACGCCCGCCGCGTTCTCCCGGGTCGAGCAGCGGCCGCGTGGCGACGACGAGCGGCTGCCGCAGGGCGTGGTGGCCGTCCACCTCGACGACCTGCGGCCGGGGTACGCCGAGCGGGCCGCCGCCGACTTCGTGGCGCGGCTCGCCCCGCGCTGCGCCGGCGCGGCGCGCGGCTACCGCGACATCGTCACCGCCTGGCTGCGGGGCACCACGCCGCCCGCCGGCGCGCTGCCCGAGCAGCGGCGCGCGGCGGCCTGGTTCTCGGCGCTGACCGAGTCGCAGCGCCGCGCCTGGCTGCGCATGTTCTACGGCGACTTCGCCACGTGCGCGCTGACCAGGCATCACTTCGCCGGCGACGCCGCCCGCCCCGCGGCGCTGCCGGGGCGTCACGGTCACCCCGTCGGCCCGTCGCCGGGGTGGTGAGCCGCTCGTGCCACCGCGCGGCCTGCGCCGGCGCCGTGCCCGTCAGGACGGCAGCGCCGCCAGCAGGGTGTCGGCCGCGGTGTAGGGGTCGGTGGCGCCGTCGACGACCGCGGCCGACAGGGCGTCCAGCTCGGCGCGCCCGCCCACGTCGGTGAGCCGGGAGCGCAGCTCGCCCAGCGCGATGGCCTCGATCTCGTCCCTGGCGCGTGCCATGCGGCGGCGGCGCAGCCCGCCCGACTCCGCCAGATGGGCGTGATGCCTGCCGAGCGCGGCGACCAGCTCGGCCGCGCCCTCTCCGCGCAGCGCCACCGTGGGCACGATGGGCGGGCGCCACTCGGCCCGGCCGAGGGCCAGCATGTTGCGCAGCTCGCGGATCGTCGCCTGCGCGCCGTCGCGGTCGGCCTTGTTCACCACGAAGACGTCGGCGACCTCCAGGATGCCCGCCTTGGCCGCCTGCACCCCGTCGCCCATGCCGGGTGCCACCAGCACCACCGTCGTGTCGGCGAGCCCGGCGATGTCGACCTCGGCCTGGCCGACGCCGACCGTCTCGACGAGGATCACGTCGAACCCCGCCGCGTCGAGCACCCGCAGGGCGTGCGGGGTGGCCCAGGCGAGCCCGCCGAGATGGCCCCGGCTCGCCATGGACCTGATGAAGACCCCGGGGTCGCCGGCGTGCTCCTGCATGCGCACCCGGTCGCCGAGCAGCGCGCCCCCGGTGAAAGGGCTCGACGGGTCGACGGCCAGGACGGCGACCCGGTCGCCCCGCCGCCGCAGCTCGGCCACCAGCATCGAGGTCGAGGTGGACTTGCCGACGCCGGGCGAGCCCGTGAGCCCCACGACGCGGGCGCCTTCGCGGCCCTCGCGCGGCGCGGCCAGGGCGGCCATGGCGCGGCGCACCTCGGCGGGCGCCCGGCCGTGGCCCGACCCGGCGTTCTCGACGAGCGAGATCAGCCTGGCCACGGCGCGCGGCCGCCCCTCGCGGGCCAGCGCCACCAGCCCGTCGACGTCATCGGCTCCGCCGGACACGTCGGCTCCCGGTGGTCAGGCGGACGGGACGCGCACGATGAGGGCGTCGCCCTGGCCGCCTCCGCCGCACAGCCCGGCCGCGCCGGTGCCGCCGCCGCGGCGCCTCAGCTCGTGGACGAGCGTGAGCACGATGCGCGCGCCGGACACTCCGATGGGGTGCCCGAGGGCGATGCCGCCGCCATTGACGTTGACGATGTCGAGCGGCACGCCGAGCTCCTTGACCGACTGGAGCACCACGGCGGCGAACGCCTCGTTGATCTCGACCAGGTCGAGCGCGCCCGGCGCCATGCCGTCCTTGGCGAGCGCGTGCTTGATCGCGTTGGCCGGCTGGGACTGCAGCGAGTTGTCGGGGCCGGCGACGTTGCCGTGGGCGCCGATCTCGGCGAGCCAGGGCAGGCCGAGCTCGCGCGCCTTGGCCTTGGACATCACGACGACGGCGCACGCGCCGTCGGAGATCTGGGAGGCGGAGGCCGCCGTGATCGTGCCGTCGGGGGTGAAGGCGGGGGGCAGCCCGGCGAGCGCGTCGGCCGTCGTGTCGGGGCGCACCCCCTCGTCGGTGGTGAACGGCACCGGGTCGCCCTTGCGCTGCGGTATCGGCACCGGGACGATCTCGGCCTCGAACAGGCCGTTCTTGATCGCGGCGGCGGCGCGCTGGTGCGAGCGGGCGGCGAACTCGTCCTGCTCGCGCCTGGTCCAGCCGTACCTGGCGTTGTGGCGCTCGGTCGACTCGCCCATCGCGATCTGGTCGAACACGTCGGTCAGCCCGTCGAAGGCCATCGAGTCGAGGATGCCGGCGCCGCCGTACTTGACGCCCTTGCGCAGGCCGGGCAGCAGGTGCGGGGCGTTCGTCATCGACTCCATGCCGCCGGCCACGACGATCTCGAACTCCCCGGCGCGGATCAGCTGATCGGCGAGCGCGATGGCGTCGAGGCCCGACAGGCACACCTTGTTGATCGTGATGGACGGCACGGTCATCGGGATGCCGGCCTTGACCGCGGCCTGCCGCGACGGGATCTGGCCGGCGCCGGCCTGGATCACCTGACCCATGATCACGTATTCGACCTGCTCCGGCGCGACGCCGGAGCGCTCCAGGGCCGCCTTGATGGCGATTCCGCCGAGTTCGACGGCCGACAGCCCGGCCAGCGAGCCGAGCAGCTTGCCGATGGGTGTGCGCGCACCCGCGACGATCACCGACCGATCGTCGCCGGCGCTGGTGTGCGGGCTCATGGGCGAGCCTCCCTTACGAGGTACGGAGCGACTTTGCCACCATACCTATGGGCTCCCCGGCGGAGCCCGTCGGTGGGGGCGATGACGAGGAAGGGTGCGGGATGTTCCTGCGGATCGACCATGTCGGGATCGCGTGTCACGACCTGGAGGAAAAGATCGCATTCTACGAGTCCACGTTCGGCCTCACGGTGGTGAGCCGGGAGGTCAACGAGGGCCAGGGAGTGCGCGAGGCCATGCTGCACGTGGCCGACGGCGGCGAGGGGGCCGGCGGCGCGTCGTACGTGCAGCTGCTGGAGCCGCTCCACCCCGACACGGCAGTGGGGAAATTCCTCTCGAAACGGGGTGAAGGCGTACACCACATCGGTTACGGTGTGGCTGATGTGGCCAAGGCGCTTGCGGAAATCGAGGCCAAGGGGGTAAGGCCGATCGACGCACGGCCGCGGCACGGATCGATGGGCGCGTCGATCGCGTTCCTGCACCCCAAGGACGTCGGGGGGGTGCTCACGGAGCTGGTCGAGGCACGCCGCAGCTGAAAGGCACGAGCAGCAGAGCACTAACGCAAGAAAACTTCATACGTAACAACTCGCGCATAACGGCGGTGGGGGTCTCCTGGCGTCCCTCTTCGGAGTACGCTGGCCTTCCACCGAAACGTGGGTCGCGCCGCGCGAGCGTTCAAGCCGGGAATGAAGCGAGGAGTGGGCGTCAGCCTTGCCTTGTCTGCGGGTGCCCGGCGGGGCGCGCGTGCCGGCGTGGCTCCCTGCACTCAGCCCATCCGTTGCCCCCGTCCGGCCCGTGTAGCCGTCTCGACAAATCAGGATCGAGCAACATGCAGTCCGACATCGACGCCCAGCTCAACAACTTCTTTGAAGACGCCCCCATGCGTGAATTCGACGTGGTGCTCCGCGGCTTCGACCGGCACCAGGTTCACGACCACCTGAAGCAGCTCGACACCGAGCTCCGTCAGGCGCGTGAGCAGGTATCAGCGCTGCAGCGCGAGCTCGCCGAGTCGCAGCGACAGCTACAGGAGCAGGAGCGGCCGACCTACTCCGGGCTCGGCGCGCGCATCGAGCAGCTGCTACGGCTCGCCGAAGAACAGGCCACCGAGCTCGTGCAGGCCGCGCGATCGGAGGCCAACGAGATCAAGGCGGCGGCCAAGGTCGAGGCCGCCGAAGTGCGCGCCGCCGCCGAGCACGAAGCCGCCGACAAGCGGGCCCTCGCCGCCCGCGAGGCCGACGAGATGCGCACCACCGCCGAGCGCGACGCCGAGGAGACCCGGTCCACCGCCAGGCGCGAGGCCGACGAGCTGACCTCGACCACCGAGCGCGAGGTGGCCAAGCTGCGCGCCACCGCCGACCACGAGGTCGCCGAGAAGCGCGCCGACGCCGAGCGCGAGATCGCCAAGCTGCGCACCACCACCGAGCGCGAGGTCGCGCAGCTGCGGGCGTCCACCAAGCGCGAGCGCGACGAGATCCTCACCACCGCCAAGCGGCAGGCCGACGAGATGCGCGCCCAGGCCCAGCGGGTGCTGGAGGAGAGCGAGGCCAAGCGGGCGCAGGACGAAGCGGAGTTCGAGATCCAGCTCGCCGCGCGGCGCGAGGAGGCCGAGCGCCTGGAGGCCGAGCGGCACGCCACCGCGCAGGCCAACACCCAGAAGCTGGTCGCCGAGGCCGAGCAGCGGGCCGCCACCGCCGAGCAGCGGGCCAGCAAGGCCACCCAGCAGGCCGAGCAGACCCGCCGCGAGGCCGACACCCATGCCAAGCAGCTCATCGCCAACGCCCGCAAGAACGCCGAACAGGTCGTCGCCGAGGCCAAGGCGAACGCCGAGTCCATCGTGTCCGAGGCCAAGGCCGAGGCCGAGCGCGCCCGCACCACCGCCCAGCGCCAGGTCGACGAGCTCACCCGCCAGCGCGACAGCATCACCAGCCACCTGGCGCAGCTGCGTCAGCTGCTCGGTGGCGCGCCGCTGCCCGGCATGGACGACCCCGCCCCGGCGGTGGCGCCCCCGGCGCCCAAGCCGGCCCTCGCCGCCACGACCAGCATCCCGAAGGACCCGTCGCCGGTGGCCGCCGCCACCGCCGCGCCGGCGCCCCGCAAGCCCTCGACCGAGCCGGCCGAGGACGCCGAGTGGTGGCAGGAGTGATCCATCCGGCCCGCTGAGGGCCGGTCGTCCACAGGCACGCATTTACAGGCACCGCAGGGAGAGCCGGGCGAGCGATCGCCCAGGCTCTCCCTCGCGTTGGGCCGGTTTCCCCACCGGCTCCGCCGGTCGACAAGGAGCGCACGTGACCGACCCGTTGGTGGACTCCCGCGCGGAGCCGGGCGAGGGCCGCGACGAGGAGGACGCCGGCCCGGCCCAGGCCGCGCCGGGCGCACCCGCAGGGCGAGGGCCCGCCGAGCGGCCGCAGGGTGAGCCTGCGCTGCCCTACGGCATCCCCGGCAAACCACTGGCCCGGGGGCCGTTCCTGTTCGGGCTGACGGCCGGGCTGGGGGTGCTCACGGCCTGGGGCCTCGCCCAGGCGCTGGTCAGCGCGCGCAGCGTGATCGTGCTGGTCGTGGTCGCGATGTTCCTCGCGGTGGGGCTCAACCCGGTCGTCGAGGGACTGCAGCGGCACCGGGTGCCGCGCCGGGCGGCGATCTCGATCGTGTTCCTCGGCGTGATCGCGTTCTTCGTGCTGTTCGGCTTCGCCATCGTGCCGCCGGTGACCGATGAGGCGAGCACCTTCGTGAAGGCGGTGCCGGGCTACGTCAACGAGCTGCTCGCCAACCCGACGATCAAGCAGCTCGACGCCGACTACCAGCTCCTGGCCAGGCTCCAGGACTATGTCACCAGCGGCGGGCTCGGCAGCGCGATCGCGGGGGGCATCGTCGGGGCCGGGGCCGTCGTGCTCAACGGCATCTTCTCCGGGTTCACCCTGCTGGTGCTGACCCTGTACTTCCTCGGCTCCCTGCCCATGATCAAGGAGTACTTCCTGAAGCTGGTGCCGGCCAGCCGGCGCGGCCGCACCCGGGCGATCAGCGACGAGATCCTCGACGGCATCGGCGGCTACGTCGCGGGCAACGTCCTCATCTCGGTGATCGCCGGGGTGCTGACCTACGCCTTCCTGGCGATCGCGGGGGCCGACTACGCCCTGGCGCTGGCCCTGTTCGTGGCCGTGACCGACCTCATCCCGCTGGTCGGCGCGATGATCGGCGCGGTGTTCGTCACCGGCATCGGGTTCCTGCAGTCGGTGCCGCTCGGCATCGCCTGCCTGGTGTTCTTCCTCGTCTACCAGCAGGTGGAGAACTACGTCGTCTACCCCCGGGTGATGAAACGCTCGGTCGACGTCACGCCGGCGGTGACGGTGATCGCGGCGCTGTTCGGCGGCACCCTGCTCGGCATCGTCGGGGCACTGCTCGCCATCCCGGTGGCCGCAGCGGTGTCCCTGATCGTGCGCGAAGTGGTGATGCCCCGCCAGTCGAGCCGGTGAGGCACCCCGGCGGGGCCGCCCGCGCCGGTCAGCCGGACGCGGCGGCGGCGACCTGCGTGGGCAGGGGGTACGCCTCCGGGTTGACCCGCTTGACGATCTCGTTGAGCACGATGCGGACGTACGGCTCGCCCACCCACAGGTGCTTGGCGTTGTCGACGGCCACGACCTCGCACGACGGCACCCGCGCGAACCGCTCGCGGGCCTCCGCCGGCCGCAGATAGTCGTCGAACTCCGGCACCACCGCGATCAGCGGCCGGCCGAACTCCGCCCAGGCGGCCAGGTCGGAGTCGGTGGCGCGGCGCAGCGGGGGCGACAGCAGAATGGCCCCCTCGACCAGCGGATCACGCCCCCAGCGCAGCGCGAGCTCGGTGCCGAACGACCAGCCCAGCAGCCACACCCGGGGCAGGCCGCGGAACTCCGCGAACTCCAGCGCGGCGGCGACGTCGAACCGCTCCCCCTCGCCCTCGTCGAACGCGCCCTCCGAGGTGCCCCGCTCGGAGGTCGTCCCCCGCGTGTTGAACCGCAGCACCGCGACCTCGGCCAGCTCCGGCAGCCGGTTCGCGGCCTTGCGCAGCACGTGACTGTCCATGAAGCCGCCCGCCGTCGGCAGCGGATGCAGGCACACCAGCGTCGCCACCGGCGGCCGATCCACCGGCAGGGCCAGCTCACCGACCAGGGTGAGCCCGTCGGCGGTGTGCAGCTCGATCGGCTCGCGTACGGCCGGCAGCACCGTGGACGCGCGAATGTCCATGCGCTCCTCTCCCTGTCCTCTCCGGACCGGTGCACCCTATCTCACCGGCGTTCGCGCCCGATCGCCGAGGCTGCGTTCGACGGACATGGTCCGGCCGTACCGGTAGGGTTGACGGTCATGCGACTGGTCATCGCGCGGTGCAGCGTCGACTACGTGGGGCGGCTGACCGCCCATCTGCCCATGGCGCCCCGGCTGATCCTCATCAAGGCCGACGGCTCGGTGAGCGTGCACGCCGACGACCGGGCCTACAAACCGCTCAACTGGATGAGCCCGCCCTGCAAGCTGCGCGAGGAAGACGGCACCTGGACCGTCACGCACGGCAAGACCGGCGAGCGGCTCATCCTCACCATCGAGGAGATCCTGCACGACTCCTCCCACGAGCTGGGCGTCGATCCAGGGCTGCGCAAGGACGGCGTCGAGGCGCATCTGCAGGAGCTGCTCGCCGAGCACATCACCACGCTGGGCGAGGGGTGGACCCTGATCCGGCGCGAGTACCCCACGGCGATCGGCCCGGTCGACATCCTGTGCCGCGACCACCTGGGCGGCACGGTGGCCGTCGAGATCAAGCGCAGGGGCGAGATCGACGGTGTCGAGCAGCTCACCAGGTACCTGGAGCTGCTCAATCGCGACCCGCTGCTCAGCCCCGTCAAGGGCGTCTTCGCCGCCCAGGAGATCAAGCCGCAGGCGCGGGTGCTCGCCGCCGACCGCGGCATCGGCTGCGTGATCCTCGACTACGACGCGCTGCGCGGCATCGTGCGCGAAGACACCCTCTTCTGACAGCCTCCGGCCGCCGCTTCTGACCCGCCTCCGGCCGCCGGCCCGCCGTTCGGTCCGCCGTTCGGTCCGCCGCGCCGTCCTCCGATCGGAGGACGGCGGGTTCGACCGGGCGATGGTGGTCCGCCGCGCCGCGTGGGCGGATGCTTGAGGCATGACAGAGACAGCGGTGAGAGTTCGCGGCCTCGCCAAGCGATACGGCGACGTACAGGCCGTCAGAGGCATCGACCTCGATATCCGGCCGGGCGAGGTCTTCGGCATCCTCGGCCCCAACGGTGCGGGCAAGTCGACCACGGTGGAGATCCTGGAGGGCTACCGGCGGCGCGACTCCGGTGAGGTGTCCGTGCTCGGCACCGACCCGGCGCACGCCACCAGGGCCTGGCGGTCGCGGCTCGGGATCGTGCCGCAGACGGCCGACGACCGGCCGGAGCTGACCGTGCGGGAGATCGTGCGGCACTTCGCCGGCTACTACCCCGCCCCGCGCGACCCCGACGAGGTGATCGACCGGGTGGGGCTGACGGAGCAGGCCGGCAAGCGGGTGCGGCAGCTGTCCGGCGGGCAGCGGCGGCGCGTGGACGTCGCCCTCGGCATCATCGGCCGCCCGGAGCTGCTCTTCCTCGACGAGCCGACCACGGGCTTCGACCCGGAGGCCCGGCGGCAGTTCTGGGACCTGATCGCGGGTCTCGCCCAGGACGGCACGACGATCGTGCTGACCAGCCACTACCTCGACGAGGTCGAGGCGCTCGCCGCCCGGCTCGTGGTCATCGCCAACGGGCGGGTCGTCGCGGAGGGCGAGCCGGCGACGCTCGGCGGCCGAGCCAGTGCGAAGGCGCTCGTCACCTGGTCGGAGGAGGGCACGCGCAAGAGCGTGGAGACCGACACGCCGACCATGACGGTGCGGGAGCTCGCCGACCGGCTCGGCGGCGAGGTGCCGGAGCTGACCGTCACCCGCCCCACCCTTGAGGACGTCTATCTCGGCCTCATCTCCAACTCCTGACCTTCTCCCCCGACCCTGAGGTGATCCCCTATGAGCGACAGCGCCACCATCGCCGCGCCCCACGCGGAGGCGGCCGCGGCCCGGCCGCCCTCGACACTGCGTGTCGGCTGGTCCCGAGGGCTCGTCGAGACCAAGATGTTCTTCCGCGAGCGGGAGTCCGTGATCTTCACGTTCAGCTTCCCGATCATTCTGCTCATCCTGTTCGGGTCGATCTTCGCCGGCACCCTGGAGGGCACCGGCATCACGGTCTCGCAGCTCTACACGGCGGGCCTGCTCGGCGCGGGCATCATGAGCACGAGCTTCCAGAACCTCGGCGTCAGCATCGCCGTGGAGCGCGAGGACGGCACCCTCAAGCGGCTCGCCGGCACGCCGATGCCGCGCTCGGCGTACTTCCTCGGCAAGATCATCAGCGTGCTGGCCATCACGGTCGTGGAGGTCGTGCTGCTGCTGGCCGTCGGCGTGCTGCTCTACGACCTGGACCTGCCCACGTCCGGCACCGACTGGCTGACGTTCGCCTGGGTGGGCGTGCTCGGCATCACCGCCTCCTCGCTGCTCGGCATCGCCGTGAGCAGCCTGCCCCGCTCGGCCCGGAGCGCCGCCGGCGTGATCACCATGCCGTTCGTGGTGCTCCAGTTCATCTCCGGTGTCTACATCCCGTTCACCGAGCTGCCCAACTGGCTCATCAACGTGGCGTCGTTCTTCCCGCTGAAGTGGATGTGCCAGGGCCTGCGCTCGGTGTTCCTCGGTGACCGGGGCGCGTCTCTGGAGGTCACCGGCACGTACGAGCTGGACCGCGTCGCCCTGATACTAGGTGCGTGGGTCATCGGAGGACTGGTGCTGTGCCTGCTGACGTTCCGCTGGAAGAGCCGCCGCGACGGATGAGCGCCGCCGGTCCGCACGCCTGGGAGAACCAGCGCGGCTGGGAGCTGCTCCTCGTCCTGACCGTGCTGGCTCCCGTGGTGTACGCCGTGCTGACGCCGCGGCCGGTGGGCGGGAAGGCGCTGATCGTCACGCTGCTCCTGGCGATCATCCCGGTGCGCTTCCTGATCGGCCGCCGGGCGGTCGACCGGGGCGGCACGCGGGGCGGTCTCGTCTACATCGCGCTCCTGGTGGCCCTGTTCACCCCGGTGGTGGTGCTGGAGCCGGCCGCTACGTTCGCCCTGTTCGGACTGTGCCCGCAGTGCTTCATGGCGCTGCGCAAGGGCAACCTGGCGGTGTACGGCGTGATCGTGCTGTGCCTCGCGCCGATGGCTCGGTTCCTCTCCGAGGGGCCGAGCCTCGACGCGGCGTTCAACGTGCTGACCGTCACCACGATCGCGGTGTTCTTCTCGTCGGTCTTCGGCGTGTGGATGCATCGGATCACCGCACAGAGCAAGGAGCGGGCCGAGCTGATCGAACGGCTGGAGGCGAGCCGGGCCGAGGTGGAGCGGCTGTCGGCGGAGCGGGGGGCGCTCGCCGAGCGGGAGCGGCTGGCCGGGGAGATCCACGACACGCTCGCCCAGGGGTTCACCAGCATCATCATGCTGATCCAGGCGGCCCAGGCGCAGCCCGACCCGAACCGGCATCTGGCGCTCGCGGTCGAGACCGCACGCGAGAACCTGGCCGAGTCGCGGGCGCTCGTGGCGGCGCTGACCCCGGCGCCGCTCGACGGGCGGTCCCTCGACGAGGCGCTCGGCCGCATCGTGGGGCGGCTGGGCGAGGAGCTGGGCATCGTCGCCGAGTTCGAGGTCACGGGCGCCTCGTGGCCGCTTCCGCCGCGCGTGGAGGTCGTCCTGATCCGGGCGGCCCAGGAAGGACTGAACAACGTGCGCAAGCACGCGGCCGCATCGCGGGTGACCGTCACGCTGGAGTACGGCGACGACGACGTCACCCTGCGCGTGCGCGACGACGGCCGGGGCGTGACCCCCGCCGACATGGCGAGAGGCTACGGGCTCGGCGCCATGCGCACCCGGGTCGAGCAGGCCGGGGGCACCATGGCCGTGACCGGCGAGCCCGGCGCGGGCACCGAGCTGGTCGTCCGGCTGCCCGAATGCCAGCCCGGCTGCCACCAGGAGCCCGAACGCCGCGAGGAGACGGCATGACCCGGGTGCTGCTGGTCGACGACCATCCGGTCGTGCGCATGGGCCTGCGCGGCATGCTGGAGGCCGACGTCACCGTGGTCGGCGAGGCCGGGTCGGGCGACGAGGCGGTGACGCGGGCGCGCGAGCTGCGGCCCGACGTGATCCTCATGGACCTGCGCATGCCGGGGGGCGACGGCGTGAGCGCCATCGGCCGCATTCTCGCCGATCTGCCCGGCACCCGCGTCATCGTGCTGACGACGTACGAGACCGACCAGGACATCGTGCGCGCGGTCGAGGCGGGGGCGGCCGGCTACCTGCTCAAGGACACCTCCCGCGCCGATCTGCTGGCCGCGATCGCGTCGGCGGCCCGCGGCGAGACCGTGCTGTCGCCCTCGGTGGCCACGCGGCTGGTGTCGCGGATGCGGGCGCCGGCGGCCGAGACGCTGACGCGGCGCGAGACGCAGGTGCTCGAACTGGTCGCCGAGGGCCTGACCAACGCCGAGGTGGGCAGACGGCTGTACATCAGCGAGACCACGGTCAAGACCCACCTGCTGCGGATCTTCGGCAAGCTGGGCGTCTCCGACCGCACCGCGGCGGTGACGACCGCGCTCGACAAGGGCCTGCTGGGTCCGCTGCGTTAGGGCCGCCGGATCGGGGGTGCCGCTCGCGGGCGCGACCCCTGGCGCGGCCCAGGCGATGCTGGGCGCGATCAGGACTATCATCCAGAATATCGTTCTATGGTTGCTCCACCGGCATAGACGCACAGATGAGGGGCGCTCATGGGCATGGCGACCGAGCGGCGGATGTTCGACTCCTGCGATCCGGCGACGAACGAGGTCGTCGGCAGCCATCCCGTGCACGACGAGGCCGCCGTACGCGCGGCCGTGGCCGCCGCCGGCGAGGCCGCCGGCTGGTGGGAGGGGCTGGGGTTCGCCGGGCGGCGGCGCGTGCTGCTCGGCTACCGGGCGGTCCTCACCGCGAACCTGCGGCGGATCGCCGACCTGGTGCACCGGGAGACGGGCAAGCCCGTCGACGACGCCCTGCTCGAGACCGTGCTCGCGATCACGCACATCGGCTGGGCGGCCCGGCATGCCCGCCGGGTGCTCGGGCCGCGTCGCGTGGCCCCCGGCCTGCTCGGGATCAACATGGCGGCGACGCTGGAGTACCGGCCGCTCGGCGTGGTCGGGGTCATCGGCCCGTGGAACTATCCGGTGTTCACCCCGATGGGCTCCATCGCGTACGCCCTGGCCGCCGGCAACGCCGTGGTGTTCAAGCCCAGTGAGTACACCCCGGGCGTGGGCGTGCTGCTCGCCGAGCTGTTCGCCGAGAGCCCGGCCGGGGAGCACGCCCAGGGGCACCAGGTCTTTCAGGTGGTCACCGGGTTCGGCGAGACGGGGGCCGCGCTGGCCGCCGACCCGGGCATCGGCAAGATCGCGTTCACCGGCTCGACCGCCACCGCCAAGCGGGTCATGGCGGCCTGCGCGCGCAACCTGACCCCCATGGTGGCCGAGTGCGGCGGCAAGGACGCGTTCATCGTGGACGAGGGCGCCGACCTCGGGGCCGCCGCCGACGCGGCGCTGTGGGGCGCGATGTCCAACTCGGGGCAGACGTGCGTGGGCGTCGAACGGGTGTACGCCGTCGACTCGGTCTACGACGGGTTCCTCGCCGAGCTCACCCGTCGTGCCCAGCGGGTGCGGGCCGGTGTGGACTACGGCCCGATCACGATGCCGGGCCAGCTCGACATCATCAGGCGGCACATCGGCGCGGCCGCCGAGTCCGGCCGGGTGGTGCTCGGCGGCACCGACGCGGTGCGGCCGCCGTATGTCGAGCCGGTGATCGTCGCCGACGTGCCGGAGGACTCCCCGGCCGTCACCGAGGAGACGTTCGGGCCGACGATCACGGTCAACCGGGTGGCCGACGCGGAGGAGGCCCTGGCCCGGGCGAACGCCTCGGCGTACGGCCTGGGCGGCACGGTCTTCTCGGGCAGCGCCCGGCGGGCGATGGGGCTGGCGCGGCGGATGCGCTCGGGGATGACCGCCGTCAACTCGATCATCTCCTTCGCCGGCATTCCGGGGCTGCCGTTCGGCGGGGTGGGCGCGTCGGGGTTCGGCCGCATCCACGGGGCCGACGGGCTGCGGGAGTTCGCCCGGCCCAAGGCCGTCTCCCGGCAGCGTTTCGCGCTGCCCGGCATGAACCTCACGTCGTTCGGCCGCTCCCCCGCCGCGCTGCCGCGCCTGATCCGCCTCGCCGGGGGCGGGCGTAAGCGGTAATTCCGCCACCACTTCCGTTAAAAAGATCTTGCCTTCATAATTGATGGTTCGCAAGCGACCATCAGGCGAGGGGTGGATCGATGACGGGACGTGAATACCGCGGAATGACGGCGGACCAACGATTGGCCGACCGACGGGAGCGACTGCTTTCGGCAGGCTATGTGCAGTTCGCCGACCCTGGCTTTCTCTTTACTACCATCGAGCGGCTGTGCGCGTCCGCCCGGATATCGAATCGAGCCTTCTACGAGTGTTTCCCCGGGCGCGACGAACTGATGCGGGCGGTGTACGAGCGGTGCGTCGAGGAGACGATGGCCGCCGTGACCAGGGCGGTCGGCGCGGCACCGCCGACGCTGGACGCACGGATCGAGGCGGGGTTACGGGAGTACATCACGTTCGTGACGCGGGACATGCGCCGGGCCCGCATCATGAATCTGGAGGTGCGCCGCGCCGGCGACGTGGTGACCCGGTCCCGGCAACGCACCGTGGCGGCATTCGCCGGGCTCATCGAGAAAGCCGTCGAGGATTTCCCCGAATCGCTGCCCGAGGACCCGCACCTGGTCATTCTCGGCGTGATCGGGGCGGTGCAGGAACTGCTGATCGAGTGGGTGCTGGCCACCAAGCCGCCGCCCATCGAGCGGCTGATCCGGGCAGCGGTCCACATCTTCCGCAAATCGTTCTCCTGAATGGGGGTCCGCTTCCGGCGGGTCGCCCCGGCGCGGATACGCTGGGCGGATGAAGCAGCCCGACCAGCCAGTGGTCCTTTCGAAGATCTACACCAGGACCGGTGACGACGGCACCACCGCCCTCGGTGACAGGAGCAGGGTCCGCAAGACCGACCCGCGGCTCGCGGCGTACGCCGACGTGGAGGAGGCCAACGCCGCCATCGGGGTGGCCCTGTCGCTCGGCGATCTGCCCGCGCCGATCGCAGCGGTGCTCGGCCGGGTCCAGAACGAGCTGTTCGACCTCGGCGCCGACCTGTGCGCCCCCGTCACCGAGAACCCCGAATATCCCCCGCTGCGGGTCGAGCCGTCGTACGTTCAGTGGCTGGAAGAGCAGTGCGACCACTTCAACGCCGGTCTGCGGCCGCTGCGCAGCTTCATCCTGCCGGGCGGCCCCCCTGGCTCGGCCCTGCTGCACGTGGCCCGCACGGTGGTGCGCAGGGCCGAGCGCAGCGCCTGGGCGGCGCTGGAGACGCACGACGACGTCAACCCGCTGACGGCGAAGTACCTGAACCGGCTGAGCGACCTGCTGTTCATCCTGTGCCGGGTGGCCGCCGACGGCGGCGAGGTGCTCTGGCGGCCGGGCGCGACACGCTGACCCGCCGCGCCGTGTGATCGGGCCGGGCGGGGACCTGCCCGGCCGGCCCGGCTCAGACCACGTCGAGGTAGGCGCTGGGCGGCGCGGACTCGACCCAGGCGAGGAAGCCGGTCAGGGCGTCCTCGCTCATGGCCAGGGTGACCGTGCCGCAGTCGACCGCCCAGTAGCCGTCGCCGAGACCGTCGACGTCCTTCGACAGCCGTCTGCGGGTGGAAACCGTGAGGCCGCGTCGCGCGATCGCGTGACGCGGCCTCAACCGCAGTGCCAGGAAGGGGAACCACTGGAGTTCGCCCCCCACGTAACGAGCCACTCCGCTGCGCCAGCGGCTGCCCTCGGAGCGGAGCCTACAGGTGACCGTGCCCCGTACCCGGGCCAGGACGAGGCCCCGGACCACTACCACCAGGGCGGCGATGAGCAGCACGCTTACGATGATCTCCAGCGCCGTCATCGCCACCCCCATCGTCTCGCCGATCGACCGTCAGACCTCTTCGCCGGCCGCGCGCAGCCGGGCGCGTGCCCGCTGGACCTCGACCTGTGCCTCGGCGTCGCCCTCGACCGACGAGAGCGCCCGCTGAAGGGCGTCGCGTGCGGCTTGGACGTCGACCTCCGAGCCCAGCTCGGCCTGCTCGGCCAGCACCGACACATCGTCACCGGCCACGGAGATGAACCCGCCGTGGACCGCGGCGACGAGCTCGCCGTCTTCGCGCTTGACCCGCAGCACCCCGCCCTCGACGAGGATGCCGAGGACAGGAGCGTGTCCCGGCATAATACCGATCTCGCCGTCGACCGTCTTCGCAATCACCATGTCGGCCTCGCCCGACCAGATCTCGCGTTCCGGCGACACGACGCCGATGCGCAGCTTCGCCATCACACCTCCACTCTCCCGGACCCTCTCGCGGGCTCTCTCACAGGCGACCGACCGGCCCGGGTCAGCGGGCCAGCTCCTTGGCCTTCTCGGCGGCCTGCTCGATGCCGCCGACCATGTAGAACGCCTGCTCGGGCAGGTGGTCGTACTCGCCGGCGCACAGCGCCTTGAAGGAGGCGATGGTCTCGTCGAGCGGGGTGAAGACGCCCGGCTGGCCGGTGAACTGCTCGGCCGCGAACATCGGCTGCGACAGGAACCGCTCGACCCGGCGGGCGCGGTTCACCGTCACCTTGTCCTCCTCGGACAGCTCGTCGATGCCGAGGATGTTGATGATGTCCTGCAGCTCCTTGTAACGCTGCAGGATCCGGATGGTCTCCTGGGCGACGTTGTAGTGCTCCTCGCCGATGATCACGGGGTCCAGGATGCGCGACGTGGAGTCGAGCGGGTCGACCGCCGGGAAGATCGCCTTCTCGAACACCGACCGCGAGAGCACCGTGGTGGCGTCGAGGTGGGCGAACGCGTTGTGCGGCGCCGGGTCGGTGATGTCGTCGGCCGGCACGTAGATCGCCTGCATCGAGGTGATCGAGTGGCCGCGGGTCGAGGTGATGCGCTCCTGCAGCACGCCCATCTCGTCGGCCAGGGTCGGCTGGTAGCCCACCGCCGACGGCATGCGGCCGAGCAGCGTCGACACCTCCGAACCCGCCTGGGTGAACCGGAAGATGTTGTCGATGAACAGCAGGACGTCCTGCTTCTGCACGTCGCGGAAGTACTCCGCCATGGTCAGCGCCGACAGCGCGACGCGCAGCCGGGTGCCCGGCGGCTCGTCCATCTGGCCGAACACGAGCGCGGTGTCCTTGAGGACGTCCGCCTCGTCCATCTCCACCCACAGGTCGTTGCCCTCGCGGGTGCGCTCGCCGACGCCGGCGAACACCGAGGTGCCGCCGAACTCGCGGGCGACCCGGCGGATCATCTCCTGGATCAGCACGGTCTTGCCCACGCCCGCGCCTCCGAACAGGCCGATCTTGCCGCCCTGGACGTACGGCGTGAGCAGGTCGATGACCTTGATGCCGGTGACCAGCAGCTCGGTGCGGGCCTCCAGCTGGTCGAACGGCGGCGACGGCCGGTGGATCGGCCAGCGCTCGGTCACCTGCAGCGACTTCTCGTCGGTGTCGAGCGGCATGCCGAGGGCGTTCCACACGTGGCCCTTGGTGACGTCGCCGACCGGCACCGAGATGGCGGCGCCGGAGTCGCGCACGGCCGCGCCGCGCACCAGGCCGTCGGTGGGCTGCATGGAGATGGCGCGCACCAGGTTGTCGCCCAGGTGCTGCTCGACCTCCAGGGTGAGCGTCTTGGTCTCGCCGTTGAGCGTGACGTCGACGTTCAGCGCGTTGTAGATGTCGGGCATGGCCTCGGCGGGGAACTCCACGTCGACGACCGGGCCGATGACCCGGGCGACGCGGCCCACGCCGGTCTCGGTCTCAATAGTCTGTGCGGTCATTTCACTCTTTCCCCGCTGCGGCGTCGGCGAGCGCGTTGGCCCCGCCGACGATCTCGCTGATTTCCTGGGTGATCTCGGCCTGGCGAGCCTGGTTCATCTGCTGCGTGAACAGCCTGATGGACTCGTTGGCGTTGTCGGTGGCCGACTTCATCGCACGACGCCGCGCGGCGTGCTCGGAGACGGCCGACTGGAGCAGGGCGTTGTAGATACGGGACTCGATGTAGCGCGGCAGCAGCCGGTCGAGCACGTCGCCCGCCGTGGGCTCGAACTCGTAGTAGGGCAGCGGCCCGCCGGCCGGGGTCTCGGTGGTCTCCTCGACCTCCAGGGGCAGGATCCGCTTCACCACGGGACGCTGCGTGAGCATCGACACGAACTCGGTGTAGACCACGTGGATCTCGTCGATGCCCGCCTCGCCCTCGGCCTCGAACGCCGAGATGAGCGCCCCGGCGATCTCCTTGGCGTTGGCGTACGCCGGGTTGTCGGTGAACCCCGACCATTCGCCGCTCATCTCCCGCGACCGGAAGCGGTGCCAGCCGATGCCCTTACGGCCCACGACGTACGGCCTGGGGGTGATGCCTCGCTCGTCCAGCAGCCCGGCGAGGGCCTCGGCCTCGCGCAGGATGCTGGCGTTGAAGCCGCCCGCGAAGCCGCGGTCGGTGGTCACGATGAGCACGCCGGCGGTCTTCGGCTCCTTCTTGGCCACCGTCAGCGGATGGTCGGTGGTCGTGCTGTTGGACAGCACCGCCGAGACCGCGCGCGTGATCTCCTGCTCGTACGGCACCGCCGCCTGCATGCGCTGCTGCGCCCGGATGATCCGCGAGGAGGCGATGAGCTCCTGCGCCCGCGTGATCTTGGCGATGGACCGGACGGTCCGGATCCGGCGGCGTAGCAGTCTGAGCTGGGCACCCATGGGCTACTTCTTCTCGGGCTGCGGACGGACGTGCCGGACGATCTTCTCCTGGCCGACCTCTTCGGCCTCCAGCGCCTCGACGGGCTCGTCCTTGACGAGCAGCTCGCCGGCCGAGGTCTGGAACCCCTTCTTGAACTCGCCGATGGCGTCCTTGAGCACGGTGACGACGTCGTCGGGCAGCTCCTTGGTCTCCCTGATGCTGTCGTAGACGCCCTTGTGCTGCCTGGCGACGTAGTCGAGGAACTCCGCCTCGAACCGGGCGACGTCCTCGACCGGCACCTCGTCGAGCTCGCCGGTGGTGCCGGCCCACACCGACACGACCTGCCGCTCCACGGGGTACGGGCTGTACTGCGGCTGCTTGATCAGCTCCATCAGGCGGGCGCCGCGCTCCAGCTGGGCGCGGGACGCGGCGTCGAGGTCGGAGGCGAACGCGGCGAACGCCTCCAGCTCGCGGTACTGCGACAGGGCCAGCCGCAGCGTGCCCGCGACCTTCCGCATCGCCTTGACCTGGGCCGAGCCGCCGACCCGGGAGACCGAGATGCCGACGTTGACCGCCGGGCGCTGACCCGCGTTGAACAGGTCGGTCTCCAGGAAGCACTGCCCGTCGGTGATCGAGATGACGTTGGTCGGAATGAACGCCGACACGTCGTTGCCCTTGGTCTCGATGATCGGCAGGCCGGTCATCGAACCGCCGCCGAGGTCGTCCGACAGCTTGGCGCAGCGCTCCAGCAGTCGCGAGTGCAGGTAGAACACGTCGCCGGGGAACGCCTCGCGGCCCGGCGGGCGGCGCAGCAGCAGCGAGATCGCGCGGTAGGCGTCGGCCTGCTTCGACAGGTCGTCGAAGACGATCAGCACGTGCTTGCCGCCGTACATCCAGTGCTGGCCGATGGCCGAGCCGGTGTAGGGCGCGATGTACTTGTAACCGGCCGGGTCGGACGCCGGCGCGGCGACGATGGTGGTGTACTCCATCGCGCCGGCCTCCTCCAGGCGGGAGCGCACCTGCGCGATCGTCGAACCCTTCTGGCCGACCGCCACGTAAACGCAGCGGACCTGCCGCTCGGGGTCGCCCGATGCCCAGTTCTCTCGCTGGTTGAGGATGGTGTCGACGGCGATCGCCGTCTTGCCCGTCTGCCGGTCACCGATGATCAGCTGCCGCTGGCCCCGGCCGATCGGGGTCATCGCGTCGATGGCCTTGATGCCCGTCTGCAGGGGCTCCTTCACCGACTGGCGCTGCACCACCGACGGCGCCTGCAGCTCCAGGGCGCGCAGCCCCTCGGCCTCGATGGCGCCCTTGCCGTCGAGCGGCACGCCCAGCGGGTCGACCACGCGGCCGAGGAAGGCGTCGCCCACCGGCACGGACAGCACCTCGCCCGTGCGGCGGACCGTCTGGCCCTCCTCGATACCGCTGAACTCGCCCAGGACGACGACGCCGATCTCCCTGACGTCAAGGTTCAGTGCCAGGCCACGCGTGCCGTCCTCGAACACCAGCAGCTCGTTCGCCATGGTCGAGGGCAGCCCGGAGACATGGGCGATGCCGTCGCCACAATCGACGACGGTCCCGATCTCCTCACGCGCCGCGCCTGCCGGCTCGTACGCCTGGACGAAGCGCTCGAGCGCGTCCCGGATCTCGTCCGGCCGGATCGTCAGCTCCGACATCTCTCTTCCGTCTCCCTATTCATCGCCGTACCGCTTCCCTCTAACCGGTCAACCGGCGGCGGACTTCTTCAATACGTCCAACGATGGTGGTATCGATGATCTCGTCGCCCACTCGGACCGAGAAGCCACCGAGCACCTTCGGGTCCACCTCGGCGTTCAGGTGGATGTCGCGACCGTACGTCGCGCTCAACCAGTCGACGAGCCGCCGGCGCTGCGCGTCGATCAACGGCACGGCGCTGCGCACCACCGCCACCAGGCGCTGCCGCTGCTGCGCGGCCACCTGCCCGAACTCCTCGAGGCCGTCTTCCAGGCTACGTCCGCGCGGGTGCACGGCGAGCTGGGTGATGAGCCGCAGCGCCGAGGAGGTGGTGCGGCCCTGGAGCAGCGTGGCGAGCAGTTCGCTCTTGCGGTCGGCGGGCACGGCCCGGTCGGCGAGCGCACGGCGCAGGTCGGGGTTGGCCTGCAGGATCCGGGAGAACCGGAACAGCTCGTCCTCCAGCTCGTCGAGCCTGCCCTGCCCCTCCGCCTCGGCGACGGCGGCGACGACGCCGAGCCGTTCGAGGGCGCCGGGCAGGTCCATGGACCTGGTCCACTTCGCCTCGACGGCGGCGACGGCCGTCTCGAGCGCCGCATCGCCGACCTTGCCTCGCAGCAGGTCGCGGACGACCTGGGCCTTCTGCTCCGCCGGCCGGGCCGGGTCGGACAACGTGCGGCGCAGGCTGTGCTCACGGTCGAACAGGTCGGCGAGCGCGTTGAGCTCGTCGGACAATTCGCCGGGGTCGGCCGTGCCCGCCACCGCGTTGAAGCGCTCCTCGACGGCGGCGTAGGAAGCCCGGCTCAGACCTCTCATGAGCCGACCGCCGTGGGGGCCTCGCCGCTTTCGAGCTCGGCGAGGAACCGGTCGACGATGCGGCTCTGCCGGGCTTCGTCCTCCAGCGACTCGCCGACGATGCGGCCGGCGAGCTCGGTGGACAGCCGCCCGATCTCGGCGCGCAGCTGCGCGAACGCGGCCTGACGGTCGGCCTCGATCTGAGCGTGCGCCGCCTCGATGAGACGCCGCGCCTCGGCCTGGGCCTCCTCGCGCAGCTCGGCCTTGATCTGCGCGCCCTGCTCGCGGGCCTCCTCGCGGAGACGGGCCGCCTCGGTGCGGGCTTCGGTGAGCTGCGCCCGGTAGTCCTCGAGGGCCTTCTGCGCCTCCGCCTGAGCGTTCTCCGCCCTCTTGATGCCTCCCTCGATGGCGTCGGTGCGCTCGGCCAGGGTCTTCTGGACGCGCGGGACGAGGATCTTGCCGACGACGAGGAAGACGACGAGGAAGGAGAAAATGCCGACGACGAGCTCGTACGTGTGCGGCACGATCACATTGTTCTCTTCTGCCGCGAGAATCGTCGTTGTTAGTGCCATAGGTCCAGCCTCCCGTCAGGTGGGTGCCGTCAGATTCCCTGGAAGATGAAGGGGGCGACGAGACCGATGAGGGCCAGGGCCTCGGTGAGGACGAAGCCGAGCAGCATGTTCTGCCGGATCAGGCCGTACGCCTCGGGCTGGCGGGCGATCGCCTGCACGCCCTGACCGAAGATGATGCCGATGCCGATGCCGGGGCCGATGGCTCCGAGGCCATAGGCGATCGCGGTGACGTTGCCGGCGACCTCAGCGAGAGCACTCATTGATGTGTATTCCTTTACTGGTCGGCCGATGGGCACTGCCATCGGTCTGGGCCATTACGTATTCGATCGGTGGTCACGCCCCTTCGCGGGACGAGGAAGACGATGACTCAGTGATCGGGGTGCAACGACATACCGATGTACATCGCGAACAGCATCGCGAACAGGAACGCCTGCAGGTACTCGATGAAGATCTCGAGCGCGGTGAGCAGGATCGTCATGATCACGCCCACGATGCCGACGGGCGCACCCAGCGGGGTGACGTTCTCGAACAGGAACCAGAAGCCGACCAGGCTGAAGAAGGCCAGGACCATGTGGCCGGCGAACATGTTCGCGAAGAGTCGCACGGCGTGCGTGAACGGCGCGATGACGAGGTTCGAGAGGAACTCGATGGGGGCCAGCAGCACGTAGATCGGCTTGGGCAGGCCCGGGGGGAACATCATGTTCCGGAAGTAACCGATGGGGCCCTGATGCTTCATGCCCAGATAGATCTTCAAGATGTAGGCGAGCGCCGCCAGCACAACGGGGAAGGCGATGTGGGAGGCGACGGGGAACTGGACGATGGGGATGACCCCCATGAGGTTCCACAACAGCACCAGGAAGAAGACCGAGGTGAGCATCGGCATCCATCGCTCGGTGTCCTTGCCCAGGAACGGCCGGGCGATCTGCTCGCGGACGAACAGGTAGGAGACCTCCCCGATGTTCTGCAGGCCCCGGGGCACCAGCTTGGGGTTGGCGAACGCCGCCCACATGATCGCCACCAGCACCAAGGCGCCGACGACGGCGAGCAACGTGGGTTTCGTCACCCAATCGGGCGCACCCGCCCAGAGCGGAGGGTAGTTGAAGATCTCCGGGCCGGGGGCCTGGAAATCATCGGCTGCTAGGAGCGTCGGCGCTATCACGCGGCGTTCCCTTCAACGTCGTTGTTCAACAGAAGACTTTGTGAAGAATCCGGCGCGGTCAGCGACCGTGCTTGAGATAGACCAGGTAGACGGCGAGCGCGACCCCGACAACGACGCCTATGGGGACGAATGCGTACACGCCCGTCCACCGGCTCAGCAACCAGCCGAACCCACCCCATATCAGAATCCCAGAGATCAAGTAGCTGGGGACTGACCAGGCGGCATCGGCGAAGTCGCGGCCGTCGTTTTCGGGCGTGCGCTTCTGCTCGGTCATTCTGGCCCTGACGATAGCAGGCGACCAAAGGGCTAGTCATATCGGACCCCCGTCGGCAGCGGGGGTCCGGTGCCATGCTCACGGCTCGCCCCCACCAGGCGCCTTCGCGGCCGGGTCGACGTAGAGCAATCTGAGCCGCATGAACGCTCGCACCTCGCCGGCCGTCCACGCCAGAGTGCCGGCCACGACGGTCCAGGCGAACGCGGTGAAGTCCCAGGCCTCGGCCTCCCGGAAGGCGTTGAGCACCGCGGCGATGGCGATGATCTTCACCACGTAGCTCAGCACCGCGGCCGCGAACATCGCCGTGGGCGAGATGCGACCCGCCCAGGTCACCGCGGCCAGACCTATCGCGAAGAACAGGGCCACCAGGAGGATGCCGACCGCCGCGCCCAGCCCGCCGGCCGGGCCCGCGAACACGAAGGAGACGATGACGGCGACCAGACCCACGGCCAGCGTGGGGATCGCGGCGCTTCTGAGCACGCGCATGTCGTTGGCCTGCATCGGTCACTCCAAATAGCCTGATCAAGCGAGCGATTGCTACTTCGCAAGGCTCAAGGTCTGGGCCTCTTGCTAGTGAAAGGTATCACAAGCTCTGCTAGGGGTGCCTTTACCTGCCATTTCGTGTGGTACGGCCGACCTTGGGAACCCGGGTACGGCGCAGGCCGCCCCGTGGAACCCGGGCGCCGCGACGACACCCCAGAGACCGGATGCGCTGGACTCCGCCCTGGACAACCGCGGTGCGGCCACCGCCGGCGGCGGAACACCAAGGCGCGGCCGAGGCCACCCCCTCGCGCACAGTGTGGCGAAAGTCACTGTTCAGGGCGCGGCGCAGGTCGCAGATGGCGGGCGGAACCGAGCCGGTTCCGGGCCCGTGCCGGGAGGTCAGCCCATGGTCGCGGACGCGCGGTGCGAGGACGCCTCGCCGACGCCCGAGCCTTCCACGGCCTCGTGCGGGCCCGGCACCGGACGCTCCGGAGACCCCGCCGCGTGCGCGCCGCTCCCGCCGCTCCGGCGCGACCGCCACCTGGGCAGGGTCATCAGCACCAGAATGCCGATGGCCACGACCACGATGACCGGGAACACGACCAGCGCCACGCCGAAGAACGACAGGCCGACCACCGTGAAGGCGAACAGGAACGTCCAGGCGTACATGATCAGCACGGTGCGGCGGTGCGAGTGGCCGATGTCGAGCAGCCGGTGATGCAGGTGGCCGCGGTCGGCGGCGAACGGCGAATGGCCGTACGACAGGCGGCGCACCACGGCCATGAGGAAGTCGGCCAGCGGCGGCACGAGCACCAGCACCGGCACCAGCAGCGGCAGCATGACCGGGAACCGGTTGAGGTTGGGCAGCACGGTCGGGTCGATCGAGGTGACCTTGCTCATCGACGCGGCGAGGACCAGCCCGAGCAGCATGGCCCCGGTGTCGCCCATGAAGATCTTGGCCGGGTGGAAGTTGTGCGGCAGGAACCCCGCGCACATGCCGATCAGGATCGCCGTGATGACGGCCGTGCTGTTGATGCGGGTGTCCTGGATGTCCTGGGTCAGCGCGATGGAATACGCGAACGTGGCCAGGCTCGCGATCGCGACGATGCCGGAGGCGAGACCGTCGAGACCGTCGACGAAGTTCACCGCGTTGATGCTGATGACCACGATCAGCACCGTCACGACCGCCTGCATCGTGCTGTCGAGATTGACCTGGCTGCCGAGCGGCAGCGGGATCGAGGTGAGACTCATGCCGAAGTAGACCAGCAGGCCGGCCGCGCCGATCTGCCCGGCCAGCTTGATGAACGCGTCGATGTCCCACCAGTCGTCGAGGAAACCCGTCACCACGATCAGCCCGCCGCCGATCAGCAGCGGCTTGATGACCTGCTCCTGTGCGAGCACCTGCCCGACGTAGGGCAATCGGCTCGCCACGAGCAACCCGACGGCCAGCCCGGCGTACATCGCGAGACCGCCCATGCGGGGGATCGGCACGGTGTGCACGTCTCTGTCACGGATCTCCGGTGCCGCCCCGATGCGGATGGCGAACCTCCGGACCAGCGGCACCAGCAGGTAGGTGGCGACCGCTGTGACCAGTGCCGTGAGTAGGTATTCGCGCACAGAACCAGTTTCTCGAACAGTCCGGCGGAAGTAGCCGGAAAACTACGCAGAAGTGCTATTTGTCGTGCGGATAGGCCGGATGGATGCGGGTGAGCATCCTGACCTGCTCGATCAATGACGCTACCGTAGCCCGGTTTCGGACTGCTTGCGCCAGAATTGAACCGATCTCTTTCATCTCGCCGGGTCCCATCCCCTGCGTCGTCACACAGGGCGTGCCGACCCGAATGCCGGAGGTCACGGTGGGCGGCTCCGGGTCGTACGGGATCACGTTCCGGTTGAGCGTGATGCCCGCGGCCGCGCAGCGACGCTCCGCCGTCGCGCCGTCAAGACCCAGGTCACGAAGATCGATCAAGGCGAGATGGGTGTCGGTGCCGCCGGACACCGGGCGCATCCCCTCCGCCTCCAACGTCTCGGTCAGCGTGCGCGCGTTCACGATGGCCCGGCGCGCATAGTCCGCGAACTCCGGCAGCAGCGCCTCGCCGAACGCCACCGCCTTCGCCGCGATCACATGCATCATCGGGCCGCCCTGCAGGAACGGGAACACCGCCCGGTCGACCCGCCGCGCCACCTCCGCCGTGCACAGGATGCCGCCCCCGCGCGGGCCGCGCAGCGTCTTGTGGGTCGTGAACGTCACCACGTCGGCGTACGGCACCGGCGAAGGCACCGCACCGCCCGCGACCAGCCCCATCGTGTGGGCGGCGTCGGCCAGCAGCCACGCCCCCACCTCATCGGCGATGCCGCGGAAGATCGCATAGTCGATAAGCCGGGGATACGCGGTGGCCCCGCATATGATCACCTTGGGGCGGTGCCGGAGGGCCAGCTCGCGCACCTCGTCATAGTCGATGAGCTCGGTGTCGCGGCGCACACCGTACGACACCACGTCGAACCAGCGCCCGGAGAAGTTGACCTTGGACCCGTGGGTGAGATGCCCGCCGTGCGGCAACGCCATGGCCAGCATCGTGTCGCCGGGACGAAGCAGCGCGGCGTACGCCGCGAGGTTCGCGGCCGCCCCCGAGTGAGGCTGCACGTTCACATGCTCGGCGCCGAACAGCCGCTTGGCCCGCTCGACCGCCAGCAGCTCGGCCCGGTCGGCCACCTCACAGCCGCCGTAGTAGCGCCGCCCCGGATAGCCCTCGGCGTACTTGTTCGTGAGCGTCGACCCCAGCGCCGCGAGCACGGCGGGCGAAGTGAAGTTCTCACTCGCGGTGAGCTGCAGGCCGTCGCGCTGCCGCTCCAGCTCGTCCAGGAGCACCTGGGCGATCTCGGGATCACGCCGCTGAAGCAGCGAGAAGTCGGCCCCGAAGTACGGCTCCATCAGATCCTCGGCAGGAGACTGCGCGCCTGTCGGGCGTAGGGGTGTCCGTTTCCCGCCTTCCTCCTCTCCCATCCGACTCCACCACTCTAAGCTCACAGCGCGCATATTCCCAGGTGGTCCCACCACCGGCCACCAAGAGCGGGTGCCGGGCGCACGGCCCGAGGCGGGCCGGGCAGGCCGGTGCGTGAGGTCTCGGGTCGGTGCGTGAAGTCCCTGGTAGGTGCGGCGAGGAGGCCGGAAGCCGGTGCGGGACGTCGCCGGCCGGTGCGGGAGGCCCTCGGCCCTCAGAGGAAGGCGTGCGGTGCGTCGGAACCGCTCGGAATCCAGCGCGGAGTGTCGGCGGCCTCGTCACTGATCGCCGTCAGCACCGCGTGCCTGTACGTCAGCAGCCGGCCCCGCCACTCGGCGATGTCGTGGGCGCGGCGGTCCCCTACGGCGGCCTCCCAGACGTCCTTGCTCCGGCTGAGCCGCAACGGCCGGTCGAGCGACGTGGTCAGATCCTCCAGCAGCGGCAGGACCTTGTGCCACAGGTCGACCAGCTTCTGGTACTCCGGGTTGAACACCCAGGTCGTCGTCTGCCCGCCGGGCGCGAGCTGGTCCGGCAGCGACTGCGCGGGCGGCGTCTCGCCGGGACGTAGGGGCTGGGGTGCCGGTGGGTCGACGAGCAGCACTGCGGTCTCCTACCGATCGTCCATGATCAGATGCACGGTCACCTCTGCGGAATCCCCGGCCGAGCCGGCGTCGACGGTCACCGCGACGACATCGTCGGGAGAGGTGATCAGGCGCACGTCGTCGGGTGAGGCGACCACCTCACCGAGGCCCTCCTGCGGGCCGCCGTCGCCCAGATCGGCCGGCATCAGATCCACCGGCGGCGCGCCGTCCGGAGCCCGGCCGCCGGACGCCCCCCCGTCGGGCATCGAGCCGCCCGGCGACGAGCCATCGGGCACCAGGCCGGCCGAGCCCTGATCGCCCGCCCCGCCATCGGGCATCAGCGAGATGCCGTCGTGATCGATGATCCTCAGGTCGTCGCCGTCGAACCGGGCGTCCACGTCGGGCGACGGCGTCGGCTGCACCGTGCCCGCGCGGCCGTCCGGCTGCGGCCCGGTGACCCCGGGCGGGTCGAGCCGCCCACCGGACGCGTCGATCGGCTGCGCGGACCCCATGTCGGGGCACTCGGCCGAACCGTCCCCCCGCCCCGAGCCGGACCCGTCCGACCCCTTACCGCCGTCCGCGCCCTTGCCGTCGGCACCTTTGCCGTCCGCGTTCTTCCCGCCGTCGCTGCCCTTACCGTCGGCACCTTTGCCGTCCGCGTCTTTACCGCCGTCCGCGCCCTTACCGTCCGCGCCTTTGCCGTCCGCGCCCTTGCCGCCGTCCGTTGACCGGTCCGCGTCCCGTCCCCCGTCGTGCCCGGAGCCGGGCTTGTCGGAGTCCTTGGCCGAGCCGGAGGAGCCGTCTCCCTTGTCGCCTGCTTTGCCGCCGTCGTGGGAGGCATCGGGCTTGGCGTCCTTGTGGCCGTCCTTGTGACCGTCCTTGCCGTCCTTGGCCGCATCCGCCTTGTCGTCTCCGCCGCCCCCATGGGCATCGGGCCTGTGGGAGTCCTTGGCGCCGTCTTTGCCCGCCCCGTCGTTGGCGCCGCCCTTGTGGCCGTCCTTGCCCGTGCCGTCCTTGTGGCCGTCCTGGTGGCCGCCCTTATCCGCGCCCGGCTCGCCGGCGTGGCCATGCGCGGCGCCGTTGTCCGGCTTTCCGGCACCGTGCCGGTCGTGGTCCTTGGCCGCGCCGTTGCCGTCGCCGTGCTTCGCCGCACCGTGGCCGTCGGGGTGCTTGTCCGCGCCGTGCCCGCCTGCCGTGCCGCCTTCGCCGGCCGGCTGGTGGCCGCCGGTGGGCGCGTGCTCCGAGGGGGGATGCGGCGCGTCGCCCTTGGCCGCCTTGTCGCCGTTCGCCGCCGAGGATCCCCCACCGGGATGCCTGTGCTTCTCCTGCTTCTCCAGGAGGGCGAGCCGGGCGGACACATCGTGCACCAGCTCGTCGCAGAAGTCGGCGACCTGGGCGGGACGGTGCGCGCTCGGCCGGGACAGCCCGGCCGAGCTCAGCAGCCTGGTGACCTGGCCGTCGACGGAGCGCATCCGCTTGGCCGCCTGCCGGACCTCGTCCAGCAGCTGGCGGACCAGCTTCGGATCCATACCATCGATCTTGCCCATGCCCCTCTCCCGGTCGACTGACCTCACGGTAACCAGGAGCGACCGGCGCGCGCTGCCGAGATGCCCATAGAGCATGAATGGCGAAGCGGCAGGTCGGGCGGGTCAGTCCTCGGTGGCGACGTAGCCGATGATGCCGCGGAGCTTCTCGACGGAGATGGCGCCGCGGCGGAGCAGCCGGGGCACCGGGGTGGTGAGGTCGAGAATGGTGGAGGGCGTGCGGTCGGCGCAGGGGCCGCCGTCGAGGTAGACCGACACCGAGTCGCCGAGCTGCTGCTCGGCCTCGGCGATCGTCGTGGCGGCCGGGGCGCCCGCGAGGTTGGCGCTGCTCACGGCCAGCGGGCCGGTCTCCTTGAGCAGGTCGAGGGCGAGCTGGTGCAGCGGCATGCGGATCGCCACGGTGCCCTTGGTGTCGCCGATGTCCCAGCGCAGCGACCGGCCGGCCTTGCAGATGAGCGTCAGCGGTCCGGGCCAGAACTCGTCGATCAGGTCCTGGCCGTACGTGCCGAGGTCGTCGACCAGGGCGGTCGCGGCCCGCACGGTGCCGACGAGCACCGGCACGGGTATGTCGCGGCCCCGGCCCTTCGCCAGCATCAGCGCGCTCACCGCCGACGCGGTGAAGGCGTCGGCGGCGACGCCGTAGACCGTGTCGGTGGGCAGGACGACCAGATCGCCCACCTTGAGCACGGCCGCGGCGTCGGCGAGCCCCGCCGCGCGCTGCTCGGCGTCGGAACAGTCGTAGCGGCGCCGCCCCGGCACCGGCTCGTCCGCGTCCGCGTCGTCCCCGGCGGCCCCGTCGGCGCTCTTCGCGGTGTCTTCGGCGGCCGCCCCGCCCGCGTTCTCGGCGACGGGGCCTTGCCCGCCGTCGCGCGAGCCGTCCTTCGCGGCGTCCTTCGCGTCGTCCTCGGCCGCGCCTTTGGCGGCGTCCGCGACGGTGCCTTCAGCGGTGCCCTTGGCGGCGTCATCGGAGATGTCTTTCGCGATGTCCTGGGCGGCGTCTTGGGCGGCGTCTTGGGCATCGCCGGCCGGTTCGTCGCCCGCCCGCCCGGCGTCCTTCGGCTCGTCGCCCGCGGCGCGCTCTTCGGGCCCACTGGGCGTCTCGGCGGGCACGCCGGCCCTCTTGGCGGGCTCGGCGGCGGCCGTGCTTCCGGCGCGTTCGCCCGGAGGGCTGTCGGTGCCGTTGGCAGGGCCGTCCGGAGAGGTGCGCTCATCACCCAGGGAGACGCCGCTCGCGGGCTCCTTGGGCCGCTCAGCGTCGCGCGCGGCCACTTCCGGGGAGGGCGCGGAGGCGGGCTCCTTGTCGGTCATGATGGCGTTCCTTTCCTTCTAGTCCTGGCCGAACCGCGCCGTGACGAACCGGTCCCGGCCCGTCAGATCCTGACGGTTGCGGACATCGCGCCAGCCGTGTTCCTCCGGGAACAGCCAGTAGACCGCGGTGCCCTGTTCGTCGGCGTGTTCGACGGCGACCAGGCCGCTCGGGCGCAGCAGGCGGCGGGCGGTGCGCTCGACCGCGCGGATCTCGTCCAGGCCGTCTTCGCCCGAGCCGTAGAGGGCCCGCCTCGGATCGTAATCGCGGACCTCCGGGTCGCGTGGGATCGCGCCCGGCGGAATGTACGGCGGGTTGGAGATCACCAGGTCGACCTGGCCGTTGAGCTCGGGCAGGCAGTCGGCCAGGTCCTCGGGGTGCAGGTGCACGCGGCCCTGGCCGTGCTCGACGATGTTGCGCTTGGCCCACCCGTAGGCGTCGGGGTCGACCTCGACCGCGTGCACCTGCGACAGCGCGACCTCCTGCGCGATCGACAGGGCGATGGCGCCCGAGCCGGTGCCGAGGTCGACGACCGTGGGCGTGGCGACGTCCATTTCCTGAAGGCGCTCGATGGCCCATCCCGCGACGACCTCCGTCTCGGGACGCGGCACGAACACGCCCGGGCCGACGTCGAGGGAAAGGTAGCGGAAGTAGGCCCGCCCGGTGATGTGCTGGAGCGGCTCGCGGGCTTCGCGGCGGGCGACGCCCTCCCAGAACAGGGCGTCGAACTCGGAGTCGGGAACGGTGTGCAGCATGCCGCGCCGCACGCCGTGCACATATGCCGCGATCTCCTCGGCGTCGGTGCGCGGCGACGGAACGCCCGCCTCCGCCAGCCTCACGGTGGCGAGCGCGATCTCGTCCAGCAGCAACGTCATGGGGAGTTTCTCAGGTCAGAGGGTTCACGTGTGCAGGGCCAGTTTCTCCGCCATCTCGGCGTCGACCAAAGCCTGTATCACCGCGGACAGGTCGCCGTCCAGCACCTGGTCCAGGTTGTAGGCCTTGAAACCGACGCGATGGTCGGAAATGCGGTTTTCCGGGAAGTTGTAGGTGCGGATGCGCTCGGACCGGTCCACGGTGCGCACCTGCGACTTGCGCTCGGCGGCGGCGGCCGCGTCGGCCTCCTCCTGGGCGATGGCGAGCAGCCGCGCCCGCAGGATGCGCATCGCCGCCTCCTTGTTCTGCAGCTGGCTCTTCTCGTTCTGGCAGGAGACGACGACACCGGTCGGCAGGTGCGTGATGCGCACCGCCGAGTCGGTGGTGTTGACGCTCTGCCCGCCGGGCCCGCTGGAGCGGAACACGTCGACGCGCAGGTCGTTCGGGTCGATGTGCACGTCGACCTCCTCGGCCTCGGGGTACACGAGCACCCCGACGGCGCTGGTGTGGATGCGCCCCTGCGACTCGGTGACGGGCACCCGCTGCACACGGTGGACGCCGCCCTCGAACTTCAGCCGCGACCAGACACCGTCGTCGCCCTTGTCCTTGATGGCGATCGTGATGTCCTTGTAGCCGCCGAGGTCGGAGGGGTGCGCGTCGATGATCTCGGTCTTCCAGCCCACCCGCTCGGCGTACCTGAGGTACATGCGCAGCAGATCACCGGCGAACAGGGCGGACTCCTCGCCGCCCTCGCCCGCCTTGATCTCCATCAGGATGTCCTTGTCGTCGTTGGGGTCGCGGGGGATCAGCAGGTGCTTGAGCCGCTCCTCGAGCTGCCCCACCCGCTGCTCCAGCTGGGCGGCCTCGTCGGCGAACGTCGCGTCCTCGGCGGCCAGCTCCCGCGCGGTGGCGAGGTCGTCGCGTACGGCCTCAAGTTCGCGGTAGCAGGCCACGATCGGCGTCAGCGAGGCATAGCGCCGGCCCAGCGTGCGCGCCTGCTGCTGGTCGGCGTGCACGGCGGGGTCGGCGAGCCTTGCCTCCAGCTCCGCGTACTCACCGAGCAGCTCGTCGAGATTCACCGTGCTCTTCCTTCCATCAACGGCCACCGGGGCCCGGGCCCGCCGGGCCCCGGCCCACGACCGAAACCCCTCATCATGACCCATTACAAGAGCCCGCGCGACGTCTCGCGCGAGCCCATACGAAGAACGCCGGCCCAAGGACGCCCCTTTCCGCGTGGAGGGTGCGTCTGGGCCGGCGTCCTGATCGCTGCTGCGTCCGAGTGTGATGTCGGAGCCGCGTGGCGACTACTTGGTCTTCTTCCCGAAGCGCTTCTCGAAGCGGGCCACCCGGCCACCGGTGTCGAGGATCTTCTGCTTGCCCGTGTAGAACGGGTGGCAGGCCGAACACACGTCGGCGTGGATGCTGCCGCTGGTCGCCGTGCTGCGGGTGGTGAAGCTGTTGCCGCACGCGCAGGTCACCTGGGTGACCACGTACTCCGGGTGAATGCCGGCCTTCATGTTTTTCGTCCTCTCGCATCATGCGGTCGCCGGGTCGCCCGCTCACGCGGGCGGGAACCGGTACCGCAGCGGCTTGCTACAAGTGTGCCAGACGCGGGCAGCGCTTCCGCCGCGTCGCGGTCGCGCCCGGCACCCCTGGCGTCCCGGGTAACGGTCGCCGGGCGCCGGGCATTCCCCGGCGGGATCGGGGCACGCCCCCGCTCCAGCGGGCCCCCGGTCGGCGGCAGGCCCGCGATGTCGCACGACCCTAGTCGCGCCCGGAGACCGTGGTGGTCTGCACCTGGAGCAGGAACTCCGCGTTGGACTTGGTCTCCTTCATCTTCTCCAGGAGCAGTTCGAGGGCCTGCTGCATGTCCAGCGCGTGCAGGACACGACGCAGCTTCCACACGATGTTCAGCTCCTCCGGCGACATGAGGATCTCCTCCTTGCGCGTGCCGGACGCGTCGACGTCGACCGCGGGGAAGATGCGCTTGTCGGCCAGCGAGCGGTTGAGCTTGAGCTCGGCGTTGCCGGTGCCCTTGAACTCCTCGAAGATGACCTCGTCCATCTTGGAACCGGTCTCGACGAGCGCCGTGGCGAGGATGGTCAGCGAGCCGCCGTTCTCGATGTTGCGGGCCGCGCCGAAGAACCGCTTGGGCGGGTAGAGCGCCGTGGAGTCGACACCGCCGGACAGGATGCGCCCGGACGCCGGCGCCGCCAGGTTGTAGGCGCGGCCGAGCCGGGTGATCGAGTCGAGCAGCACGACGACGTCGTGGCCGAGCTCGACGAGCCGCTTCGCGCGCTCGATGGCCAGCTCGGCGACCGTCGTGTGGTCTTCGGCCGGGCGGTCGAAGGTCGAGTGGATGACCTCGCCCTTCACCGACCGCTGCATGTCGGTGACCTCTTCGGGACGCTCGTCGACGAGCACGACCATCAGGTGGCACTCGGGGTTGTTGCGGGTGATCGCGTTGGCGATCGCCTGCAGCACCATCGTCTTACCGGCCTTCGGCGGCGACACGATCAGGCCGCGCTGGCCCTTCCCGATCGGGGCGACCAGGTCGATGATGCGGGTGGTCAGGATGTTGGGCTCGGTCTCCAGGCGCAGCCGCTCCTGGGGGTACAGCGGCGTGAGCTTGGCGAAGTCGGGCCGGTGCTTGGCCTGCTCGGGGTCCATGCCGTTGACGGTGTCGAGGCGCACCAGGGCGTTGAACTTCTCGCGGCGCTCGCCCTCGCGCGGCTGCCGCACGGCGCCGGTGATGACGTCGCCCTTGCGCAGGCCGTGGCGGCGGATCTGCGCCAGCGACACGTACACGTCGTTGGCGCCGGGCAGGTAGCCGCTCGTGCGCACGAACGCGTAGTTGTCGAGGATGTCGAGGATGCCGGCGATCGGGATCAGGACATCGTCCTCGTTGATCACGGGCTCGCCGTCGTTGTAACGGTCGCGGCCGCGACGGTTGCGCTCCCGGAACCGCCCGCGCCGGCCCCTGCGCTCGTCGTCGCCCTGCTGGTCGCGCCCACCGCCCTGCTGGCCCTGCCCGCGACCCTGACCGTCGCCGGAATCGCCACGCTGGTCGTTGCGGCCCTCGCCGCGACCGTCGTTACGGTCGTTGCGGCCCTCGCCCCGCGCCTCGGCGCGCCCGTCGCGGCTGTCCCCGCCACGGTCACCGCGCTCGCGGCGGCTGCGCCGGTCGCCACGCTCGCGGCGTGACTCGCCGCGCTCGCTTCTGGTGTCGGCCGTGCGGCCGTCGGTCCTGGTGCCGGTCTCGGTGACCGCGGGCGTGCTCTCGATCGGGCTGTTCTCCACCGGGTTCTCCACTGTTGTGGTCTGCTCCTCGGGGGGAATCAGCGAGGTCTGCTGCTGCGCTTCCGCGGCCACACCGGCCGGGGTCTCGGTCGAGGTCGAGGTCGAGCGGGCCCGCTCGCGGCGGCCACGGGCCGGACGCTCCTGGCGCGGCTCCGCCTTGGGCTCCGCGGGAGCCGCCGCCTCGGGCGCGGTGGCCTGCGCCTTGGTCTGCTCGGCGGCCTTCTCGGTGGCCTGCTCAGAGGCGGCTGAGGAGGCACCGTCAGCGGAAACGCCCTGCTTCTCCTGAATGGCCGCGATCAGCTGGCTCTTGCGCATCCGCCCGATGCCGGTGATGCCGAGGCTCGACGCGATGGTCTGCAGCTCGGGAAGCAGCTTGGCGGACAAGCCGGTGCCGGTGCGGCGGCGGGGCCTGGTCGCGCGGGTGGGGGTGTCACCGGCCGCCTGCTTGGGCGATGTGCCAGAGGCGTCGGAGAGGAGTTCGGTGGTCTCGCTCACTAAGGGTCCTTCCCAGGGGTCGGGTTGTCGGCGCTATCGGCCAGGCGTCCCGGTGGTGCGACCCGGCGGGACAGACCGGGTCGGGCTTCGTGAACTTCTGAGGTGTTGTGAGGAGTCGGAGGACGATACGCCGAACCGGCTCCGGCCGTCACCGCCGAGATCCACGAGCGGTAGGGGCCCGGGGGTGACCCCCCGGTCTTCTGCCAACCAGATGTCGATGTGGTTCGAACGCGAATGCCGCCGAATCGCCCTCGCACTACGCCAACCGGGTGTGGCCCACCCGGAGACGATGGATTCAGGGAGCCCGCTGCGCCGTCCGCACCTGCTGGCGCAGGCGGCGTACGGCGATGTGGGGCTGAGCACGCGCCCGGCACGGGGGCATCTGGTGCGGCTATTAGCCTAACATCACCAGCGCACACGGCTATTCCCTGAAGGTCGAAGATGCATCAGCGTGTCTCGGGAAACTGAACGACTGCCCCAACGCGGTCAACGTTCAGTGGCTGGATGTGCCAGTTGTTACCCACTTTTGACGCGATCAAATCCTGCGTGCCGGCGGGAAGAAATGCCAGAACCGTCGGACCCGCGCCCGAGACGACAGCGGGCACTCCGATCGCGCGCAGACGTTGTACCAGATCGGCGGTGGCCGGCATGGCAGGCGCGCGGTAACGCTGGTGCAGGCGGTCCTCGGTCGCCGCGAGCAGCAACTCGGGTGACGGCCGCGTGGTCAGCGCCGCGATCAGCAGCGCCGCCCGGCCGGCGTTGGCCGCGGCGTCGGCGTGCGGCACGTCCTTGGGCAGCAGCCCCCGGGCGAGCTCGGTGGACAGCCGTTCGGCGGGCACGCAGACGACCGGCCTGATGTCACAATGCGGCACGAGCGAGATCTTGCCGGGCCGCCCGGAGTCGTCGAGCCACGCGATGGTGAGCCCGCCCGACAGGCACGGCGCGACGTTGTCGGGATGCCCCTCCAGCTCGTTGGCCAGGGCGAACACGTCATCGTCCGGAAACGCCTCGCCGGCCGCGGACGCCGGGTCATCGGACGGGGGCGCGTCGCCGGGCGGGCGCCGCGGCGTGGTGGCCAGCGCCCTGGCGGCGAGGATGCCGGCGCAGATCGCCGCCGACGAGGAGCCGAGCCCCCGGGCGTGCGGGATGCGGTTGACGCAGCGCAGCCGGATGCCCTTCGGCTGCGGCACGCCCATGCGGTCGAACGTGGTGCGCATCGTCGCGACGATCAGGTGGTCCTCCCCCGAAGGAACCTCCCCCGCGCCTTCCCCCTCGACGTCCACGTGGGTGCGCTCGCCGAGCGTCGCCTCCACCTCGTCGCACAGGTCGAGGGCGAGGCCCAGGGCGTCATATCCCGGCCCGAGGTTGGCGCTCGACGCGGGCACGCGGACGACGACGCCGCTCTCAGTCATTGATCACCACAGATCCCCCATGAGACCCCTATGAGTTGACAGAACGGCTGCTCGGGCGCCGGGCCGGCGGCTACGCGAGCTCGAGGGCGACGGCGGCGGCGTACGGGTCGGCGGCGATCGTCACCGGCGCCGGGGCGCCGGAGATCGCCCAGTCGGGATCCTTCAGGCCGTTGCCGGTGACCGTGCAGACCACCCGCTCGCCGGGACGCACCAGCCCTTGCTCGGCCGCCTGGAGCAGCCCCGCCACCGAGGCCGCCGAGGCGAGCTCGACGAACACGCCTTCTTCCTGCGCGAGCAGTTTGTACGCCGCGGCGATCTGCCGGTCGGTGACCGCCTGGATCGCTCCGCCGGATTCGTCCCTGGCGGCCTCGGCGAGTTTCCACGAGGCCGGGTTGCCGATCCTGATCGCGGTGGCGATCGTCTGCGGATGAGTGACCGGCGCGCCCCGCACGATCGGTGCGGCCCCGCTGGCCTGGAACCCCAGCATACGCGGCGTACGCGTCGCCGGCCCATCGGCGAGGTACTCCTTGTAGCCCATCCAGTAGGCCGAGATGTTGCCGGCGTTGCCCACCGGCAGGCAGTGCACGTCGGGCGCGTCGCCGAGCACGTCGACGATCTCGAACGACGCGGTCTTCTGGCCCTGCAGGCGGTAGGGGTTGACCGAGTTGACCAGGGCGATCGGGTAGCTCTCCGAGAGCTTCCTGGTGGTCTCCAGGCAGTCGTCGAACGACCCGTCGATCTGGATCAGGCGCGCGCCGTGCACGAGCGCCTGGGCCAGCTTGCCCATCGCGATCTTGCCGCGGGGCACGAGCACGGCGCAGGTCAGGCCCGCCCGTACGGCGTAGGCGGCGGCGGAGGCGCTGGTGTTGCCGGTGGACGCGCAGATGACCGCCTTGGCGCCCTGCTCGACGGCCTTGCTGATCGCCATCGTCATGCCGCGGTCCTTGAAACTGCCCGTGGGGTTGAGCCCTTCGACCTTGAGATGAACCTCACACCCGGTGAGCTGCGAGACACGCCGCGCCGGAATCAGCGGCGTGCCGCCTTCCTGCAGAGTGATCACGGGCGTCGTGGCGGTCACCGGCAGCCGGTCACGGTACTCTTCGACGACTCCACGCCATCCCCTGGACATGAGTGCTCCTCTCGCGCCTCGACGCGCGCGAATTCGTGTGATCGGAAATGTGGAGAGGGGGCCGGGTCCACCACGGCACGGTCACCACCTGCGATGTCGCGCTCCGAGTCTACGGCCAACGGCGGGGAAGCGCAGGACGAGATGCCCACGAAATGGACATGCTCCCTGGTTCGGCTACAGTCAGGGTCCCTGGCTTGATCCTTCGACGACGGTCGCCGGCGGCATCCGCGGCGGCGGTCTTCTGGTGAACGGTCTATGTGGGGCCCCTGGCGGGAGGAGCGGGATGGCCGAGCAGCGGGCGGGCGAGAAGCCGGTGATCCGGCACAACGACTACTCACCGCTGGAGCCGCCGGCGATCGGCGACTGGCGGCCCGCTCTGACGGTCAGCGTGATCATCCCGGCGCGCGACCAGGCCCCGCTCGATCTGACCCTCGCCGCCCTCGCCGCGCAGACCTACCCGGCGGAACTCACCGAGGTCATCGTCGTCGACGACGGCGCCGAGCCGCCGCTGCGGCTGCCCGAGATCACGCCGCCGAACACCCGCATCGTCCGGTCCGCGCCCGGCGGCTGGGGCATCGCGCACGCCATCAACTCCGGCGCCGCCGTGGCCGGCGGCGAGATCGTGCAGCGGCTCGACTCCGACATGGTGATCTTCCGGGAGCACCTGGAGGCCCTGCTGCGCTGGCACCATCTGCGCCACCCGCTCATCGGGCACGTCGTGACGATCGGCGGCAAACGGTTCGTCGAGCGGCCCGGCCGGGTGTCGGCCGAGCAGGTGCGCGACGCCGTCGCACGGGGGACGCTCGGCGACCTGTACGACCTGTCGGCGGCGATCCCCAGCTCCACCGAGGAGATCATCCGGCGGCTCGACGGGCTCAAGGCGGCCAAGAACCCCTACCACAACTGCACCGGGCCCACCCTGTCGCTGCGGCGGTCCCTGTTCGAGCAGGTGGGCGGGCTGGACCCCCGGGTGCTGCGCGGATCCGACACCGAGTTCGCGTACCGGCTGGCCATGACCGGGGCGGTGTTCGTCCCCGACCTGTCCGCCGAGGCCGTCCACCTCGGCCTGCCCGCGCAAAAACGCGCCGCCGACCGCGAGCGCACCGTCCGGTCCGTCGAGCCGTACCTCGCCCACCGGGTGCCGCTCCGCCGCGACCTGCGCAAGGAGCGCGGGCGGCGCTGGCTCGTGCCGTACGTCGACGTCGTCTTCACGCTGCCCGGCGACGGCGACGGCGGCGACCCCGGCGATCCGCCGCTGGAGCGGCGGGTGCGGGCAGCCGTCGACACGGTGCTCGGAGGCACGGTGCCCGACGTGCGGGTCACGCTCGTCGCGCCCTGGTCGAAACTGCCGACCGGCCGCCACTCGGTGCTGACCGACCCAGGCTACGAGCTGCTGCTGCTGCGCTCGGGCTTCGCCGACGACGACCGGGTCCGGCTCGCCGACGAGGCGCCCCGGCCGCCCGCCCCGATCCCCTACCGCTACACCGGCCCGCTGGACGCTCCCCCGGCGGGCGATCGCCTGGAGCGGATGATCAAAGTGATGACCGAGGAACGCCTCGGCGCGTTGCTCGTCGACCTGCCCGGCGGCGGCACGGCCCGCCTCGAACGCACCGACGCGGTCAACCGCGCCCTCGTGCTCGCCGCCCCCGGTCAGGACCTCGACGAGATCATCGAGCGCACGCATGGCGTCCGCCGCATCCCCGACTCCGCCCTCACCCCTCCGGCCCGACCCGCCCCCGCCAAGCCGGCGAAGCCCGCCCCCGCGCAGGCGCCCGCGCCGGCGAAAGCGGCCGCGCAGGTGAAGCAGGCCCCTGCCGCGGACCCGCGGGGGAAGAGATCCCTCGCCGCCCGGCTGCGAGGGGCGATCCGCCCGCGCTGAGATGCGCCCGCGCCGGCAGGCGGCCGCCGCGCGTCGCGCGCCGTCGCCCCCCGGCGCCGGGTCCGCATCGCACCACGCTGGGGTCGACGTCGGAGTCGACGCCGGCGTTGGGTCGGCCTTGCGTGGGGTCGGCACCTGGGTTCGGGGTGGTGCGGGTCAGGGTTTGGGTTTGCGGGTGAGGGTGCGTTTCGCGTAGGAGGCCAGGGGAAGGCGGTTGACGACCGCGCGCAGGCCGTTGGTCTTCTGCAGGGTCGCGACCTCCTTGCGGAGGCGGGAGATCTCGCGGCGGAACTCCACGGCGCTCTTGCGCCAGCGCGACGACTCGTCGCGCCACTTGGCGACCTGGCCCTTCAGGCGCTCCACCTCCTTGGCGAGGCGCTCGGCCTCGGCCTCGGCGTCGACGCGGGCCCGGTAGGCGCTGCGGCGGCCCCGGACGGGCGGGGCGTCGGCGGCGGGCAGGAAGCCGTGGGTCTCTCCGTCGAGCCAGATCGTGCCGAACGTGTCCTCGACGGCGTCGACGAGGTCCTCGCCGGGCTCGACGGTGAGGGTGGCGCGGGCGAAGGCGGCGGTGCGTTCCAGGCGCGCGGACACCACGCCGCGGGCCGTGTCGCCGGTGCCCGCGGAGGCGCCGCCGGGGGCACCGTTGGTGAAGCCGTCGGTGCCGCCGTCAGCGGCACTGTCGGTGACGGCGGCGCGGGAACCGCCCAGGGGGGTGGGGGCGGGGCGTTCGGCCAGCAGCACCGAGATGAGCCCGTAGCCTTCGCCGGTCGCGAGGTCGAGGAGGGCGGCGAGGGTGTCCTCGCCCAGCACCCAGCCCGGCGGCACGCGCAGCCGGAACGGCGCGACGGTCGGGGTCTCCTTGGCGGCCAGCCGCACCCTGCCGTCGTGGGCGTAGTGGCCGCGGATGAGGGCCAGGTCGAGGCGGGGATCCTTCAGCGGGGCCCGGCGGTCGGGGGTGAGGTCGTCCCAGGGGCCGGTGACCAGCACCGACACGTCGGGCACGGTGCCGGCGAGGGCGGAGTCGACGGTGGCCCGCACGTCGTCGTAGGACGCGCCCTCGGCGTCGACGACCACCTCGACGTACGGCACCAGCCACTGCCTGCCGGGGTGGGAACGCAGCCAGCGGTACTGCGGGATGCGGTCGGCGATGAACGCGTGGCTGACCCGCGTGATCGGCTCCTTGTCCCGCATGCGCATGGACGGGCCGAGGTGGTAGCCGCGCGCCAGCGGCTCGGGCACGAACACCGCCCCGGCCTGGGCGAGCCGGTACCCGAGCTCGGTGTCCTGGCCGAGGAACAGCTCGGCGTCCATGGGCCCGGTGGCGTCGAGGAGGCGGGCGTTGACCGAGGTGGCGCCGCCGATGTGCAGGCTGAACGTGCGGTGGGCGCTTTCGCGCAGCCCCCCGGTGCGCTCGACGAGGTCCACGATCCAGTCGTGCGGCTCGGTCGGCTCGAACAGCCCGCCCAGGTCGTCCGCCTCGGTGACCCCTTCGGGCGACGGCAGATCGGCGGACGAGAACCGCAGGTACCCGGTGACCACGAGATAGGGCGCGAGGTGATGCCAGCGCATGTGCGCCTCGATCGACGCGCGGTCCAGCACGACATCGGAGTCGAGCCAGTGGATCACGTCACCGGTGGCGACGGCGAGCCCGGCGTTGCGGGCGTTCGGCCGGCCGGGGGCGTCGCAGACGATCAGACGCGTGTGCTCGGGACGCAGCTCGGGCAGGCGGAGCCGGGGCTCGCTGCCGTTGTCGACGACGATGACGTCGAGCAGCGCGGCGGGGTACGTCTGGCAGGCGAGGCCGGCGAGCGTGAGGTCCAGCTTGTCCTGGTTGCCGTACGCCGGTATCACGACGCTGACGTGCAGGGACGGTGTCCACGCGCCGATCTCCGGAGGTTTCAGAACCGAATAGTCGTTTCCCGGCACTCGTGGTACTCGTGCGGTCACGTGCGCTCCCCGCTCAGATCCTCCACCTCCATGATCCGGCTCGGCCGGAACCCGCGCCACTGGTTCGTCGCGACCCTCAGGAAGTGCGCCAGCGGCAGCCGCCAGGTGTGCTCGTCGGCCCTCGCCCTGCGCAACATGTAGCCGAGGCCGTGCGTCCGGTAGATCCGGCCGCCCGCCGCGTGCACGGTCTTCAACAGCGCCGAGTCGACGCCGCGCGGCAGCGGCTGGAAGCCGCCCGCCTCCTGATACGTCGCGCGGCCGAGCAGAATGGTTCCGCCGGCCACGTGATCCGACCAGACCTCGCTGGTGTAGTCGGTGCGCCGCACCGTGACGTCCAGCGGATGCAGGTAGAAGAACTCGGCGGCGGTGCCCACGACATCGGCGCCGGAGTAGGCGCGGGCGAGCAGCAGATCGGTCAGGTGGCCGGGGCCGTACCAGTCGTCGTCGTCCCACTTGGCGATCAGCTCGCCGCTCGCCCGGCGGGCCGCCTGGTCGAGCACCGCGCCGAACACCTCCGTCGCGTCCGCCTCGATCACGCTGATGGGGTGCGGGAACGCGGCGACGTGGTCGCGTACCAGGTCGGCGGGGAAACCGTGCAGGGCGAGCACCACCTCGAGGTTCGTGTGCCGCTGCCTGGCGATCTGCCGCAGCGCCCCCGCGACGTAGTGCGGACGCCGCGTCGTGAGCACCACCGACACCGGCGTGTCGTGGGAGGCGCGGTGCCGCCACGCGTACCGCCGCAGCCGCACGCTGTGCTCCTCGCGCCGCAGATCCGCCACCGAGCGGCCGGTCG
>JBIQJI010000030.1:0-65480 GCA_044507605.1 Actinomycetales bacterium | reverse complement strand
CGGCTGCCAGGGCGTGAACGGCGGCGGCTGGGCGCACTACGTGGGCCAGGAGAAGATCCGGCCGCTCGCCGGGTGGCAGATGACGTCGTTCGCGCTCGACTGGTCGCGGCCGGCGCGGCAGATGTCGGCCACCCCGTTCTTCTATCTGCACACGGGCCAGTGGCGGTACGAGCCGTTCGGCGCGGCCGAACTGGCGAGCCCGCTCGGCACGGGCCGTTTCGCGGGCCGGTCGATCGCCGACTGCCTGGTGCAGGCGGCGCGCCTGGGGTGGCAGCCGGTGTATCCGACGTTCGACCGCAACCCGCTCGACCTGGCCGACGAGGCGGCCCGGCTGGGCCGGCCGGTCGCCGACCACGTCGTGGACCAGCTGCGGGCGGGGCTGCTGCGGTTCGCGGCGGAGGACCCGGACGACCCGCGGAACTTTCCCCGGGTGCTCACGCTGTGGCGGGCCAACCTGCTCGGCTCGTCCGGCAAGGGCATGGAGTACTTCATGCGGCACCTGCTGGGCGCCGACGACGCGGTGCGGGCGCGGGAGTCGCCGCCGGAGCTGCGCCCGGCGGAGATGGAGTGGCGGCCGGAGTCGCCGCGCGGCAGGCTCGACCTGCTCACCACGATCGACTTTCGCATGACCGGCACCTGCACCCATTCCGACATCGTGCTGCCCGCCGCCACCTGGTACGAGAAGCACGACCTGTCGACGACCGACATGCACCCGTTCGTGCACTCGTTCAACCCGGCGATCTCGCCGCCGTGGGAGAGCCGCACCGACGTGGCGGCGTTCGCCGCGATCGCCCGCGACTTCTCCCGGCTCGCCGCGACCCATCTCGGCGTCCGCACCGATGTGGTCGCCACTCCCCTCTCCCACGACACGCCGGGCGAGCTGGCCCAGCCGGGCGGCCGGGTCCTCGACTGGAAGGCCGGGGAGTGCCCGGCCGTGCCCGGGGTGACCATGCCGGGGCTCGTCGCCGTCGAGCGCGACTACGGCGCGGTCGCCGAGAAGCTGGCCGCGCTCGGCCCGCTGGCCGAGACGCTCGGCAGCAGCGTCAAGGGGGTGCACTGGGTGCCGGCCGAGGAGGTGCCGTACCTGCGGCAGGTCAACGGCACCGTACGCGGCGGCGTCGCCGACGGGCGGCCGGCGCTGGCCACCGGCGTGCACCTGGCCGAGGCGATCCTCGCCCTGTCGGGCACCACCAACGGGCGGGTCGCCGCGCTGGGCTGGCGCGACCTGGAGGAACGCACCGGCGTGTCGTTCGGCGCGGCGGAGGAGGCGGGGCGCCGCATCACGTTCGGCGACACCCGGGCCCGGCCGCAGGAGACCCTCACCTCGCCCGAGTGGTCGGGCGTCGAGTCGGGGGGCCGCCGCTACGCGCCGTTCACGCTCAACGTCGAGCGTGGCAAGCCGTGGCACACGCTGAGCGGGCGCATGCACTTCTTCCTCGACCACGACTGGCTGATGGAGTACGGCGAGGCGCTGCCCGGCTACCGGCCCCCGCTGAACTACGCGCGGCTGCTCGGCGGCGTGCCGGCGGCCGACGACCTGCCGTCGGTCGTGGTGCGCTACCTCACCCCGCACTCCAAGTGGTCCATCCATTCGGAGTTCCAGGACAACATCCACATGCTGCGGCTGTTCCGCGGCGGGCCGGTCATCTGGCTGAGCGACCGCGACGCGGCCACGATCGGGGTCGCCGACAACGACTGGATCGAGGCGTACAACCGCAACGGCGTGGTGACGTGCCGGGCCGTCGTCACGCACCGCATGCCGGCGGGCACGGCGTTCATGTACCACTCCAAGGACCGCCACCTGATGACGCCCCACTCGGAGATCTCGGGCTGGCGCGGCGGCTCCGACAACTCGCTCACCCGCGTCGCGATCAAACCCACCCACCTCATCGGCGGCTACGGCCAGCTGTCCTTCGGGTTCAACTACTACGGCCCGGCCGGCTTCCAGCGTGACGAACTCGCCGTCATCCGGCGCCGCCGCGACCAGAAGGTGCGGTTCTGATGCGGATCATGGCGCAGGTCGCGATGGTGATGAACCTCGACAAGTGCATCGGCTGCCACACCTGTTCGGTCACCTGCAAGCAGACCTGGACCAACCGCCCCGGCATGGAGTACGTCTACTTCAACAACGTCGAGACCAAGCCCGGCGTCGGCTATCCCCGACGGTACGAGGACCAGGACACCTGGAAGGGCGGCTGGTCCCTGGACCGCAAGGGCCGGCTGCGGCTCAGGGCGGGCGGCCGCGTCCGCAAACTGCTGTCGATCTTCTACAATCCCGACCTGCCCACGATCGACGACTTCGGCGAGTCCTGGTCGTACGACTACCAGACCGTCATCGACGCCCCGCTCGGCACGCGCAACCCGAACGCGCACGCCATCTCCACGCTCACCGGCAGGCAGATGCACATCAGGTGGGGCGGCAACTTCGACGACGACCTCGCCGGCTCCACCGAGCACGCCATCGACGACCCCGACCTCGCCGGGCTGGAGGAACGGGTGCGGATGGAGTACGAGCGGGCGTTCATGTTCTACCTGCCGCGCATCTGCGAGCACTGCCTCAACCCGTCGTGCGTCGCGTCGTGCCCGTCCGGCGCGATGTACAAGCGGGCCGAGGACGGCATCGTGCTCGTCGACGAGAACCGGTGCCGGGGCTGGCGGTTCTGCGTCTCCGGCTGCCCCTACAAGAAGGTGTACTTCAACCACCGCACCGGCAAGGCCGAGAAGTGCACCTTCTGCTACCCGCGCGTCGAGTCGGGGGAGCCGACGATCTGCTCGGAGACCTGCGTCGGGCGGCTGCGCTACCTGGGCCTGTTCCTGTACGACGCCGACGCCGTGCTCGCCGCGGCCGCCACCCCCGACCCCCAGGACCTGTACGAAGCCCAGCTGGCGGTGTTCCTCGACCCCGAGGACCCGCAGGTGCGCGCGGAGGCGGCCAGGCAGGGCATCGCCGACGACTGGCTGCGGGCCGCGCGGCGCTCGCCGGTGTACGCGCTCGCCGTGCGGCACCGGGTGGCCCTGCCGCTGCATCCGGAGTACCGCACCCTGCCCATGGTCTGGTACATCCCGCCGCTGTCGCCGGTCGCCGACATCGTGCACGCCGCCGGCTACGACCCGGCCGACCCGGACCGGGTGTTCGCCACCATCGACGCGCTGCGCGTCCCCGTGGAGTACCTGGCGAACCTGTTCACGGCGGGACGCACCGGCGTGGTCCGCGACGTGCTGCGCAAACTGGCCGCCGTCCGCGCCCACATGCGGGCCCGGCAGCTCGGCCAGGACGTGCCGCCCGCCCTCGCCGCATCGGCGGGCATGTCCGAGCGGGACATCGAGGAGCTGTTCCGGCTGCTCGCCATCGCCAAGTACGACGAGCGCTACGTCATCCCCATGGCCCACGCCGAGGACGCCGGCGCCCTCACCGCGCAGCACCAGCAGATCTACTGCAGCCTCGACACCCCCGGCGGCCCCGGCATGGGCGGGCAGGGACCCCCGGCGTACGACGACACCGGCGTGCCCGCCGCCGGGCGCCGCCCGGCGGGCCGCACCTTCCGGGGCGCCGACGGCCGGCTGCACGCCAACCTGCTCGGCTGGGACGGCACCGGCCGCCCGCCCCACCTGTTCCCCGGCGAAGGCGAGTTCCCCGGCGAGGGCGAGGCATGAGGGCACCGGGCGGCGACGGGGAGGCGCGGGCGTACAAGCTGGCGTCGGTGCTGCTCCAGTACCCCGCGCCGGTCCTGTTCGACGGGCTGGACGCGCTGGACGCCGAGGCCGCCCGCTGCCCCGGCTCCGGCCACTTCGCGCGGTTCCTGCGCTGGCTGCGCGCCGCCACGCCGCAGGAGGCGGCGGCGCACTACGTGGCCACGTTCGACCTGGGCCGCCGCTGCGCCCTCTACCTCAGTTACCACCGGCACGGCGACACCCGCCGCCGGGGCGTGGCGCTGCTGGCGTACACGTCGGCGTACGGCGCCGCGGGGTTCACGCCGCCGGACCACGAGCTGCCCGACCACCTGCCGGTGGTGCTGGAGTTCGCCGCGCTCAGCCCGCACGGCGCGGCCCTGCTGCGCCGCCGCCAGACCGAGCTGGAGGTGCTGCGGCGGGCGCTGCGCGAGGCGGGCACGCCGTACGTGCACCTGCTGGACGCCGTGTGCGCCCTGCTGCCGAGGATGCGCGGGGCCCGGCTCGCCGCCGTGCGCCGCCTGTGGGAGAGCGGCCCGCCGGACGAACGGGTCGGCCTGGAGCCCTACGGAGAACCGGCCGGTGGGCCGTTCGGGCCACCGGAACACATCACCGGACGAGAGGCGCAGCCGTGATCGACGCCGACCTGTGGTTGTGGGCCATCCTGCCGTACGTGGCGATGGTGATCTTCGTCGTCGGGCACGTGTGGCGGTGGCGGTACGACCGGTTCGGCTGGGACTGCTACTCGACCCAGCTGCTGGAGCGCCGCCTGCTCAAGTGGGGCGGGCCGATCTTCCACTACGGCGCGCTGGCCGCGATCGCCGGGCACGTCATCGGCATCCTCATCCCGGCGTCCGCCACCCGGGCCCTGGGCGTCCCCGAGAACGTCTACCGCTGGTTCTCGGCGATCCCCGGCGCCATCGCCGCGATCCTGGTCGTCCTCGGCATCGCGCTGCTGGCCGGCCGGCGCATGCTCGTCCCCAGGGTCCGCGCCACCACCGCGAAGATCGACTATGTGGCGCTGATCCTGCTGCTGATCATCGTGCTGACCGGTGTGCTGCCCACCTTCCGGTGGAACCTCCTGGGCCCCGGATATGACTACCGACTCACTGTGTCACCCTGGTTTCGTGGTCTTTTCACCGGGAATCCTCCGATCGACGTGATGAAGAACGCCCCCGTGATGTATCAGTTGCACGCGGCAGCCTCCTGGGCGATCTGGGCCGTGTGGCCGTTCAGCCGTCTCGTGCACGCCTGGAGCTTCCCCCTCTGGTACCTGTGGCGGCCGTACGTCGTCTACCGCAGCCGCCGCAACCTGCTGCCGCCCGAGCCCGGCACCAGCGGCCGCCGATGGCGCAAGATAGGCGCACCACAGTAGATGACCGGCCCCCCGAAACCCGTCATCGCCCGGGTACGCCGCACCGCCCGCGGCCTCGCCCCCTCCTACTTCGCCCTGGTCATGGCGACCGGCATCGTGTCGGTCGACGTGAACGCCGCCGGCCTGCCCGCCCTGTCGGCGGCCCTGCTGTGGACCTCCGGCGCGGCGTACGCCGCGCTGCTCGGCCTCACCCTGTGGCGGCTCGTGGCGTACCGGGCCGAGATGGCGCACGACATGTGCGACCCCCGGCGTGCCTTCGGCTTCTTCACCTTCACCGCCGGCACCCACGTGCTCGGCACCCGCCTCGCCGATGGCGGCCACCACGGCGCGGCCATCGTGCTCCTCGCGGTCGGCACGCTGTCCTGGATCGTGCTCGCCTACGCCGTGCCCTGGCTCAGCGTGCTCGGCCGCCCCGGCAACGAGACCCTCCGGTACGCCGACGGCTCCTGGTTCGTGCTGGTCGTCGCCGGCCAGTCCGTCGCGGTGCTCGCCGCCACCCTGGAACGCACCGCCACCACCGGCCGGAGCCTGCTCGCGCTCCTCGCCGTGATCGCCTGGTGCGTCTCGATCTGCCTGTACGTCGTGGTCGGCATGACCGTGACGCTCCGCCTGATCCGCTACAAGATCACTCCACGCGACCTCACCCCGCCCTACTGGATCGCGATGGGCGCGACCGCCATCACCACGGTCGCCGGCTCCGACATCTCCCGCATGACCGCCGCCCCGGCGGCCCTCGTCGCCCACGACGTGGCCCTGCACATCTCCCTGATCTTCTGGTCCTTCGGCACCTGGCTCTACCCGGCGCTGGTCGCCCTGGGCTGCTGGCGTCACCTCGTGCACCGGGCGCCGCTCGACTACGGGCCCGGCTGGTGGAGCATGATCTTCCCGCTCGGCATGTACAGCGCCGCCTCGCACGAGCTCGGCAGCGTCTCCGGCATCCCCGAGCTGCTCACCATCGCCTCGATCCAGACCTGGATCGCCTTCATCGCCTGGCTGCTGGCGTTCGGCACGATGCTCACCCTCATCGCGAGGTCCGTCCGCAGGCCGTGACCCGGCCGGCGCCGAACACCACTCGTCCACTTGTGGTCAAGGCGCCTGTTTCCGCAGGTCCGCCATTGTCCGACCGGCCGGTGCCAGAAAAGTTTCGGATTCCCGCCGGACCATTGTGCCGGACCATTGTGCGGTGCGGTTCTGAATTTTTCTTAAGAAACAACAGAAGCGGATGTCGTTCACTTTTCGCGATGATTGAATGATAAATAATCAGGTTGCGCAGGCGAACCTGGCACGACAACGGGAGGTACCTGTGAGATCGACCCGTACCGTCAGGCTGATACCCGCCGTGGCGACAGGACTGGCCCTGACGCTGTTCGGCGCGCCGCCCGCCTCGGCGTCGTCCCCGGCGGACTCGTCGTCATCGCCGGCCGCGGCGGCCTCGGCGTCGACGACGTCGACGTGGACCCTGTGGGACGCCGACCAGCGGATCTGCCTCAAGCCGAACGTCGGCTGGCCGGCGGGCGCGTACTTCCTGGTGCCGCTCCACGGCACCTGGACGACCACACTCACGACAGGGCTGCGGAACCTGCCTCCGGGCACGACGTCCCCCGGGGGCCGGGTCGAGCCCGGGTCCGAATACGGCGGCGTCATTCACGGGTTCGTACCCATTTCGATCGGGCCGCTTCCCGCCGGGGTGTACACCCCGGAACTGTGGGCCTCCGACGGCACGCAGACCCAGGCCGTGCCCGTCACTCTCAAAGTGGCCGACGTCTGCTGATCGCCGCGCCCGCTCGATATGCGGCGGCCGAGCGGTCGACATGCGGTGCACCGAATTTCGGCCGCATAGGGAAACACCCGGCCGGCCTGCCACAATGGCCGTTTCCGAATATCGGCGGCCGACCGGCCCGGCCGCCGGGTGCCGGTCGTGGCGTGACCGCGCAGGTCGCCCCGCGACCGGCCCTCCCGGAAGAACCCTTCAGGCGACCGGCGCCAGGCCGGTGATCTCGGCCAGCTCCGCGGCGGACGGCTCCCAGGCGCCGGCGGCCGCGTTGGCGCGGATCTGCTCGGGGCTGGTCGCTCCCGCGATCACCGACGCGCAGCCGGGCAGCGCGGCCAGCGCGCCGATGGCCACGTCGAGCAGGGAGCGGCCGTGCTCGCCGGCCCAGGCCGCCAGCGCCTCGACGCGGTCGAGCCGCTCCGGCGTGATGAGCTCGGGCAGCCCGGCCAGCCTGCTGCCGGCCGGCGGCTCCTGCCCGCGCCGCACCTTGCCCGTGAGCAGCCCGTGGGCCAGCGGAAAGTACGGCAGCACGCCCACCCCGTAGTGCACGGCCGCCGGCACCACCTCGCGCTCGGCGTCGCGCTCCAGCAGCGACCAGTGGTTCTGCGCCGACATGAACGGCGCGAGCCCTCGCTCCCGGGCCACGTGCGCGGCCTCGGCGATCTGCCAGCCGCTGAAGTTGGAGCTGCCGATGTAGCGCACCTTGCCCTCGCGGACCAGCTCCGTCAGGGCCTCCAGCGTCTCCTCCACCGGGGTGACGCCGTCGGGGAAGTGGTACTGGTAGAGGTCGATGTGGTCGGTGCGCAGGCGGCGCAGCGACCCCTCCACCGCGCGCCGGATGTACGCCCGGCCGCCCGGCGCCCCGCACGCCTCGCCCAGCCCGTAGTCGGGCCGGTTGTGCTTGCTGGCGAACTTGGTGGCCAGCACCACCCTGTCGCGCCGACCGGCCAGGGCCTCGCCGAGCGCCTCCTCGGACGCGCCCGGCGTGGCGCCGTACGACTCGGCGGTGTCGAAGAGGGTCACGCCCTCGTCGATCGCCGCGTCCACCACCTTCCTGGTGCCGGCCGCGTCGACACGACCGCCGAAGTTGTTGCAGCCCAGCCCGACCACCGACACCCGAAGGCCCGAGTCGCCCAATGTCCTGTAACGCATGATCCCCAACCTAGCGGGCGCCCGGCCGATCGGCCGGAGCCGCGCCCCAGGCGACCGGCAGCCGGTCCACCCCGTACACCGCCATGCGTTCCCGGGTCGGCACCTCGGCCACCGGCACGGCCAGGCGCAGGTCGGGCAGGCGCTCGAACAGCGCGGTCAGCGCGATGCGCAGCTCGCACCGTGCGAGATGCTGCCCGAGGCACTGGTGGACGCCGTGCCCGAACGCCAGATGCCCGGCCGCCGAGCGGCCCAGGTCGAGGGTGTCCGGGTCGGGGAAGCGCGCCGGGTCGCGGTTGGCGACCGGCAGCGCCAGCACCACGGTCTCGCCGGCCGCGATGACGTGGCCGCCGATCTCGACGTCGGTCAGCGCCGTGCGCCGCACGTCGAACTGGAGGATCGACAGGTACCGCAGCAGCTCCTCGACGGCGGGCCCGGCGAGCTCGGGGCCGGCGGTCAGGCGGGCCCGCTGGGCCGGGTCGGTGAGCAGCGCGAACGTCCCGAGCGCGAGCATGCTCGACGTGGGCAGATGGCCCGTGGCCAGCAGCACCATGCCCAGGTTGGTCAGCTCGTCGTCGTCGAGCTCGCCCGTCGCCACGGCGTCGGCCAGCAGTCCCCGGCCGTCCCCGGGTGGTCCGCCGCCGGATGCGCCCGATCCGGCGCGCAGGCGCGCGAGCAGGTCGCGTACCGTGCCGGTGATCGTCAGCACGGCCTCGACGGCCTGTTCCGGCGTGGAGTCCAGGTCGTTCATCGTCGCGGTCGCCGCCTGGACGCGGTGCCGGTCCTCCGCCGGGACGCCGAGCAACTCGCAGATCACCAGCGCCGGGATCGGCAGGGCGAACGACCTGACGAGGTCGGCCGGCGAGCCGGCGTCGATCATGCGGTCGAGCGCCTCCGCCGTGTAGCGCCGGATCGCGGGGGTCAGCGCGGCGACGCGCCGGGGGCCGAAGTGGCCGCTCAGCAGGCGGCGGAACCGGGTGTGCTCCGGCGGGTCCATGTGCGGGAAGATGCCCGGCTCGGCGGGCGCCGGCCGCTCGTGCGCGCGTTCCCGGCCCACCGGCTGGTGCAGCAGCTCGCGCCGGGTGCTGAAGCGGGGATCGGCCAGGATGGCGCGGACGATCGAGTAGCCGGTGGCGACCCAGCCGACGTGCCCGTCGGGGTAGGCGAGCCGGCTGAGCGGCTCACGCCGGCGCAGGCCGAGCGGCGGGTCGAAGGGGGTGGGCCGGTCGGTCTCCAGCGGCCGGGCGTCGCGATCGGCGCGGCTGCGCGGAGCCCCGGGGGCGTCCGCCGTCCGCTGAACGTTACGGCCCTCGCTCATCCGCCAGCCTCCCGCCCGGCGCGGTGTGGCGGCCCTTCTAGCAGGTCGATCCCACCAACACCGACGCTTACGTACAACAAGCCAGAAAGATGATTATGGACGACAAGTTCGGAAAAAGACACCACTAGTCATTTACGGACGATTTGCCTAACATCGACGTCGACCGCTTGGAAACCTCCGTCAACGCAGCGTGAACGACACGACCATAAGTGTCGCCGGTCCCCGATCGGCGATTCGTCGACTCTTCCAGTAGCTCATAGTCCCCAGAAGAGGTGTTGATGGCGTATCCGGAGGCCAAGGTCGCCGTTGTCGGCGGCGGACCGGTCGGGCTCATGCTCGCGTGCGAGGTCGCCCTCCACGACGTTCCGGTAGTGGTGCTCGAACGGCTGCCCGCCATCGAGTGGCGGCCCAAGGCCGAGGGCATCACCGGACGGGCCGTCGACATCATGGACCGTCGCGGGCTCATGCTCGGCGTCGCCGAGACCCCCATCACGCCCCTCACGGCCGAGCAGCAGGCCCGCGTCGAGGCCGGCGAACGACGACCCGACAGCCTGCTGCCCAAGGAGTTTCCCGGAGCACGGCACTTCGCCAGCATGTTCCTGCTCCGCCCCGAATCCCCCGACCTGCTGGTGCCCCAGCAGCTGCTGGAAGAGGACCTGGCGCGGCGCGCCGCCGAGCTCGGCGTCGAGGTGCGGCGCGGCCACACGGTCACCGGGTTCGTGCAGGCCGACGACCGGGTACGCCTCGATGTCGAGGGCCCGGACGGGCCGTACCACCTGGAGACCGAATGGCTCGCCGGCTGCGACGGCGGGCGCAGCCTTATCCGAAAACTTTCCGGCATCGCCTTTCCGGGCACGGACGGAATCACGACCGGATATCGCGCCTTCGCCGAGATCGACGACCCCGAATTTCACCTTCCGGGGTGGTTCCGTAAGGACCGCGGACTTTTCGTGTACGAGGAGGGCCCGCCGCGGTTCATCACCTTGGAGTTCGACGGGCCGCCGGTCAACCGGGACGCCCCCATAACGGTCGAAGAATTCCAGGGGGCGCTGCGCCGTCTCACCGGCACCCAGGTGACGGTCACCGAGGTCAAGAAGATCACCCGGTTCACCGACAACGCGCGGCAGGCCGCGACCTACCGCAGCGGGCGGGTGCTGCTCGTCGGCGACGCGGCGCACGTCCACTCGCACTGGAGCGGCCCGGGGCTGCGGCTGGGGCTGGGCGACGCCGTCAACGTCGGCTGGAAACTCGCCGCGGTCGCGCGGGGCCGATGCCCCGACAGCCTGCTCGACACCTACACCGCCGAGCGGCATCCGATCGGCGCGCAGACACTGGAGATCCAGCGCGCCTCGATCGCGTTGATGCGGCCCGGCCCGCACGTCGACGCGCTGCGGCGGCTGCTCCGCGAGCTGCTGCTCCGCGACGAGGCGAACCGGCAGCTCACCGCCCTCGTCGACGACCTGCACATCGCCTACGACATGGGCGACCCGTCGCTGACCGGCCCGCTGGTCGGCCGCTTCAGCCCGGACCTGCGCCTGCACCGCGCCGACGGCACCGTGCGGCTCGCGGAGCTGCAGCGCACCGGGCGGGCCCTGCTGCTCGACCTCGGCGCCGATCCGGAGCTGCGCGCGACCGCCGAGCCCTGGGCCGACCAGGTGGACGTGGTCACCGCCACCTGCCCGGAGGCCCCCGCCGAGGCGCTGCTGATCAGGCCGGACGGCTTCGTCGCCTGGAGCACGCCCGCCGGGCCCGGCTCGCTGCGCCGCGCCCTCACCCGATGGTTCGGCCCGCCGGCCGATCCGGAACCGGGCCGTGCGCCCGCCGTCGCGCGCGCGGGAGGCCGGCATGAGTGACCACGAGCCGGCCCCGCTCGCCCCGCAGGCCGCGCCCGCCCGGCCGGCCCCGCTGACCACGCTGCCCGCGTCGGCCCCGGTCGAGGAGACCATCGGCGCGATCGAACGCGACGGAGCGGTGATCGTCGCGGACTTCGTCGACGCGGAGACGCTGCGCGGCCTGTGGCACGACCTCGGCCCGGCCCTGGAGCAGCAGGCCGACGGCGACGGGCGGCTGGTCGGCGAGAAGACCCGGATCCTGCCCGGCCTGGTGCGCCGCACCGCCCACTCGGTGACGATCATGCGGCAGCCGCACTTCCTCGGCGCGGCACGGCACTTCCTGCAGCGCCCGGTGCGGGCCTGGCTCGGCCGGCAGCGGGTGGAGCTCGTCCCGACGATCCAGCTCGGCATCTCGCGGGCGATCCAGATCCGGCCCGGCGTGCCGATACAGGCGCTGCACCGCGACGACACCGCCCACCTGCGCACCCACCCGAGCCCCGAAAGCCGGGTGCAGGTCATGGTCGCCGCGAGCGACTTCACCGCCCGCAACGGCGCCACCCGCGTGATCCCGGGCAGCCACCGGTGGGGCGACGAGCGGGCGCCTCGCGACGAGGAGGCCGTGCCCGCCGAGATGCGCGCCGGCTCGGCGCTGGTGTGGCTCGGCAGCACCTACCACGGCGCCGGGGTCAACGCCTCCGACGCGCCCCGCACCGGCCTGTCGTACGCCTACGACCTCGGCAACCTCCGCCAGGAGGAGAACCAGTACCTGTCCATCCCGCTGGACGTGGTCCGCGGCTACCCCGAGGACATCCAGCGGCTCCTCGGCTACGAGGCCTGCCCGCCGATGTGCGGCCTGTACGAGCTGAGCGACCCGATGCTGCTGCTCCGCGAGGCGGCGGACCCCACGTCCGGCACCCGGTAACGGCCGGACCCCCGGCCGCGCCGGCCGGTGCCGCTGCACGCGAGCGCTGAAGGAGAGACAGATGCGCACCTGTGACCTGTACCTGCGCAGCATCGGCGTCCATCTGCCGCCCGTCGTCTCCATCGAGACGGCCGTCGCGGAGGGCCGCTACCCGGCCGACGAGGTGGAGTACTTCCGCCTCGGCGGCGCGGCGGTCGCCGGCGACGTGCCCGCCCCCGAGCTGGCCCTGCGCGCCGCCCGGCACGCGTTCGAACGCTCCGGCGGACTGTCGCCGCACGGCCTGGACCTCCTGCTCTACTGCGACGTCTGGCATCAGGGGCCGGAGGGCTGGGAGCCGCAGTACTACCTGCAGCAGCACCTGGTCGGCGGCGACGTACTGGCCGTCGAGCTGCGGCACGGCTGCTGCGGCCTGTTCAGCGCGCTGCAGCTCACCGCCCGGTATCTGCGGCCCGGCGGCACCGCGCTGCTCGTCGGCGCCGACAACCACGGCACCCCCCTGGTCGACCGGTGGCGCATGATCGAGGGCGCGGTGATGGGCGACGCCGGATGCGCGCTACTCCTCACCACCGACACGGGGTTCGCCGAGCTGCGGTCGGTCAACGTGACCGTGCTGCCGGAGGCCGAGGCGGTCAACGACGGCGGCGTGCCGATGTTCCCGCCGGACGCGACCGTCGGCCGGCCCCTGGACTTCGCCGAGCGCAACCGCGCCTTCCGCGAGCGGCTGCTGGCCGGTGACGGCGCCGGCGTCATGCTGGCGATCCAGAGAACGCTGCTGGAGCTGATCGAACGCACCCTCAAGGAGGCGGAGATCACGCTCGACGAGGTGGCGCGCGTGGCCTTCCCGCACGGGCGCTGGGACGACCTGGCGAACCGGGGCGTCAACTGGCTCGGGCTCACCATGGCCGACACCACCTGGGACTACGGCGCCACGATCGGCCACCTCGGGGTCAGCGACCAGTTCGTCGCCCTCGACCACCTGCTGGCCTCGGGCGAGCTGGCCCCCGGCGACCACGTACTGCTCGTCGGGCTCGGCGCCGGCACCACCATGGCCTGCGCCGTCCTGCGGATCCTCGCCATCCCGGACCGGTGATCCGGCGCGGGTGTCGATGCGGTCGGGGACGAGCAGGCCGGCAGAACCAGGTCCGGTGAGGCAGAGAGCCAGGTCGAGTGAGCCAGGTCGAGTGAGCCGGGAGGCGGCATGGAGACGGCGGACATGTACATCAGCGGCGTCGGGTCGTACCTGCCCGGCACGGTGCCCGTGGACCAGGTCGTGGCGGCGGGCGGGTACCCGGCCGAGGAGGCCGAGCTGCACGGCCTCGTCTCGGTCGCGGTCGCCGGTGACGTGCCGGCGCCGGAGATGGCGTTGCGCGCGGCGCGCAGCGCCGTGGCCCGCAGCGGGCGGTCCCCCACCGGGCTGGACCTGCTGCTGTACGTCTCGACCTGGCATCAGGGCCCCGAGGGCTGGCCGCCGCAGGCGTACGTGCAGCGCCACCTGGTCGGCGACGGCATGCTGGCCGCCCAGCTCAAACAGGGCTGCAACGGCATGTTCGCCGCCCTCGAACTCGCCGCGAGCTACCTGCGGGCCGCACCCGGCCGCCAGGCCGCGCTGCTGGTCACCGCCGACAACTACGGCACCCCGCTGGTCGACCGGTGGCGGATGCTGCCCGGGGCCGTCGCCGGAGACGCGGCGAGCGCCGTCGTGCTCGACACCGAGCCGGGGTTCGCCCGGCTGGCGTCGGTGTGCACGACGTCGGTGTCGGCGGCCGAGGAGATGCACCGCTGCGCCGAGCCGCTGTTCCCGCCCGGCGTCACCGAGGGCCGCAGGGTCGACTTCGCCGCGCACAACGACGAGTTCCGGCGGCGCGCGGTCGTCGAGGGCGACGGCACCCGCGTGCTCGTGACGCTGGACGAGCGGATGGCCGACGTGATCGACCAGGCCCTGTCGGAGGCCGGGGTCAAGGCGGGCGAGGTGACCCGGGTGGCGTGCATGAACACCTCCCAGGAGATCGCCGCCCAGATCTGCGAGCACCGGCTGGGCATCCCGGCCTCGCGGTCGACCTGGGACCTCGGCCGCACCGTCGGCCACTGCGGGGCCAGCGACCAGATCGTCGCCCTGGAACACCTGGTGCGCGGCGGCGGCCTGGGCCCCGGCGACCACCTGCTGATGTTCGCCTACGGGCCCGGCGTGACCATCTCGGCCGCCGTCGTACAGATCATCGAGGCGCCCCTCTGGGCGCGGACGGGGGGAGGCCACGGGTGAGGGAACCATCGGCCGAGGCCGTCGCCGTGACCGGAATCGGCTGCCGCCTGCCCGGCGGCACCGGCTCGGCGGAGGAGTACTGGGACCTGCTGATCGGCGGACGGGACGCCACCGGGCCCCTGCCCGGCGACCGGTGGCGCGACTACGCCGACCGGGGCCCGGCCTACGCCGCGGCCGTCCGCGCCGCCATCTCCCACGGCGGCTTCCTGCGGGACGTGGCCGGTTTCGACGCGGAGTTCTTCGGCGTCTCGCCGCGCGAGGCCGAGCTGATGGACCCCCAGCAGCGCCTGGTGCTGGAGACCGCGTGGGAGGCCCTGGAGCACGCCGGGGTGTCGCCCGGCACGCTGGCCGGCACCGACGCCGGCGTGTACATCGGCGTCTGCACCGGCGACTACGGGCACCGGCTGCTGGAGGACCTGCCCGGCATCGACGCCTGGACCGGCATCGGCGCCGCCACCTGCGCGGTCGCCAACCGGGTGTCGTACGCGCTGGACCTGCGCGGCCCGAGCCTGGCCGTCGACACGGCGTGCTCGGCGTCGCTCGTCGCCGTCCACCTCGCCGTGCAGGCCCTGCGGGCCGGGGAGACCGACCTGGCGCTGGCCGGCGGGGTCAACCTCATCCTGTCCCCCGGCGAGACGCTGACCCTGGACGCCGCCGGCACGCTCGCCCCCGACGGGCGGAGCAAGTCGTTCTCCGCCGCCGCCGACGGGTACGGGCGGGGCGAGGGCGCGGCCGTCGTGGTGCTCAAGCGGCTCAGCGACGCCGTGCGCGACGGGGATCGGATCCTCGCGACCGTCCTCGGCAGCGCGGTCAACCAGGACGGCCGCACCGCGGGCATCATGGCGCCGTGCGGCCAGGCGCAGGAGCACGTCATGCGCCGCGCGCTGCGGCAGGCGGGCGTCGAGCCGGGCACGGTCGGCTACGTCGAGGCGCACGGCACCGGCACCGCCGTCGGCGACCCCCTCGAAGCCGCCGCGCTGGCCGCCGTGTACGGCCCGGCCCGACCGGCGGGGCGGCCGTGCCTGATCGGCTCGGCCAAGTCGAACATCGGCCACCTGGAGGGCGCCGCCGGCATCGCCGGCCTGGTCAAGGCCGTGCTGGCCCTCCACCACGGCGTGCTGCCGCCGAGCCTGCTCGACACGCCCACCCCGGCCGTCGACTGGGCGGGCTCCGGGCTGCGCGTCGTCGACGCGCCGACGCCATGGCCCGCCGCCGGGCACCCGCGCCGCGCCGCGGTCTCCGCCTTCGGCTACGGCGGCACCGTCGCCCACGTCGTGCTGGAGCAGGCGCCACCCGCGCCCCCGCCCGCCGACGGGCCGGCCGGGCGGCTCTTCCCGGTGTCCGCGGCGTCGAAGGCGGCGCTGCGGCAGGCCGCCGCCAACCTCGCCGACGTCGCAGGCGACCTGCCGGCGGCGAGCCTCGGGCACACGCTCGCGCTGCGCAGGGCCCACCTGCCGGAGCGGGCTGTGGTGGCGGCGGACGACCCGGCCGGGCTGGTCGCCGGGCTGCGCGCCCTGGCGGCCGGCGCCCCCGACGGCGCGGTGACCACCGGGCGGGTGCTGCGCGATCCGGGGCCCGGCCCGGTGTTCGTGTTCTCCGGGCACGGCTCGCAGTGGGCCGGCATGGGCCGCGAGCTGCTGGCGGCTGAGCCGGCGTTCGCCGCCGTCATCGACGAGCTGGAGCCGGTGTTCGCCGACGAGATCGGCTACTCGCCGAGGGAGCTGCTCGGCGGGGGCGAGCTGACCGAGGTCGACCGCGTCCAGACCATGATCTTCGCGATGCAGCTCGGCCTGGCCGAACTGTGGCGCGAACACGGGGTGCGCCCGCACGCGGTGATCGGCCACTCGGTGGGCGAGATCGCCGCCGCCGTCACCGCAGGGGCGCTGAGCCGCGTCGACGGCGCCCGGCTGATCTGCCGCCGGTCCCGCCTGCTGCGGCGGGTCGCCGGCCGGGGCGCGATGGCCCTGGCGCAGCTGCCGTTCGCCGAGGCGGCGCGGCGGCTCGCCGACCGGCCCGGCGTGGTCGCCGCGATCGCGTCGTCCCCCGGGTCGACGGTCGTCTCCGGCGAGCCGGACGCCGTGGCCGAGGTGCTGTCCGGCTGGCTGGAGGAGGGCGTCCCGGTGCGCCGCGTCTCCTCCGACGTGGCGTTCCACGGGCCGCAGATGGATCCGCTGCTCGCCGAGCTGACCGCCGCCGCGGCCGGCCTCACCCCCGGCACGCCCCGCATCCGCGTCTACTCGACCGCCCTCGACGACCCACGGGAGACGCCCCGCTTCGACGGCGCCTACTGGGCGGCCAACCTGCGCCGCCCCGTGCGCCTCGCCGACGCGGTCGCGGCGGCGGCGGCCGACGGATACCGCGCCTTCATCGAGATCTCCCCGCACCCCGTCGTCACGCACTCGGTGCTGGAAACCCTGGACGCCGGCGGGTACGACGACGTCTTCGTCGGCTCGTCGATGCTCCGGAACCGGCCCGCGCGGGCCGCCCTGCTCAACGGCGTGGCCGCCGCCCACTGCGCCGGCCTCGGCGTCGACTGGCGCCGGCTGCAGCCGTCGGGCGGGCCGGTCACGCTGCCCGCGTACCCCTGGCAGCGCCGCAGGCACTGGCGGGCACCGTCGCCCCCCGACACCGGCGGGCGCGGCCACGACCCCGGCACGTACACCCTGCTCGGCGACGGGCTCGACGTCGTGGGCGCCGATGTGCGGATCTGGCGGACCGTCCTGTCCGACCAGACCCGCCCCTATCCGGGCAGCCACGCCATCGAGGGCGTGGAGATCGTGCCGGCGGCGGTGCTGGCCGCGACGTTCCTCGCCGCCTCCGGCGCCCGCGCCCTCGCCGACGTGACCATGTCGGCGCCGCTGCTGACCGCCGACCCCCGCGAGGTCCAGGTCGTGCGGCAGGGGCGCGAGCTGCGGCTGGCCGCCCGGGTCGCCGGCGACGCCGGCGCGGCCTGGCAGCCGATCGCCACGGCCACCGTCGCGGACCCGCCGGACGAAACGCCGGGAGAACTGCCGGGAGAGGTGCCGGGAGAACCCCCCGCGCCGCCGGCCCAGCCGTTCACGCCGGCGGATCCCGGCATGGTCAGGGAGCGGCTGGCCGCCGTCGGCGTGCCGGGCACCGGCTTCGGCTGGACGGTCGAGGAACTGCGGCGCGGGCCGAGCGCGCTCCGCGCCCGCGTGCGGTGCGGCCCGGACGCGGGCCCGCCTCCGGCGGACGGCGCCCCGCCGGGCGCCTGGATCGCCGCCCTGGACGCGGCGATGTCGGTGGCACCGAGCGTGTTCCCGGGCGACCCGCTGCTGCGCATGGTCACGCACATCGACCGGCTGTCCGTGCCGGGCCGGCCGCCCGGCAGGGCGAGCGACACCGGGACCGACACGGTGCACACGGCCGCGGGCGACACCGCGAGGCGCACGGCGAACGGCACCGCGGACGACGCGGCGGGCGACACGGCCGGGCCCACGACGGACGGCACGGCGGGTGGCACGACGGACGGCACGGCGAGCGGCATCGCGGGCGGCATGACCGGGGACACGGTGGACATCGAGGTGTGGCTCGATCGTGCACGGGCCGACACCGTGCACGTGCGGATCATCGACGCGGCCGGGGCCGTCGTCGGCGTGCTGGCCGGGCTGCGGTATCCCGTGATCGACGCTCCGGCCGCCGGGGAGGACGGCGCCGAGGGGCGCCGGCCCGCCGCCGGCTCGCTCGCCCACCTGGGGCCGGAGGAGCTGCGCGCGTTCCTCATCGAGGACGTGGGCGCGCAGATCGCCAAGGAGATGCGGCTGGCCCCCTCCGACCTGTCGCCGCACCGGCCGCTCGTCGAGCAGGGGCTGGACTCGGTGCTCACGGTGGTCGTGCGGCGGAGGCTGGAGAAACGGTTCCGGTGCTCGCTGCCGGCCACCCTGCTGTGGCGGCAGCCGACCATCGTCGCCGTCTCCGACTACATCGCCGAACTGGTGTCCGCCCCGGCCGCCGCGAACGGCAACGGGAACGGCAACGGCAATGGGAACGGGAGCGCCGATGCGACGTGAGGGGGTGGCCGCCGGCCCGGCCGGACGCGCCGACGTGGCCTCGATCGCGCGGCTGGCCTGCCGGTGCCGGCTCGTGCTGCTGGACATGATCCACCGGGCCGGCTCGGGGCATGCGGGCTCGTCGCTGTCGTGCGCCGACATCATCAGCGTGCTGAAGTTCGACCAGATGAACTGGAGCCCCGACCGGTCGGCCGGTGACGTCTTCGTCCTGTCGAAGGGCCACGCGGCCCCGGCCTGGTACGCCGCCCTGATCGTCGACGGCGACCTGCCGGCCGAGGAGGTGGGCACGCTGCGCGCGCTCGACAGCCGGTTGCAGGGCCACCCCGACCGCACCCGGCTGGATCTGGTGGACGTCGCCACCGGCGCGCTCGGCCAGGGCCTGTCGGTGGCCGTGGGGCGGGCCCTGGCCCGGCGGCTGCACGGCCGTGACTCCACGGTGTACTGCCTGCTCGGCGACGGCGAGTGCCAGGAGGGCCAGGTGTGGGAGGCGTTCCTGTACGCCGGGGCGCACCAGGTGCCGGGCCTGGTGGCCATCATCGACCACAACGGCAGCCAGAGCGACGGCGCGGTCAGCGACATCCTGCCGCTGCGCCCGCTGCCGGACAAGCTGCGCGCGTTCGGCTGGCAGGTCGCCGAGGTGGACGGCCACGACCATGGGGAGCTGCGCGACGCGCTGCGGCGGCGCGACCCGGACCGGCCGGCGGTGCTCATCGCCCACACCCGCAAGGGCCGCCTGGGCCCGGGGCGGGTGCTGCTGGACGGCAGCCACAGCGACCTGCCGTCCCCGGCGCAGTACGCCGCCGCGGTCGGCTACCTGGAGGGCCTGCTGGAGGCCGGCCGATGACCGTGCCCACGTCGACCCGCGACTGGTTCGGGGTCGCGCTCGTCGAGATCGCCCGCGAGTACGACCACGTGGTGGTGGTGAACTGTGACCTCGCGAAGGCGACGCGCACGCTGCCGTTCAAGCGGGAGTTCCCCGACCGGTTCTTCGAGTGCGGCATCGCGGAGGCCAACGCCATCGGCGTGGCCGCCGGGCTGGCGCAGGAGGGGTTCCGGCCGTTCGTCGCGAGCTTCGGCCATTTCCTCACCGGCAAGTTCCTGGAGATCTTCCAGACGGTGGGGCTCAACGACGCCGGTGTGGTCCTGGTCGGCACCCATGCCGGGCTGGCGATCGGGCGGGACGGGCCGACCCAGATGGGGCTGCGCGACGTGGCGCTGATGCGCACCCTGCCGAACGTCCGAGTGTTCCAGCCGGCCGACGGCGCCGAGACCTGGCAGATGATGGCCCATCTGGCCACGGCCCGCGATCCGAGCTATCTGCGGCTGTGCCGGCAGCCGCAGCCCGAGGTGCACGCGGACGGCTACCGGTTCCGGTTCGGGACGCCGCATCCGGTCCGGGAGGGGGCCGATGTGGTCGTCTTCGCCATGGGCGGCACGGTGCCGGTCGCGGTGGAGGCCGCCGACCTGCTCGCCCCGGACGGGATCACGCCCACCGTCGTCAACGTGTCGTCGCTGCCGGTGGACCCGGCGGCGGTCGCCCGGCTGGTCGCGGCGCACCGTCACGCGGTGGTCGTCGAGGACCACTACCTGGTCGGCGGTCTCGCCGACGAGCTGGGCCGCATCATGCTGGGCCTGCCGGACCGGCCCCGCTTCGACGTGCTGGCCGTGCCCGACTACGGGCAGGCGGGGCCGCCCGAGGATCTGTACCGCCGCTACCGGCTCGACGCGGCGGGCGTCGCCGCCTTCCTCCGGGACACCGCGCCGTGACCCCGGCCGAGACGACCTCCGGTGCGGCGGCCCGGCCGAAACTGATCGTGTGCAGCAACAGCGCGCCACGCTGGCGGGACGGCGTGGGCCTGCTGCCGCGCTCCCCTGGCGGCCTGGTGCCGCTGCTGGCCACCCTGCTCGGCCGCCACGGGGGCGACTGGGTGTGCACGATGCCCGGCGATGCCGGGCCGCCGGTCGCGGGGTCCGGCGACGGCGCGGTCGAGGTGACCCGGCTGCCCGGCGACGTGACGCTGCACCGGCTGCGGCTGCCCCGGCCGGTCACCGACCTGCACTACGAGGCGATCGGCGTGCGGCTGCTGCTGTGGCTGTTCCACTATCTGCTCGACACCGCGCGGCAGCCGGAGGGCCGGCTCGCGGAGGCGTGGGCGGGCTACGAGGCGGTCAACCGGGCGTACGCCCACCGGGTCGCGACGCTCATGACGGGGTCGGCCGACGAGTTCGTCCTGGTCAACGACCATCACCTGTTCCTGGTGCCGGGGCTGCTCGCCCGGCGTCCGGAACGCCGCGGCCGGGTCGCGTTCTTCCAGGGGCTCCCCTGGTGCGAGCCCGACTACTTCGGCATTCTGCCCGCCCACATTCGCGACCGGATCCTCACCAGCCTGCTGTGCGCCGATGTGATCGGCTTTCACTGCACCCGGTGGGCGCGCGCCTTCCTGGCCTGCTGCGCGCGTTTCCTGCCGGGCTGCGAGGCGGGCGATCAGGACGTGACGTACGCCGGGCGCCGCACCCGGGTCGTCGTCGCGCCGTTTCCGCTGGACGTGGCGATGCTGGACCGGCTGCGCGGCGAGCCGGCCACCGAGCAGTGGGCGGCGCGGCTCGGCCGGGACTCCCAGGGCCGCCGGGTCATCGCCCGCGCCGACCGCATCGACCTGTGGAAGAACCTGCCGCGCGGCTTCGCCGCGTACCGCGCGGTGCTGGAGCGCGAGCCCGGGCTCGCCCGGCACTGGTGGTTCTGCGCCGTGGCCACCCCGCCCGGCCGCCCCACCGAACGCACCCTGGCCCTCCAGCGCGAGTGCGAGGACCTGGTGGCCGGCATCAACGCACGGTTCGGCGCGCCCGGCCGACCGGCCGTGTCGCTGATCTATCCGGACCTGGCCACCACCCGCAACTGCGTGGTGGCGGCCCTGTCCGGGGCCGACGTGGTGCTGGTGAACCCGACGTTCGACGGGATGAACCTGGTCGCCAAGGAGGCCCTGTACCTCGGGGAGCACGCCCGGGTGCTGCTGTCGGTCAACGCCGGCGCCTACGAGCGGCTCGCCGCCCATGTGACGCCGGTGCCGCCGTTCGACGTCGACGCCACCGCGTCGCTCCTGTTCGACGCGATGACGTCCGGCGCGGCCCCGCCTTCGACGGAGGCGGCCCGGCGGATGCTGCGCGAGCAGGACGCGACCACCTGGCTGGATCGAATGATGGGAAGGTAGCGATGAACACGACCGAGGCCACCACCGGCTACGGGCGCACCGGCGGGCTCGCCGATCCGGCCGTCGCCGGCGCCTATCTGTTCGTGGAGCACACGATCGAGCCGGGCCGGGCCACCCCCTTCCGGTTCCAGTCGCGCGACCACCGGAGCTTCCTGGTCATCGCGGGCCGGGTGCGGCTGGAGCCCTCGCCCGGCGACGCGGGCGCGCCGCGGACGTACGGCTACCTGGAGGGCTGGCACGTCCTGCCGGGCTGCGTCCACCGCATCGTGAACGCCGGTGCCGAGCCGGCCGTGCTCGTCGAGGCCGGCTCGGTCCTGGGCGACACGACCGAGGTCGCCGAGCCGGGGCGCCCGGCGCCGGGGGCCTGCCGCTGCCCGGACGTCTCGGCCTACACGGTGCGCAAACCCTGGGGTGACGAGGTCTGGTACACCCAGAACCTGCCCGGCGTCCCCTACGCCATGAAACGCATCCGGATGACCAAAGGACACCAGTCGTCCCTGCAGTCTCACCGGCAGAAGGCGGAGACCAACTACGTCATCGAGGGCGAGGCGACCGTGCTGGGCGGGGCCATGGCGCCCGCCGACCTCGCCGCGGTGATCGACGTGGCGAGCCTGACGTCCACCGTCCACACCGCCCGCTCCGGCTGGACCAACCCGCCGGGCGAACTGCACCGGGTGATCGCGCACACCGACTACACCTCCATCGAGGTCTCCACCCCCGAACTCGACGACGTGATCCGCTGGCAGGACGACGCGGGGCGCGGGCACGGCCGCATCGAATCCGAGCACACGGGAGGCCGGCCGTGACCCTCGCCGAGACCATCGAGCTCTACCTGGCCGAAAAGCGCCGCATCGTGGACGAGTTCCCGGTGGCCGTCCTGGAACGCGCCGCCACGATGCTGTTCGAGACGTACGACGAGGGCGGCACCGTCTACGCCATGGCCAACGGCGGGAACGCCGGCACCCTCGACCACTACTACTGCGACTTCAAACACCACCCGTTCGTCACCGAGGACAAGACCCGGCCGCTCCCGCCGGACGTCAAACGCCTGTCGTTCGTCAACCTGTGCGCGTCGGCCGCCGAGCTCACCGGGCTCGTCAACGACATCGGCCCCGAGGACATGTTCGCGGCGTCGCTGGCGCCCTTCGTCACCCGAAGGGATCTGGTGCTGGCCTTCTCCGGCAGCGGCAACTCCGCCAACGTGATCAAGGCCCTGGAGGTCGCGGCCAAGGCGGGCGCCAGGACGTTCGCCATGACCAAGGGCGACGGCGGCCGGTGCAAGGAGCTGGCGCAGGTCTGCCTGGTGGTCCCCGGCACCTCCAGGTTCCCCGGCCAGGTCGGCAAGAACGACAACAACTTCCACTTCGAGGACCTCATGCTGTCGGTCAACCACATGCTCGTCGGCCTCCTCAAGCAGCGCGTCGCCGAACGCCATCAGAGCGGGGAGGAGAGCCGGTGAGCGCACCCGGCCCGCCGCCGGCCTCGGCATCCGCGGGCGTCCCCGCCTTTCCGATGGCCCGGACCTGCCCGTTCGCGCCGCCGGAGGAGTACCGGCGGATGCGGACCGCCGGGCCGATCGTCCGCGCCGCCCTGCCGAACGGCGCGCCGGTCTGGGCGGTCACCCGCCACGCCGAGGCGCGGCGGATCCTCAGCGACCCGCGGATCAGCTCCGACACCGGCCGCCCCGAACGGCCCCGGGGCCCCGATGACGACCGTCCCGACGAGGGCTTCTTCCTCGAACTGGATCCGCCGGAGCACACCCGGTACCGGCGGCTGCTCATCCCGGAGCTGGGCGCCCGCCAGGCCGCCGCCATGCGCCCCCGCATCCGGCGCATCGTCGACACGGTGATCGACGAGATGATCGGCGGGACGGCCGGCGCGCGCCGCACCCCCGCCCGCCCGGACGCCCGGCACCGCGGCCCCGAAGGCCGGGAGGCCCAAGGCCGGGACTCCGGGGGCCGGGCCGACCTGGTCGAGGCGTTCGCGCGCCGGGTCCCGGTGCGGGTCGCCTGCGAGCTGCTCGGCGTGCCGGCCGCCGATCACGCGTTCTTCGAGTCCCGCATGCGGATGCTGTCGGTGACGAGCATCGACCCCCGGGCGCCCCAGGCGTCCCGCGAGCTTCGCGGCTACCTGCGCGACCTCATCGGCCGCGCCGGGGACGAACCACTCGATCCGCCCGAATCGCCCGACCCCACCGGATCGACCGGATCACCGGGCGGCCTCATCGGGCGGCTGGCCGTCAGGCACGTGCGCACCGGGAACCTGAGCACCGACGCGCTGATCAACATCGGTTTCCTGCTGCTGCTCGGGGCCTACGAATCGATGGCGAACATGATCTCGCTGGGCGTGCTGACGCTGCTGGAGCACCCGGAGCAGCTCGCCGCGCTGCGCGCCGATCCGAGCCTGCTGCCCGGGGCGGTCGACGAGCTGCTGCGGTTCCACTCGGTGTCCGACTGGGTGGTCTTCGACCGGAGGGCGGCGGCCGACCTCGACATCGGCGGCGTGCGGATCCGCGCCGGCGACCGCCTGACCGTGCTGGCGGCGTCGGCCAACCGCGACGAGCGGGCGTTCGACGACCCCGACGCGTTCGATATCCGCCGGTCCGCGCGCCACCATCTCGCCTTCGGCCACGGCCCACACCAGTGCATCGGCCAGAACCTGGCCCGCGCCGAACTGGAGATCGTCTACGGCACCCTGCTGACCCGCATGCCGACGCTCCGCCTGGAGGCCCGGCTCGACGAGCTGCCGTTCGCCCCTTACGCCCCTTTCTTCGGGCTGCACGCGATGCCCGTCGCGTGGTGACCCCGCTCCGGTCAGCGGAACAGGTCGGCGTGGTCGGCGGCCCAGCGGGCGAAGGTGCGGCCGGGGCGGCCCGTGATCTGCTCGACCTCGGGTGAGATCCACGGCGTGACGCCGACCGACGACCGCCAGGCGGCGAGGACGACCTCAAGGAGCTCCGGCCACATGAACCGGCCGAAGTGTTCCCGGGCCTCCTCCTCGGTCTGCTCCACCACGGTCAGCTCGCGCCCGATCGCGGCGCCGATCGCCGCCACCTGCTCGCGCAGGGTGATCGGCTCCGGCCCGGTGAGCACCGGAGCGGCGTTGTTCAGCCGGTCGGTGGTCAGCGCCACCACGGCGACGTCGGCGATGTCCTTTTCGTGGATGGGCGCCTGCGCCGACTCCGGGTAGGGCAGCGGCACCGTGCCGTCGGCCTTGATGGTGTGCCGCCATTCCGCGGCGTTGCCGGCGAACGTGTCCGGGCGCAGGAACGTGTACGTGAGCCCCGACTCGGCGATGAGCCCTTCGAACCACCTGAGGAAGCCGCCGCCGTTGAAGTCGTCGGCCGGGTCCTCGGCCGCGACGGCGGACGCCGACAGCAGCACCACATGCTCGACCCCCGACTCGGCCAGTACGGCGACCAGCGCCTCCGGGTCCCGCGTGCGCGGGTACAGGAACACCCGCTCGGCTCCCGCCAGCGCCGCCCGGACGCTGTCCGGCTCGGTCAGGTCGGCCCGCGCCACCTCGACCCCCGCCGGGAACGTCGCCGCCTCCGGGTTCCGGCTGGTCACCCGGACCGGCACCCCGTGTTCCAGCAGCCCCGTCATCACGTTGCCGCCGACGTTCCCCGTCGCCCCGGTGATCACTACGGTCATGGCCCATCCGTACCCGGCGATCACCCGCCCGTCAAGACCGCTTCCCCTCGCCTTCCCCTCGCCTTCCTCTCGCCCGCCGTGACCTTCGGCGGCCGCCGGTCAGCGCAGGTCGAGGGCGATGTACTTTTCCTCCAGGAACTCCTGGACGCCTTCGGCGGCGCCCTCGCGGCCGAGACCGCTCTGCTTGCTGCCGCCGAAGGGGGCGGCCGGGTCGGAGGCGAGGCCGCGGTTCAGGGCGACCATGCCGGTCTCCAGGCGTTCGGCGACGGCGATTCCGGCGGCCAGGTCGCCGGTGTAGACGTAGGCGATCAGGCCGGACTCGGTGTCGTTGGCCCAGGCCACCACGTCGTCATCGGGGCCGAAGGGCACGATGGGCGCGACCGGGCCGAAGATCTCGGTGCGGGTGATGGGGTCGCCGTGGCGCACGCCGGTGAGCACCGTGGCCGGGTAGAAGGCGCCCGGGCCGTCCGGGGCGGTGCCGCCGAGCCGTGCCTTGGCGCCGCGCGCGATGGCGTCGTCGACCAGCGCGGCCACCTTGCGCCGTTCGGCCGGGGAGACGAGACAGCCGAGGGTGGCCTTCTCGGCGGTGTGGCCGGCCATGGCGGCGGTGAGGCGGGCCACGAAGTCGTCGTGCACGGCCTCGGCCACGTAGAACCGGTTGGCGGCGGTGCAGGCGGCGCCGCCGTTGCGCATTTTGGCGACCAGGGCGCCCTCGATCGCGGCGTCGAGGTCGGCGTCGGCGAAGACGATGAACGGGGCGTTGCCGCCGAGCTCCATCGAGCAGCTCAGCACCTGGTCGGCGGCCTCGCGGAGCAGCAGCCGGCCGACCTCGGTGGAGCCGGTGAACGACAGCTTGCGCACCGCGGGGTGGTGCAGCATGGCCCGGACGGCCTCGCCCGGCGGCTCGGGCACCACCACGTTGACCACGCCGGCGGGCACGCCGGCCCGTTCCAGCAGGCCGGCCAGGTACAGGGCGGTGAGCGGGGTCTCCCCCGCGGGCTTCAGCACGACGGTGCAGCCGGCGGCCAGCGCCGGGCCGATCTTGCGGGTGGCCATGGCGGCGGGGAAGTTCCACGGGGTGACCAGCACGCTGACGCCGATCGGCCGCCGCGTCACCAGGATCCGCTTGTCCCCCGACGGCGCCACGCGGAAGTCGCCGCCCACCCGCACGGCCTCCTCGGCGAACCAGCGGAAGAACTCGGCGGCGTAGTCGGCCTCGCCGAGCGCGTCGGCGAGCACCTTGCCGTTCTCGCGCGCGATCAGCCCGGCGATGGCCTCCCGCTCGGCCCGCATCAGCTCGAACGCCCGCCGCAGAATCTCGCCGCGTGCCCGCGGGGACGTCGCGGCCCAGGCGGGCAGCGCCGTCTCGGCGGCCTCGACGGCCGCGACACAGTCCTCGACGGTCGCGGCGGCGACCTCGGCGATGGTCCGCCCGGTCGCCGGGTCGTGCACGGGCAGTGTGGCCCCGTCGCCGGCGGCCCGCCACGCGCCACCGATGTAGGACTCGGTGCACAGCTTCATGCTCTTCCCTCTCGCTGGTACGTAAGCGCCGCCGCCGCGCGACGGGTTCAGAACGGCGGCGGCGTCCACAGGCCGGGGTCGGGGCGGCCGATGAACGGCTCGGGGCGGCGGACGCAGGCCGTGCCCCACTGGTCGGACTCCTCGGGGACGCGCCGCCACACCCTCGGCACCCACGCCTCGAAGTCGCCGATGCGCTGCAGGGCGGTGGTGTACTCGGCGACGAAGCCGCTCTGGTCGGCGAAGTACGCGAACGTGTTGTCGCCGGGCCCGTGCCGGCCCGGACCCCACACCAGGTCGCCGCCGGCGCGCATCAGGGCGCCGGTGGCGCGCAGGTACTCGTCGAGGCCCCGCGTCTCGTACGCCACATGGTTGAGCGACACGTGCGGGCCCTGCGACAGGGCCAGGCAGTGGTGGAAGTCGGTGGCGCTCTTCAGGAAGACCATCACGTCCTCCAGGTAGTCGCTCACCGCGAAACCCAGCACCTCGGTGTAGAACCGGGTGATCGCCGGCAGGTCGGGGCTGTTGAACACGACGTGCGACAGCCCCGTGGGGATGTGCTCGCGCTCCTTGACCTCGCGTGCCGCGCGCTGCGCGAGCCCCGCGGCGATCTCCAGGGTGCGGCCCTCGGGGTCGTGGAACCGCACGCCGTAGCCGCCGCCGGCGGTCTGCAGCTCGCCCGGCCGCCCGATCAGGGGCACGCGGCGGGCGAGCAGCCGCTCGGCGTACCAGTCGACGTCGGCGCGGGTGGGGACGGCGAACGAGACGAGGTCGACGCGGTCCTCGGCCGCCCCGCGCAGCCGCAGCGCGTACGGGTCGGCCGAGCCCTCGGCCGCCAGGTAGCAGACGCCGGTCTCGGAGTGCTCCGGGGCCAGGCCCCACAGGTCGCGGTAGAAGCCGACCTGTGCGTCGTAGTTCCGTACGCCGAGCGCGACGTATCGGACGTGGGTGATCCTGCAGTCGTTCATCGTCGTCCTCTCAGCTCGTCATAGCCCAGGTCGTGGGCGTACACGTCGGTGCGCCGGTCGCGCATCGGCGAGCCCGTGGCGCGGGTGCGGGCCCGGGCCACGTCGCCGAGGTCGATGCGGGCGAGGGCCGTGCCGTCGCCTTCCGCGGGCAGCGGCCCGGCGGGCACCAGGCCGTAGGGGTCGGCCACCAGGGACCGGCCGAGAAACGTGTGCGGCCCCCGCGTGCCCCACTGGTCGGCGCAGGCGACGACCACCTGGTTCAGGTTGGCCTGCACCACGGCCCCGTCGACCTGGGGCACCCGGTCGCCGTGCCGGTCGTGGTCGAAGCCCCGCACCCAGGCCGTCGGCACGCACACCACCTCGGCCCCCCGTACGGCGAGCACCCGCATGGCCTCGGGGAACCGCAGGTCGTAGCAGATCAGCACCCCGATCCGCAGCCCGGCCGCCTCGATCACCGGCAGCCCGAGGTCGCCGGGCGCGAAGGCGTCGCGCTCGCCCCCGAACAGGTGCAGTTTCCGGTAGACCCCGGCGATCCGCCCGGCGGGGTCGAGCACGGCCGCCGAGTTGTACGGCCGCCCGGCGCCCCGCTCGGCGAATCCGGCCACGACGGTGACGCGGTGCTCGGCGGCGGCGGCCGACCAGGCCCGCAGGCATGGGCCGGGGTCGCCGGGGCTTTCGGCGACGGCGGCGACGGCGTCGGCGTCGGCGGCCAGGACGTACCCGCTGCTCATCAGCTCGGGCAGCACCACCAGCCCGGCGCCGTCGCGGGCGGCCGCGGCGATGGCCGCCGCGCCGGCGCGGGCGTTGGCGGCCGGGTCGAGCGGGGCGGCGGTGATCTGGACGGCCGCGACGCCGAGGACGGTCATGACACCGGGCAGACGAGTTCGCGCCCGGCGACCGCGTCGACGACCTCGGCCCGGTCGATGCCGGTGAAGGCCATGATGCGGCACGGGCAGCCCTCGCCGCCCTCGATCTTCCACGGGAACGCGCCGATGACCAGCCGCCGGTCGAGCACGGCGTCGATGTCGCCGCCGACGTTCTCGGCGTGGATGCAGCCGCCCGGGAAGGCCAGGTAGTGCATCGGGAACAGGTCCTCCTTGACCCGCCGCCCGGACAGGTGGTGCGTGTACTCGTACTCGCCGAAGTACTCCGCCGCCGACATGCCGACGTGCTCCTCGAACCGCTTGGTGAGGTCGGGGCGCATGGTGCGGATCGTGGTGTTGATCGGGTGGTCGCCGGAGCCGGCGTCGATGCCCCACCAGCGGATCTCCATGTCGAGCATCCACCGGGCCAGCTCGACGCCGCCGCCCGGGTGCATGCCGAAGTAGCGCACGAGGTCCTGCTTGGGCTGACCGGTGTAGTACTGGTGGAATCCGGTGTGGATGATGACGATGTCGCCCTTCTTCACCTCGACCTTGGAGGTGATGTGCTCGGGCCTGATCACGTCCCAGTCGCCGACCTGGTCGCTGACGTCGACGACGACCCCTTCGTGGATCAGTTTGCCGAGGGGCAGCGAGGCCATGTCGGCGCCGCCGTCGGCCGCGTGCATCGGGCCGTCGAGGTGGGTGCCGGTGTGCAGCGAGGTCTCGATGCGCTGCGACACGATGCGGTTGGTCTGGAGGGTCTGCGTGTAGTAGATCTTGCAGCCCGGGTAGCCGACCCAGCCCGGCGTGTGGATGCCCCAGGGGTGGGTGAGATCGACGACCTGCATCAGCTGTGACTCCTTCGAGGTTGCGCGGGGGTTCGGCGCGGAATGTCCGGCGCGGGGAGGCCGGGGGCGGGGTTCAGCGCATGGTGCGCAGGCTCGCCACCGGGTCGATCGAGCGGCCCATGCCGGCGGCCCGGGCGGCGCGGACGAGGTGGAGGGCGAGGACGAGGTCCTGCTCGACGCTGCCGATGGACTTGAAGACGGTCCTGCCGGCGCCGCCGGGCTCGCGGTCCAGGTCGTGGCCGAGCAGGACCGCCGTGCCCGGGTCCCAGCCGAGCCCGATGGCCTCGACGCAGTCGCCGGACTCGCGGGCGGCGTCGGGCGTGTCGATGATCACGTCGTCGGCGGCCAGGAAGACCTCGCCGCGGGCCTCGCGGTGGACCGGCATCGTGGAGCCGATGAGCCCGAGCCAGCCCGCCCCGGCGACCTGCTCGGCGGTGAGGAACGGCGTGTGGTGCGAGCTGGTGGCCACGTAGACCGCCGTGCGGCCCTGCGTGGCGTCCCGCGAGGTGGGCTCGGCCGATGCGAGGACGCCCAGCTCGGCGGCGGCGCGCTCGGCGAACCGGTTGCGGTTGGCCTCGGTGGGGCTGAACACCCGCACCGAGGCGATTTTGAGGGCGCCGGTCAGGGCGCGCAGCCCTTCCCACGCCTCCTCCCCCGAGCCGATCACGCCGAGCTCGACGGGGTCGCCGCCGAGCCGGTGCCGCGCGGCGACGGCGGCGGTGGCGGAGGTGCGCAGCGAGGTGATGCGGCGGCCGTCCACGATCGCGATCGGCTCGCCGGTCGACTCGCGGAACAGGTGCACGTGGTAGCGCACCGACCGGCCGACCCGATGGAACTCCTTGTAGCCGATCAGGTCGAGCGGCGAGACGGTGCCGGCGAGGATGCGCATCCAGGCCAGCGGCCCGTCGACCTGCACCCGGCCGGTCACCACGTCGCCGACGGCGACCGCGCGGGCCGCCTCCTCGGCGGCTCGCAGCCCCAGCTCGACCGTGGCCAGGGCGTCGACGTCGGCCTCGTCGAGCAGCAGCACGTCGTCGCTCATCGGGGATTCCTCCCAACGTAGAAGAGGGCGTCGTCGTCGCCGGTCACGGGCAGCCCGGCGGCGACGGCCGCCGCGCGCAGCGTGGCCATCTGGGCGGCGCTGACGCGCATGTGCGGCTGGCGGATGGGGCCGCCGTTGTAGCCGAGCAGCCAGCCCTGGTACTTCCAGTGCATGCGCGGCACCAGGCCGCTGCCGGCGACGAGCGGGGTGCACACGGCGGCGTTCGCCTTGCGCACCGGGTGCAGCCGCCAGTAGAGGGCCATGCCGTCGTCCCAGGTGGCGGGGTCCGACAGCAGGCGCAGCATCTCGGGTACGGCGGGCCCCATGCACTCGTAGTTGGAGGTGCCCATGAACCTCATGCCGTAGTTCGCGATCCAGGCCGGCGCGTTGAACTCCAGCGGGTCGGTGACCACGACCTGGTCGCGCAGCGCCTCGAACACCGCCGCGATGCCGCCGACGCCGGGGCCCCCGACCTCGTTCTTGATCGCGACCACGCCGGGGATCTCGTCCACCATGCGGGTCAGCAGCGCCAGCGGGAACCCGGCGGCGTGCAGCCGGCCGAAGTTCCACTGGTCCATGGCGAACACGATCACCCCGAGGTGCGAGGCGTCGGCGACGGCCTTGGTGAAGTGGAAGACCTCGTCGAGGTCGGGCGGGTTGAAGTAGAGGGGGTACGACGGCATGACCAGGTCCACGCCCACCTCGGCGGCGTGCCGCACCGACTCCAGCGTGGCGTCGAGGGTGGGCTGCGACGCCTGCAGGATCGTGATCAGGTCGTCCCCGGCCTCGTCGGCCGCGATCTCCACGAACCGCCGCATCTCGCTCTCGGTCGTGCCCGACTCGGACACCAGGAGCACCGCGGCCATGCCGTGCTCCTTCTCCATGCGCACGTCGTGCCGGATCGCCTCCTCGTTCAGCCCGGCGAGATCGCCGGTGAACGTGGGCTGGACGCAGCCCGCGCACCCGGTGAGCGATTCGAGCGCCCACGCGCGGGCCTCCCCCGGTGCGTACCTGGCCATCAGCGGGCCTCCTCCCGTGTCGTCTCCGCCTCGCCGCGCCCCGCCGGCTCGGGGCCGAGCGGCGTGCTGAGCGCCTGGCCCACCTGGAGGGCGTCCGACCAGGTCAGGGCCTCCAGGGCGAGCGCGTCGAGCCTGATCGAGTGCTCGGTCTCGCCGAGCGACTTGATCTCCAGCCGCTCGCCGTTGCGGGTGCGGACCTTGCGGACCAGCACCGACGCGAACTCGTTGGTGACCACGAACTCCTCGTGCCGTGCGGGGTTCACAGCACGATCCTGGGCTGCGGGAAGTCGATGACGGTCTGGTCCAGTACGGCGAACCGCCTGGCCAGCCGGAGCCCGGCCGGGGTGCGGCGGACGGTGTCGGTGCGCTCGGCGGTGAGGTACCTCGGCTGGTCGGACTGGCGGCGGCCCATCACCAGCACGTTCGACCGGACGAGGTACTCGTCCCGGCGGGCGGTCAGGTGGGCGCGCACGTTGGTGACGAAGTGCCGGAAGCTCGGCGGCGGGTTCTCCCCCCAGGCGGTCTCGAACATGTCGGGCTCCAGGCGGCGGAACCACAGGTGCCGCATCGACTCCTTCGACTCGTCGAGCAGCAGCACGTCGGGGTCGTACCGGGGCAGCCGGGGATTGTCGGGGGTGACGGGCACCGGCACGTGGTAGACGAAGTCGTCGGCCAGGAGGTCCAGCCATTCGCCGTAGCGGCGGTCGTCGATGAGCTGGGCCTCGACCGCGAGGAACAGCGCCATCTCGGTCTGGACGTCGAGCGGCGCCGGCGGCGCGTCGCCCGCACCCGGCTCGGCCGGGCCGCTCTCGACGCGCGTCGTGTCGCCGGTCATCGGGTCTCCTCCATCAGTTCCTGCCAGCGGGCGTGGAAGGCGCGGATCGTCTTCTCGGTGCGGTCGCCGTCGGCGACGTCGCCCGGCCAGCCGGCTTCGTCCGGGGTGGGCGGATGCCGCAGGCCGCCCCGCAGCACCACCGGCAGCCCGGCGGCGAGGTCGCCGCTCGCGGCCTCGGTGAGGCCGACGAAGTTCTCGGTGTCGTCGACCTCGAACATCCCGGCCGGCCCGTTGGTGCGCAGGTAGGCGAGCCGCGACAGCCGCAGCCACTTGTCGTCGTCGGTGTGCGGCTGGAGCAGGAACCACAGCTGCTCGGTCATCGCCGGGCCGATCGGGTACCGCAGGGTGATCCGGATGTATCGGGCGTGGTCGCCGGGCCGGTCGACGTTGGTCTTGAAGTTCTCCAGGAAGGAGAAGTTGGGGAAGATCGAGCCGTGTCCCACCGACAGGCAGGACTGCACCTCACGCTGCGCCGGTGACAGGTTCCGGTCGAACTGCTCCCACATCTTCTCCGGGTAGCCGAAGTACGCCGGCGCGTCGACCCGCAGCGGCATCCGCTGCACCCGCATGGTGTGCCCGTTGCCGCAGTGCACGGTCCGGCCGGTGAATTTGGGCCCCGACGGCTCGGCCATCGCGGTCAGGTCGTGCTTGGTGGCGAACAGGCCGAGCGCCACGGCGCTCTGGTGGGTGACGAACGTGTGGTAGCCGTCGCCGGACAGGTTCTCGCCCTCGGCCTTCCAGTTGGCCCGCACGATGGTGCGCACCGGCGGGCCGACCACCCGGAGGCCCTCGTCGAACTTGCCGAAGACGGTGTGCAGGTACCACCGCATCGGGCCGAGGTAGTCGGCGAGCGACGGCGCCTGCGCGTCCCACGCCGCGAAGATCAGCCCGCTGACCGTGTCGACCTGGGCCGGCTGGTAGAGGCCGAGCTCGGCCTTGTCGATGTCGCCGCGGCCGTAGACGTCGTGCTGGAACGTCACGCCGCGCAGCTCGCCGGTGTTGGCGTACGTCCAGCCGTGGTAGCTGCACCGGAAGTGCGAGGCGTTGCCCCGGTCGGCCCGGCACAGCGGCACGCCCCGGTGGCGGCAGGTGTTGAGCAGCACGCGCACCCGTCCGGTCTCGTCGCGCACGACGATGACCGAGTCACGGCCGAGCCGGCGGGTGACGTAGTCGCCGGGCTCGGGAATCTCGCTTTCGTGCGCCATGAACTGCCAGCACGTGCGGAAGATCCGGTCCAGCTCCCGCCGGTGCACCTCGGCGTCCGCCCAGACCCGGCGATGCACCGTCAGCTCCCCGGAGTCGCCGGCCATCGGATCACCTCCCACGTCGAAGTACCTGCTGGTAGTTTTGTCATCTGTATTACAAATGTCAAGCTTGGAGGAATGATCATGACGCACGGCCGTCTGCCCTGGTACGACCCCTCCTCGCTCGACCCCGAGCAGCGCGCGGTCTACGACGAGATCACCGGCGGCCCGCGCGCCACCGGCCGCGCGTTCCGCCTCACCGACGACTCCGGCCGCCTGGAAGGCCCCTTCAACGCGATGCTGACCGCCCCCGGCGCCGGCATGGCCCTCCAGCGCCTCGGCGCCGCCATCCGCTACGCCACCACGCTCCCGGACCGCTGGCGCGAGATCGCCATCCTGGAGGCGGCCGTCGCCCGCCGCTGCGACTTCGAGTGGTACGCCCACGAACGCGTGGCCCGCGCCGCCGGCTTCACCGACGACGAGCTGGCCGCCCTCCGCGACGGCGCCGACGCCCCGGCCTTCACCCCCGAGGAGCGCACCGTCCGCGCCGTCTGCCGCACCCTCCTGTCCGGCGGCGACCTCGACGACCCCACCTACGCCCACGCCGAGCAGACCCTCGGCCGCACCGCCCTGTACGAACTGGTCGTCCTGCTCGGCTACTACGACACCCTCGCGCTGTCCCTCCGCGTCTTCCGCACCCCGCTCCCGGCCGGGCAGCCGCCGATCTTCGGCTGACCCCGCCGGCCCCACCCGGAGCGGGCGGACGGTCGGCGGCGACGGACTGCGGCCAACGGTCAGCGGACGGACAGGCCGCCGTCCGGGCGGATGATCTCACCCGTCATGCCCCGGGCGGCCGGCGAGGCGAGGAACAGGTACGACTCGGCCAGCTCGGCCGGGGTGAGCACGGTGCGGAGGGGGTTCAGCGCGGCCACTCCGGCCGCCGCGGCCCGCGGGTCGGCGAACACGTGCTCCCCCGCGGCCGAGCGGAGCCCGGTGACCACGCCGCCGGGCGCCACCCCGTTGACCCGCACATCGGGCGCCAGCCGCGCGGCGGCCCACCGCAGCACCCCGACCAGCGCGTGCTTGGCCGCGGTGTACGCGATGCCCGCGTGGTTGTCCCCCACGAAGAACGCCGCGTCCGACAGCGTCAGCACGACGCAGCCGCGCGCCCGGGCCAGCTCGCCGGCGGCGGCCCGCAACGCGAGCACGTAGCCCACCACGTCCACGTCGAGCACCCGCCGCGTGGCCGCCGCCAGCTCGCCCGGGTCGGCGTCCAGCCCGAGCTCCCCGTCGTGCACCCCCGCGTTGGCCACCAGCACGTCGAGCCCTCCGGCGGCCTCGACGGCCGCCCGCACCGCCCGCGCATGCGCCTCGGCCTCCCGCACGTCCCCCACGACGCTCAGCTGAGCGTCGGGGCTCTCCCGCAGATCCAGCCCGACGACATGACACCCCGAGACCCGGAACGCCCGGGCCACGGCCGCCCCGATCCCGGAAGCGCTCCCGGTGACGACGACCGAGCGCGTCCGCCGCGTCCCGGCCACGTCACGCCGCCCTGCCGCCGGCCGCGTCGTCGTCCAGGCGCACGCCGGCTCACTCCCCGGTGACGTCGTGCAGACCGGCCTCGTGGATGAGCTCCCAGAGCCGCGACGGCGACAGCGGCGTCTCGACGAGCCGGTCGGCGATCTCGGGCACGGCCGCGGCGACGGCGTTGCCCACGGTGGCGGGGGACAGGATGGTGCCCCCCTCGCCGAGGCCCTTCATGCCGCCGGGGATGTGCGGGGCGGGCGTGCACAGGTGGGAGATGTCGAGGTCGGGAACGTCCTCCGACGCCGGCATCGCGTAGTCCAGGTACGACGTGGTGAGCGGCTGCCCCGCCTCGTCGTACAGCATGGCCTCGTGCAGCGCGATGCCGATGCCGTGGGCGACCCCGCCGACGACCTGCCCGTCGACGATCATCGGGTTGACCACCGTGCCGGCGTCGTGCACCAGCCAGTAGTCCTCGATGCGCACCTGCCCGGTGTCGAGGTCGACGGCGACGGCCGCCGCGTGGGTCGCGTAGGAGTAGGACACGTTCTCGGGGTCGTGGACGTCCTTCTCCTCCAGGTCCGACCGCTCCCCCGGCGGCAGGTCCCAGCCGAGCCAGGCCCGCCCGGCCAGCTCGGCGAGGGTGATCGAGGAGCCTTCGGGCACGCCGCGCACCCGGAACACGCCGTCGACGACCTCGATGTCGCCGGGATCGGCCTCCAGCCGGTGCGCGGCGATGCGGACCAGCCGCTCACGCAGCCGCGTCGCGGCCCGCACGACCGCGCCGCCGCCGACCGTGATGGATCGGCTGGCGATCGACCCGGTCGCGGAGTACGGCGTCTCGGCGGTGTCGCCCAGCCGCACCCGGACCGCGTCCAGCGGCACGTCGAGATGGTCGGCGGCGAGCTGGGCGAGCGTCGTCTCGATGCCCTGGCCGATGCCGACCACCCCCGAGGCCACGACGACCGACCCGTCGGGCTCGACCCGCACGATGCCCGTCTCGAACCCGCCGAGGTGGAACCCCACCAGCTGCTGCGCCTTCGACGGCCCGAGCCCGGTGAACTCGACGTGCGTCGCGACGCCCACCCCGCGCCGGATCCGCCCCTCGGACGGCCGGGCGCGCCTGCCCATCTCGGCGCCCACGCGCCGCAGCGCCTCCGGATAGTCGCCGGAGTCGTAGCGCTGGAAGGTGCGCGTCTCGTACGGCAGGTCCTCGGGCCGCAGCATGTTGCGCAGCCGCAGCTCGACCGGGTCGACGCCGAGCTCGCGGGCCGCCTCGTCGACCAGCCGCTCCCGCACCCACGACGCCTCCTGCATGCCGAAGCCGCGCATGGCCCCGGTGGGCGTGGTCGTGGTGACGACGGCGGTGATGGAGGCGCCGGCCCGCTCGAAGACGTACGGGCCGGGCAGCATGATCGACGAGATGCGGAACGGGCCGGTGCCGACGTTGGAGGCGTGCGCCCCGCAGTTGCCCAGGATGTCGCTGTGGATGGCGAGGAATCTGCCGTCGGAGCCGAGGGCCAGCCGGGCCCGGTGCACCGCGTCGCGGGCGTGGCACGTCGCGCTGAAATGCTCGGCGCGGTCCTCGATCCACTTGACCGGGCGGCCGGTGCGCATGGCGGCGAGACACACCAGCGCCTCGTCGGGGTACAGGTGCTCCTTGCCGCCGAAGCCGCCGCCCACGTCGCCGGCGATCACCCGCACCTGGTCGGTGCGCAGCCCGAGCACGATGGCGATGTGGTCGCGGGCGTGGTGCGTGACCTGGGTCGACATCCACACGGTGAGCCGCTCCTGTACGGCGTCCCACTGGGCGACCAGGCCGCGCGGCTCGATCGGGTTCACCGCGACCCGCTGCACGCGCAGCCGCCGTTCGATCACGTGCGCCGCCCCGGCCATGATCTGCTCGATCTCGTCGCGGGGGTCGCCGATGTCGTACGACGCCAGGACGTTGGTGCCCCACTCGGGGTAGAGCAGCGGGGCGTCCTCGGCGATCGCGGCCGCGGGGTCCACGACCGCCGGCAGCTCGGTGTAGGTCACGTCGATGACGTCGAGGCCGTCCTCGGCGGCGGCCCGGTCGGTGCCGAGGACGACGCCGATCGGCTGGCCGACGTACCGCACCTCGGCCGACGCCACGGGCACCCGCACCTGCCGCTGGCCCGGCGCGATCCACACCATGGGCAGCCGGCCCGGCGCCGCCGCGGCGTCGTCGAGGGTCAGCACGGCGTGCACGCCGGGGTCGGCCAGCGCCTCGGCGGCGTCGAACCGCTCGACCCGCCCGTGCGCCACCGACGAGCGCACGATCGCCGCGTGCAGCATGCCGGGCAGTTCGATGTCGTCGACGTACCTGCCCCGCCCGGTCAGCAGCCGGGCGTCGTTGACCCGGCCGACCCGGGCGCCCACGAAGCGGCTCACGCCGTCACCCCCTCGCCGGCCCCGGCCCCGTCCTCCACCGCGTTCCCTGTCGCGTCCCCGGTCGCGCCGCCGGCGCCCGGCAGCCCGGACCAGCGGCGGCGGATCGCCGCCCGGATGCCCTGGTAGCCGGTGCAGCGGCAGATGTGCCCGCCCAGCACGTCGCCGCACGCCTGCTCGCACGAGACGCCGGACCGCTCGGCCGCGAGCATGCTCATCAGGATGCCGGGGGTGCAGAACCCGCACTGCAGGCCGTGCTCGGCCCGCATGGCCTCCTGCATCGCCGACAGCGCGCCGTCCTCGGCCAGCCCTTCGACCGTCTCGACGCTCGCGCCGTCGGCCTGCACGGCGAGCATGAGGCAGGAGCGCACCGGCTCGCCGTCGACCAGCACCGTGCACGCACCGCAGACGCCGTGCTCGCAGCCGACGTGGGTGCCGGTGAGGCCGAGCCCGTGCCGGAGAAAGTCCGACAGCAGCGTGCGCACCTCCGCCCGCCCCGTCTCGGGCCGGCCGTTCACCGACATCGTGATTTCGCGGATCTCGGCCTTCACGCCGCCGCTCCTTCCACATCCCAGGATTCGATGGTGCGGCGCACCAGCGTCGCCGTGACGCCGCGCCGGAACGCCGCCGTGCCGTGGACGTCGGCGGGCGGGTCCACGGCGCTCGCCGCGAGCTCCCCGGCCGCCCTGGCCGTGGCCGCGCCGACGGGCTGCCCGGCGAGGGCCCGCTCCACCTCGCGCAGCCGCACGGGGCGATCGGCCACGCCGGTCGCCGCCAGCCGTGCCTCGGCGATCACACCGGAGGCGACCCGCAGGCCGAGGCAGACCCCCGCCACCGGGAAGTCGCCGTGGTGGCGGGCGAACTCGACGTACCGGAACCGCAGGCCCGCCGGGATCGGGAAGATCACCTCGGTCACCAGCTCGTCGGGCTCGCGCGCGGTGGCGAACACCGAGACGAAGAACCTCTCCCAGCCGACCACCCGCTCGCCGGCCGAGCGGGTGAGCCGCACCGAGCCGTCGAGCGCGGCCAGCACGGCCGGCAGCTCGGAGGAGGGGTCGGCGTGCGCGATGTTGCCGCCGATCGTGGTGCGGTTGCGGATCTGGGGGTGCGCGATGTGCCGCACGGCCTCGGTGAGCACGGGAAGCGCGCGGGCGACCTCGGCGGCGCGTTCGACCTGGGCGGCGCGCACCAGCGCGCCCACCCGTACGGCCCCCGCCGTGGTGCCGGGGCCGGCCCCGGGAGGCGGGGCCGGCTCGTGGCGCAGCTCGCCGAGGCCGGCCACGCGGTTGATGTCGACGACCACCTCGGGCCGCGCCAGCCGCATGTTGAGCAGGGGGATGAGGCTCTGGCCGCCGGCCAGCACACTGGCGTCGTCGCCGTGCTCGGCCAAGGCGGCGAGCGCCTCCTCCACGGTCCGGGGGTCCAGATAGGAGAACACCGCTGGCTTCACGCGACCTCCAACGCAGGCTCCATGGCGGCTTCATCGCTCGGGCGTCGATCGCTCGAGCCGGCCACACCCTATTCTTTGTCTTCTGTATTACAGAATGCAAGTGCTCTGGCCTGCTAAAATGCCATCAGTGTGAGTCTGCCCGACCCGTGAAGCGAAGCGGACCATCCGGGTGCCGGCGTTCAGTATGATGAATGACAATCAGCACCTGACGGCGTCGTCCGTCCTCGTCCGTCCTCGTCCCTACGGCCCGGCCGCCCGCGCTGCTCGGTCGCCCCGCAGACCCGCCAGGGAGGGTTCGCAGATGACCGCCTCCGCACCCCGTCGCGGCGCCCAGGGCCGGCCCGGTCCGCTACCCCGCATCGGCAACGGATCCCTCGCCGAGCAGACCACTCGCGCCCTGCTCATCGCGATCATGGAGCGCAGGTTCCCCAACGACCGGCTGCCCAACGAGCCCGACCTCGCGGCCCAGCTCGGCGTCAGCCGCACCACCATCCGCACCGCGCTGCAGACCCTCGAACGCCTCGGCGTCGTCAGCCGGGCCCCCGCCCGCGGCACCCAGGTGCGGCCCCACGTCGGCCGCGAGAGCATCCTGCTGCACCGGCTCATCGGGTTCCGCGGCATGCTCGAGGCCCACCACGACCACGTCGAGCTGCGGCAGCGCTTCGACGTCCTCGACCACGGCACCGAGCCGGCCATGACGGCCCTCGGCGTGGGCGACGACACGCCCATGGTGGTCCACGACAAGACCATCGTCGCCGACGGCGTCCCCGCCGTGCATCTCCTCCAGGAGGTGCCCCTCGCCTACGTCGACGACGAGACGCGGGAGATCCTCGTCCACGGGCGGCCCTTCGAGCCCGCCGACACCATCTTCGAGTTCAGCCGCTCCTGGCCCGGCCGCGAGATCGACCACTCGGTCGTCGAGATCGTCCCCGCCGTGGTCCCCGACGACCCCGGTTTCCCGCTGACCATGGCCCCCGGCACCCCCCACCTGGTGCTCCGCGAGATCCACTACTCCTCCGGCAACGAACCGGTGGCCTACTCCCGCGAGATCGTCGACGACTCGTTCATCCGCTTCCGCATCGTCCGCTCCCGCTGACCGCACCGCCCGCCGGGCCCCCTCTCACCCGTCCCCCGGGCGGCCGGGCCGCGCACGAGACGGCGATGCCCGCACGCGCCGCCGCGTGCGGGCATCCCGGATCGCGGCCGTCCCCGCCCGTCAGGCGGTCGGCACCGCGGCCTCCGCACCCACCGCGGCGGTGCGGGGACGCGGCTCCCGGGCGCGCAGGCCCACCAGCGCGAACGCGAACGTGGCGACACAGATGAACACCCAGGCCGCGCCGTAGCCCGCCGCCGGCACGATCAGGCCGAACGCCCACGGCAGGGCGAAACCGCCCACAGCGGTGATCGTCAGCATCAGGCCGATGGCGGTGCCGATGTTCTCCGGGGCCACCGAGCGGTCCTCCCCGGCCACGGTCTGCCAGACCGCGAACGCGCCGTTGAACGCGAACCCCACCACGAGCGGCGGCAGCCAGAACCAGGCCTCGCCGGCCACGGGGATCAGCAGCAGCCCCAGCGCCTGCAGCAGCACCATCGCCAGGAACACCGGCCGCCGGCTGCCGAGCCGGTCCGACACCCAGCCCGCGAACACGCTGCCCGGGATGCCGGCCAGCCCGATCATCAGCGAGGCCACCCCCGCCGTGGCGAAGTGCCGCTCGTCGGCCCCGTAGCCGCCGACGAGCTGCGAGGCGGCGAAGTAGGCGCCGTACCCGCCGAGGAAGGCCACCCCGTACATCCACAGCATGCGGTTGCCGAGGGTCTGCCGCACCGCCTCACGGGTCACCCGCACACCGGCGAGATTCCCGGTGCCCGGCGGCACCCGGTAGACCGCCCCGATCAGCGCCGCGACCGCGACGGCGAGCGCCCCGCCCGCGACCAGCGCCTGCCGCCAGCCGATCGCCCCGGTGACGTCCGCCCAGATGTAGAGGCCGAGCGCCGCGCCGAGGCTGAACGTCGCCGACACCACGCCGAGCGCGAACGCGTGCGCCCGGCCCGCGAACCACACGCTCACGGCCGCGATGCCGATGCCGGCGTAGATCGACGCCCCGATCCCGCAGATGATCCGCAGCACCATCAGCTGGGTGTAGCCGGTCGCCAGGCCGGACAGCACGGCGGTCACGCCCTCCAGGGCGAGGCCGATCACCAGGGTGCGCCGCAGCCCCACGCGGGTGGACAGCAGCCCGGCCGGGATGTGGCAGATGCCGTAGCCGGCGACGAACGCCGAGATCAGCAGGGCCACCTGCGGGATCTCCACGTCGAACTCGCCGCTGATCGGCCCGAACGCCGGGGCGAGATCGAACCAGTTGAGCGTCATCATCACGAAACCCAGCGACAGGACGACGAGCATCACCCAGCGCCGGCCGTCGGATCCGGTCGGACGTGGGGTGAGCGGAGCGCTGGGACCCGGGGTAGGACTCGGCATGGGTGCCCCTTGAATGGCGAGTGTCTTGATGTGGATGCTCGCCGGAGTTCTGCACGCCGGCGAAGGAGCAGGACCTGCCCGCCGCGAGCCGACCATGAGGGCTCCTCGCCCTACCGGCCCGCTCGCAACGCGCTGATCAGCGAAGTTTCCGAGATGCCTTATTGGGCTTCATACTTTGTATGACCAAGTCACCTGGTGTCAAGGGGCCACCGCGCTCGGCGTCGCACCGGTTCTCGTGCAGGTGAACCGCCGTCCGCCCGGTGCCGCTGATCACCGACCCGGTGATCACGCACGCACGCCGCGGCGAGCCATCGCCCACCGGAACGTGGGCGGCATGATCGCGGCCGCAGACACGGCCCGCGACAGCCACGAAATCCACACGGAAGACACCGCTCGTCCCCCCGCCCGGACTCGAACCGGGGAACCGGGCTTCGGAGACCCGGGCGCACCTCCCGTGCCGGAGGGTGTCGTGCATGGGACAGGATTCGAACCTGCTCAGCCGAAGCGGGCGGTTTACAGCCGCTTGGTCTCTCCCAGGACCAGGCCCATGCGCGTCCCCGGTTCGCCGAATCGGGGAACCCGTAGCCCGTACCGGAGTCGAACCGGCGTCTCCTGATCGAGAATCAGACATCCTCACCACTGGACGAACGGGCCGGGACGCGGAAGGTCCACCCCACCCCTCCGCGACGTGCCGCCCCCGGGATTCGAACCCGGAACCTCCGCGTCCTGAACGCGGCGCCTCTGCCGGTTGGGCCAGAGCGGCGTACCCGGTGCGCCCCCGGCCACCGGGGTGGAACCGCGCCAGGGACTCGAACCCTGTCCGACCTGCTCGGAAGGCAGGCGCCTCACCTATCGGCCTGCGCGGCGTGCGGGAGACCCGGCGGCACCGGGCGGCACCGTTGCCGGACTCCCCGTGGACCAACAGGGGATCGAACCCTGAACTCCTGCGTGCAAAACAGGTGTGATTCCGTTTCACCATCGGCCCTTGATGCCCGTCGCGGCCCCGCGCGGCAATCAGGCGGGGTGGTCCCACGGGCCCTGCCGCGCCCCCTCTGGTGAGCTCGGGGACCGGCAGCCATCGGATGACGAGGGGGCCACACGGCGTGGCCGCCGCCGTCGGCGCGCGGGGGCGTGGAACCCCGGCGCCGATGTGTCCCGTCACCCGGTTCGGACCGATCCGCCGGCCCTTCAGGGCGCGGGCGGCCGGTCACTTGGTGTCTTCCGCTGTGGAGTTGTCAAAAATGGCGTTTTCCGCATGGGCGGCAGGATTCGAACCCGCATACGCCGATTTTGGAGATCGGTCGCCGCCATTGGCGCACACCCATATACGTGACTCGGTCGGGAAAATCGGTGCCCAGGAACGGGAAAGCCGCCCAGCGGATGACTCTCCCGGGGCGGCTCGGCCATGTGCGCACCAACGCTACACGGGAGCCTCCGGGGCCACGAGGCCATGCTCGGCGGCGTACGCCGCCGGCCACAGGCCTCCCGGCCGGCTGACCCCGTCGCGATACATGTCCGTCCTCTGCTTCGTCCGCCTCGTCGGCCGGGTTTCCCGCCGGCGCCGCCAGTAGAACACCTCGTCCCACTGAATCGCCACCGGTTTTCCCGGCCCACCGTCACCGGTAACGGATCGGCGTAATGCTCTGTTCCCGTCACCGGCCTTGCCAACATAACCCGCGAGCCGGCCACACCGCCACGCATTTATCGGCCATATCGGTGCACCCGGTCATTCGGCGGCCGGCGCCTCGATCGGTACCGCGAGGGGGCGCGGGAGGTCGTTGACGGGCACCGTGCGGCGGAGCGGCCCGCCTGCCCTGTCCGCGGTCAGCAGGCCAGGGTCAGGGGCGGGGCGGGGCCGTGCTCTGGCGGATGATCAGGCGGGTGGGGACGAGGGTGGTGCCGGGCTCGGCGGGGACGTCCTCGCGGAGGGCGCGCAGCACGCCCTGGACGCAGCGTCGGCCCACCTCGGCGAAATCCTGGTGGACGGTGGTCAGGGGCGGGATGAACGACGTGGCGTCGGGGATGTCGTCGAAGCCGACCACGCTGACGTCGCCGGGAACGTTCCTGCCCTTCTCGTGGAAGGCGCGCAGCAGGCCGAGGGCCATCTGGTCGTTGGCGGCGAACACCGCCGTGCACTCGGGGTCGTCGGCGAGGGCGAGCCCGGCCCGGTAGCCGGACTCGGCCGACCAGTCGCCCTGGTGCACGGGAAGCACCGGGCGGCCGGCGTCGGCCAGGGTGGCGCGCCACGCCTGCGCGCGGCGCTGGGCGGCGAAGGACTCCTCGGGGCCGGCGACGTGGCGCACGGTGCGGTGGCCGAGGTCGAGCAGGTGGCGGACCGCCTGGCGGGCGCCGTCGGCCTGGTCGGTGTCGACGACGCTGTAGCGGTCGCCGGCGTCGGAGTCGACGACGACCACGTGGACGCCCGGGGGGAGCGTGACGGTGGCGGTGTCGAGCAGGTGGATCTCCATGATGACGATCACGGCGTCGACGGCCAGTTCGCCGAGGCGGGTGAAGGCGCCGAGGACGTGGTCCTGGGTGGGCACGGCGATCGGCAGCAGCGTGATCGCGTAGCCCTCCTTGGCGGCGTGGATGGCGATGGCCTCCAGGGTGCGGCTGTTGCCGGTGGAGGCCAGGCTGAACATGAGGACGCCGATCGTACGGAACTCGCCGTACTTGAGGGCGCGGGCGGCGCTGTTGGGCCGGTAGCCGAGCTGCCGCATGGCGGCGAGGACCTGCTCGCGGGTGGAGGCGATCACGCCGGGGTGGCCGTTGGAGACGCGGGAGACGGTCTGCGATGAGACGCCGGCCAGCCGGGCGACGTCGGCCATCGAGGCGCCGCGCCTGCGCCGTGTCACGGCGCGGGGAGGGGGCGCCGCCTCGTTCGGCGGGGACGCCGGTGGCGGCGGCGCGGAATCGTCACGCTGCATCGGTGTGTGTTACCTCTCTGCGCCCGGCGTGACCTTGACGATCGCCGGGGCGGGTGCCACGATACCGCAACGAAGTTTACGCAAACATCACCCTGGGTGCGGATCTGCGGCCGGATCGTGACGTGGGTACCGCGAGGCACGATGGTCGCGTAGCAGTATGTTTGCGTAACCATGAGGACCGCGGGGAGGGGTGCGATGGTGGGGCGGCGCAGCTGGCACGGCTGGCGGTTCGTGGGGCCGTTCATGGTGGTGTTCGCCCTGGTCTTCCTCGCGCCCATCGCCTACTCGATCTACCTGAGCCTGTTCCGCACCCGGCTGATCGGCGGCACGTCGTTCGTGGGCCTGGACAACTACGCGGCGCTGCTGGCCGACCCGCAGTTCTGGTCGGCGTTCCGGCGGGTCGCGGTGTTCCTGGTGGTGCAGGTGCCGATCATGCTGTTCCTGGCCCTGCTGGTGGCGCTGGCCATCGACAGCGGCCGGCTCTACGGCAAGAGCTTCTTCCGGGTGTCGGTGTTCCTGCCGTACGCCGTGCCCGCCGTGGTCGCCACCCTCATGTGGAGCTTCATGTACGGCAGCAGGTTCGGCCTGATCCGCGACATCGACGACGCGCTCGGCATCACCCTGCCCGACCCGCTGTCGTCGGATCTCGTGCTCGCGTCGATCGGCAACATCGTCACCTGGGAGTTCGTGGGCTACAACATGCTGATCCTCTACTCGGCGCTGCGGGTGGTGCCGTCGTCGCTGTACGAGGCGGCCGAGATCGACGGCGCCGGGCAGCTGCGCATGATCACCGCGATCAAGCTGCCGGCGCTGCGCGGAGCGCTGGTGATCGCCACGATCTTTTCGATCATCGGCAGTTTCCAGCTCTTCAACGAGCCGAACATCCTGCAGAAATTCACCCCGAATGTGATCACCACCTACTACACCCCCAACGTGTACGCCTACTCGCTGTCGTTCTCCGGCCAGCAGTACAACGCCTCGGCCGCGGTGGCGATCGTGATGGGCGTGATCACCATGATCGTCGCGTACATCGTGCAGCTGCGCGGTATGCGAAAGGAGGTGCGATGACCGCCACGTCCGCCGGCGGATCCCGCGCCCGGGCCCGGGGCCCGCTCGTGATCCGTCATCCCCGGTCGCGCCGCGACAGGCGCAGCGCGCTGCTGACCGCGCTGACCGGCATCGTGCTGCTCTACGCGCTCGTGCCGCTCGCCTGGCTGGTGATCAACGCCACGAAGACGCAGGAGGGCCTGTTCGGGTCGTTCGGGCTGTGGTTCGCCGGCGACTTCGCGCTGTGGGACAACATCCGCCAGACCTTCACCTACGACGACGGCGTCTTCACCCGCTGGCTGCTCAACACCGTGCTGTACGTCGTGCTCGGCGCCGGCGGCGCGACCCTGCTTGCCACGGCCGGCGGCTACGGCCTGGCCAAGTTCGACTTTCCGGGCAAGAAGGCGGTGTTCGCCATCGTGATCGGCGCGGTGGCGGTGCCCGGGACGGCGCTCGCGGTGCCGACGTTCCTCATGTTCAGCAAGATGGGGCTGACCGACACGCCGTGGGCGATCATCGTCCCGTCGCTGGTGTCGCCGTTCGGGCTCTACCTGATGTGGACGTTCGCGGCCGAGGCGGTGCCCCGCGAGCTGCTGGAGTCGGCGCGGGTCGACGGCTCGGGGGAGCTGCGCACGTTCGTCCAGGTCGCGGCGCCGCTGCTCGCGCCCGGCGTCGTCACGGTGCTGCTGTTCACCATGGTCGCGACCTGGAACAACTACTTCCTGCCGCTGATCATGCTGAAGGATCCCGACTGGTATCCCCTCACGCTCGGCCTGAAGACGTGGAACGACCAGGCCGCCACGGCCGGCGGCGACATCATCTTCAACCTGGTGATCACCGGTTCACTGCTCACGATCGTCCCGCTGGTCGCGGCGTTCCTGCTGCTCCAGCGGTACTGGCGGTCGGGCCTTGCGGCGGGCAGCGTCAAGGGGTGACGTGCCGCCACGACCCGTCCGCGTAGTCCCCCGCGGAAGACATCTCTGAGAGGACCCCCATGACAGTACATTTCCGTCGAGCGCTCTTCGGGGGAGCGGCCGTGGCCCTGTCCGTCCTGCTCGGCCTGGCCGGGTGCGGCTCGTCCGGCGACGACTCCGGCGCGGCCAAGCCCCCCGCCGGCGCGTCGGGGGCGCCCAGCGGTGACGCGGGCGGCGACGTGCAGGCGGCGCTCGAAGCCGGCGGCACGCTCACCGTGTGGGCGTGGGAGCCGACGCTCAAGCAGGTCGTCACCGAGTTCGAGCAGAAATATCCGAAGGTGAAGGTGAACCTGGTCAACGCCGGCACCGGCAACGACCAGTACACCGCCCTGCAGAACGCCATCGCCGCCGGCTCCGGCATCCCCGACGTCGCCCAGATCGAGTACTACGCGCTGCCGCAGTTCGCCCTCGCCAAGTCGGTCACCGACCTGACGCCGCTCGGCGCCGGCTCGCTGGAGGGCACGTTCACCTCCGGCCCGTGGAACTCCGTGCACTGGGGCGACGGCATCTACGGCCTGCCCATGGACTCCGGCCCGATGGCGCTGTTCTACAACAAGGACGTCTTCGACAAGTACGACATCAAGGTGCCGGCCACCTGGGACGACTATCTGAAGGCGGCCGAGAAGCTGCACAAGGCCGACCCGAAGGCGTACATCACCAACGACATCGGCGACGCCGGCTTCACCACCAGCATGATCTGGCAGGCCGGCGGCCGGCCCTACCAGGTCGACGGCACCAAGGTCACCGTGAACTTCGGTGACGCCGGCACGCAGAAGTTCACCGCGCTGTGGCAGAAGATGCTCGACGAGAAGCTGGTGGCGCCGGTGGGCTCGTGGAGCGACGACTGGTACAAGGGGCTCGGCGACGGCACCATCGCCTCGCTCGTCATCGGCGCCTGGATGCCGGCCAACCTCGAGTCGGGCGTCGCGGCCGGCAAGGGCAAGTGGCGGGTCGCGCCCATGCCCCAGTGGGAGGCCGGCGCGAACGTCTCGTCCGAGAACGGCGGCAGCTCCCTCGCCATCCCCGTGGCCAGCGAGAAGAAGGCGCTCGCCTACGGGTTCGTCAAGTTCGCCAACGTGGACGACGGCGTGCAGATCCGCACCGACGCGGGGGCCTTCCCCGCCACCACGGCCATGCTGGAGTCGCCCGGCTTCCTCGGCGCGAAGCCCGACTACTTCGGCGGCCAGCAGATCAACGAGGTGCTCGCCGACTCGGCCAAGGCGGTGGCGACGGGCTGGTCCTACCTGCCGTTCCAGGTCTACGCCAACAGCGTCTTCAACGACACCGTCGGCAAGGCCTACGCCTCCGGCGTGTCGCTGCAGGACGGGCTGACGGCCTGGCAGGACGCCTCGATCAAGTACGGCAAGGACCAGGGCTTCACCGTGCAGTAGCGGCCCTGGTGCAGTGGCGGCCCGGGTGCGGTGGCACCCAGGCGGCCTGCAGGCTCACGGGGCGTCAGCGGCGCAGGACGCAGACGCCCCGGGGGCCGAGCACCGGCCCGCCGGTCTCGGCGGTGTCGCCGTAGAGGATCTCGCCGGTCACACCCGGCAGGGCCACCGGCTCGTCGCCGCGGTTCACCAGGAACCAGAACTCCCCGGAGTCGCCGCGCCGCACGGCCAGCTCGACCCGTCCGCGCGCCTCGGCCGGCAGCTCCGAACGCACCCCCGCCGCCTCGGCCAGCTCGGCCACCAGCGGGGCAAGGCCATCGGGCCCGAGCCGCGTCGACACGTACGTCGCCGACCCCGCCCTCACCGGCCGGCGCGTGATGGCGGGCCGACCGGCCTGCTCGCCCGTCCGGTACGTGGCCGCCACCTCGACGTCGGGCGCGGTCACCTCGATGCGGTCCGTCCACAGCGACGCGACGCGACCGTCGCCGAGCTCGACGGTCTGCCCGTCGAGCAGCGGCCCGAACTCTTCGACACGGATGCCGAGCAGGTCGCGCAGCGCCCCCGGATAGCCGCCCAGCCACACGTGGTCGTCCTCGTCGACGATGCCCGAGAAGTACGTCGTGGCCAGGTGTCCCCCGGCCGTCACATAGTCGCCCAGCCGCTTCGCCAGCGCCGCCGGCACCACGTGCAGGATCGGCGCGACGACCAGCGCGTAGTCGTCGAGCGGGGCGTCGACGGGCACCACGTCGGCGCGCAGCCCGAGGGAGAGGAAGGCGCTGTACCAGTCGAGGGCCTCCTGCCGGTAGCGCAGCAGCGACGTGGGGTGGGAGTCCTGCTCGGCCGCCCACCACGACTGCCAGTCGAACAGGATCGCCGCCTGCGCCGGGGCGCGGTGCGTGCCGGTGACGGCGGACAGGTCCCGCAGGGCGGCGCCGAGGGCGGTGACCGCGCGGAACACCGCGCTGTCCTCCCCCCCGTGCGGGATCATCGCCGAGTGGTACTTCTCCGCGCCCCCGGCCGACTGGCGCCACTGGAAGAAGCAGACGGCGTCGGCGCCGTGGGCCACGTGCGTCAGCGAGTCGCGGGCCAGCTCGCCCGGCCGCTTGGGCAGGTTGACCGGCTGCCAGTTGACGGCGCTGGTCGAGTGCTCCATGAGGAACCAGGGGCGGCCACCGGCCAGGTTGCCGGTGAGGTTGGCCGAGAACGACAGCTCGTCGCGGGCCTGCGGGCCCGGCACCACATAGTGGTCGTTGGCGACGAAGTCGACGTCGGCCGCCCACGAGGCGTAGTCCATGGCCTTGCCGCCCACGACCATGAAGTTCGTGGTGACCGGGACGTCGGGGGTCAGCTCGCGCAGCACGTCGCGCTCGGCGCGCAGGTGGTCGCGCAGGGCGTCGGAGGAGAAGCGCTTGAAGTCGAGCTGCTGGGTGGGGTTCGGGTAGGAGGCGGCCAGGCGGGGCGGCAGGATCTGGTCGAAGGAGCCGTACCGCTGGGACCAGAAGGACGTGGCCCAGGCGTCGTTGAGCCGGTCGATCGTCTCGTAGCGCGCACGCAGCCAGGCCCGGAAGGCGGCCGCGGCGTCGTCGGAGTAGTCGTACACGTTGTGGCAGCCGAGCTCGTTCGACACGTGCCAGGCGGCGAGGGCCGGGTGGGCGGCGTACCGGGTGGCGAGGGCGCGCACGAGGCGCAGGGCGTGCTCGCGGAAGATCGGCGAGGTCGGCCGCCAGTGCTGGCGGGCGCCGGGCCACAGGGTCTCGCCGCGTTCGGTCACCGGCAGGATCTCGGGGTGGGCCATGGCCAGCCACGGCGGTGGCGAGGCGGTGGCGGTGGCGAGGTCGACGGCGATGCCGTTGGCGTGCAGCAGGTCCATGACGTCGTCGAGCCAGCCGAAGTCCCAGGTGTCCTCGGCGGGCTGCAGGCGCGCCCACGAGAAGATGGCCAGCGAGACGATGTTCACCCCGGCGACGCGCATCGCCCGCACGTCTTGGTCCCAGACCTCCCGGGGCCACTGCTCGGGGTTGTAGTCGGCCCCGAACCCGAGCCCCCGCGAGGCCCCCTCGGGCCATCGCACCCACCGGTACGCCATCGTCAGCTCCCTTCTGTGTTTACGTAAACATGACCTTCCCCACAGATCGTGGTTACGCAAACATCATGGGATCTTCCCATCGGCATATGACCAAGTCAAGCCGCCTGGACCCGTCCGGCAGGTGGCCCGGCCGGACGGGTCCGCCGACGACGTGGGCTCGACGACACCGGCGCTCGCCGAGACCGGTACTAGCCGAAACCGGTACTCGCCGGGACCGGGGCGGAAGGTCAGGACGGGTCGCGCAGCTGCTCGGGCAGCAGCTCCTGCGGCATCGCCTGGAAGGTGACAGGACGGACAAAACGCTCGATCGCGGCGGAACCGACCGAGGTGTCGCGCGCCGACGTCGTGGACGGCCAGGGGCCGCCGTGCTGCATCGACCGGCTCACCGCGACGCCCGTGGGATAGCCGTTCCAGATGACACGGCCGCTGATGCCCGTCAGGATCTCGATCAGCGGGGCGGCCTCCGGGTCACCGGGCTCGCCGTGCACGGTGCCCGTCAGCGAACCGCCGATCGCGGCGACCAGCCGCCGCACGTCGTCGATGTCGTCGTAGCCGAGGACGATCCCGGTCGGGCCGAACACCTCCTCCAGCACGTCGGGCTTGCCCAGCGCGTCGGCGAGCCGCATCGTGTGCACGGCCGGGGCGGCGGCGTACCCCTCCAGGCCGTCCGTCGACGGCGGAGTCGAGGCCGCCGAGCGGCTCAGCTTCGCGCTGCCCTCCTGGTAGCCGCGGTGAATGGGCTCGTTCAGCAGGTACGGCGGGGCCGCGGCGGCGAACGCGGCCGAGGCCGCCTCCACGAACGCCGCACGGGTCCGCTCCGGCACCAGCAACAGCCCAGGCTTCGTGCAGAACTGCCCGCCGCCGAGCAGCACCGACCCCGTCCAGCCGTTCGCGATCTCGGCCGTGCGGGCGGCGGCCGCCGCCGAGGTGACCACGACCGGGTTGATGCTGCCCAGCTCGCCATAGAACGGGATCGGGTCGGGCCGCGAGCAGGCCAGGTCGAACAACGCCCGGCCGCCCCGCGTCGACCCGGTGAACGCCACGGCCTTGATCGCCGGATGCCGGACGAGCTCGCGCCCCGCCTCCACGCCGCTCACCGTCGCGAACACCCCGGCGGGCGCGCCGAGCCGGCCCAGCGCGGCGCGGATGGCGTCGGCGACCGCGGCCGACGTGGCGGGATGCGCGGGGTGGACCTTGACCACGACCGGGCATCCCGCGGCGAGCGCCGAGGCGGTGTCGCCGCCGGGCACGCTGAACGCGAACGGGAAGTTGCTCGCCGCGAACACCGCGACCGGCCCGATCGGCACCATCATGCGGCGCAAATCGGGCAGCGGCCCCATCGGGCTGTCGGTGGCCGGGTCGATCGTGACACGCAGGTAATCGCCGCCGACGACGGCGTCACCGAGGAACCGCAGCTGGAAGCAGGTGCGCGTCAGCTCTCCCCCGAGCCGCTGCGGCCCGAGCGCGGTCTCCCGGTCGGCGATCGCGACCAGCTCGTCGCGCCGCGACTCCAGCTCCCCGGCGATGGTGTCCAGCAGCCCCCGGCGCCCCTCCGCGCCGATGTCGCGCAGGTACGGCAGGGCCGTCGCGGCGGTGTCGCAGATCGACCGCAGTTCCGCTTCACCGGTGTCGGGCCACTCGTCACCGAACGGCCGGCCGGTACGTGGATCATAAGAGCGCATGGTTCCTCTGTAGGGGAAGGACGGGTCAGGTACCTCGATCGTCCAGTTTTCCACCAGCACGTCCGATGAAGACACCCCGGCCCGTCCGGCCCCCCACGCACGCGGGCGGCGCGCCCAGGCGGGGCGATCACCATCCGTTCACGTGCAGCACCTCGTCGAGCGGCACCCGGTGCGCGGGGCGGAACGTCTCGCCCGTGTAGTAGGCGGTGGGAATCAGGACCCCCTGCCGCACGTCGCCGGGCAGCCCCAGCAGCTCGGCCACCTCGCGCTCGTACCGCAGGTGCAGGGTGGTCCAGGCGGTGCCGAGACCGCGTGAGCGCGCCGCCAGCATGTAGCTCCACGCGGCCGGCAGCACCGAGCCCCACAGCGACGCCTGGTTGCCGGTCGGCAGCTCACCGCCGGGCACCTGGATGCAGCCGATGACGTGCACCGGCACCCTGCCCATGTTCTCGCCCAGGTACAGCGAGCTCTCGCCGACCCGGCGCTGCACCTTGGCGCGCACCGGGTCGTCCGCGAACAGGGAGAACGCCGACGTGCCCGAATCGTGGTAGGCGCGCAGCGAGCGCCGATAGTAGTCGCCGATGGCGGCCCGCAGCTCCGGATCGGTCACCACGACCCACTGCCAGTTCTGCCGGTTGCTGGCGCTGGGCGCCTGCAGCGCGATCTCCAGGCATTCGCGCACCAGCTCCATCGGCACGGGCCGATCGAGATCGAGGCGCTTGCGCACGACGCGGGTGGTGGTGAGCAGCTCGTCCACGCCAAGTGGTAGTACCGTCATACCAACATCCTCTCACCTGGCACCCCTGTCAGGTGAGGCCCGGCGTCAGGTCGCCCCGGCGGCGGCTCAGGACGCGCGGGACACCGCCACGGCGGGACGAGACCGCAGGCGGCGCAGCATCCGGGCGTCCTGGAAACCGACCGCGCGGGCCGCCGACTCCACCGTCGCGCCCTGGCCGATCAGGTGCTCGGCGCGTTCGACGCGCAGCGCCTGCTGGTAGCGCAGCGGGGTCAGGCCGGTCGCCTCGGCGAACAACCTGGTCAGCGTGCGCGGACTCACCCCCGACGCCGCGGCCAGGACGGGCAGCGGCAGCGGCTCGGTGAAGCGGGCGTCGATCAGATCCTGGACGCGATGCACCACGTCGCTCAAATGGGAGCGGTGGCGCAGCGCGCCGGCCTGCGGCTCGTCGCCGTTGCGCCGCGTGTAGACGACCATCTCGCGGGCCACCCGCGCGGCGAGGCCCGGCCCGTGCCGCACGGCGACCAGATGCAGGGCCAGGTCGATGCCGCTGGCGATGCCGGCCGAGGTCACGACACGGCCGTCCACGACGTACAGCACATCGCGCACCACGGTCGCCTTCGGGTAACGCCGGGCCAGCTCGTCCTGCAGGGCGTGGTGGGTGGTGCACCGCCTGCCGTCGAGCAGCCCGGCCCGCCCCAGCGCCATCGCTCCGGCGCACACGCTGGCCACGGTGCCGCCGGCGTCGTGGTGGGCGACGAGCCGCCCGAGGTCGCGGGGATCGAGCGCCGGACCGTCCCGCAGCGCGGACGCCCGCCACCCCGGCACCACGATCAGATCGCCGGGGGTCAGGTCGGGCCAGTCGAGCCGGGCCCGCACCGTCAGCCCCTGCGCCGTCGGCACCTCCTCCTGCCGGCCCACGTAGCACAGCTCGTAGTCGTGGCCGAACCCCACGGCCGTGGAGAACACCTGGGCCGGGCCGGCGAGGTCGAGCAGGTGCAGCGCGGGCAGCAGCAGAAAGACGACACGGGTCACGATCTGGTCAGCCTACCAAGGTGTCCGTCGTGGCGATCGAGGCGAAGCGGCCCGCCAGCGCGTACTCGGTCCGGGCGATGATGTCGGCCACCTGGAGCGTGCGCGGATCGGCCAGCAGCTCGTCGAGGGGCCGGTCCTGCGGGGCGTCGCGGTGCGGGATGGGGAAGGTCGCCGTGGCGTCCACGACGAACGTGACATCGAACCCGAGATCGTTCGCGAGCCGGGCCGTCGTCTCACAGCACTGCTCGGTCTGGATGCCGCAGATGACCAGATCGCGGATGCCCGCGGTGGTGAGGATCTGCTGCAGGTTGGTGGTGGTGAAGGCGTTGCGCGACGTCTTCGTCAGCACCGGCTCGCCGTCCCGCGGCTCCAGCCCGTCCATCAGCCGGACGTGCCCCGACTCCGGATCGAACACGGTGCCGCTGCCCGGCTCGCTGTGCAGCACCCAGACGACGAGATCCCCGCGCTCCCGCGCCCGGTCCACCAGCCGCCCCGCCTTACGCGCGATGTCCGGCTCGGACACGGCCGCCCAGATGGGCCGCCGCCGGAAGGACTCCTGTACGTCGATCACAAGCAGTGCGCTTCTCATGCCACCTACCCTGCCCCCGCCCCACCCCCCTCCAGAAGGCACCTTCCAGGCCCGATGCGGAACGATCTGGTCACGCAATACGGCTCATCGACCCGTACGCCCGCCCGCCACCAGCGCCGCCCCGGGCCACCGAGTAGGCCCAAGCCGCCCCCGAAGCCCATCAAGCCCGTCCTCCGGCACCTCTCCACGCAGGGCCGCTACGGCGCGGTGCCCATCGTGTCGCCGGAGGAACTCCGCGCGGTCGTTCGCCAGGAAGCGACAGACCGGTCGGCGACCCGCACGCGTCCCGGGTGACTACGAGGTGGGGCCGAACCCGTCCAGTTCGGTCGGGTCGCTGACTCGGACTCTCGCGAGCTGAGCCGAAAACCGCGTCTTCCGCAGCGCCGTCAGCGGCTTGTGCGGGGGCCGCACCCTATGTTGCGGCCCACTTCCCGGTAGATGTTCGAAATGCTCGGGTCGCCGTAGACGACTCCGTAGGTCTTGGCCGGTCCGGTCACGCGGAAGGGCACGCCGCCGGTGTTTTTGACGTACATGTGCTGGAAGTGCGGCTCGTCTCCGTAGTCGTAGACGATCTCCACCTCCCACGTGTACGAGTGCTTCCGGGCCACGACGCCGAACTCCACCGTGGCCCGCTCCTCCTTCTTCAGGTCGATGCTCTTCTCCAGGTATGTCGAGCGCGGTTCGCCTGGAGTGCCGGGGCTCAGGTGGTCGAGGTCGGCGTGCACCGGGAAGACGTCGGCTTGGCCCTGGGTGGGGAGGGTCACGCAGGTGCCGTCGAAGACCGGGCCGACGGACAGGATGTGCGGACGGACGTCGATGATGCGAATGGTCTCGTCCCGTTTGCCCTGGAGCAGGATGGTGAGGTTCTGGAACTCGATCGGGGCCATCCCACGCCGGCGGACCAGATCGTCCCATTGCTCCCAGCTGAAGCCGCGCAGCAGCAGGAACCTGTCCGGTCCGTCGATGATGGGTTCGGCCGTGGCACCGTCGACGCCGTCGCCTATGCCCGTCTCGACCACGACGCGGATCGGTGGCTCACCGGCCAGGTCGCGTCTCGCGTCCAGCGCGTCCGACCACAGGGCGGTGACGACCGTGCCGATGATCGCGGCCAGGCCCGCCGCCACCGCCCCGGCCAGCCACTTCCCCGGCCCGGACAGCAGGCGCGCGATCCCGGACCTCGCCGCCGAGCCGGCTCCTGTGTCCGTGCCGGCGCGGCCCTTCCGGGCGCGACCCTTCCCGGAGGGGCGCTGCCGGCCGGTGCCCTGTCCCTTCCGGCCACCGCTCTTCTCGCTACGTCCCTCGTTCCCGCGGTTGCGCCGGCCGCGGCCCTTCTTGTCGGCACTCGTCGTCATGGGCCCTCCGGCAATCTCGTGACGATGTCCTGCGCCAGCTTCCGGGCGAGGTCCGGGTGGCCGGGGACGTCCACCTGCACCACCGTCGACCCCGCCCGGAACGTGACCATGTCGTCCAGATCGTCCCGGGTGAACGCCTCATCGCCCACGTCGGGAACCCGCACGCTGTAGCTCAGGCTCCAGGATGTGATCAAGGACCAGGCGGCGTGCGCCTCGTCGGGCGACGGGAAGACGCCGTAGACGGTGATCGCGATCGGCGGGCCCGTCTCGCCGTCCGATTCCAGATCGCACTCCGTCGGCCGCGACAGCATGAGGGCCGCGGGAGGCTTGACCGGGGTGGCCCGGTAACGGACGCCGGGGACGAACTGCGCGAGCCGCGCGGCAGGCAGCAGCGCGCAGGCGTCGGGCCACGCCGACGCGGGCACGCCCAGCCGGTGGATCAGCCCCGGGTCGGCGCCCTGCGCCGGCGTGACGCCGTACACCTTGAGCCATACGGACTCCCCGTCGTCCTCGACGCCGTTCTCGCCGTCATAGGGCATCGGGCTCGGCGTCTCCTCGGTGAAGACGGCGAACCCCTCGCCCACCAGCCGCAGGCCACCTTGTACCGACGGCGGCAGGGTGGTGAGCAGGGTGAACCGTCCGGTGCGCGAGTCCAGCCCATAAAGGGTCGGGGTCACCCCCCGCCCGGGCGGGGGATGCAACCCGTAGATCTCTCCTGCGGAGGCGACGATCTCGCGTCCCGAGGCGTAGGGCGCCCATTCGTCGCCCAGGGAACTCCGCGTCGCGCCGCTGGGGCGGCTCACCACGCGGATGGGCGTCAGCTCGATGTCGGGCCACGGCCCGTCCGGAATCTGTGCGACGAGCGAGCGCCCGATCACCGGCTCGCAATCGCAATCCTCGGACAGCGTTCCGGCGACGAGCGTGCTGCCGTCCTGCTCCAGCACCGCGTAGCCGTCGTCGTCCTCGACCAGGATCGCGCCCTCGTCCATCACCACCACCGGACTGCCGCGAACGGGGTTCGGCCGCTCCCACAGCCGATGGCCGTCGGCCGGGGCGAGGGCCGACAGCCGGTAAGCCGATCCGCAGCGCATGACGACCACGACGACGTGGCCGTCCGCGGAGCCGTCCTCGTAGTCGCATCCGGCGGGGAGCGGGACCTTCCAGGTGAACGCGCGGCGCGCCGCGTCGATCGCCCAGATCGCTTTTTTGTCACGAAAGTAGACGAACACCCGTCCGCGCCCGGCGCCCAGGAGGACGAGCCCGGGTTCAGCGCCGTCCGGTCCGCCGGAGGCGATCCATGCGCCGCCTCCCGTCTTCGGGTCGAAGGCGAAGACGTCGGTCTCGGTCGCGCCGTCGTCGTCCGGTACCTCGTGGAGGTAGGAAACGACGGCGAGATTCGCCGCCACCGGCCAGATGCGATCGGGCGGGTCGCTGGAGGCGTCGTCCGGCAGGTCACGGCTCCAGATGAGGCGGCCGGAGCGCACGCCGCGTGCCTCGATCCGCGCGCCGTGGGTGATCAGCAGTTCGCGGCCGACGGCCACGACGGCGCCGAGAGGCTCGGTGTACTTGGCCGTCCAGAGCCGCGCCGAGACACCAGACACAGGCGGCCGTGACCCGGGCGGCCGTGACCCGGTCGCCTGCGTGCCGGGCCATGGCCCGACGGCCAGGGCGGCCACGACGGTCACGGCGATCAGCCGTGCGATCGAGAACCGGCGCATGTCCGCCCCTCACCGCGATGCCTGACACCGATCATCGGACCGTTCCACGGTCGGCGCAAGAGCCGAGGTCGTTTCCGTTTCCACCGGGGTGCGCGTGTGACAGGAGAACGGGAGCGAGCGTCCGCCTGCGGTTTCCGCGACCCCCGAAAGCCCAGATTCCGGACGCACCTTTATCGGGTATCGAGACGGTCCGTCCGGGTGGTTCAGACGGTGTGGAAGGACGGCTTCGGGTGCATCAGGAAGTCGTGGTGGGAGATGTTCCAGGCGTAGGCGCCGGCCATGCCGAAGGCCACGGTGTCGCCGACCGCCAGGCGGGTGACGGGGACGCGGCGGGCGAAGACGTCCTTGGGGGTGCAGAGCTGGCCGACCAGGGTGACCCGCTCGTGCTCGATCAGGGAGACGGGCCCGGCGGGGCGGGGGCCGGGGCCTGCGGCGGGGAGCACCGTGCAGGGCTGGTCGTGGTTCTTGGTGGCCGGGGTGCGCAGGTGGTGGGTGCCGCCGAGCAGGACGGCGTACCACTCGCCGTGGGCGCGCTTGAGGTCCAGGACCCGGGTGACGTACCAGCCCGAGTAGACGCTGATGGCGCGGCCGGGCTCGATGCGCAGGGTTTCGCCGGGGCGGGCCAGCCGCGCGATGGCCTGGCCGTACGCACGCCAGTCGAACACCTCGCCCGGGGCCGTGTAGTCGACGGCCATGCCGCCGCCGAGGTTGATCTCCGGCGTGTCGCAGCCGGCGCGGGCGAGCCAGGGGCGGGCCCAGGCCAGGATCTCGGCCGACTGGCGCAGCATCGCCGGGGCGGCCAGGCCCGAGGCCAGGTGGGCGTGGACGCCGCGCAGCCGCAGCCAGGGGGCGTCGGCCAGGATGGGCGGGCAGGCGTCGATGAGCTCGGGGTCCATGCCGAACGGCCCGCTCATGGCCAGCGCCGCGCCCCGCCGCTCCCCGGCCAGGTTCACGCGCAGCAGCACGTCGGCCGTGCGGCCGGCGTCGCGCGCGATGGCGGCGAGCCGGGTCAGCTCGCGCGGGCTCTCCACATGGATGCGCTCGGCCTCGCACACGGCCAGGGCCAGTTCCGCGTCGGTCTTGCCGGGCCCCCCGAACGCGAGGGGGACGCCGGGCAGCACCCGGCGCACGTGCGCCAGTTCTCCCCCCGAGGCCACCTCGACCCCGTCCACGTACGGCGCCAGCGCGGCGAGGACCTCCGGGTCGGGGTTGGCCTTGGCCGCGTAGAACAGCTCGGGCGCCCCGGGCACCGATAGGGCGTCCCGGATCATCGCCGCGTGCGATCGAAGGTGCCCCAGGTCGTACACATAGGCCGGCAGCTCGCCCGCCTCGCCCAGCTCACCGGCCAGCCGCCGCACCGCTCCGGTGACCCCGGGGACGCCGGCCGGGGCCGTGGCGGCCGGTGCCACGGCGACCGCGTGCGGCCTGCCGGGCCCCGGCCCGTCACGTTCCGGCCCGTCACGTTCCGGGCGGTCGAGCCCCACCCCGCCGAGCCCTTCCCCGCCGGGCCTCGGCCTGCCGGACTCCAGCCTGTCGGACATCGCTCCTCCCCCGGACCGGCCGCAGCGACCCGGCCGCAGGGGCCCATCATGGCAGAACGCCGGCTCCGTCCCGGCGGATCAGAGATTCTTGCCGATCTGGTCGATGATCGTCAGGACCGAGAAGGCCGCGAAGAACAGGAAGACGATCGTCATCACGCCGAGCCGCCAGCCGCCGACCTGGACGGCCCTCGGCAGGGCGCGCCGGTTCAGCACGATCAGCAGCCCGGAGTAGATGAACATCATGAACCCGGCCACGCTCGCCGAGATGATGAGCAGCACGAGCGGCTGGTCGAAGCCGCCGATCAGGATCGCCGTGCCCACGACGATGTGCGCCCAGACCACCGCGACGTACAGTTTGGCCTCGGTCCACCAGGTGCTGCGCGCCAGGTACGTCACCTTGATCGAGTCGGACACCAGCCGGCCCATGTAGTCGAGGATGCCGAGCGCCGCGGCGAACAGGGAATACGCGCCGATCACCCAGAAGAACGTGCCGAACCAGCCGAGCTGATCGTTCAGCACCTGGCCTTCCAGGCGGAGGAAACTGACGTCGTTCGGCGCGTCCTCGCCGTACAGCGTCGAGTAGGCCAGCAGCGACGTCATCGCGATCGTGAAGATGGTGATGAGCACGAACGAGATGAGCTGCTCGGTGTTGGCCACCTTCCACCAGCCGCGCCACCGGGCCAGGTTCGCCTCGGTCGGGGCGAACAGGAAACCCGTCGACGGTTTGGCGACGGGCTCGCCGGTGACCGGCGAGACCAGCTTCGGCATGCGCGCGCCCATGCCGAACCCCTTGTCGCGGATCCAGTTGCTCTGCACGAGGTTCTGGCCGCCGCCGGCTCCGGCGTAGGCGAGGGCGCCGAGGATGAGCGCGAACCCCAGGTCGGTCGGCAGGCCGGGGTCGGTGACCGCGTCGCCGAGCCCGCGGTAGCCGTCGGCCGTCACCGCGATGGCGAGCGCGAAGCCGATGAGCACGAGCACCGCAGCGATCTTGATGAATTCGATGCGCTCCACCCAGCGGTAGATGAACGGCGCGATGGTGAGGATCACCCCGATGACGACGAGTTCGCCGATCGCGATCCAGTTCGCGTCGCCCCAGCCGACGGCGTACGTGAACACGGTCGCCGAGCTGGTCGCCCAGCCGGGCCACATGTTGGCCAGCACCGCCAGCACGACGAACACGAGCGTCCAGTGCCGCCACAGGCGGCTGAAGCCGGTGAGCGCGGTCTCCCCCGTGGCCAGGGTGTACCGCTCGATCTCCATGTTGATGAAGAACTGGAAGACGACGCCGACCACCGCGCCCCACAGGAACACCAGGCCGACATGCGCCGAGATGTACGGCCAGAGCACGAATTCGCCCGAGGCAAGCCCGATCGCGGCTCCGACGACGCCGGGCCCGAGCACCCGGCGAAGAGGCTGCGCGTCGGGCAGGTCCTGCAAGGTCACGCCGGGGAGCCGGCCCCGAGCGTTGGGGAAGGACCGGCCACCGAGGGCCGTCTTCACGCTGAATTCCGACGGGATCTCCTGAGTCATGGATCCGACCTCTCTTGCCCTCGGTTCCCGTTTGCGCCGCTCTTGACTTCTCCTGTCACTCGATCTGTGTCCTGTTGAGTCAAGAATCACATTTCCTTGGGATCATGACCAGTCCCAAAGTGCATACCGGATCCGCGTACGGGCGCCCGCCGGACCACCCCCTCAGCGCGGGGCGTGACCGAAGGCCTGCAGCGTGCCCTCGACGTCACCCAGCCTCTCCCGGTCACGATCGCCCGCCGCAAACTCGTCACGGAGATCACCGCCGCCCTCCCCGAAAAGGCCAGCCGCCTCCCCGCGGCCCGTGAGCTCCGCGCCCTCGTCGCGGCGTGATCACGTCGTACGCGCCCCGGCCGCGCCGCGACGGACGGTGACGACGCCGAGCGGCGTGATCCGCATCCCTCGCCGGGCCAGGGCGACCGGCGGCTACGGCCGGGGCGCGACCGGGCGGCGCAGCGAAACCTCCTTGACGATCTGGGCGTGATCTCGGACGACCCGCAGGCGAAGGTGTACCTGCCGGTCCGGCGTCGGCCCGTACCGGAGCCGGCCTCGCCCGCGCGAGCGGAGCCGGTGGAGCGCGACCGCGAACTGGCCGAGTGCGGCGGCCGCTTGCGGCGGCCGGTGTGTGAGAAACTGAAATTTTCAGATATTCGCCAAGGCCATTGGCACCGTTCCTCGTGGCCGGGGCGCTGATGCGCGCCGGACGCTCGGCCGGCCCTTCTTGAAGCGGGCGGGGAATATTTACGATCCGAGGGACTGTGGGAGCGCTCCCACCACACCTCGGACGGAGTATTCATGTCTCGCAGAAGACCCTTGATGACGGCGATCAGCGCCGCGGTCGCCACGGCCGCGGCGGGAATCGCCCTCCTCACCTCGTCAGCGGCCCAGGCTGCGGACGTCTCGTTCTACGCCGATCCCAACAGCAGCGCCGCCAAGTGGGTGGCCGCCAACCCCGGCGACAGCCGCGCGGCCGTCATCCGGGACCGCATCGCGGCCGTCCCCCAGGGCCACTGGCTCTCCAGCTACCAGCCGTCGACCGTGCAGAGCGAGGTCGACGCCTACGTCGGCGCCGCCGCGGCCGCCGGCAAGGTCCCGATCCTGGTCGTCTACGAGATGCCGAACCGCGACTGTGGCGGCCCGAGCGCCGGCGGCGCCCCCGACCACGCCTCGTACCGCGCCTGGATCGACAAGATCGCCGCCGGGCTCGGGGGCCGTCCCGCGTGGATCATCCTGGAACCTGACGCCCTGGCCATCATGACCAGCTGCATGAGCTCCTCCGAGCAGGCCCAGGTGGAAGCCGACATGGCGTACGCCGGCAAGAAGTTCAAGGCCACCTCGTCGCAGGTCAAGGTCTACTTCGACATCGGCCACGACGCCTGGCTCTCCGTCTCCGACGCCGCCTCCCGGCTCAACGCCGCCGACGTCGCCAACAGCGCCGACGGCTTCGCGATCAACACCTCCAACTACCGGTCCACGCCGGGCCTGGTGTCGTACGCCAAGAGCATCATCGCCGCCACCGGCCACCCGAACCTGCACGCCGTCATCGACACCAGCCGCAACGGCAACGGCCCCGCCGGCAGCGAGTGGTGCGACCCGGACGGCCGCGCCACCGGCACCTGGAGCACCACGAACACCGGTGACTCGGCCATCGACGCGTTCCTGTGGGTCAAGCCCCCGGGCGAGTCGGACGGCTGCATCGCCCCCGCCGGCCAGTTCGTGCCGCAGCGGGCGTACGACCTGGCCATGGCCGCGCCGCCGCCGACCGTCACGCCCACCGTCACCCCGACGGTGACCCCGACCGTCACGCCCACCGTCACCCCGACCGTGACGCCGACCGTCACGCCGACCGTGACGCCCACCGTCACCCCCACGGTGACCCCGACCGTGGGCAACGGCTGCACCGCCACCTACACGATCGTCAACCAGTGGGAGGGCGGCTTCCAGGGTGAGGTCACCGTGCATGCCGGCAACTCGGCCATCAACGGCTGGTCGGTCCAGTGGACCTTCCCAGCCGGCCAGACGATCTCGCAGCTGTGGAACGGCAACAACTCCGGCAGCAGCGGCTCCGTCACGGTCACCAACGTGAGCTGGAACGGCAACGTCCCCGCCAACGGCTCCACGACGTTCGGGTTCCTCGGCTCCTGGAACGGCAGCAACCCCACCCCGTCCCCGATCACCTGCACCGCCTCCTGACCTGCCCACACGGCAGCCATGAGGGCATGAGGGCATAAGGGCGCCCGCGCGCATCGCGCCGCGGGCGCCCTTCCCCATCAGGACACCAGCCCGGCCCGCACCCTGCGGGCGGCGTCGACCAGGTTGCGCAGGCTCGCCTCCGTCTCGGCGTAGCCGCGGGTCTTCAGGCCGCAGTCGGGGTTGACCCACAGCAGGCCGGGATCGACCGACGCGGCCGCCGTGCGCAGGGCCGACTCGATCTCCTCCACCGGCGGCACGCGCGGCGAATGGATGTCCCACACCCCCGGGCCGATCCCCCGCCGGTAGCCGGCGACACGCAGATCGGCCAGCAGCTCCATGCGGGAACGGGCCGCCTCGACGCTCGTCACATCGGCGTCCAGGTCGCCGATCGCGCCGATGATCTCGCCGAACTCCGAATAGCACATGTGGGTGTGGATCTGCGTATCGTCGGCCGCGCCGCCGGTGGCGAGCCGGAACGCGCCCACCGCCCACTCCAGGTACGCCGCCCGGTCGGCCGCCCGCAACGGCAGCAGCTCCCGCAACGCCGGCTCGTCGACCTGCACGATGCGGATGCCCGCGGCCTCCAGGTCGGCGACCTCGTCGCGCAGCGCCAGCGCCACCTGCCGCGCGGTCTCCGCCAGCGGCTGATCGTCGCGCACGAACGACCAGGCGAGCATCGTCACCGGCCCCGTCAGCACCCCCTTGACCGGCCGCTCCGTGCGCGACTGCGCGTACGCCGCCCACTCCACCGTCATCGGCGCCGGCCGGGACACATCGCCGAACAGGATCGGCGGGCGGACGTACCGCGTGCCGTACGACTGCACCCAGCCGTGCTCGGTGGTGGCGTAGCCGTCGAGCAGCTCGGCGAAATACTGCACCATGTCGTTGCGCTCCGGCTCGCCGTGCACCAGCACGTCCAGCCCCAGCTCCTCCTGCAACCGGATCACCCGGTCGATCTCGGCGCGCATCCGGCGCTCGTACTCCTCCCGCCCGATCGTCCCGGCGCGCAGCTCCGCCCGGGCCCGCCGCACGTCGGCCGTCTGCGGGAACGACCCGATCGTCGTGGTCGCCAGCGGCGGCAGCCCGAGCGCCGCCGCCTGCGCCTTCCGGCGCCGCTCGAACGGCGCCCGGACCGTGCCGTCGCCCAGCGCCGACAGCCTCGCCCGCACCCGCTCGTCGGTGAACTGCTCGGCCGCCGGCGGCGCGGCCGGCACCGGCGGGCGGCGGTCCTCGCGCAGCGCCCCGCCGATCGCCACGACCTCGGCGAGCTTCTGCCGGGCGAACGCCAGCCGCCCCCGCAGCCGCGGATCGAGGTTCGGCTCGGCCTCGACGTCCAGCGGCACATGCATCAGCGAACACGACGTGCTCACCGTGAGCCGATCCGTCAGCCCGAGCAGCACGGCGCACGTGGACAGGGCCCGGCCCAGGTCGGCACGCCACACGTTCCGCCCGTCGACCACCCCGGCGACCAGGGTCTTGCCGGGCAGCCCGCCGATCCCCGCCAGCGCCTTCACGTTGCCCGGCCCGGCCACGAAATCCAGCCCGATCGCCTCGACCGGCGTGCCCGCCAGCACCTCCAGCGCGTCGCCGATCTCCCCGAAGTACGTCGCGACCAGCAGCCGTGGCCTGCTGGCAAGCCCCCCGAGCCGCTGGTACGCCCGGCCCAGCGCCGCCAGCTCCGCCGCGCTGCGGTCGGCCGCGAGCGCCGGCTCGTCCAGCTGCACCTCGACCACTCCGGCGGCGGCCAGCCGCTCCAGCAGCTCGGCGTACACCTCGACCAGGGCGTCCAGCAGCCCGATCGGCGCGAACCCCGGTGCGGTGGGCTTGGCCAGCAGCAGATACGTCAACGGCCCGACCAGCACCGGCCGCGTCTCCAGACCCAGGGCACGCGCCTCGGCGTACTCACCGAGCGGCTTGGCCCAGTCGAGCCGGAACCGCGTCCCGGGCCCGAGCTCCGGCACCAGGTAGTGGTAGTTGGTGTCGAACCACTTGGTCATCTCCAGCGGGGCGACCCCGTCGGCGCCGCGCGCCATCGCGAAATAGGGGTCGGCGGCCCCGGCGAACCGCTCCGGCACGGCGCCCACCATCACCGTCGCGTCCAGCACCTGGTCGTACAGCGAGAACACGTTCGACGGCACCGTGTCCAGCCCGGCGGCGGACATGTCCCGCCACATGCTCTGCCGCACCCCGGCGGCGACCTCCGCCAGCCGCGCAGCGTCTATCCGCCCCGCCCAGTGATCCTCGGTGGCCCGCTTCAGCTCCCGCCCGGCCCCGATCCGCGGGTACCCCAGAACGGTCGTGGTGACCTGACTCATGGCGTCCTTCCCTCGACTCATGCCATGCAGGTCCACGGCCCCCGCGAAAAGCCCGCGAAGGAACCCCGCCAAGGCCCTCCCGCGAGGCCATGGACCGGCCGCACGCCATCGGCGGCGCGCGAGCGGCGGGCAGGTCTTCGGACTCGCGGGCACCTGTCTCACGCCTACTGACCGTCGCTTCCCAGATGCTGCGAGCACCCAGTGCCTCTGACGGCGTTCGTTCCCACTCACCGCTGCGGGGCAGTCCCGGATTCCCACCGGGTTCCCTCTTACGACGTCCGGGAGCACGACCCCGGACGAACCAGCCGCGACCACAGCATATCCAGCCCGCCCTGACGCCCCCATGCGGCATCGACCCCAGCCCAAGCGACACCCCTCATGCGGCGAAGGTGACCCGCCCGCAGGCGCGTCACGCGGTTCGTACCCGATGCACTCGGGCAGGACCACCGGCGACGAACACAATCGGCCGTCTCCGGAGCAGCCTCCGCTTTCCCGAATGCCCGTCAGCATTCGGGTACCGAACCGCCTGTGCCGACTCTCGAGACCTTCCTCACCCGTGCAGAAGCGTTGGCACATGTCAATGAGGAGAACGACCGTCTACGCCGACCCAGAGAATCTCCGTTTGATCAAGGAAGCGGCGCAGCGCCGGGGATTCCCGAGGCCGAGATCATCCGGGAGGGCATTCACCTCGCGGCGATGGCGACCTGTGTCTGGGACGACCCCCTTGGACTGGCCCAGCTTCGAGGGAAGTGGGGAGCACGGCGATGACGCCGAAATCACCTCGGTGATCGACAGCCGGGCATCCACCAGATGATCATGTACTGGCCGCTGAATATCGCACCGACGCCATGCTCAGTCTCGACCGCCGCGACTCCCGCGCGGCGCGCCCCTGGACCCCGCCCAAGGCGTTCCGCCCGCTCCTGGGCGGCCTAGGGCCTGTTTCAAAGCCTGGTGAGCCAGTCGTCTATCGCGGTTATGTGGA
>JBIQJI010000111.1:0-12188 GCA_044507605.1 Actinomycetales bacterium | reverse complement strand
ACCGGCGCGGACGGTGTCAACTGCATCTACTCCCCATCCGACATCACCTACAGGTGACCTGCCGGCGCGCGGGCCGACGTCCTCCCGGCCCGCGCGGCCGGCGCGTGGCACGTCCGTGCGGCCGGGCTTCCCCTCCACCGGCCGTACGGACGCGCGGCGTCGCGCACCTGGCCCGCGACCCGACGGATCCGGCGGATCCGGCGGACCTGGCGGTTCAGGCGGCGAGGACGGCGGCGAGGGCCTTCAGGTCGGATTCGGTGGTGGCGGGGGTGGGGGAGACGCGCAGGACGGGAGTGGGCATGTCGGCCGGGGACCTCGACGTGGGGATGGCCGCCACCGTCAGGGAGCGTTCGGCGGCGAGGGCCCTGGCCCGTTCGACTGCCGCGGCGGGGTCGTCGCCCGGCGGCGGGCGGAGCGTCGTGATCGCGCTCGGCTCGGCGAAGGGCTCCACCACGCGCCAGCCGCCCGCCCCGTCGAGGATGTCGCGGGTCGTGGGGCCCAGGGCCGCCAGGTGGGCGTGGACGGCCGCCGGGCCGAGGGCGTGCAGTTCCAGCACCGCCGTCGCCAGGCCCACCCGTGCGGCGATGGCCGCCTCGCTGGTCTCGTAGCGGGCCGCGCCCGGCTCGGGGGCGGGGTCGTCGCCGGCCCAGCGGTGGCTGCCGAGCGCGGGCACCGCGGCGTCCATGGTGGCCTCGTCGAGGCCGGGCACGATGAGGAAGCCCACGCCGCGCGGGCCGGCCAGCCATTTGCGGGACGTGCCGACGTACGCGGTGGCGCCCACGCCGGTGACGTCGACGTGGCCGAGGGACTGGCAGACGTCCAGCACGTACGGCACGCCGGCGGCGCGGCACAGGGCGCCGACGGCGGCGGCCGGCTGCACCACGCCGCGCTGTGAGGCGATGTGGGGGTGGACGACGAGGGAGAGGCCGGGCAGCAGGGGTTCGAGGGCGGCGGGGTCGAGGCGGGAGTCGCCGTCCATCGGCAGGTCGACGAGCCGCCAGTCGTGCTGGGGGGCGAGGCGGCGCAGCAGCATCGTGGTGCTGCCGTATTCGACGTGGGTGACGCCGATGCGGCTGCCGGGCGGCAGCGCCCAGCCGCCGAGCAGGGCGGCCATGGCCGCGGTGGCGCTTTCGAGGAACGCCACGTCGGGGCCGTCGGCGTCGACGAGCGCCGCCAGGGCCGCCCGCCCGCCGGACAGGTCGGGGGTCGCCTCGTACGCGCCCAGCTCCTGCTCGCGGCGCAGCTGGGCGACGACGGCGTCGAGGACGGCGTCGCTCGGCACGTTGCAGGAGGCCGCGTTGAGGTAACCCGGCGGGTAGGAGGAGCGCGCCGACCGCCAGGCGTCGGTGATGTTCACGCCTCAGACCCTAGCCAGCACGAGGGCGAAGTCGCCGTCGGGGTCGGTGTACCAGCGTTCGACGGTGAAGCCGGCGGTGGCCAGCTCGCCGGTCAGGCCGGCGCGGCGGAACTTCGCGCTGATCTCGGTGCGGATCTCCTCCCCGGCCGCGATGCCGACGGTCAGGTCGAGGGCGCGGATCCGTACCCGCATGGCCCTGGTGGCGCGCAGCCGCATTTCGATCCAGTCGTTCACGGCGTCGTAGAGCGCGACGTGTTCGAACGCCTCGGGCACGAAGTCCGCGTCGAGTTCCCGGTCGATGACGCGCAGCACGTTGCGGTTGAACTCCGCGGTCACGCCCGCCGGGTCGTCGTACGCCGCGACGAGCCGCCGCGTGTCCTTGACGAGGTCGGCGCCGAGCAGGAAGGTGTCGCCCGGGCGCAGCGTGGCCCGCAGCCCGCTCAGGAACACCTTGCGGGCGGCCGGGTCGAGGTTGCCGATCGTGCCGCCGAGGAACGCCACCATGCGGCGCCCGTCGCGGGGCAGCAGCCCGAGGTGCCGCTCGAAGTCGGCGCACACGGCGTGGACGGTGAGCCCCGGATAGCGGGCCGCGAGCCGGTGCGCCGCGTCGCCGAGGGTCACGGCGTCGACGTCCACCGGCGTGTAGGTCCGCAGCCCGGACGCGGTGAGCGCGTCGAGCAGCAGCACCGTCTTGTCGCTGGTGCCCGAGCCGAGCTCCACCAGCGTGTCGGCGCCGCCGCGCGCCGCGATGCCGGCGGCCCGCTCGCGCAGGATGGCCTCTTCGCGGCGGGTCGGGTAGTACTCGGGCAGCCGGGTGATCTGGGCGAACAGTTCGCTGCCCCGCGCGTCGTAGAACCATTTGGGCGGCAGCCATTTGGGGGTGGCGGCGAGGCCGGTGCGGACGTCGTGTTCGAGCGCCCGGCGCAGGTAGTCGCGGTCGAGGTGGTCGGTCAGCCGGACGGCCGACTCGCTGACGGGCACATGGCCTCCAGGGTCGTTGGTGCGTGGACGTCGCCTCGGCGGGCTCACAGGGGCCGGACCTGTACCTCTCCGGGGGTGGCGATCACCAGGCTGCGGTCGGGCACGGCCTGCCAGCCGGGCGCGTCGTCGAGCGGCTCGCTGGCGGCGAGCACGCCGCCGCCGGGCACGCCGCCGGTGGGCGGGCCGTCCTTGCCCGGGTCGCCCTCGACCGGGGCGCCCCCTGGGGGGGCGCCTGTGCGCAGGTAGAGGGTGTCGCCCCAGGTCGTGGCGGCGAGGGTGGTGCCGTCGCAGGCGAGCAGGTTGAGCCGGGCGTCGGGGTCCTTGCCGCCGGCCTGGACGACGACCTCGGCGAGCGCGTCGCCGAGCAGGGCGCCGGCGCGCAGCCGGGCGAACACCCCGGCGGCCACCCAGGCCGAGTCGCAGGCGCTTTCGGCGTCGCCGGCGAGGGAACGGGCGGCCTCCCGGGCGAGCCGCCCGTTGTGGCTGAGCAGCCACCGCCCGTCGGTGAACGGCGCGGTGCCGGTCTCCTCGATCGGCATGCCGGCGGTGGCGCAGCGTACGGCGGCGAGCAGGCAGTGCGAGACGGCGGTCTCGGCGAGCGCCGGCAGGTTGGCGTCGGCCCAGATCGGCACGCTGCGCCGGTAGCGGACCGGAGCCGGGCGGCCCGGGACGTACCAGCCCATGCCGTACCCGTCGGCGTTGACGGTGCCGTGGCGCTGCTCGCGCGGGGCGTACGACTGGGTGAGCAGCCCGCGGGCGGGCCGCTGGATCAGGTCGGCGAGGGCGCGCGGGTCGCCGAGCCAGGCGGCGTGGCGGCACATTTACGCCGCCACCGAGCGGGCGCAGCGGAACCCGGCGAAGATCTGCCGCCGGATCGGAAAGTCCCAGTTGCGGAAGGTGGTGCGGACCGCCGCCGGGTCGGCCGCCCACGAGCCGCCGCGCAGCACGCGGTAGTCACGGCCGAAGAACACCTCGCTGTACTCGCGGTACGGGAACGCCCGGAAGCCCGGATAGGGGGCGAAGTACGACGAGGTCCACTCCCACACGTCGCCGATCATCTGCTCCGCGCCGTACGGGCTCGCCCCGGCGGGGAAGGCACCGAGCGGTGCCGGACGTGCGGCGCGATGCCCCAGATTGGCCAGGTCCGGGCCCGGTTCCCGGTCGCCCCACGGGTAGGTGCGGGCCCGCCCGGCCGCGGCGTCCCAGCCGCAGGCCTTCTCCCATTCGGCCTCGGTGGGCAGTCGTTTGCCGGCCCAGCGGGCGTAGGCGTCGGCCTCGTACCAGCACACGTGCTGCACCGGCTCGTCCATCGGCACCGGCTCGGTGCGGCCGAACCTGGTGCGCCACCACGTGTCGCCGTCGCGGGCCCAGAACAGCGGGGCGAACGCGCCGCTGTCCTGCCGCCACCGCCAGCCCTCCGGGGTCCACCAGCGCGGGTCGTCGTAGCCGCCGGCCTCGATGAACGCGGCGTAGGCGCGGTTGCCCACGGGCAGCCGGTCGATCAGGTACGCCGGCAGGTCGACTTGGTGCGCCGGGCGTTCGTTGTCGTAGGCCCACGGCAGCGTGCCGGTGCCCATGGTGAACGGGCCCGCCGGCACGAGCACCTCGTCGGGGCCGTCGGCCGGGCCCGGCGGCGGCAGTTCGCCGTCGGCCACGAGGCCGGGCCGGCCCGACAGCTGGAGGGTGGCGAGCATGGTCTCGTCGTGCTGGTGCTCGTGCTGGATGACCAGGCCGAACACGAAGCCGGCGCGGGCCAGCGGGTCGGGCGCGTCGAAGTCGAGCGTGTCGAGCACGTCGAGCACCCGGCCGCGTACGCCCGAGATGTACCGCCTGGCCTCGTCCGGCCGCAGCAGGGGCAGGGTCGGCCGGTCCTTGCGCGGGGTTTTGAAGGCGTCGTAGATGTCGTCGATCTCGGGGCGCAGCGGGGTGATGCCTCCGGCGGCGCGCAGCACCCACAGTTCCTCGTAGTTGCCGACGTGGGCGAGGTCCCACACGAGCGGCGACATCAGCGGGGAGTGCTGGCGTTCCAGCATGTCGTCGTCGGCCTCGGTGTAGGTCAGCGACCGGTCGCGCACCGCGACGAGCTGGGCGGCGATGCGCTCCTTGAGGTCGGGCGCGGCCGGGTCGTGGGTCACGAGGTCGTTCACAGGTCTCCTTCCACGAGCCAGGCCGTCGGGTGACGCCGGGCCCGGTCGAGCAGGTCGGCGGCCGGGGAGCGGCCGGGGGTCACGTGACGGTCGGCGAACCTCGCCACCCGCGCCGTCAGCTCCGGCGGCGCGCCGAGGCGGGGGAGGGCGGTGAGGGCGGCGCGGAAACAGGCGTCGGCGGCGCGGCGCAGCATCGGGTCGGCCAAACCGCACAGCGCGGCGCGCCCCCACAGGTCGCGGCAGGGTTCGGCGGCGGCGAGGGCGGTGTCGGCGGCCTGATCGTCGGCGACGAGGGCGTGGGTCACGGCGACGCACACCGGCCAGTCGGGGAGGCGCTGCGCGTCGACGTACCTGATCTCCAGCCAGCCGCGCGGCCGCACCGGCGGGAACAGGGTGGTGGCGTGGTAGGCGAGGTCGTCGAGGCTCGGCGGCGGGCCGGGCGCGGCGATGCGGTCGCGGAACGTGGAGCCGTCGCGCACCGGGCGGCAGCCGCCCGCCTCGTCGCGCAGCAGCATGAGCCGCGCGTCGAGCAGGTACGCCGCCCACCCGTCGGCCGGGTCGGGCGTCACGGGCACCGGCGCGGTGCGGCTGCGGTCGAGGTGGTGCCACACCCGCTGGCGGCCCGACATCCAGCCGATCGGTCCGCCGCCGCTCAGCGGCGAGTTGGCGAACGCCGCCACCAGCACCGGGCCGAGCAGATGCGCCCGCTCCCACCGTTCACGCGGCCGGTCGCCGAGGTCCAGGTTGATCTGCACCGAGGCCGTGGAGCACATCATCAGCGGCCCGTACGGCGGCCCGAAGAACTCCGCCATCGCGTCGTAGCGGGGGCCGCGTGGTTCGCGGCGCGGCGGCCGTACCGGGTCGAGCCCGACCCCGGCGGCCACCAGCCCGGCTTCGGCGAGCGCCCGGGTGGCGGCGGTGACGTCGGCGGTGAGCCGTTCGACGGTGTCGGCGAGGCCGCCGGGCGGCCCCGACAGCTCCAGCTGGCCGCCCGGCTCGAACGTCACCCGGCTGCCGCCGGGCAGCGCCGGCAGCGCCGTCTCGACGCGCGCCCTGGGCACGTGCCGGGCCGGGTCGGCCCGGTCGAACACGAGGAACTCCAGCTCGGCGCCCACCCGCCCCGCCTCCGGACGCGCGGGCGCGGGGCCGCCGGCCGGGTCGGCGAAGCAGTCGTGCGCGTAGCCGGCCACCTGTGAGACATCGTGGATCAGCGGCACCCGTGTCGCCGAACCCGTCATCGCCGCCCCTCTCCGCCCCTTTGTGGGTATGGAGCTACAGAGCCGCGAGACGGCGAGACGTTACACGGGGCCGCGCGCGGTGGAATAGCGGCGGGACGCGGCCGGGGATCAGCGGCGGCGCGACTCGCGGAAGGCGGCCAGCAGCCGCTCGCGCACCGGGTCGGCCAGCCGCTCGGGCGGCAGCTCGCCAAGGGCCTGGACGGTCACCCGAAGCTGGCCGACGTACCGTTCGCACGCCACGCAGGCGCCCAGGTGGTCCTCGACCCGGCGACGCGCGGGCTCGTCGATGGCGTCCTCGAGGTAGACGGTGGCGAGGTCGACCAGCTCCGCGCAACTGAACCGCTTCACGTCTCCGACCACCATCCGCGCACAGCGCTGAACCGTTTCACCTATGCCGACCTTCTTCTCGAGAAATAGTCCGCCAGCCGCGCGCGCACCGCCGTGCGGGCGCGATGCAGGAGAACCCGCTGGTTGGCCGCGGAGATGTCAAGGATCTCGCAGACCTCCTCGGAGGTACATCCCTCCACGTCACGAAGTGTTATCACCCTGCGCTGGCGGGGCGGCAACTCGGCCAGCGCCAGCGCGATGTGCCCTCGGGCCTCGGCGGCGAGCACCTCGCCCTCGGGCGCCGGCCAGGCGGCGGGGGGCTCCTTCCAGGCACCGGGGAACCGGTCGCCGGGGCCCTGGAACCGGCCGTCGCCGCCCGCGGAGTCGTGGTCGCGGTCGAACGCGCTGCTCCACGGCACCGTGCGGCTCTCGCGCAGGCCCCGCTTCTTGGCGGTGTTGACCAGGATGCGGAACACCCACGTCTTCAGCGAGGAACGCCCCTCGAACGCATCGATGCCCGCGATCACGGCCAGCCAGGTGTCCTGCACCACCTCCTCGGCGGACTCGGCGGTGGACACGTACGATCGGGCGACCCGCGACAGCCCTCTCGACCACGCGTCGAGCAACGCCGCGAACATCACCTCGTCCCCCGCGCGCAGGGCCGCGATGATGACGTCGTCCGGGGGCAACCCCACGATCGTCTCCTCCCGGTTCGGGCATACCGGGTCATCATTACATCCGCCGCCGACAATGGCAGCCCTCAGACGGGACGGCTCATGGCTCGCAAGACCGGTCACACTTCACCCTGTAACCACTCAACGCAGCCATATTGCTACGCAATGCCCATCTTTCAGGTAGTAACCGGGCGGGTGCCTCCGTCCCGCCGCCACTCATCGGGCCGCTGCCCATCGGCCGCCCATCACGCCGCGGCGCGGGCCGATCCTCGCCGGCGGTTTCGGTCCGCACCGCCTGCCCAGAGCGGCGACCGGGCGGGACCGCGGCGGGTGAGGAGGGCCAGAGTGGCCGCCGCCACCGCGGCCACGGCGATGCGGCGCATCGCGGTTCGGGCGGCGCCGTGCCAGCCGCCGGCCAAGGAGACCGGCAGCGGGCGGTACAGGTTTCCCGGGGTGGGCTTGGCCGTGCGTTTGCGGGACAGGTGGTATTTGTCGGTCAGCTTGGCCATCCGGCGTTCGGTGTCCGCCGGCCTGCTCAGCTGACGCCAGGCCAGGAGCCGGGCGGCCGGGCCGACGTACACCTCGCGGCGCGGTCTGCTGGCCAGCCGGACGATGGTGCGGGCGACGCGCTCGGCGGTGTAGACCGGCGGCATCGGCCTGATGGCGCGGCCGGTGTAGTTGGCCGCGTGCTGGAACAGCGGCGTGTCGATCACACCGGGCATGACGGTGCACACGTGCACGTCGCGCGCGCAGTCGAGCCACAGCTCCTGGCGCAGCGACATGCTCAGCGCCCTGATGGCGTGCTTGGTCGCCGTGTACGCCGACGTGTACGGCTGGCCGACTTTGCCGGCGATCGATGAGACGTTGATCAGCACGCCTTCGCCCTGGGCGCGGAAAACGGGCAGCACGGCCCGGGCGCCGTGCACGTAGCCGTACAGGTTGGTCTCCACCACGCGGCGAAAGTCCGCCATGGGCGCGCTCTCCACGCCGGCGAACATGGTCACCGCCGCGTTGTTCACCCAGGTGTCGATGCGGCCGAAGTGGGCGACGGCCTGCTGGGCGAGGCGGCGCACCGCGCCCTCGTCGGTGACGTCCGTCGGGATCGCGAGAACCTCGGCGCCCCGCCGGCGGCACTCGTCGACGGTCGCCTTGAGCCCTTCCTCGCCCCGGGCGGCCAGCACGAGCGCCGCTCCCCGGCGGGCGAACTCCAGGGCGGTGGCCCGCCCGATGCCACTGGAAGCCCCGGTGATGACCACGGTGGACCTGCGGACTGGTGTAGACATGCGGGTGCCTTACCCGCAGCTTTCACGACAAACCACCGCAAAACGCCCGGCCGGGCGAGTGGGCGAGCGGCAGGCCGATGAAGGCCCGCACCGGCTGGGTATCCTCGACGGTACTGGTGGCGGGTCCCTCGGCGGCCGACCGAGCGGTCCCGCGACCCCGGCAAGGCGATGCCCGGCACCCTAGGGCATCGACGACCGAGGAGGGCGCCATCACCGAGCGCAAACCGCCGGGCATGAGCCAAGAGGCGTGGGTCGAGATGCAGATCCGCCAGGCCATCGAACGCGGCGAGTTCGACGACCTGCCCGGCGCCGGCAAGCCGCTGCGCAACCTGCACAAGGCGAGCGACCCCCTGTGGTGGGCCCGCGAAAAGGCCCGCACCGAAGGCCTCACCACCATGGCGATGCTGCCGCCGTCCCTGCGCCTGCGCAAAGAGGTCGAGCAGCTCCCCGAGACAGTCGCCGGCCTGCCCTCCGAGCAGGCCGTCCGCGAGATCGCCGAAGACCTCAACGACCGCATCAAGGAGCACTGGCGCAACCCGTCCGGGCCGCCCGTCCCCGTCGGCCTGGTCGACGTCGACGAGGTGCTGGAGCAGTGGCGCACGGCCAGACGGGCACGCCAGGCCGCCTCCACTCCCGAGCCGCCCCGCCCCGCCGCCGACCCGAAGCAGCCGTCCCGCCGCGGATGGTGGAAACGATTCTGGTACGGCCCCCAGGCCTGACACTCCCGCCCGCGGCCCCGGCGCCGAGTCCCGTCCGGCGAAGATCCGACCATGCGGCTGCCCCGGTGCGGCCCGGCCGACGCGGCCACCACGTGCCGCCTGCCGCCGGGCCCGCGCGTGGACGTGCCAAGATGCCCCCGCATAGGGCCCACGGCACTCTCCCGGTGCGGGCACGCCGCCGATGGGCGAAGCTGCGCCCCTGCCTCCCTGGGCGGTCCAGGAGGAGGCGGCGCGTTTCGCCCCGCACGCGGCCGGCGGCATTTTCCCGGTGCGGGCACGCCGCCGATGGGTGGAGCGGCCGCCCCTGCCTATCTGGGTGGTCCGGGGGAGGCGGCGCGGTCAGACGGCGGTCCGGCCGCCGTCGACGTGCAGGATCTCGCCGTAGACGAAGCTCGCCCGCGGGGAGGCCAGGAACACGATGGCCTCGGCGATCTCCTCGGGGGCGGCGGTGCGCCGCGCCGGCCCGCCGAGCGCGAGCCGGTCCAGGTCGAGCCCCATGGCGGCCGTGCCCTCGGTGCGCGTCGGGCCGGGGCTCACCGCGTTGACCCGCACCCCCTGCGGCCCGAACTCCGCCGCCCACGCCTTGGTCAGCAGGACGATCGCGGCCTTGCTCGCGCCGTACAGGCCCGCACCGGCCATGCCGAACTCGGCCACCATCGTGCTCACGTTGACGATCGCCCCGTGGCCGCGCCGGGCCATCTCCGGCGCGAGGGCGGCCCCCAGGAAGAACGGAACCTTGACGTTCACGTCGAAGGTCGTGTCGAAGTCCTGCTCGCTGGTCCGGGCGGTCGAGCCCAGGATGGAGACGCCGGCGTTGTTCACCAGCACCTCGACTTCTCCGAGCAGATCGTTCGCGCTCTTGGCGAGCGCACGCGCGGACGCTTCGTCCCGCAGGCCGGCCGCCACGAAGTGGGCCCGGCCGCCGAGGTCCCGGACCTCCTCGACCACCTGCGCGCCCCGCGTCTCGTCGCGGCCCGACAGGACCACCTCGGCGCCGAGCCGGGCCAGCGCCAGGACGGTCGCGCGCCCGATGCCGCTGTTGCCCCCGGTCACCAGAGCGCCCGAACCGGACAGCTCACCAGCCATGATCATCCTCCCGGTCGTCGAGGAGTCGCTCGTCGGCCGCCCGCCTGGAAACCGACCCCTGCCCGCCGGAAACGTCCGGAAATGCGGCTCGACCGGGTGATGACCGCGACGGGCCCCAACTTTGACCAGGGCGCGGGTGGTCAGGCGGCGGCGCCGCCGTCGACGACGAGATCGTGGCCGACGGCGAAGCCCGCATCGGCGGAGGCGAGCCACAGGACGGCGCCGGTGATCTCGTCGAGGGTGCCGACGCGGCCGATCGGAAGCTGCTCGCGCAGGCGTTCGGCGCGCGACAGTGACGTTGACGTCGTCGTCGAGTGTAGGCAGTGCTTCTACTACGACTTCAGGCCGGAAGTGACGCCAGTCGACAAAGAGTACGCCAAGCGGTCCTTCACTGCAGCCTGGTAAGGGAGATGGTGGCCCATACCGTTTTGCCGCCGGTCTTGGGCCAGTAGGTGCCCCATTTGCTGCACATTGCCTCGACGAGCAGGAGCCCGCGGCCTCGTTCGTCATTGGTGCCGGCCTGCCTGGGCTCAGGGGCCGTGGTGCGTGGGTCCCACACTTCGATCAGCAGGTCGGAGTCGAGGTGGTGGAGGCACAGGCAGACGATCTCCAGGCGGTCGTACAGCTCCGAGTAGCGGGCCTGGGGCGGCACGAGATTGGTAGCGTGAATGGCGTTGGTGACCAGCTCGCTCACTACCAGTTCGGCATCGTCGACGACAAAGAGCAGCCGCCACTTCTCCAGCACGTCGCGGACATGTATTCGTGCCGTGGCCACGGACGAAGCCATCGCGGGCAGCGGGATGCAGCTGACGAAACCCTCATCGATGATCTGAGACACGCTAACGGAACGTAGTGATCTCGTCGCTCTGGTGTCTCACCGGTGTGAGGATCAAGAAAATCAGTGGGGTACGCCCGTCCGGGCGGCCAGTCCCCGCAACTCGCGGCCGATCGCGTCGGAACGCTCCTGAGCCAGCAGCACCGCCACCGTTTCCTGCACGGGTCTGCTGTTGCGGATGCGCTGGGGGGCGATGCGCTCGGCGCGGAGGAGCCAGGAGACCGCTTCCCGGCGGCTGCTCCGCTCTCGGGCCAGGGCCCTGCCGACATCGGCGAGCAACGCCACATGACGTGACTGACGCGTGGCCAGCTTGTCCTGGTCGATTTCGGTGATCTTCTCGAGAACGCCTCTGCCGCTCTCGCCGGCTTCGACAGCGACCGCGACGCCCCATACCCGTACGTTGGTCATCGAGAAGCACGACCAGTTCCGCGCGGGATCGTCGGGGACTCGGCGTGCGAGTTCCTGGGCTTCGGCAAGCCACGACAGGGCCGTGTCCCTCTTGTTCTGCACCGCGGCGGCGAGCGATGCGGACAACACCAGCATGCCCAGCACGGAGATGCTCAGCGAATCGTGGGCGTGCCGCTGAAGTGCGTCTGCCGCCTTCCCGGCGGCCGACAATGTGCGGTCCCAGGTTCCGGCCCGGGGCATCGTCTGGGTGCGCAGGAAAGCGGCCTTCCCGATCATCACCGGGTCGTCCAGCAGCCGGGCCGCCTCTTCGGCACGCGTCGCGGCGAGGTGGGCGAGATCGGGATAGCCCAGATCCTTCACTCGGAACGTCGCGAACATGCACGCCTCGATCAGGGTCTCCAGCGCGATGCGCTGCTCCCTCTCATCGGCCGGCGCGGCGATGTGGACGTGCAGTTCATCGATGACAGAGGGGAGACGGCTCCCCAGCGCGACATAGTCGCAGCGCACGAACGCATCGTCCAGCTCCCGGGTCTCGGCGACCAGTGCGGAGAGGGGTCGAGCGTCGGAAGCTGCGGCGCTGGTCAGAGTGTTCGTCTGAAAGGCGGACCGGTAAGCGGGTATCGAATCATGTGGTGCGGCCTGGACCGGATCGGCGGACAGGTGAGGGCCGCCGACGACCTCCGTCTCCGAAACCCGTAGAGCGGCGGCCAGCGCGCTGATCACCGATCGGCTGTCGAGCGCGCGAAGCCCGCGTTCCGCATACGACAGGTAGCTTTCGCTGACGCCGGCCAGGCCGGCCAGTTGCGCGATGCTCATCCGCCTGATCTTGCGTAGGACACGAATGCGAGCACCGCTGGTAGCGTCGTGGTGCAAGATCCTGCTCCGATCTTCCGAGGCGGTGATAATCCTCAGCGTAAGGCGCGGTGCTCGACCTGTCAGGACGATGTGTAACCGCGAGGCTACTGTTCCGTACCGGTGGCGGCTTGGGCGGATGTAGGCCTCGGATCGTGTCGATGGGCCGATGAGTGAACGTCGCTGAGGAGAGGCCGGCTCCAGGAGGAGCTGCGCATCAATGGAGCTAGGCCCTGTTTCGAAGTCCGCTAACTGGCGGCGTGTCGTGCCCGGACAAGCAG
>JBIQJI010000159.1:0-1910 GCA_044507605.1 Actinomycetales bacterium | reverse complement strand
GCCCCCTTACCTTCTTGGTGGTCCCGGGTGGAAGTCTCGGGGTCGGGAAGTCCGGCAGCGCCGGTATGGCTCATTGCCCCCTGTCGCGGTGACGGCCTGGGGGGTGTTGCCGCCGGCGTGGTCGGGCGCGTGGACCTCTGATGGGGACATGCGATCGATCGCTGGTTCGTAAGGTGGATGACGGCGAGCGCGTCCGGGACGGCCTTCCCGCTGGTGAGGAGCGGTTCGAGAGGAGGCCGGGTGGCAGTCCCTGACGAGGTCACCGTCTGGGTTGGGCTCGATGTCGGCAAGGAAGAGCACTTCGCCGACGTGTTGGACGACAACGGGGACTCGTTGTTCGCCCGCCCGGCGCGCAACGCCGAAGCGGACCTCGAGGCCCTGCTGGACCCCGCCGCTGGCCACGGGGTGGCCGGCTTGGTCATCGACCAGCCCGGCTCGATCGCCCAGCTCGCCATCGCCGTCGCCGGGCGCCGACAGGTGCCCGTGGCGTACGTCCCCGGCCTGGTCATGCGGCGAGCGGCGGACCTGTACCCGGGCGAGGCCAAGACCGACCGGCGGGACGCGTTCGTGCTGGCCGACACGGCCCGCACGCGGCGCCGTCAGGTGCACTGGCTCGACACCGCCAGTGACGAGCTGTTGGCCCAGCTGCGCGTCCTGAACGGGTTCGACATCGACCTCGCCGCCGACGTAACCCGGCTCACGAACCGGCTCCGCGACGCCCTGACCAGCATTTCGCCTGCGCTCGAGCGGGCGGTCGGGTCCCGAGCGGGCCATGGCGGGGTCCGTGACCTGCTGGCCCGTTACCCCACACCCACGGCGCTGCGCCGGGCGGGACGGGCCCAGATCACCAACGTCCTGCGCGCCCGGTCGCCGCGGTCGGCCGCCAAGGTCGCCGACGCCGTGATCGCTGCCCTTGACGCCCAGACGGTGACGCTGCCCGCCGAAGCCGCCGTCGGGCGGGTCATCTCCGAGCTCGCCACGGACCTGGACCGGCTCCACCAGCGCCGCGCCGCGCTCGCCGAAGAGATCGAGGAGGTCTTCCTTGCCCACCCTTTCGGGCAGATCCTGGTCTCCCTGGCCGGGATCGGACCTCGGACCGGGAGCCGGATCCTCGCCGAGATCGGTGACGGCGCCCGCTTCGCGAGCGGCTCCAAGCTCGCCAGCTACGCCGGCCTCGCCCCCGTCACCCGCCAGTCCGGCACCAGCCTCAAAGGCGAGTCCAAGAGCCGGCGCGGCAACCACCGCCTCAAGAACGCCATGTTCCTCGCCGCGTTCGCTTCCCTCCGCGACCCCGAGTCCAAGGCGTTCTACGAGCGCAAACGCGCTGAAGGCAAGAAGCACAACGCCGCCATCATCTGCCTCGCCCGCCGCCGCTGCGACGTCATCCTTGCCATGCTCCGCACCAAGCAGACCTACCTCACCCCCGCCCAACGAGAAGCCCTCCGAGACGAAGACCGCCGCACCAGCGCCGCTCCCGAGGCGGCCTGACCCCCTTGACAACAACATGGGGACACCCCCCCGGGTCGTGCTCCGGCCCGGACTCTACCCACCCGCCGGGGGCCGGGGAGGGCTGGTCGAAGGGCGCCGTGGGGCGTGGCACCCAGGGCGACGAGGCCCCGCCCGGGCCGCCCGACCGGGCCCGCCGGGGCCGCCCGACGCGGGCCGGCGGGGCTGCCTGACGCGAGCCCGCCGAGGCGACGATCTCGTCGGCCTCCGGGCCGGGAGGCGGACCGCTCGGCCGCGAGAACGGCTGGGGGGTCGTGGCCCCCACGGTGGGCGCGCTCCTAACATGCGTCGGTGCCGAACCCCGTCGACCCGGCGACTGACCCGGCCACCCACCCCGACGCCGCGCCAAGCCCGCAGGCGCTCGAGCCCACCGACGACGGCCCCGGCCCCACGGGCATGGCCGT
>JBIQJI010000029.1:0-66667 GCA_044507605.1 Actinomycetales bacterium | reverse complement strand
GCTTGTCCGGGCACGACACGCCGCCAGTTAGCGGACTTCGAAACAGGGCCTAGGCGGCGGCCCGCCCCGCCGGGTCAGGTGGGGCGGGTGAGCCGGCCGGGCGGCCAGCGGCGGGGATCGGTGAGGCCCATCAGGCCCTTGGACAGGTCGTAGCCCGCGGCGGCGAGACGGCCGCGGGCGGCCGCCAGCATGGCGCGCGTGGAGGGCTGGAACATGCGGTCGTGGACCGGCTCGGGCAGGGCGTTCGCGGCCAGGCGGAAGGCGCGAAGCGCCGCGGTGACCGCCGGCTGGGGGATCTCCGGGAGCAGGTGGCCGTACATGCGGCGCGCCCAGCCGGGCAGCAGGTAGTAGCACAGGGCGCCGAAGGGGGCGTACAGCGGCTTGACGGGGGCGAACAGGCGCAGATCGCGCGGCAGCCTGGGCCAGATCAGGAACCGCACCGTGGCGACGGCCTCGGGGGTGGCCGCGAGGCTCGGGCGCACGCTCGCGAAATAGTCGGCCAGCTCGGCCAGGGACCCGGGCACGTCCTCGGCGTGCAGCCCGACGTACGTCGCGGTCCGCCGCTGCTCGGCCAGGTAGCGGTCGGCCTGCCGGTCGCCGAGGCCCACCCCGGCACGGCGGGCCACCTCCAGGTAGGAACCGACCTCCGCGCAGTGCACCCACAGCAGCAGCTCCGGATCGTCCACGCGGTGCAGGGTGCGCCCGGTGGCCGGGTCGCGCACCCGCAGCGCCTTGTGGATGGCGCGGACCCGCCTGCCGATCTCGTCGGCCTCGGCGGCGCTGCCGAACGTGACCCGGCCGACGTAGTCGGCGGTGCGGCGCAGCCGGCCGAACGGGTCGCGCTGAAAATCGGAGTTCTGCCACACGCCGAGCATCGCGCCCGGATGCAGGGCCTGCAGCATGAGGCCGCGCACCCCGCCCACCCAGATGGCCCGGTCGATGTGCACACGGTACGTCGCCGTGTGCGGCGGTTGCACGCACGTCTCGACACCCGTCCCGGCGCCCGTCGCGATGCCCGCCTCGGGGGGTTCGCTCATCGTCACCAGCCCGATCCCGCCGCTGTCAGCCGCCCTGCTGAAGACGGCGATGCTCGGCGGCGTTCCAGAACCTGGTCAGGGCGGCGGCCGTCGTCTCGGGGGCCTCCACGGCGGGCGAGTGCAGGGCGCCGGGCACCACGACGCACTCGGCGCCGAGCCGGTCGGCCATGTCCTTCTGCACGCTCGGCGGCCAGCCGTCGTCGTGCTCGCCGTACAGGACGAGGATCGGCACGTCGACCTGGAGCAGCTCGTCGAGACGGTCGCCGGGGTCCAGCACCTGCTCGCCCATGGCGAGCAGCCCGACGGGGGAGCTGCAGAGCATGCGGTCGCGCAGAAACCGGACGATGTCGTCGGGCACCCCGGCGGCGATCACCTCGGGCTCCAGGCGCGTCGACCACAGGGCTTTGGCGCCGAGCTCGGGCAGCTCGCTGAGCAGCACACGGGCGAGCTTCTCCCGGGGCCCCACGATGCCCGAAGGCCCCGAACTCATCAAGGTGTACGACGCCAGCTTGGCCGCCCCGCCGAGCACCGTCTCACGGGTCACGAGCCCGCCGAACGAATGGCCGAGCAGGTGCACGGGCTCACCCGCGCCGACGACGGTCGCCACCTTGTCGACGTCCTCGCCGAGGGCGGCGCAGGTGTAGGCGGCGGGGTCGTCGGGGCCGGGCGTTTCGTACTGGCCGCGCAGATCGAGCGCGACGACCCGGCGGCCGGCGGCCGCGAGGGTCTGGAGGACCGCGATGAAATCCTCCTTGCTGCCGGTGTAGCCGGGCACCAGCAGGGCCGGCCACCGCTCGGTGACACCGCTCATCGGCAGCGCCTCCAGCGCCGCGAACACGCCCACCGGCGTCTCGACCGGGACGCGACGGACGCCTGGCGGCAGGCTAAGGAAACGCGGCGTGCTCACGTGTGACCACGATACCGGGAGGGGAAGCCCGGTAGGCCGGGACGGACCCGGCCCGGCGGCTTCGGGCGGCGGCCTCGTGCGGCCGGTGCGGATCGAGCCGGGAAGCCCGTGAGGGGGCCGAGCCGGTGGCGGCTCGGCCCGAATGGTGATCGGCGCCGATCACCCGTTGCGGCGCGAGCGCTGCTGCCGTGAGGGGCGGCGGCGCTGGGCGCGCTCGGAAGCGGCGGACGGGGCCGGGACATCGTCGTCGGTCGCCAGGTCGGGCGACCGGAAGATGACCGCGAACGGGCTTGCCGGAATGATGCGCTCGGGCTCCGGACGGGCGGCCGGGGCCGCCTGCTCGGGACGCTCGATGGGCTCGCGCCGTGGCTCGGCGGGCGACCGCTCGGCCACCGGCGACGAGATCGGCGCTTCGACCGGCGACGCCGCCGCCACCGCCGACGGGTCGAAGGCGCGCGACTCCGGCACGCGCTCCTCGGCCGGCCGGATCTCGGCGGACCGGATCTCGGCGGGCCGGGTTTCGGCGGGCCGGGTGCGCGTGTGGCGGGTGCGGGTCGACCGCGGCCGCTGCACCTCGATCACCTCGGCGCCCGTCGCCTCGGCCGCCGGTCGCGCCGCGGCGGGCGCGACGGTGCCGGCGTCGGCGGGGGCGTGCCCGTTCTGGGCGGCCGGCGCGGCGGTGGAGCCGGCGGCGTCGATGGCGCGACCGCCGCGGGTGCGGCGGCGCTGCCGGTCGCGGCGCGGCCGATCCTCCCGGGAGTCACGGCGGTCGTCGCGGGAGTCACGGCGGCGGGACCGGATGCGGCCGGTCTCCCCGACGTCCTCCAGCTCCTCGGCCTCCAGCCCGGCCCGGGAGCGCTTGGCCTTCGGCAGCACACCCTTGGTGCCCTCGGGGATGCCGAGCTCGCTGTAGAGGTTGGGGGAGGTCGAGTAGGTCTCGACGGGCTCGGGGAAGTCGAGGCCGAGCATGTTGTTGATGACCTTCCAGCGGGTCAGTTCCTCCCACTCGACGAAGGTCACCGCGATGCCGGTGCGGCCCGCCCGGCCGGTGCGGCCGATGCGATGGACGTACGTCTTGTCGTCCTGCGGGCAGTCGTAGTTGACCACGTGCGTCACATCGTCGATGTCGATGCCGCGGGCGGCGACGTCGGTGGCGACCAGCACGTCGACCTTGCCGTTGCGGAACGCGCGCAGCGCCTGCTCCCGCTGCCCCTGGCCGAGGTCGCCGTGCACGGCGGCGGCGGCGAAACCGCGGTCGCGCAGCTGATCCGACACCATGTCGCAGGCGCGCTTGGTCTCGCAGAAGAGCATGGTGAGGCCGCGGCCTTCGGCCTGCAGGATCCGCGCGACGATCTCGATCTTGTCCATGCGGTGGACCCGCCACACGTGCTGCACGGTCTGCGGCGTGGCGTCGGCCTCGGACTCGGGATCGTCGGCGGTCACGTGGGTCGGCCGGTTGAGGTACTTGCGGGCCAGCGCGACGATCTCGCCGGGCATGGTGGCCGAGAACAGCATGGTCTGCCGCTCGGCCGGGATCAGCTTGATGATGCGCTCGATGTCGGGCAGGAAACCCAGGTCGAGCATGCGGTCGGCCTCGTCGAGCACCAGCATGTTCACCTGACCGAGGTCCAGGTGCTTCTGCTTCACCAGGTCGAGCAGCCGGCCCGGCGTGCCGACGATCACGTCGACGCCCTGCTTGAGCGCCTCGATCTGCGGCTCGTACGCCCGCCCGCCGTAGACCGACAGGACCCGGGAGCCGAGCTTGCCGCCGGCGGTCACCAGATCTTCGGTGACCTGAAGCGCGAGCTCACGTGTCGGCACGACGACGAGCCCGCGGGGCTTCTTACGGTTCTTCCGTGGCTTGCCCACGCGCTGCAGCATCGCAACGCCGAACGCGTAGGTCTTGCCGGTGCCGGTCCGCGCCTGGCCGATGACGTCCTGCCCGCTGATCGCGAGCGGCAGTGCCATCTCCTGGATCGAGAACGGCGTGATGATGCCCTCGGTTTCAAGGGCATCGGCAATCTCCGGTATGACTCCGAGGTCTCGGAACGTCGTCAGCTTCGCCTGCCTAGGTCTCCTGCGAAGGCGGTCTCCGCCGACCTCATTGCGGTCTGGCCCCCCCGGGCACGTGGAGCGGCGCCTTCAACGTTTCCAGCGACCGCGGCGGCATCGGCTCGAGCCGAGCCGTGAGTGAGGGCTCCCGGGAACCGATGGGGGGCCGGGGACGCTCCCCGGAATCGCACAGGTCCCGGACTTACGCAGTGCGGTCGCACTTTCACATTGCAGTCTACTCGATACCACAACGGCGAACCGATGTCTCTATGTTCCGTCTGTTCGTCGATGTCGTCGCTGCTCGGGCTCGTACCCTGCATGCCATGAGTGATTCATCCGATAGCGGCGCGCGGAAACCTGGCGACGCAGGCGATATGAATGGTTCACCTGCTGCCGGTGAGGCGCCGGCGGCCGTCGTCGATCTGCTGGGCGTGCTCGCGTACGCCGAGCTGACCGGCTTTCTGCGGCTCGCCGAGGACGCCGCCCGGTTCGCGCCCACGCTCACCGACCGGGGCGCGCTGAGCGACCTCGCCGCCGTGGAGCACCGGCACTATGAGCTGCTCCGGGACCGGCTGTCGGCCCTCGGCGCCGACCCCGAGGAAGCGATGGCGCCGTTCGTGGAAGCGCTCGACGCCTGGCATGCGCTCACGGCGCCGGGCGACTGGCTGGAGGCGCTGGTGAAGGCCTACGTGGGCTCCGGCATCGCCACCGACTTCTACCGCGAGGTGGCCCGGCACGTGGACGCCGAGACGTCGGCCCTGGTCGAGGAGGCCCTCGCCGACGAGGGACGGGCGCAGTTCGCGGTCGATCGGGTGCGCGCCGCCCTGGCGGAGGATCCCCGTGCGGCCGGGCGGCTCGCCCTGTGGTCGCGCCGGCTGGTCGGGGAGGCGCTGAGCCAGGCCAACCGGGTGGCCGCCGCCCGTCCGCATCTGGCCGACCTGCTCGTCGAGATGACACCCGGCGGCGACCTCGCGGAGATCGGCCGCATGTTCGCCCGCCTCACCGAACAGCACAACAAGCGCATGGCCGCCCTCGGCCTCGTCGCCTCGCGCGGCTGACGGGACGACCGGCGGAACCGGTGGCGAGACCGGTGCCCGGGCCGGTCTCGCCGCCCGATCCGGGGGCGGCGAGCCAGGCCGGTCCGCGCATAGAGCGGCGCGAAGGCCCGAACGGTTGTACCGTGCGGACATGAGGGCCTCGCGCCGCTACGGCAGTTTCTTGACCCGATGTGGGCCGAACCCCTGGATTTTTCGCGCTGTGTTACAGAGGGCGAGCGTGGGCTGTCCGACGGTCAGCCGCAGACGTGACGACGGGCAGGCGGGAGGCTGCGGCGCGCGGAGCGCACCGCGCCCGCCCGGCTGCTCCTACGGCCGATCCTGACCCGGGCCAGGCGCCCGGCCCGCGCCGGACCCGGTCCGCATAACGCCGAACGACGCCGCACAACGCCGCGTGGCCGGGCCTGCCTGACGGACCGGCCTAGTGGAAGCCGCCGCCGAAGCCGATCGTGCGCTGCTCGCCCTCGCCGATCTCGATGAAGCCGAGCGAAGCGAGCGGCACGATCACGCGCCTGCCCTTGACGTCGGTGATGGCGAACACGCCGCGTTCGGCGGCGAACGCGTTGCGCAGCTCGGTCTCGACCTGCTCGGCGGTGAGGTCGGTTTCGACCACGAGCTCGCGGTGCACCGAACGCACGCCGATCTTCAGCTCCATGTGCTCACTCTCCTTGCGGTCGCTGCGAATCCACCGCACGGTGGCGGGCGGTGTGATCCTGCATGGTGTGGGCCGGCATGGTGGTGTGGGCCGGCGTGGTGTGGCCCGGGCGGGGCGATGGTGGGGGCGTCATGGGTCAATGCCGCGACTCGACGGGGAAGCCGCTGATGCCGCGCCAGGCGAGCCGGGCCATGAGCTGCTCGGCCGAATCCTTGGGGATGGTGCCGTGGGCGGTGATCCAGTAGCGGGCGCTGACCTCGGCCATGCCGACCAGGCCGACGCCCAGCAGGTGCGCTTCGTCGCTGGAGACCCCGGTGTCCTCCTCGATCACCCTGCTGATCATCTCGGCGCACTCGCGCTGTGCCCGCTCGACCCGCTGCCGTACGGGGGCGACATGCCGCAGGTCGGACTCGAAGACCAGCCGGAACGCCTCGCCCTGACCCGACACGAAGTCGAAGAACGCCTGGAACGTGGCGCGCACCCGCTGCTTGTTCTCGGTCGTCGAGGCCAGGGCATCACGGCAGCGCCGCACGATGTCGTCGACGTGAACGTCCAGCAGCGCCAGGTACAGCTCCAGCTTGCCCGGAAAGTGCTGATAGAGCACTGGCTTGCTGACCCCGGCGCGTTCGGCGATCTCGTCCATCGCGGCCGCGTGGTAGCCGTTCTCGACGAAGACCTCCTGGGCCGCGCCGAGCAGCTGCCTGCGGCGGGCTGAACGGGGCATGCGGGTGCCCCGGGGCCTGGCGTCCGGGGTGGCCGTCACGTCGGTCTCCTTGCGGCTCGATCACGGTTCGCGGCAATCCTACGCGCGAGTAACCCCCTCAGCGATAGTCGTCCTCGTCCAGCCCGACCGCACGCTCCTGCTCGATCGCGTCGGCCGGATCGACCTCCAGCGGCACCCTTTGGGGAAGGGCGTCCTCGTCTTCGTCCAGCGGCCGCTGCTGCTCCGCCGCGTCGGCCTCCGGGGCCTCGATCGAGACCTCCTCGGTCCCCAGGTCGTCGTTCTCCTCGGGGGACTCTCCACTCATATTCAGCTCGGACATCTGCGGACCCTCCCGTCATCGTGGCGTCCGTCGATGCGCCTACGAACAATTCCCAGCCTACGGCCACCCGATCGCGCCGCCCCGCGTTCGACTTCCGGAACGACCCAGGTCGCCGCGGAACGCCTCGGGCCGCGGTCCGCCCACCGGCACCCGGGCGCGGTCACGCGAGGGCGCCGAACAGATCGCCGTGTTCCGCCACCCGGGCGAGGACGTCGGCCGAGGTGAACACCATCTGCTCCGGGTCGCCGCACTCCGCCACCTCGTCCCAGGTCAGCGGGGTCGACACGGTCGGCCGGTCGGCGGCGCGCAGTGAGTACGGCGCCACCGTCGTCTTGGCCGGGTTGTTCTGGCTCCAGTCGATGAACACCTTGCCGGGCCGGGCCCGCTTGGCCATCACACTGGTGATCTCTTTCGGGTGCCCGGACTCCAGCCGCCGGGCCAGGCGCCGGGCGTACGCGCTGGTGTCGTCGATGCCGGTGCCGCGCAGCGGCACGTACAGCTGCATGCCCTTGCGGCCGCTGGTCTTGGGCACCGCCTCCAGGCCGTCGGCGCGCAGCGCGTCGCGCAGCAGGTGGGCGACCCGGCAGCACTCGACGATCGTGGCGGGGGCGCCCGGGTCGAGGTCGAACACGAGCGTGTCGGGGGCGCACGGCGTGCCGTCCGCGGTCACCCGCCACATGGGGACGTGCAGTTCGAGCGCGGCGAGGTTGGCGTAGTAGACGAGGGTCGGCAGGTCGTCGACGACGGCGAAGTCGATCGTGTCGCGGTCCTTGCCGCTGCCGGGGGTGGGGATGGTGACCTGCCGGACCCACGCGGGGGTGTGGGCCGGGGCGTTCTTCTCGAAGAAGAAGTCGCCGGTGACGCCGTCCGGGTACCGCTTCACGGTCAGCGGACGGCCGCGGATATGGGGGAGCAGCACGGGCGCCACGCGGGAGTAGTAGTCGATCACTTCCGCCTTGGTGAACCCGGTGGCCGGATAGAGCACCTTGTCCAGGTTGCTCAGGGTCAGGTCGCGGCCCTCGACGTTGACCTGCACGCGCTGGGGCACCTGATCACCCCTCCCGGGCGATTTGGCCTGATATGTGGCGATATGCGAAGCCTGTTCCGGGGTATCTGCCCCAAGGGCACCGAGTTACATCTCGCCCTGGCGGTATTCGAACAGGCAGCTGGGAGTGGAACGGGAGTCGCGGCAGGTCGGGAGGCGGCATGCGCAGCATCTGGAAGGGCGCCATCTCGTTCGGCCTGGTCACGATCCCCGTCAAGCTCTACTCCGCGACGCAGACCAAGGACGTCTCATTCCACCAGGTGCACCGAGTGGACGGCGGCCGGATCAGATACCGCCGCGTCTGCTCCATCGACGGTGAGGAGGTCGACTACGCCGACATCGCCAAAGGCTACGAGCTGGCCACTGGCGAGATGGTGATCCTCACCGACGAGGACTTCGCGGACCTGCCGCTGTCCACGTCACGACGCATCGACGTGCTGCGGTTCACCCCGGCCGAGCAGATCGACCCCATCCTGTTCAACCGGTCCTACTACCTGGAGCCGGAGTCGACCGGAACGAAGCCGTACGTGCTGCTGCGCGACGCGCTCGCCGAATCGGGCCGGGTCGCCATCGTCAAGGTGGCGCTGCGGCAGCGCGAGTCGCTGGCCGTGCTCCGGGTGCGCGACGAAGTGTTCGTGCTCGAAACGATGCTGTGGCCCGACGAAGTGCGCGAAGCCGACTTCCCGTTCCTCGACGAGGACATCGAGGTGCGCACCCAGGAACTGCAGATGGCCGGCTCGCTCATCGACACCATGACCGGTGACTTCGACCCGAACGAGTACCACGACGCCTACCGTGAGGCCCTGCAGCAGGTCATCGAGGCCAAGATCGAAGGCAGGGAGGTCGTGCAACCCGAGGTGCCGCCGGAGGAACGGCCGGCGGCGGACCTGATGGCGGCGCTGCGCGCCAGCGTCGAAGCGGCCAAGCGAGGCAGGGGAGAGGCCGCGGCGGGCGAGCCGGCCACCAAGGCGAAAGGGGGCGGGAAACGCCGGGCGGCGGCCAAGGACGAGCAGGCCGCCACACGGGCCAAAGGGGCCAAAGGGGCCAAGGAGGGCAAGGAGGCCGAGGAGAAGGAGAAGCCGGCCGCGAAGCGGCGTACCCGCAAGACCGCCTGAGCCGCGCAGCCGCCGGCCGAGCGGGCAGGGCGCGCTGGGCAGGGTGCGGGCTCGCGCACACGCGAACGTCGTGGCGCCGCAAGGACGCCACGACGTGCGTGACCCGTCGGGTTCTATCGAGGTTCGGTCGCCCGGGGTTCGATCACCAATGGTGGAGCATCAGGAGTCGATCACCGGGCACCGTGCATCGGGTCGTCTCGCCGGTACGCGCGGCGTTACCAGCCCAGCCGATGGGTCTTCTTGAGGTAGTGCTTGTGGGAGTAGCCCAGGTGGCCGTGCTTGTGCCCGACGACCTTGCGCCAGTGGCCGTGCCGGTGATGCCCCTTCTTGTGATGGTGGCCCTTGTGGCCCTTGTGGTGGCTCTTGTGCCCCTTGTGGTGACCCTTCTTGTGGTGGTGGCCCTTCTTGTGACCATGGCCGTGATCGCCGTCGCGGCCGTGGTCGCCCCAGCCGCCCCAGTCGCCCCAGCCACCGTGGTCGCCGTGGTCGCCATGGCCATGGTGGTCGCCGTGGTCGTCGTAGCGGCCATGGTCGTGGCGGCCACCCCGGTCGCCGTGGTCGTCGCCGTAGCCGCCGTGCTCACCGCGGTCACCATGGTCACCATGGTCGTGGCGGTCGCCCCGGTCGCCGTGGTCGTCGCCTCGGTGGCCGCCGCGCTTACCGTAGTCGTCGCCCCGGCCGTGGTCGTCCTTTACGTGACCCCAGTCCTCATCCTTCCAGTCGACGATGCCCCAGTCGTCGTGGCCGCGTCCCTCGTGGCCGCGAGCGCCGTGGCGGTCCTTGCCCTTGTGGCCGCGGTCGCCGTGGTGGTCCTTGCCCTTGTGGTCTCGGCCGTAGTGGCCGCGGTCGCCGTGATGGTCCTTGCCTTTGTGGTCGTGGTCGCCGAAGTGGTCGTAGCCGAAGTGGTCGTGGTCGCCGAAGTGGTCGTAGCCGAAGTGGTCGCGGGCGCCGTGGTGGTCGTTGCCCTTGTGGTGCCGGCCGTGGTGCCGGTGCCCCTTCTTGTGGTGGCCCTTGTGGTCGCCATCGTCGTGGTGGCGCTTCTTCTTGTCGTGCAGGCGGTAGAGACCGCATTTCCCGACGGTGTGCCGGTTCCGGTACAGGACGTCGACCACGTGGCCGTGGTGGTTGCGGACGTTGAGCTGGTGACCGGGCTTGACGTGGCGGACTTTGTAGACGCAGACGTCCGCATGGGCCGGAGCCGCGAGTGCGGCACCCATCGCGATCGCGCTACCCGTGGTCACGGTCGCGGCGACGAGCGCGCTTGCGAGACGCTTGTGTTTCATCGTCACTCCTTGTGTCGGTGGGGGTTGCAGGGCGTGATGTCCGGAATGATGGTGAAGAAACATGATACGTACTGTTATCTCCCGCACACATAGCGTTAGTGAATGAAACAGGGGCACGTCCTTGCCATTGCTTGGGACGTGCCCCTGTGACGCCGGGACGGGCGGGCGGTCAGAGCCCGAACTGCTCGGCCGTGCCGAGCTTCTTCAGCAGATAGCCCTCGGTGAAGCCGATGCGCGTCTTGTACAGCCCGAGGACGTTGCGCCACCGGCCGTCCTCGCCGTACCTGCGGCAGGCGCCGATGGTGCGGTCGTACGGCCCGAGCCTGTCCAGCTGCGGGAACCACTCGCCGGGGCCCTGCCGCACGGGGACGTAGTCGTCGGCCTCCGTGACCTCGTACACGCAGGTGCCCGGAGGCAGATCGCTCGCGGCGGCGGGGGAGGCGGCGAGCAGGCCGGCGGTGAACAGGCCGGCGGACGCCGATGTGGCCAGGACCACGGAAGCGGTGAGATGTCGCGGTCTCATCCGGTCTCCTTCGTCGTCTGATCAACTGGGCTATCGGGCTGATCACCGAATCGTTGATCACGGAATCCCCGGCGCGCCGCTTTCTACTGGCCGATTAAAGAATCCAGACCAACCGTTGACCTGGGCTGTTATCGCTGGGTATCGCATAAAGGGCGGGGCCTTATCGTCTGAAGCAGACGCGCCGATTGGAGGGAACGGCGGGATGGAAGACCCGATACCGCACTGGCCAGGACAGGTCGTCGATTTGGGTGACATCGCCGTCTTCGTGCGGGCCACGCCTCCGGGCCCGGCCGAGGCGGCCGTCTTCGTGCACGGGCTCGCCGGTTCTGCCACCAACTGGACCGATCTGATGGCCGAGCTGGCCGACGACCTCACCGGCTACGCCATCGACCTGCCCGGCGCCGGCTACTCGCCCGCGCCGCCCGACGGCGACTACTCGGTGCGCGGACACACGCGCGCCGTGGTGGCGCTGCTGGAGCACGTGTCCGAGCGGCACGGCGGCGCGCCGGTGCATCTGTTCGGCAACTCTCTCGGCGGCGCGGTGTCGGTGCGGGTGGCCGCCTCCAGGCCCGACCTCGTCCGCACCCTCACGCTCGTGTCGCCCGCCCTGCCCGACCTGCTGCCGAGGTACGGCCCGGCCCGGGTGGCCGTGTCTGCGACGCCCCGCATCGGCGACTGGGTGGTGGGGCGGCTGCGGTGGCTGCCGGCCGAACGGCGGGTCCGCGCCACCCTGGCGATGTGCTACGCCGACGCCGCCCAGGTGCACCCCGAACGGATCAAAGACGCGGTGGCCGAGGTCATCCGGCGCGACGACCTGCCGTACGCCGCGACCGCGCTGGTGGGCTCGGCCCGCGGCATCGTCGCGGAGTACTTCCGCTGGGGCGCCGACACGCTCTGGCGGCAGGCCGCCCGGGTCCAGGCGCCCACCCTTGTCATCCACGGCCGGCGCGACCGGCTCGTCGACCCGCGCATGGCGGCCCGCGCGGCCCGCACCTTCCCCGACGTTCGGATCGTGACGCTGCCGCACGCGGGTCACGTGGCCCAGATGGAGTACCCCGCGATCGTCGCCAGGGAGGCCCGGGCCCTCATCAGGTACGCTCGCCGCCGCTCGGCCCGGCGCACGGCGTGACGAGGCCGTGACGAGGCCCTGCCGACGTTATGCCGGCACCATGGCGAAGCGGGGCGAAGTGTGCCGGAGGGCACAACCTACCCGGACCGGCGATTGGGAATGCGGGACCCGCGAGTTAGGTTGTCCTTGGCAGCGTTAAGTGCCGCGGCATCGCGGCCGTTCGTTCGTGCAAACCCTGGCACGGGGAGTGGAGAACTGTGTCCTTGCCACCGCTGGTCGAGCCGGCCGACGAGCTGACCGTAGACGAGGTGCGCCGCTACTCACGGCACCTGATCATCCCCGACGTAGGCATGGCCGGGCAGAAGCGGCTCAAGAACGCCAAGGTCCTGTGCGTGGGCGCCGGCGGCCTCGGCGCTCCGACCCTGCTCTATCTCGCCGCGGCCGGTGTCGGCACGCTCGGCGTCGTCGACTTCGACGTGGTCGACGAGTCCAACCTCCAGCGGCAGGTCATCCACGGCCAGTCCGACGTCGGGAAGCTGAAGACCGAGTCGGCGGCCGCGTCGGTGCGCGAGATCAACCCGCTGATCGAGGTGATCGTCCACAATGTGGCGCTGACCACCGACAACATCATGGACGTCTTCTCCGGCTACGACCTGATCGTCGACGGCACCGACAACTTCGCGACCCGCTACATGGTCAACGACGCCGCCGTGCTGCTCGGCAAGCCGTACGTCTGGGGGTCGATCTACCGCTTCGACGGCCAGGCCAGCGTGTTCTGGGCCGAGCACGGGCCGTGCTACCGCTGCCTCTACCCCGAGCCGCCGCCGCCCGGCATGGTGCCTTCGTGCGCCGAGGGCGGTGTGCTCGGTGTGCTGTGCGCCTCGATCGGGTCGATGCAGGTCAACGAGGCCATCAAGCTGATCACCGGCATCGGCGACCCGCTGGTGGGCCGGCTGATGATCTACGACGCGCTGGACATGAAGTACCGCGACGTCAAGGTGCGCAAGGACCCCGAGTGCCCGCTGTGCGGCAAGAACCCCACGATCACGCGGCTGCTCGACGACTATGAGGCGTTCTGCGGCGTGGTCTCGGAGGAGGCGCAGCAGGCGACGCAGGACTCCACGATCAGCGCCCGCGACCTCAAGGACATGATGGACCGCGGCGACGACATCATGGTGATCGACGTCCGTGAGCCGAACGAGTTCGACATCGTCAGCATCCCCGGTGCCGTGCTGATCCCGAAGGGCCGGTTCGTCGACGGGTCGGCCCTGGAGCAGCTGCCGCAGGACAAGAAGATCGTGCTCCACTGCAAGTCGGGTGCCCGTAGCGCCGAGGCGCTCGCCATCGTGAAGAACGCCGGGTTCAGTGACGCCGTGCACCTCGGCGGCGGCGTGCTGAGCTGGGTCAAGACGATCGACCCGAGCCTCCCGACGTACTGAGCAGTCGTCTCCGCCCGCCCCGGTTGTCACCAATCGGGGCGGATCGCCGGATGCCGCGCATTCGCCCGGGTTAAAGTCGGGTGACGTGCGGGAAGGCGGAACAGGCCGTGAGGCCGGGGAGGCGCAGTGGGCGAGTCTCGTGCGTGGCCGGCCCTCCTGGTGACGTCGGCGCTCGCGTTGATCTTCGCACTGATCGCGGGGGTCTCGGCGAGCGCCGCGGTGGCGGAGCTGACCCGCGGCCCGAGCCCGGCCGAGGTGCGCCAAGCCGCCGCCGACGAGGTGGCCCGGCGCTGGTGGGTGTGGCCCGCGGGCCGGGTGTTCCCGGCAACGCTGCCGTACGTCACCGAGCAGGGCGGCACCGAGCGGGCCCACCGGGTCGGCGTGTCGACCCGGACCAGCTGCGCGTCGGCCGTCGACGCCCCGCTGCGCCGCAAGATGCGCGACGAGGGATGCCAGGCCGTGCTGCGCGCCACCTACCTCGACGCCCTTGAGGGTGTGGTCGTGACCATCGGCGTGGCGGCCTTCCCCGACACGGCGCGCGCCGCGGCGGCGCAGGCGGCCTTCGCGAAGGGCGGGGCGCCGTCGCCGGGCCTGCGGGCGCTGTCGTTCCCCGGCACCGTGGCCGACCGGTTCACCGCGTCCGGACGGCAGCACGGCTATGCGCGCGAGCAGGGGCCGTACCTCGTGCTGATCACCGCCGGGCAGGTCGACGGCCGCCCGGCGCGGGCGGTGGGCCGGCAGCGGTCGACGCTGTTCGCGTTCACGACCGATCTCGCCGACGAGGTGCTCTCGGCGATCGCGACGCCGGCCAGCCCCGACTGCTCGGCCAAGGAGTGGCGGTGCTGAGCCGCCGGGTCGCGCGCCTCCTGGCGGCCGTGGCGGCGCTGGTCGCGCTGTGCGCGGCCGGGCTCGTGCTGCTGGCGCCGGGCTCCGCCGCCGCCGACCAGGTGCGCGGCAGCCAGCAGCGGGTGCTGCGCACGCTGAACGTTTCAGCGGCCTGGCGTCTCACCCGCGGCAAGGGCGCGCTCGTCGCGGTGCTCGACAGCGGTGTCGATCCGCGGCACCGCGACCTGGCCGGGTCCGTGCTCACCGGCCGGGATTTCACCACCGGCGCCAACCCGCCGGGCGTCGCGCCGAAGCGCCTGCACGGCACGTACATGGCCTCGCTGATCGCCGGGCACGGGCACGGCCCGGGCGGCTCCGACGGCGTCATCGGCGTCGCCCCCGAGGCCAAGGTGCTGTCGGTGCGGGTGATCCTGGAGGACGAGGAGCCGGGGTTCAAGACGTTCAACTCCGAGCAGCGGTTCGAGACCGTCATCGCCCGGGGCATCAGGTACGCCGTCGACCACGGCGCCGACGTCATCAACATGTCGATCTCGAAGGACGCCCCGACCAGGGCGGAGCGGGCGGCGATCAGGTACGCCATCTCCAAGGGCGTGGTGCTGGTGGCGGCGGCCGGCAACGACGGCGCGGGCAAGCGCACCGCGCCGTACTCCTACCCCGCGTCGATGCCCGGCGTCATCTCGGTGGCCGCCGCCGGGCCCGGGCCGAGCCGCGCGTCGTTCTCCAACCGCAACTCCCTGGTCACCGTGGCCGCGCCCGGCGTGGACGTGCTGGGTGCCGGGCCCGGCGACGAGTACTGGGTCGGGAAGGGCACCTCGCAGGCGACCGCGCTGGTGTCGGGCGTGGCCGCGCTGATCAAGGCCCGGTATCCGCGGATGAGCCCGGCGCTCGTCATGCAGGCGCTCACCGCCGGCGCGAGCGCCCGGCCCGCTGGTGGGTATGACCCGGGAATGGGGTTCGGCGTGGTCAACGCGGCCCGGGCGCTGCGGGAGGCCGCGGCGCTCGCCGGACATCGGAAGGTGGCCACCGGGGCCGGTGTGCAGGACCCCCGCAAGGCGTTGCGGGCCGGCGATGGGCTCGCGGCGGTTCCGGCGGCCGGGCCGATCCAGGTGGTGCGGCGCGACCGCCGGGCGATCACGATCTACGCCTCGGTCGCGGCGGCCGGGCTGTTAGGGGCGGGAACATGCGTCATGACGATCATCGTGCTGGTGCGTCGCGCGCGCAGGAGGCAGGGAACGCCTCAGGTACCGCACAACGGGCCCGGGCCCTATCAGGCCCGGCTGCCGACGTGACCGACGTAACATCGACCTATGAAGCCTGAGTCGCGCGCTCCTGGCACGCGGCGGCGCGGCGCTCCCTGGCCGGTCCGCGGCGGACCGTCTTTCCGTCCCTCGCCCGGCAAGGGCGGCGGCCTGCCACCTCCGGCCGGCCGCAGCGGCGGCCTCGGCGGCCGGGTGAGCGCGCGCATGGGCGCCGCGGCGCGGGCCGCGCACGAGCGGCTGGAGCAGGAGCGCGGCGTGCGGCGGCGGGGCCTGTTCCTCGCCCTGATGGGCGTCGTGCTCGCGGTCGCGGCCACCAACGTGCTGCTGGGCGGGGTGGGGCTGCTGCAGGAGACCCGGTCGCGTCCGCTCACCCAGGCCGAGCGGATGGCCTACGTCAAGGAGGACATCGCGGCCCGCTGGCACACTCTGCCCATCGCGAGCGTGTTCCCCGAAGACATCCCCTATATCGCGCTCGGCAAGGGCCAAGAGTACGCGCACCGGGTCGGCGTCGCCCCCGAGACGAGCTGCCGCGCCGGCCTCGACTCGCCCGTGGCGGCCGCCCTCAAGGGGTACGGCTGCCGCACCCTGCTGCGGGCCACCTACGTCGACCAGTCCTCGTCGTACGCCATCACCGTCGGCGTCGCGGTGCTCAGGGACGAGGAGGCCCGGGAGGCCGCGGCGGCGCGCCTGCCGGTCGACGACAGGGTCGGGGTCCGCCCGGTCCCGTTCCCCCGCACCGCCACCGAGTCGTTCGGCGCCGCCCAGCGGCAGCGCACCGGCTGGATCGGCACCGGGCCCTACATCGTGTTCGTGTCCGCCGGCTACACCGACGGTCGCACCCGTGACTCCGTGCCGCAGGAGGAGATTCTGCACAGCGAGCTGTGGCCCACCGCGCAGTCGATCGCCGGCCGCATCGGCAGGGTCCTCGGCGAGCCACCCGAGGTCCCACGCTGCACCCAGGGGAACGTGTGCTGATGTCGCGCAGGTACCTGAAGCCGCTGTCGGCGCTGGCCGCCGGGGTGCTGCTGCTGCTCACGGCCCCGCCGGCCCGCGCCGACGGCATCAGGGAGCGTCAGCAGTGGGTGCTCGACGCGCTGCGCGTCGAGCGGGCCTGGCAGGTGAGCAAGGGCGCCGGGGTGACGGTGGCGTTGCTCGACACCAGGGTCGCCGAGGGGTTGAAGGAGCTCAAGGGCCGCGTCACCGCCGGCCCCGACATGACCAGCGCGTTCTACGGCGACCTGACCACGCCCGTCGGCGCCCACGGCACCGAGATGGCCGCGCTCATCGCGGGCTCGGGAAGCGACGGCGGGCTGCTCGGCGTCGCGTCGGAGGCGCGCATCCTGTCGGTGCCGGTGGTCGTGGAGACCTCCGAGGACGTGGTGCCGCCGACCAGGCCGGGCGAGACCGACAGCGCCCTGGCGCGCGCCCTGCGCTACGCCGCCACGAAGGGCGCCCAGGTCATCGCCATCCCGTCGAGCCGCTACGGCGTGCAGCGCGTCGACCACGACTCGGTGGCGTACGCCCTGGCGCGGGGGGCCGTGGTGGTGGCCCCGGTGGGCGACGACGGGCAGACCGACTCCAGCCGGCGCATGGGCACGTCGTACTGGCGGTTCCCCGCCGGATACTCGGGGGTCATCGGCGTCGGCGCGGTCGACCGGGCGGGGCGGCCGTCGCCGGCCAGCAGCGACAACCTGTCGGTGCTGGTGTGCGCGCCGGGCGTCGACGTGCCGGTCGCCCGGCCCGACGGCGGCTACACCACGCTGACCTCGACCGACGCCGCCGCCGCGCTCGTCGCCGGGGTGGCCGCGCTGATCAAGGCCAGGTACCCCGATCTTCCCCCGCACCTCGTCGCCAAGGCCCTCACCTCGACCACCCGCCAGCGGCCGGAGAAGGGCTACGACGACAAGCGGGGGTTCGGCATCGTCGACGCCGGGGCTGCCCTGGCCCGGGCCGGGGAGCTGATGGCGTACCAGCGGGACGTCCCGACGCGGGGCGACGGGCACTTCGGCAAGAACCTCTCGGCCGAGGGGCCGTCGCGGCCCGGCCCCGACCCGGTGAAGCTGTGGGTCTACGGTGCCGGCATCGGGCTGGGGCTCGTGTCCTTCGCCGGCGGCGTCATCATCCTCACGCGGCGCACCGATCGCGGCTGACCATGATCACGCCGGTTTTGATCACACCTCGGCTGCGATCGCATCGCGGTTAGGGTGCGGTTCGGCCACTGTTAGAAAGCGTTTCGGCACCGCTCCGGCGAATCCCCCCCGATGCCGGTCCGGTGGCCGTCGCCGATTCGCTAGTGTCGCGCCCCATGGGGTACGAACTGCGCGTGGAACGCCAATCGCCGTTCGCCTACGCCGAGCTGTCGGCGCTGGCCGACGCCGGATTCGAGCTGCGCGGGACACAGGAGGCCGGTGAGATCGTCGCCCGGCACGGCGACGCAACGTGCGGGGTCGCGGAGTGGAACGGCCGGGTGGCGGGCCGGCCCACGTCCGACTGGCAGGTGGCGCAGCTGAGCCGCCTGGCCGAGCTGCTCAACGGCCGGCTCGTCGGGGAGGACGGCGAGGTCTACGAGATCCGCGACGGCATCGTCCGGCAGACCAGCGGCTCGTCCACCTACGAGTTCGGCAAACTGGACGAGATCCTCGCCGCCGGCCCCACCGACTGGAGCAGATGACGACTGGCGGCCCGGCCGGCCCCACGCCCTTCGCCGAGCGGGTGCTCGACCTGGTCGAACGCATCCCGCCGGGCAAGGTGATGTCGTACGGCGACATCGCCGAGTATCTGGGCGAGGGCGGCCCCCGGCAGGTGGGCCGCGTGATGTCGCTGTGGGGCGGCGCGGTCACCTGGTGGCGGGTGATCCACAGCGACGGCACGCCTCCGCCGGGTCACGAGGCGCAGTGCGTCGCCAGGTGGCGCGAGGAGGGCACCCCGCTGCGCGGCGACGGCACCCGGGCCGACATGAGGCTCGCCCGCTGGGACGGCGGGCCGCCGGAAGACGGCGCGGGACGGTGAGGCGGGAGCGGCGTGCGCGCCTGACGGTTCGCGGCGGCATTACCATCGTTAGAACACCCCTGTAGCCGAGCCGTTCCGGAAGGGTGGTGCCCCCCAGATGGCCACCGGCGCGACGCCCCCGAGCCCAGCAGACCCGGTCGACGCGCGCCTGAAGGCCGTCCAGTCGGCAGGAGACCGGGGAGAGCCGTTGGAGGCGCTGGTCGCCGCGGCCGACTCCGCGGGCCTGTCCCGATCGGAGCGGCGCCGCCTGCACCGCGACGTCCTCATCGGCCCGATCGGCACCAAGGTCGACATCGCGGCCAAGCGCGGCCCCGAGCGGCGCCGCGAGATGATCGACATCCTGCGGCCGTTTCTCGCCACCGTCGACTCCCGCGTCAAGCGCGCCCTGCCGGTGGGCAGGCGGCTGACCTACCACCTGATCGAGACCCGCGACCCGGCCGAGCTCGCGGCGAGCGACGACCTCGCCAAGCTCGCCGCGGCGGCAGCCGAGCCGTCGCGCCGGGTGCGCAGGGGCCTGCGCTGGTACGCCGAGCTGCCGGTCGAGGCCGAGCCCGGCCTGCTGCGGCTGCGCCGCGCCGACCTGGTGCCGGTGACCCGCATCGACGACGTGTCGTGGACCCCCGAGGGCCGGCTGCGCATCACCGGCCACGCCTACCTCGCCGGCCTGTCCGTGCGCGGCCCGCGCTTCAACCGGGCCGCCGTGCGGCTGTACGGCCCGCGCTGGCTGCCGCCGGTCCTGCTGCGCACCCGTCGCGTCCAGCGGCCCGAGGTCACCCACAGCGCGGCCGAGCCGGGCTGCAACTACGACTGGGCCGGTTTCGTCGCCGAGCTGCGGCCGTTCGCGCTGCGCTGGCGGGCGGGGCTGCGGTCCGTGGTGCGCGGCACCAAGCGGCTGCTGCGGCGGCGACCGATCGTCCGCGACACCACGACGTGGCGGGCCGAGATCGTGATCTGGAGCCGGGCGGCCCGCGCCACGGGCCTGCTGAGAGGGCCGGCGATCGGGGCGACCGAACGGCCGCCGGGGCTGGAGGTCACCAAGGACCGCTGGGTGCGCCCGGTGTGGACCTCCGACCGCGCGCTGCAGATCGTGCTGCAGCCGACCCGGGCCGAGCTCACCCAGGTGCGCGTCGAGGGCGACGCCGAGCACGATCCCGACGGCGCCACCGTGGAGTTCACCGGTTTTCTACCGGGCCGGCCCATCACCAAGGGCCGGGCGCGCGTCGGCGGCCACCGGGTCACGGCCGATTTCACGCCGGTGGCCGGCGGCACCAGGTTCACGTTCGGGCTGTCGGTGCCGGCGCTGCTCAAGGAGCGCGAGGTGCGCCGGCTGTGGATCGAGCCCAAGGGCGACCCGGCGGCGTCGGTGCTGATGAAGGACGCCGCCGAGATGCGCGTCCGCGTCGGCGACCGCGAGATCACCGTGCTGCGCGACCGGCGCGACCGCGCGGCCGTCGCCGCCCACCGCATCCGGCCGATCATCGAGTCGGTGTCGTGGTCGCGCGACGGCACGCTCAGCCTGGCCGGCAGCTACCCCGACCCCGATCCCGGCGAGCGCGAGCTGGTGCTGCGCCACCACTCGGGGCTGACGTTCACGGTGCCGGTGCGGCGTGACGGCGCGGCGTTCGCCGTCGACTTCGCGCCCGGCGCCATGCCCAGGTTCGGCCGGCCCACCGTGCTGCCGTCGGGCATCTGGAGCATGTCGGTGTCGGGGCGGGCCAAGGGCAAGGCCGTGACCGCGCCCGTGCGGTTCGACCACGGCGTCCTCGACACGCTGGACGAGTCGCCGGTGCGGGTGCCGGGGCCGGGCGGCGGGCGGACGTACCGGCTGGTGGCCACGCGCTTCGACGTGCCCGTGCTGGTGGGCGCGGAGGACGTCCCCGACGCCGAGAAGGGCGCCGCCGGGGCCTGGGTGCTCACCCGGGTCCGCTACCCGGCCGAACGGGCCGCCACGCGGCGCGACGCCACCGTGTACATCTGCTTCGACGGCCGCTTCTACGGCGGCAACCCGCGGGCGGTGTACGAGGAGCGGCTGCGGCGCGGCGACGACCGTGAGCACATCTGGGTGGTGCGCGACGGCGCGTTCGTCCCGCCGGGCTCGGCCGAGCTGGGGCTCGGGGCGGGCATCGAGCCGGTCGTCGTGCGCGAGGGCGGCGGCGACCACATCGACGCGATGGCCCGGGCCGCCTACATCGTCACCAACGGCCCGCTGCCGCAGTGGTTCCGCGCCCGCGACGACCAGACCGTGGTGCAGACGTGGAACGGCACCCCGCTCAAGCGCATCGGCCGCGACCAGCCGCACCTGGCCCGGCGTCCGCATCCGCCGGCGTGGCACCGGCAGGCGGCCGAGGTGCGCAACTGGCACCTGCTGGTGTCGCAGAGCCCTTGGGCCACCGAGACGCTGCGCCGGGCGCTGGGCTACGAGGGCGAGGTCCTCGAGTCGGGGCTGCCGCGCAACGACCTGCTCGCCCTCGTCGCGCAGGGCGCGCCAGGCGGCGCGGACCCCGCCAAGGACGCCGTGGTGGCGGCGATCCGCGCGCGGCTCGGCGTGCCGGAGGGCCGCCGGGTCGTCCTGTACGCCCCCACGTCGCGCGACAACGACCGCAAGAACAGCTCGGTGCGGTTCGACCTGCCGGAGATGCGGCGGGCCCTCGGCCGCGACCATGTGCTCCTGGTGCGGGGCCACATGCTCCAGGCGCCCCCGTCGGCGCCGGGCCTGGCCGCCCCCGGCTCGCTGGCGGCCCGCGCGCTCGCGGCGGCGCCGCCGATCCCTCGCGTGCCGGTGAAGGGGCGGCCCACGCCGGGGCTGCTGGCGCAGCGGGCGGCGAAGGCCAAGGCGGGGTCGACGGCCGCCGCGTCCGGTGCCGCCTTCGCCCTCGACGTCTCGACATATCCGGATATGTCGGAGCTGATGCTCGTCGCCGACGTCCTGATCACCGACTACTCGGCCGTCATCTTCGACTTCGCCGTCACCGGCCGCCCCATCCTGCTCTACGCCCCCGACCTCGACCGCTACGACGACCGGCGCGGCCTCTACCTCGACCTCGCCACCCAGGCCCCCGGCCCGCTGCTGTCCGAGCAGGCCGAGGTGATCGACGCGCTGCGCTCCATCGACACGGTGGCCGCTGATTACGCCGAACGGCACGCCCTCTTCACCGCCACCTACGCCCCCCACGACGACGGCAAGGCCACCATGCGGCTCGTCGACCACGTCTTCAGCCCCGGCCAGGACGCCTCCTGACCCACGCCCGGCCCCCGTCCGGCCCGCGGCCGCTCACCTGCCGGCCCGCCTTCCGGTCGGCCCTGCCGGCCCACCCGGCCGAGCCCGCAGCCGAAAGAACGTTCGGACTCGCCGGGGCGTACCCGCATGATCTTCGATGTGATCTGCTGGAATAGGGGGTCATGAGTGGTCAGGGGTATCGCCTGGTGCGGCCGAGCCGATCGGGGCTCGGTGGGGCCCCCGTGCTCGACGAGCACCAGCGCGCCGTGGTGGAGCACCCCGGAGGCCCCCTGCTCGTGCTCGCCGGGCCCGGCACCGGCAAGACCACCACGATCGTCGAGAGCGTCGCCCACCGGGTCGAGCGGCGCGGCGCCGACCCCGAGCGCATCCTCGTGCTCACCTTCAGCCGCAAGGCCGCCGGCGAGCTGCGCGACCGGCTCACCGCGCGGCTGCGCCGCACCACCAGCTCACCGCTCGCGCTGACCTTCCACAGCTATGCCTACGCCCTGCTGCGCCGCCGCGCCCTGCTCGCCGGCGACACCCCGCCGCGGCTGCTCACCGGGCCCGAGCAGCTCCTGGAGATCCGCCGCCTGCTGCAGGGCGAGCTGGAGCAGGGCGCGCCCCACTGGCCCGGCGGCATGCGCGAAATGCTGAAGACCCGCGGCTTCGCCGAGGAGCTGCGCGACTTCCTCGCCCGGGCGGCCGAGCGCGGCCTCGACGGCCCCGCCCTGGTCGAGCTCGGCCGCCGCCACGGCCGCGCCGACTGGGTCGCCGCCGGCCGGTTCGCCGACCGCTACGCCGACCGCTTCGACCTCGACCCGGTGCCCGCGCTCGACTACGCCGAGCTGATCCGCGCCGCCGCGGCCGCGCTCACCGACCCCGACCTGCGGCGGCGCGAGCGGGCCGCCTACGACGCGGTGTTCGTCGACGAGTACCAGGACACCGACCCGGCGCAGGAGCACCTGCTGCGGCAGCTCGCGGGCGACGGCCGCGACCTGATCGCCGTCGGCGACCCCGACCAGTCGATCTACGGCTTCCGGGGCGCCGACGTGCGCGGCATCCTGCGCTTCCCCGAGCGGTTCCCGGCCCTCGACGGCACGCCGGCCCCGGTCATCGCGCTGCGGGTGTGCCGCCGCAGCGGCACCGAGCTGCTCGCCGCCTCCCGCCGCGTCGCCGACCGGCTGCCGGCGCCGCCCTCGGCCCGCGCGAGCCACCGCGAGCTGCTGCCGGCCCCCGGCGCCGAGCCCGGCGAGGTGCGGGTCATGCTCGCCGACAGCGAGAGCCAGGAGGCCGCCGTCATCGCCGACACGCTGCGCCGGGCGCACCTGATCGACGGCCTGCCCTGGTCGCGCATGGCCGTGCTGGTGCGCTCCGCCGCCCGCCAGGTGCCGGTGCTGCGGCGCGCCCTGATCAGCGCCGGCGTGCCCGTCGTGGTCGCGGGCGACGAGGTGCCGCTGACCCAGGAGCCCGGCGTGCGGCCGCTGATCACGGTGCTCCGGGTCGCCGTACGGCCCCGCACTCTCGACGTGGCCACCGCCGAGGAGCTGCTGGTCGGCCCCCTCGGCGGCTCCGACCCGATCGGAGTGCGCGCCCTGCGCCGGGCGCTGCGCGCCGCCGAGCACGAGGCCGCGGCCCACGACCCTGACGTGCTGCCGCTGCCGCCGCGCTCGTCCGACGAGCTGCTGGTCGCGGCGGTCCGCGACGTCAGGGAGCTGACCCGGGTCGAGCCGCGGGTGGCCGCGCCCGCCGAGCGGGTCGCCCGGCTGATCGCCGGTGCCCGCGAGGCCGTGCGGCGCGGCGAGAGCGCCGAGGAGGTGCTGTGGGGCGTGTGGCGCGCCTCCGGCCTGACCGAGCGCTGGACCCGCGCGAGCCTCGCGGGCGGGGCCAGGGGGGCGCAGGCCGACCGCGACCTCGACGCGGTGGTGGCGCTGTTCGACCGCGCCGCCCGGTTCGCCGACCGCATGCCCGGCGCCGGCGCCGAGGTCTTCCTCGACGACCTGATCTCGCAGGAGATCCCCGAAGACACCCTGGCCGAGCAGGCCCCCGAGGGCGAGGCCGTGCGCATCCTCACCGCCCACCGCTCCAAGGGCCTCGAATGGGACCTCGTCGTGCTCGCCGGGGTCCAGGAGGGCGTGTGGCCCGATCTGCGGCTGCGCGGCTCGCTGCTGGGCATCGAGGAGCTGATCGAGCTGTCGGGCGGCTCACAGACCCCTGCGGGGGGCGGTGCCGCCACGGCCGCGCTCACGTCGAAGATGCTCGCCGAGGAGCGGCGGTTGTTCTACGTCGCCGTCACCCGGGCCCGGCGGCGCCTCGTGGTCACGGCGGTCGGCGGCGACGACACCGACGAGCGCCCGTCGCGGTTCCTCGCCGAGCTGCTGCCGGGCGCCGTCGAGGCGGCCCCGGTCGACGAGCGGGCCCGCTGGCTGAACATGTCGGCGCTCGTCGCCGACCTGCGCGCCGCCGTGTGCGACCCCGCCAGGCCCGAGGCGCTGCGCCGCACCGCCGCCGCGCACCTCGCCCGGCTCGCCCGCGCCGGGGTGCCCGGTGCCGCTCCCGGCGACTGGTACGCCCTCACGCCGATCAGCGACGCCCGCCCGCTGGCCTGGCCGGGCGACACCGTGACGATCTCGCCGTCGGCCGTCGAGAGCTTCACCAGGTGCGGGCTGCGCTGGCTGCTGGAGAACGCCGTCGGCGCGAGCGGGGGCGACATGGCCAGGGGCCTCGGCACGGTCATCCACGCCATCGCCGTGCTCGCAGCCGAAGACGACCCGCCCGACACGCTGATCAAACGCCTCGACGAGGTGTGGGAGCGGTTCGACTTCGGCGGCGTCTGGTTCAACCGCAAACAGCGCAGGGTCGCCGAGCAGATGATCGAGCGTTTCCAGCACTGGCACGACGCCAACGAGCGTGAGCTCGTCGGCGTCGAGGAGGAGTTCAGCGAGACCTTCACCACCGCCTCGGGCCGCACCGTGCGCCTCAGGGGCCGCGTCGACCGGGTCGAGCGCGACGGCGACGGCCGGGCCGTGATCATCGACATCAAGACCGGCGGCACCAAACCGTCCGACTCCGACCTCGACCGCCACCCCCAGCTCGGCGTCTACCAGCTCGCCACGCTGCTCGGGGCGTTCGAACGACACGGCCTGACCGAGCCGGGCGGCGCGGCCCTGGTGCAGGTCGGCAAGGCCGCCGGCAAGGCCGCCAAGGAGCAGCGTCAGGGCGCGCTCACCGACGACCCCGACCCGGACTGGGCCGGCCACCTGGTCGAGACCGTCGCCACCGGCATGTCGGCCCCGTCCTTCACCGCCCGGGTCAACGACGGCTGCCGCACCTGCGCCGCGAAGGCCAGCTGCCCCGTCAACGACGCCGGCGGTCAGGTGTGCTGAGGGTGTGCTGAGGGCCGGCCGAGCGCCGGGCACGGTCTGGGCCGTGTTTCCCGAGGCGGTGGGCCGTCCGTCGCTCGCGGCGACGATGACCGGCTGCTAGCGGCCTTCGCCGGGCCGGTCGCCGGGTCGCAGGGTCTCCTCCAGGGCGGCCAGGCGGAGCTCCAACCGGTCGACGCGGCGGCGCAGGACCTCCAGCTCGGCCTGGTCGGCGAGCCGGCGTTCCAGGTTGCGGCGTACGCGTGGCGACGCCTCGGCGCGGGTCTTGACGAGGCCGAGCGGCACGAGGCGCTGCGGGCCGTGCGGGCCGTCGACCAGCCGCGACGGAATCTGCCCGGTGCGGTACCAGGTGCGCAGGGCCGCGCGGGAGGCGCCGGTCTCGGCCGCGGCCCGGTCGAGCGTCACCCAGTCGGAGCCTTCCAGACGCGCGGCGAGTTCGAGCTCGGCCTCCCAGGCGTCGAGCCGGTCCTCCCACTCCATGCCACCACTCTCCCTGCCACTAACACGGTGTCAATAGCATGGTATTGACAGGGATATAGCAGGGAAAGAGGGTGGGTGTCATGTTCGAGAGATTCACCGATCGGGCCCGCCGCGTCGTCGTCCTCTCCCAGGAGGAGGCCCGCGGGCTGCGGCACAACTACATCGGCACCGAGCACGTGGTGCTCGGGCTGCTCGGCGTGCCCGAAGGGCTCGCCGCCCGCGCCCTGACGAGCCTGGGCATGTCCCTGGAGGCCGCCCGCGACCAGGTCGTCGAACGGGTCGGCCGCGGCGGCGAGTCGCTCAGCGGCCACATCCCCTTCACGCCCCGGGCCAAGAAGGCCCTGGAGTTCGCGCTCCGTGAGGCGCTGGAGCTGGGGCACAACTACATCGGCACCGAGCATCTGCTGCTCGGCATCACCAGGGAGGGATCGGGCACCGGCGCGCAGGTCCTCGCCGCGCAGGCCGGCGATCTGCGGGCGGTCCGCACGGCCGTGCTGGACCTCATCCCCCCGGCGTCGGACGCGCCCACCACCACCGGCCCGGGCTCGATCCCGCCGCCGGCGCCGAAGCGGGGGCCGGAGCTGCGCACCACGCCCGCCGCCGGCGCGAGCCTCGAAGAGGCGGCCCGGCTGGCCGGGTCGCACCCCGTCGGCTCGCATCACCTGCTGCTCGCCGCCCTGTCCGACCCCGACAGCGCGGCCGCGAAGACGCTTGCGGCGCTCGGCGTCGAACTGGATCAGGCGCGCGAGGCACTGCGCCGGGCCGAGGTCGCCGGCACCTCGGACGAGCAGCCCGAGGAGAGGGGGCGGCGGCACATGATCATCCGGGTGGAGGAGGGCCGGGTCACGGTCGAGGTGACCGATCCCGAGATCGTCGACCTCGGCCACGGCGCCGTCGCGGCCCTCGGCGACCGGCTCACCGAGCCCGGCGTCGTCCCCGGCGACCTGCCGGCGAGCGCGAGCCTGGCCGGCGTCTGGAAGGTCCTGCACGCGAGCCTTGAGGACATCCGGCGCCGCGCCGCGGCCGCCGACCCCGCCCAGCGTCCTTCGGCGGACCACCCGGAGCAGAGCACCCCCGAGACCCCGGGTGCCGCAGAGAGCGCCTGACTCCAGGGTGCCCGCCCCCACGGAGCGGGCATCGGCGCAGAGACGCCTTGCCCGCCGCCACGGTGCGGCGGCGGGCAAGGCGGCACGGGGTTAACAGCGCGGATCGACGTGGTTTGACACCGAATTTTGATGACTGGAAGTCGCGTATTGGCTACCCTATGGAATGAGGGCGGGGGGAAACCGACCGATCAAGCACCAATGAGCAACTTCCAAGTGAGGACGAAAACGTGTCGATACGCTTTCTGGGTGGGGATTCCGACATTAATGGCTCTCCGCGCCTCTACGAGGACAGTGCCGACTATTTGGTGCAGGGCTACGTCATCACCGACCCCGCCATCCTCGATCAGCTCCAGATCCCCGAGGGCGAGGCCGTCGTCCGCGTGCCGAAAGGGCTGATGAAGTATCTTCCTGAGGAGCGATATGGATCGACACTGCCGCTGCGCGTCTGAGCTCGCGGGCGCGGCCGGCACCGAGCGCGAGTCGGTCTAGGTTGTCCAATTCGGTACGGCAGGCTCGCGAGGCCCTGGGCTACCGGCTTCGCGATCTGCGCAAGGACGCCCGGCTCTCCGGGCGGCAGCTCGCGACCCTGGCCAACTGGCACTACACCAAGGTCTCGAAGATCGAGCACGGCACGACCATGCCATCCGACGCCGACCTGGAGGCATGGTGCCGTTTCTGCGGGGCAGTAGACGAACTCCCCGATCTGAAAGCGACGGTGCGCAACATCGAGCGGGCCTATGTCGAACTGAAGCGGCTGCACCGAGGCGGCCGGGCGCACTTCCAGCGCAAGATCCTGGAGGACGAAGCGGGCACCCGCCTGTTCCGCTGTTTCCAGATCTTCGTCGTGCCCGGCCTGATCCAGACGCCCGAGTACGCCACGGTGATGCTGACCGAGGGCGCCCGGCACCTGGAGACGCCACCCGACATCGAGCGCACGGTCGCCCTGCGCATGGAGCGCCAGCGCATCCTGTACTCCGGCGACCACCTGTTCCACTTCGTGCTGTGCGAGCCGGTGCTCACCGCGGGCATCGCCCCGCCCGAGGTGATGCTCGGCCAGCTCGACCGGCTGATGACCATTTCCTCGCTGCCGCGCATCCGCATCGGCGTCATCCCGCGGGGCGCCCGCTTCCCTTACCCGCCGACCTCGGCGTTCTGGATTTACGACGAGCGGGAGGTGCAGACCGAGACGTTCTCGGCGCAGATCTCCATCACCCGCCCGCAGGAGATCGCGTTGTACGCCAAGGTGTTCGGCGTCTATGACGACATCGCCGTCTACGGGCAAGAGGCGAAGGCGCTCATCTCCCAGGCGATGAAGGAGGTCGCGAAACGCGCCGAGCAACATCGAGAAACTTTATAGCCGGACGGTAATTCATTTCCCTACCGTCGGCGGTATGAGGGTTGGCAACGAGGAGATACCCGAGTGGTCCGCGGATCACCAGGCGGGCCGGCTCGCGGCCCTGTCCCGCGCCCTCGACGACGTCGGCATCGGCAATCTGCTGATCCGCTCGATCCGCGTCACGCTCTCCCGCGACGTGCCCGGTCTCCCCCGGCACCTGGCCCCCAAGCTGATCATCTATGAGCCGGGCCTGCCCCGCCGCGAACGCGCCACGATCTGCGTGAGCGACGCCCCGCCCGGCCAGGTCTTCCTCATCCACCACGCCCGGGCCGGCGAGGGCGAGCGCCCCCGCCTGTTATCCCCCGTCCACGACGTCGAGGCCGCCGTGTGGCTGTTACTCGGCGCTCAGGCCCAGGGCTGCGACCCCGTGGCCTGAGCGCGACACCTGTGACGGCAGTAGTCTAAGCGCATGCTGAGGCCGGGGGAGCTGGCGGAACGGCTCGGGGTGCTCGCCCCCACCCCCGAGCAGGCCGCCGTCATCGAAGCGCCGCTCGCCCCCATGGTCGTCATGGCCGGGGCGGGGTCCGGCAAGAGCGAGACCATGGCCGGCCGCGTCGTCTGGCTCGTCGCCAACGGCTTCGTCCGGCCCGAGCGCGTGCTCGGGCTCACCTTCACCCGCAAGGCCGCCGCCGAACTGTCGGCCAGGGTGCGCAAGCGACTCGCCCGGCTCGCCGAGACCGGCCTCGTGCCGGCCGAGCTGCTCGACAACGACCCCACCGTCTCCACCTACCACGCCTACGCCGCCCGCCTGGTGGCCGACCACGCCCTGCGCGAGGCCATGGAGCCCACGATGCGGCTCGTCAGCCCCGCCGTCGCCTGGCAGATGGCGGCCCAGGCCGTCGGCCGGTACGACGGCCCCATGGACCTGGTCGAGCTCGGCCCGCCGTCGGTCACCGCCGCCGTGCTCGAACTCGCCGGCGAGCTCTCCGAGCACCTGCGCGACACCGACGACGTGCGCGAGATCGGCGACTGGCTGTCGGCCCGGCTCGCCGAGCTCACCGGCCGCGTCACCCTCGCCCAGCGCAAACCGGTCCGCACCCAGGGCACCCGCGAACAGCTGCTGCCCCTGGTCGAGGCGTACACGCGGATGAAACGGGCCCGCGAGGTCATCGACTACGGCGACCAGATGGCCCTGGCCGCGCGCATCGCGGCCAGGCACCCGCAGGTCGGCGCGATCGAGCGGGCCAGGTTCTCGGTGGTGCTGCTCGACGAGTACCAGGACACCAGCCACGCCCAGCTCGTGCTGCTGCGTTCCCTGTACGGCGGCGGCCACCCCGTCACCGCCGTCGGCGACCCCTGCCAGTCGATCTACGGCTGGCGCGGCGCCTCGGCCGGCAACCTGCGCCGGTTCCCGCAGGACTTCCCCGCAGCCGACGGCACGCCCGCCGAGGTCCGCCGCCTGTCGGTCAGCTTCCGCAACGGCGAACGCGTCCTCGACGTGGCCGCCCGCGTGCAGGAGCGGCTGCGCGCCGGGGCGCGGGAGGTGCCCGTGCTGCGCCCCGGCGGCAACCGCGAGGGCCGCGGCCGGGTGGTGTGCGCCTTCCACGAGACCGCCGAGGACGAAGCGGCGTGGATCGCCGGCCGCGTCGCCGACCTGCTCGGCCGCGGCGGGGGCGATGCCCCTGGCGCCGCCGGGGCACCCGGCGTCGCCCCTGACGGGTTGCCCTGGCACGAGGGCGAACGCGACGCCGCCGGGCTGCGGCCGCGCGACATCGCCGTACTGGCCCGCAAACGGGCCCAGTTCCCGGCCCTGCGGCGGGCCCTGGAGGCGCGGGGCGTGCCCGTCGAGGTGGTCGGCCTCGGCGGCCTGCTGACCGTGCCCGAGGTGGCCGACATCGTGGCCACGCTGCGCGTCCTGTACGACCCGACGGCCGGCGACGCCCTCGTCCGCCTGCTGGCAGGCCCCCGCTGGCGCATCGGCCCCCGCGATCTGAAGCTGCTCGGCGACATCGCCCGCGAACTCGACCGCGAGACCCGGCTCGGGCCCGAGACCGGCGACCCCCTCGACCAGGCGGTCGCCGACCTGGCCGCCGAGCGCGGCAGCCTCGTCGACGCCCTCGACGCGCTGCCCGACCGGCCCGACTGGGTGGCCGGATTCTCGCCGCTCGCCCAGGACCGGCTGCCGGCCGCCGCGCTCGAACTGCGCGTGCTGCGGGCCCACGCGGGCCAGCCGCTGCCCGACCTGATCACCGAGATCGAACGCCGGCTGGGCCTCGACATCGAGGTGGCCGCCCGCGGCGGCACCACGATGGCGGCCCGCGCCGACCTCGACGCGTTCCTCGACGCCGCCACCCGGTTCGCCGGCGACTCCGACGACACCACGCTCGGCGGCTTCCTCGCCTACCTCAAAGCGGCCGAGACCGAGGAGTTCGGCCTGGAGGCCGGGCGGGTCGGCGAGTCCGACAGCGTCAAGCTGATGACCGTGCACGCGGCCAAGGGCCTCGAATGGCCCGTCGTGATCGTGCCGGGCCTGTCGCAGCTCACGACGCGGAGCGGCGGCCTCGCCAAAGGCAGCGTCTTCCCGGCCACCCCGGTCACCAACTCCCGCTGGACCGACAACCCTCGCAAACTGCCCTACCCGCTGCGGGGCGACGCCGCCGACCTGCCGACGCTCGCCGGCCTCGGCAAAGACGACCTGGCGGCCTTCGACGAGCAGTGCCGCGAACGCGACCTGCTGGAGGAACGCCGCCTCGCGTACGTCGCGGTCACCCGGGCCCACTACCTGCTGCTGGCGTCCGGCTACCGCTGGGGCACCTCGGCCCGACCCCTCGACCCGTCGGTCTTCCTCACCGAGATCCGCGACGCCGGTGCCGAGGTCGCCCACTGGGCGCCCCCGCCGGCCGACGACGCCGACAACCCCCTGCTGGCCGAGCCCGCCACCGCCACCTGGCCGGTGCCGCCGTCCGGCCCCCGCCACGACGCCATCCTCGACGGCGCCCGCATGGTGCTGGAGGCCATGGCCGACACCGACCCCGCGCCCCTGGCCGACGACCCGGGCGGCGCGACGGTCGACGCGCACACCGTCCCGCACCCGGCCGCGGCCTCGGCGCGGGACGCCGCACCGGAGGGGGCCGCCGATCCGGCGGCCTGGCGGCCCCAGGAGTGGGAGCTGGGCCGGCTGCGGGCGTGGGCCCGCGACACCGAGCTGTTGCTACGCGAACGCGAACGGCTGCGGCGACGCGGCGGCGGCGACGTCGAGCTGCCCGCGCACCTGTCGGTGTCGTCCCTGGTCACGCTCGCCGCCGACCCCGAGGAACTGGCCCGCCAGATCCGCCGCCCGGTGCCCAAACGCCCGGCACCCCTCGCCCGCAGAGGCACCGCCTTCCACCGCTGGCTCGAATCACGCTGGGGCCAGCAGCGGCTCATCGACGACTTCGACCTGCCCGGCGCCCCCGACGAGGCCGACGACGCCGACATCAGGCTCGCCGAGCTCCAGGCGAGGTTCGAGGAGAGCGAATGGGCGTCGCGCCGCCCCATCGACCTGGAGGTGCCCTTCGAGACCACGATCGGCGACCAGCTGGTCCGCGGCCGCATGGACGCCGTCTTCAAAGAGGGCGACCACTACATCGTGGTCGACTGGAAGACCGGCGAGCCCCCGGCGGGCGAGGCCGCCAGGGTCGCCTCCGTCCAGCTCGCGGCCTACCGCCTCGCCTGGGCCGACCTGGCGGGCGTGCCCCTGACCCACGTCGGCGCCGCCTTCCACTACGTCCGCTTCAACCAGACCGTCCGCCCCGTCGACCTCCTCGACAGATCGGGCCTGACCGCCCTCCTCGCGTCCGTCCCCACCGCCTGAGCTCAGCACCTCGCGGGTGACCCCGCCCGGAGCACGCGGGTACGCGGGCCGGCCCCGTCAGTCCAGGTCGGCCACTTCGATGACCACCAGGTCTCCGGAGGTCTCGTGGACGGTCTGCTTCCAGCGATGGAGGTCGAGCGTGAGAAGGGGACCGCGCCGTCTGAGGGCGAGCTCCGCGGTCTGCGCGTCCCAGAGGTGCTCGAGCCCGGTGTCGCGACGAAGGCGGGCAAGCTCGCCGGCGTCGTCGAAGTCGGTGATGCCGGCGAGCCGGGCCGCGTCCAGCCGGCAAATGCCACGAATAAGGGCGGCGTGCTCGTCCGTCCCACCTGCGTCGATGATGGCTCCGGTCACGGCCAGGGCGGGAATGACGAGGGTGACCCGGTCGGCGTCGAACTGTTGGACCATACCGATGAGCGCCGCGTCGCCTCGGGCGCACTCTGCCAGGACCGTCACGTCCAGAATGAAGGCGGAGTCATTCGGCACGCGCGAGCTCCTGGGCACGACGAGCCAGGCGCCGGCCGCGTTCGTAGGCGTCGGTGTCTCGCTGGGCACGCTCGACCGCGGCCTTCCACGCCGCATCGGCCTCAAGGTCCAGGCGCATGACGCGAGTGGCGGCGGCGGTGAGGAACGCCGAGACCGAGCGGGCCCGTCCCGCCTCGACCTCTCGCTGTATGTAGGCGTGGAGGTCGGCGTCGATGCTGATCGTGACGGGCTTGGTGCTCATATGTTCATCATATGACCGCCGCCCTGAGAATCGGTGGACTTCCAGGCGATCCAACGTGAGGCCATGCTGACCACGTACACCACACGGCTCCTCGTGGGCCGGGTCTTTTCATGTCCGGAGTGCGCCGGCCGGTCGGCTCGGCGGCGTCATCGCGTGGTGGCGTTGGCGAACGGGTTGGCGACGGGGACGTAGCCTGCGGATCTGTCGGCGGCGCGGGACCAGCGGACGGTGAGGTTGGCCTTGGCGGGGAGGGGGGCGCCGGCCAGGAGGTCGGCCAGGTGCGTCGAGCGGCGATCGTGGCGGGCCAGGCGGGTGCGGGCGGTGCGCCACAGGTCGCGCAGCAGGTCTTCGCCGGCGGCCGAGGTGCCGGCCGACTCGGCGACCGTGGCGGCGATCTCGGCGAGGTGGTTGACCATCAGACAGTAGACGACGCGGCTCCAGCCGCGGTCGGCGTCGTAGGTGAGGGCCTGCGCGACGCGGGGGGCGAGGCCGGTGAGGTCGTGGCGGCCGGCGACCAGCTTCGTGCCCTCCAGATCGCGGAAGATCGCCTCTGCCGGCAGGCCGGCGGCGTCGACGCCGACGAGCACGTTCTGCAGGTGGGCCTCGAGCACCACGCCGTGCCGCAGGTAGGCGTCGAGGACGGGCAGCGCCACGCGCTCCACGTACGCCTCCCACCAGCCGATCGGGTCGGCGTGGCGGGCCGCGACCACGGTGCCGGGCACGGCGGCGCCGGCGAGGCGGAGGGCGGGGCCGGGCAGGGCGAGCGCCGCGGCGAGCAGCGGGGTCACCCCGGGCCCACACGCCGACCAGGGGTCGTCGCGCACGAGCACGCCGAGCCCTTCGAGCAGCCGGGGCCCGGCCGCCAGCGAGCGGTAGCCGGGCTCGGCGAGCCAGCGGGTGCCGGGGAAGTCCCGGGCGAGCGCGGCGAAGACGGGGCGGAGCCGGTCGGTCAGCGTCACCGCGCCGGTCAGCTCGTACCACGCGTTCTTGCGCACACAGTTGGTGATGCGCACGTCGAGGCTGAACTTCAGGCAGCGCCGCACGTGCGGGGCGTATACCGTGCGCACCGACGACGTCGGCGACACCGTCTCGCGCGTGTCGCCGAGGTCGAGCAGCCGGCCGTCGGCGAGCGGCCCGGCCAGGTCGCCGGCGAGCAGCGCGAGCTGCCAGGGGTGCGCGGGCAGCGCGACGTACCCGTCCGGCACGTCGCCCAGCCCGTCCAGCACCCGCGGGTCCCCCTCGCCGGCCGCCACGTCGGCCCGTACGCCGAGCAGCCGCAGCGGGAACGTGGCGTGCGTCTCCGGCGCGTAGCCCGGCCGGTCGGCCCCGCCCCGGTCCTTGGGCGACGGATGGAACGGATGCCCGAACAGCAGGGCCTGCTCGGAGGCGAGCCACGGATCGGCGGGCGGCTCGGCGGCCTCGCGCTCCTTGAGCAGCCGCGCGGTGGCCTCCCGGCTGCCGGCGACCTGCCGGGCGAACTCGGCGTTGGGCCCGCCGAGCTCGGTTTCGACGAGGCGGATGAGCCGGTCGAGCCCGAGGGGCCGCCACGAGCCGTCGCACAGCCGCTCGGGGACGCCGGCGAACCGCAGCGCGAGCCCGCCGGAGACCCGCGCCCGCAGCAGGGTGCCCGCCACCTCGCACAGCACGTACGGCGGCGCCGGCCAGACCCGGCCGCGCGGCCCGGCCACCTCCCGCACACAGCAGCGCAGCAGCGCCGCGAGCGTCGCCTCCTCGGCGAGGTCGACGGGCGAGTCAACCGTCAGGTGGTCCATGTCGGAGATATCCCTCTGCTCAGTGTGCGCGGCGGGTGCCGCAGATAGTTGGGTCCGGTGATGCCGTAGTACTTGTTGACGTCGCGGGCGCCGGTGCGCGACTTGTCGGTCAGCGTGGCCGCGGTGACCATGGCCTTGCCGACGAGCCGGGCGGCGTCCAGGGTGCGGGCCCGCAGCAGCCGGGCCATCGGATGCTCGCCGTGCTCGGCGAGCGCCGCCGCCAGCGCGTCCCGGACGAGCCGCCCGCCGGACGTGCCGAGCACGCCGAACGCCACGGCCGCCGCCGCCAGGTGCAGCGTGATGGTGACGAACACGTCGGCCAGCGCGTGCGGGTCGCCGGTGAGCAGCCGGTCGTCGCCGAACGGCGGCACGCCGAGCCCGGCCGCGCGCAGCGCCGTGGGGGAGACGAGCAGCCCGTCGTTGTCCTTGACCAGCAGGCCGAGCCGGCCGTGTCCCAGCACGAGGGCGAGGTTCTGCTGGTGGGCCTCCAGGGCGACGCCGTACCGGACGAACAGCCGCACGTTCCACCGCAGCAGCAGCCGCAGATACTCGGCGAGCAGCCGCCGCACGTCGCCGTCGTAGTGCCGGTCGGCGAGGTCGTGCGCCACGCTGCGCGCGCCGCCGGGCCGGGCGGGCAGCGCCGCCACCGACACGATCTCCCCGTCGGCGGGGTAGCGGCGCAGCAGCCAGGCGAGGTACTCGTGCCCGGCGTGCGCGTACGTCTGCTCGTCGGCCAGGACCACCCGAAGGTCCGGCTCGCGGGCGGCGATCTCGCGCAGCAGCAGCTCGGCGAGCGCGCCGTCGCGCAGCGTGCCCGGCTTGATCGAGCGCCGGTTGCGCAGGCCGAGCGTGCTGGTGGGGAGCGGCAGTTTGAGGTGCGGGCGGCCGGGCGCGGCCACCTCGACGGTGCGCATCGACAGCGTGGGCCGAGCCGTGAGGTACGGCCCCGGCGCGACCACGACGCCCGGGATCGCGGCGACGACCGGCACGGCCAGCGGGTGCACCGGGAACAGCACCTGCCCGCCCGCTGCGCCCGGCCCGCGGGACGTCCCGGGCCCGCCGAGCCCCACGTCGGCGGCCGACGGCCACCAGGGCGGCGCCGCCCCCGCCCGCACGACCCGCCCCGACGGCACCGCGGCCCAGCGCAGCCGGAACCGCGGCGCGAACTCCGGCGCGTACGCCAGCGCGTCGCCGTCGGACAGCCCGAACCGGCACCGCGCCGTGGGGTAGACGGGGTGATCGCGGAACGCGGCGAGCGTGTCGTAATACACGATCTCCGACCAGGAGTCCGGCCGTGGACCGGCCCAGAGGCCCGGTTCGGCGGCGGGCGCGAAACCCGCCCCGACGCCTGCCGGAACGCCCGGCCCGGCACTCACGCTCGGACCCGGTCCTGGGCCGGACCAGAGGCCGGGCTCGGGACCCGGCCCGGAACCCGTCTGGGCGCCCGCCGGAGCGCCCGGCCCGGCGCCGGCCCGCGGACCCGGTCCAGGGCCGCCCCACGCGGGCGGCTCGGGGCCGGGCTCGGGGAACCTGCCGGGGCCGGGAGCGGGTGCGGCGGACAGCCGGGCCAGCACGCCGGAACCGTGCCGGTCGAGCAGGTCGAGGGCGCGCAGCGCCGCATGGCACTCGCCGGTGAACGCCTCGACGCCGGGCCGGTCGGCGGGGTCGGCGACGGCGGCGAGGACGTCGAGCACCTCGGCCAGCCGCAGCGGCTCGCCGGGCGCGACGACGAAGTCCTGGTAGAGGCCCCCGGCGACCAGGGGCACGGGCCGCCCGGCCGGGGTGGGCAGCACCACCCCCGTGCGGGCGTGCGTGACCCGCCCGGCCAGCCCGCCGTAGTCTTCGCGGACGAGCGCGTCGAGCACCCGCGCCGCGAGGTACGTCTCGCGGCCGGTCAACCGATGACCCACGGATGCTCGGCGCGGAACCGGCCGATGGCCGCGTCGACGGCCTCGGGCGTGGGCCCGATGGCGCGGATCACGCCCAGGTAGTCGCGGTTGGTGCCGGTGAGTTCGACGGTGTCGCCGAGGGCGCGGCAGGGCCGGTGCGACAGCCGTACGCCGGCGACGTCGACGTCCACGGCGGGCGGGACGGCCCGGATGACGCCCGGCCGGTCGGCGAGCACGCTGACGGCGGCGCCGTGGCCGGGCGGCGGGGCCGGTGGGGCGGGGGCCGGCTCGCCGGCGTGCACGCGCAGGATGTGCTCGAACAGGGGGATGCCGAGCAGGTCGGCGAGCAGGAAGTCGCAGTTGTCGCCGATGACCCGGTAGTTGACCTCGATGATGCGGGGCCCTTCGGCGGTGACGACGTACTCGGTGTGGCAGGCGCCGAGGCCCACGCCGATCGCGTCGAGCGCGGCGGCCACGTGCGCGACGTGCTCGGCCCGCTCGGCGACGGGGTGCCAGTCGAGTCGTTCTTCGGCGAAGCGCGGGGGCGGGCCGAGCGTGGTGCGGAAGCCGCCGAGCACGTGTCGTGTGCGGGCGTCGCCGAGGGTCTCCAGCGTGTACAGGGGACCGTCGAGGTACTCCTCGGCGAGCAGCGCGACCTGCGGGTCCCGCGCCCACACCTCTTTGGCGGCGGCGTCGAGCTCGCCCGGGTCGTGGCACAGGGTGACGTCTTCGCTGGCCACGCCTTCGCGGGGCTTGACCACGACGGGATAGGGCAGCCGGGCGGGGGGCGGGTCGCCGGGGCGCAGCCGTACGGTCGTGACGGTCTCGACCCCGGCCTCGGCGAGCCGGCGGCGGGTGAGGGCCTTGTTCTTGGCGGTGGCGCAGGCCCGCCAGTGTTTGCCGGGCAGGCCGAAGTAGGCGGCGGCGAGGGCGGTCTCGGTCTGCAGGTGGTCGGAGTTGGAGAAGATCACATCGGGCCGATGGTGGGCGGCGATCGCCTCGATGACGGCCCTGGCGTCGCGTACGGCGACGCGTAACGCCTCACGGCCGGGATAGGCTTCGGGCCGGTCGGTGAGCAGCGTCACGTCCCAGCCCAGCGCTTCCGCGGCGGGCAGCAGACCGGTCACGAGCGAGTCGGTCGGGTTGAGCGTGGTGACGTAGAGCCGCAACGGGCACCCCCGTGATCAGGTAAGGCTAACCTAACCCGCTGCATCCTAGCCGGATCGCTGATCGACATGCGGATTCATCGGTCAGCTCGTGTCGCGGAACCGCGGGTCGGGAACGCCCTGATCGGGAATGAGCCGGCCCCCCGGGTGTTTCTTGTGTTCAAGAGGAGGAGAATTGACGGTCATGCGGGCAGAAGACAGTCACCAGGTGGAGGCCACGGAAGGGTTGCTCGGGCCGCTGCTGCTCGCAAGAGCCACCATCGACCGGTCGGCGGCGCTGCGCAACGACACCGAGTGGCTGGAGGCCGCCTGGGCCGACCCTCGCACCCGCGTGATCCTCGTCCACGAAGGCCGCACCCCGATCCGCCGCAACGGCGACCGCGTCGACCTCGTGCCCCTGCCGCCGTCCCGCACCCCACCGGGCGACCGCTACCTGCTCGGCGTCGACCCCGAAGGCGTCGCCTACTTCGGCGTGCGCACCGCCCTGCCCGAGGGCGAGACGGCGGGGCTGCGCGCCATCGGCGCGCTGCTCGACGACCGCGAGGCCGGGCTGCTCGTCAACGCCGTCGCCCTGGAGGCCTGGCACGCGGCCTCGCAGTACTGCCCCCGGTGCGGCAGCCCGACACAGATGACCGCCGGCGGGCACATGCGCGTCTGCCCCGCCGACCAGACCCAGCACTTCCCCCGCGTCGACCCCGCGGTGATCATGCTGGTGCACGACGACGAGCGGGTGCTGCTCGGCCGGGGGCGCCAGTGGCCCGAGCGGCGGTTCTCGGTGCTCGCCGGGTTCGTCGAGCCGGGCGAGTCGCTGGAGCAGGCCGTGCAGCGCGAGGTCGCCGAGGAGGTCGGGGTGAGCGTGGCGACGCCGCGCTACATGGGCAGCCAGCCGTGGCCGTTCCCGCGCAGCCTCATGCTCGGCTTCTTCGCCCGGGCCACCACCACCGAGCTGCGGCCCGACCGCGACGAGATCGTGGAGGCCCACTGGTTCACCCGCCCCCGGCTGCTCGAAGCCGTCGAGAGCGGCGAGCTGATGCTGCCCGGCCAGGTCTCGATCGCCCGCAGGCTCATCGAGACCTGGTACGGCGGCCCGTTGCCCGGCGACTGGTGACGCCGGGCCCGGCGCGACCTCAGTCGGCCGCGATCGCGGCCGACGTCGCCGCGGGCGCGTTCTGCGCGGCGGCGAGCCGGGCTTTGACCTCGATCACCGACGGGTTGGTCGCGGACGTGCCGTCGGGGAAGACCACGGTCGGCACAACGCGGTTGCCGCCGTTCACGCTGATGACGAAGGCCTCCGCCTCCGGGTCCCGCTCGACGTCGATCTCCTGGAAGGCGATGCCCTCGCGGCCGAGCTGGCTCTTCAGCCGCTTGCAGGGCCCGCACCAGGAGGTGGTGTACACCGTGAGCGCCATGTGTGAACGTCCCTTCGTGTCCATCGGTCACGCCGGCGATCGGTGCAACATCGGCACCCCGCGCGATGTTCCCTCCGCGGCGTCCACGGGGCGGCGTCCACAGGACGGGTCGTTCCCGGACGCGCGTGCCGCCGCCGGCCCGCGTGCCGCCGTCAGTTCCTGACGCCGCCGCCGTCTTGATCCTGGTTCCGCTGCGTCCGCGTCGGCCGCGGGTCCGGCGCCGAAAGCTTGGCCGAGACCCACTTCTGCACGCCCTCGGCCACGCCCGGCAGGCGGTACATGTCGGTGCTGTGGTTGTCGCCCGGCACCACCCGGATGTTCATGGGCACGCCGACCCGCGACAGCTGCTCCTTGAGCAGCTCGCTCTGGTACGGCGGCACGAACTCGTCCTCAGAGTGCAGCGTCAGCACCGGCGCGTCGTGTTTGCTGGCGTGCCAGGGCACCTCCATGCTCCGCCACACCTTGGCGCAGCGCCGGGAGGTCGGCAGGCAGTTCCCGGCCAGCCGCACGGCCGCCATGCGCAGGTGGTGCTGCTTGGGGGAGGCGCCGACGTCGCCGTCGACGTACGCGGTGAGGGGCGAGACCACCGGCGAGACGCCGACCACGGCCCGCAGGCCGGGGATGCCGTCGCCGTACGTGCCGACGGCCGTCGCGATGTGGCCGCCCGCGGAGAAGCCGATGATGGCGTAGCGGTCGATGTCGAAGCCGTAGAGGCGGCCGTGCCGGCGGGCGGTGGCGAGGGCGCGCAGCACGTCGGTGCGCTGCGCCGGCCACGGGGCGTCGGAGGCGAGCCGGTAGTTGAGGTTGAAGACCGTGTAGCCCATGTCGAAGTAGGGCCGGACGATCGACCGCATGGACTTCTTGTCGCCGCTGTTCCACCAGCCGCCGTGGATGATGAACACGGCGGGCCGCAGGACTCCGTCGAGGCTGTCCTCGTGCTGCCAGACGTCCATGCGCTGGCGGGGCTGCTTGCCGTACCGGACGGTGCGGACGAGGGGACCGGACAGGGGGTCGGTTTCGGACGTGCTGTAGGGTGTGCTCTCGGTCGCGCTGGGTAACGGTGTCGGATCGCCCCGCTCGGCCACCGCCTCGGCGGTCGTGGGGATGAGCACGACGGCCGCCAGGGCGAGCGCACTCACCGACACCGCTGCTCTCACAAGTCTCATCCCTTCTCGGCATTTTCTTTGCCAACATTGTGGTGGAAACCGGCTCTACTTTGCACAGTGCGGGCTGGAAGGATGATGCCAGCAGATCGGCCATATCGCACCCGGGGGAGCTCATTGGAATCAGATCGCGTCGCGGACGTGCTGGCCGGGCTCGACCCGGAGCAGTGCGAGGTCGTGCGCGCCGTGCGGGGTCCCGTCTGCGTCCTCGCCGGAGCCGGCACCGGCAAGACCCGCGCGATCACCCACCGCATCGCCTACGCCGTGCACACCGGGGTCGCCGAGCCGAGCACGGTGCTCGCGGTCACGTTCACCACGCGCGCCGCGGGCGAGCTCAGGCAGCGGCTGCGCGCCCTCGGCGCGCCGGGCGTGCAGGCCCGCACCTTCCACGCGGCGGCGCTGCGCCAGCTCGTCTACTTCTGGCCGAAAGTGATCGGCGGCGACGCGCCCAAAGTCATCGAATCCAAGATCCCGCTGCTGGCCGACGCCTGCCGGCTCGTCCGCGCGAGCCACGACCGCACCGAAATGCGCGACATCGTCGCCGAAATCGAGTGGGCCAAGGTCATGCAGACCGGCCCCGACGACTACGTCGCCGCCGCCGCGAAAGCCGGCCGCACCCCGCCCGTCCCCGCCGAGCAGGTCGCCCGGCTCTACGACGCCTACGAGCGGCTGCGCCGTGAACGGCACCTCGTCGACTTCGAGACGGTGCTGGAGCTGACGGCGGCCATCATGACCGAGCACCCCGAGGTGGCCGCGCAGATCCGTCAGCAGTACCGCTACTTCGTGGTCGACGAGTACCAGGACGTCAACCCGCTGCAGAAGCTGCTCCTCGACACCTGGCTCGGCGGGCGCGACGACGTGTGCGTGGTGGGCGACCCCAACCAGACCATCTACTCCTTCACCGGCGCCAGCCCCCGCTACCTCACCGGCTTCCAGGTCGAGCACCCCACCGCCACCGTCGTCAAGCTCGTGCGCGACTACCGGTCCACACCGCAGGTCGTGTCGCTCGCCAACCGGGTCATGGCCCGCTCGCGCACCCGGCTGGAACTCGTCGCGCAGCGCCCCGACGGGCCCGCCCCCGCCTTCGTCGAGTACGACGACGAGCCGGCCGAGGCCGCCGGCGTGGCCCGCGCCATCGGCAGACTCATCGAGGGCGGCACCCCCGCCGCCGAGATCGCCGTGCTGTTCCGGGTCAACGCCCAGTCCGAGGTCTACGAGCAGGCCCTCGCCGACGCCGGCGTGCCGTACCTGCTGCGCGGCGCCGACCGGTTCTTCGACCGGCCCGAGGTGCGCAAGGCGATCGTGCTGCTGCGCGGCGCCGCCAGATCCGCCTCGGCGGACGAACCCGTGCACGACGCCGTGCGGGCCGTGCTGGGCGGGGTGGGGCTGACCGCCGAGGCGCCCGGTGGCGGCCCCGCACGCGAACGCTGGGAGTACCTGAAGGCCCTGTCCGACCTCGCCGACCGGTTCGTCGCCGACGGCGGGACGGGCGGCCTGCCCGGCTTCGTGGCCGACCTGGAACGCCGCGCCGCCGAGCAGCACGCCCCGCCCGTCGAAGGCGTCACGCTCGCGTCCCTGCACGCCGCCAAAGGCCTCGAATGGGACGCCGTCTTCCTCACCGGGCTCACCGACGGCACCCTGCCCATCGTCTACGCCGAAACCCCCGAGCAGATCGAAGAAGAACGCCGGCTGCTGTACGTCGGCATCACCCGGGCCCGCACCCGGCTGACCCTGTCGTGGGCGCTGGCCCGCTCGGCGGGCGGCCGGCGGGCCCGGCGCCGGTCACGCTTCCTCGACGGCCTCACCGGCCGGTCGGCCACCACGTCCGGCCCCTCACCCGACCCCGCGCCCGAGCCCGAGCCCGGCGCCGAGCCGGCCCCGTCCGCGCGGGGCCGCTCCCGGCAGCGCCGCATCGCCGCCCCGGTGAGCTGCCGCGTGTGCGGCCGGACCCTCCTCAGCGCGCGCGAACACAAGCTCGGCCGCTGCGCCGACTGCCCCGCCGCCTACGACGAGGAGCTGCTGGAGCGGCTCAAGGCGTGGCGGGCCGAGACCGCCGCGGCGGCCAAGGTGCCGCCGTACGTCGTGTTCACCGACGTCACCCTGCAGGCCATCGCCGAACGGGCACCGCAGACCACCCGGGACCTGGCCGCGATCGCCGGCATCGGACAGGTCAAACTGGATCGATACGGATCGGCCGTCCTGGCGGTGTGCCGCGGGGGATGAAAAGGAGTGGCGCGGATGAACGAGGTGCTCAAAGAGCTGCTCGACCTGCTCGACCTGGAGCAGATCGAACTCGACATCTTCCGCGGCCGCAGCCCGCGAGAACGCATCCAGCGGGTCTTCGGCGGCCAGGTGGCCGCCCAGGCGCTCGTCGCCGCCGGCCGCACCGTGCCCGCCGGCCGTAACGTCCACTCCCTGCACGCCTACTTCATCCGCCCCGGCGACCCCTCCGTGCCGATCGTCTACCACGTCGACCGCATGCGCGACGGACGGTCGTTCACGACGCGCCGCGTCAACGCCATCCAGCACGGCAAGGCCATCTTCACGATGTCGGCGTCGTTCCACATCACCGAGCCGGGCGTCACCCACCAGACCGCGGCCATGCCCGCCGTGCCCCGCCCCGAAGACCTCACCGGCCAATGGGAACGGGCCCGCGCCGAAGCCTCCGGCGACCCCGGCTGGAAGGAAATGGTGGCCCGGCCGCGACCCGTCGACCTGCGCTACGTCACACCGCCCGGTTGGGACCCCGCCACCGGCCGGGCACCCCGCGACACGCGCACCCAGGTCTGGTTCCGCTACGACGCCGACCTGCCCGACGACCCGCTGCTGCACGTGGTGCTCGCCGCCTACGCCTCCGACTACACCCTCGTCGACACCGTGCTCATCGCCAACGGCCTCGCCTGGTCCGGCAAGAAGATCGCGGGAGCGTCCCTCGACCACGCGATGTGGTTCCACCGGCCGCTCCGCGTCGACGACTGGGTCCTCTACGCCCAGGAGTCGCCGTGGTCGGGCAACGCGCGCGGACTCGCCCGCGGAGAGATGTTCACCCCCTCGGGAGAGCTCGCGGTGTCCGTCGTTCAGGAGTGCATGATCCGGGTGTCCGATCGCTGACACGAAAACCCGCAGGTAGAAAATACGTTGCCGGATTCGCGGAGCCGGTTTAGTGTCTGAGACGTACCGATCGGACGTTCACGTCCTGCCGTGCCCGACAAGCATGGTGTCGCCAGAGACGAGGTGAGTCAGCAGTGACCGTTAACACGCAGATGTGCGCCACGGGGTGGGCCGCTTCCGCGCGCCTGCGTGTTGCCGCCTCCGCCGCCGGCTCGCCGGCCTTCGGGCGCACCACTCGGCGCATGGCCGCCAAAGCTGCTGCTTACGGCGCGGTGCGCCCGGTAAACGACCAGCGACTCATTCCCAACAACGGGGTGCGTGGTCCTAACACCTGGGGCAGACCGGTCAGAACCTGACCGGCCGGCAGCCTCCAGGGCCGCGGATCCCCAACCGGATCCGCGGCCTTCTTTATTTGATCGCCCGGCTCCGACTCACGAGGTAACGAACAGAGCAAGACCGACCAGAGAGGTGACGCAGCATGGCGGCCCCGATCATGGACCTGATCGACGAAGCCGAGATCCCCTGCCGTACCGACCCCGACCTGTGGTTCGCCGAGTCCCCTGAGGACGTGGAGTTCGCCAAGGCGCTCTGCGGAGGCTGTCCCATCCAGCAGGCCTGCCTGGCCCGCGCGCTGGAGCGGGCAGAGCCCTGGGGCGTATGGGGCGGCGAACTGATCCTGCGCGGAGCCATCGTGCCCCGCAAGCGGCCCCGCGGACGCCCCCGCAAGACGCCGGCCGCTGTCTGACACCGACATCCGACGAACCACCAGACCCGATTCCGAAAGGACGAGTCGACATGCTGTCCCACACGAACACCACCGCCCACATGCCATTCAGTCATGAAGATCTGGTGTGGGAGCGACAACACACCCTCCGCCAGGAGGCGGAGGCGCACCGTCTGGCCGGCCGGATCCTGAACGTGCGGAGGGCACGCCGCCGGGCCGAACGAGCGCAACGCCGCCTCCAGCGGGCCCTGGCCCGCGCCTGACCCACCACACCGCCGCCCACCAGGCGACGATCGACCGGGCGAAGCACCCCACGACACGGCCTCGGCTCCACATCCCAGGAGCCGAGGCCGTCTCCTTTCACAGCCGGACGCCCCGCGGGGGCTGCGCATCGGCCGCTACTTCATCACTGCGATCAACCGTCGTAAGCCGGATCTTTCCGGTGCACACCGTGCTCTCACGGGCCCCGCATCGGCATAGGCACCGTTGCGGCCGCCCCAGACGGCTCGGCCACCCGGCACCGAACCGCGCCGGGCGACTGGCGACCGTGGCAGAGCTCCACGCTCTGATCTCTAGAAAGATCAAGGCCTGGTCGCCCACAAACGCACCCTCGCCTACGGGCCGCACCGGTTCCCGCGACCGACCGGTCGGCCGGGCACTCGGGCCTCAGCCGATCGGGTGACCACGGCGGAAAGGTCAAGGCCCTGGTCGCCGATTTCCCGGTGACCAGGGCCTTCCTGGTAGCGGGGGGAGGATTTGAACCTCCGACCTCTGGGTTATGAGCCCAGCGAGCTACCGAACTGCTCCACCCCGCGTCGGTGTGGTTTAACCATATCGAGCGGCCGGGGTGAAGAGCAAATCGGTTCGGGCCCGGGGCTTCGGCTAGGTGCTGGTGCCCGCGGTGGGGGCCGGGGATGTGGACGTGGTCGGGGCCGGGGTGGGGGGTGCGGACGCCGGGGCCGAGGGGCTGTTCTGCTTCTCGACGGCGTTGTGCATGTCCTCGATGGCCTCGGCCAGCTTCTTCTGGGCTTCGCCGTACTTGGCCCAGTCGCCGGCCTTGAAAGCCTCCTGGGCTTCGTCGTAGGCCTTTTCGACCTTGGACGCGGCGTCGGCGACGGCCAGTTGCTCGCCTGTGGGCTGCTGCTGGTCGCCGGGCTTCGCGGTGGCCGGCTCTTCCTGCTGCTGGGCGGGCGCGTTGCCGAAGACCTGGTTGAGGGCTTCCGACAGGGTGCGGCCGTTGCCCACCTGGTTGCCGAACATCACCATGATCCGGGTGAGCACGGGGTACTGCTTGTCGGCGTCCTTCACCTGCACGTAGATCGGCTGGACGTAGAGCAGGCCGCCGCCGTACGGCAGGGTCAGCAGGTTTCCGTAGATGGGCTCGGTCGATCCGCTCTTCTGGAACGTCGGGTCGTTGGTGACCGTGGTCTTGAAGGTGGTCTGGACCTGGACCGGGCCCTGGATGAGCGAGCCCGCCGGGAGTTGCAGGATGCGGATCTTTCCGTAGTCGTCGCCTGGTGTCGCGTCGACGGCCATGAACGCGGCCAGCTGGGCCTCGCCCTTGGTGAACGTCGAGGTGAGGGAGAAGGCCGGCCGGGACTCGCCGGGCATCTTCAGCGTCACGTAGTAGGGCGGCTGGCGGATGCCCTTGACGTTCGGGTCGTCGGGGACGTTCCACACGTTGGTGCCGCTGAAGAAGGCCTGGGCGTCGGCCACGTGGTACTTGGAGAGGATCTCGCGCTGCACCTTGAACAGGTCGGTCGGGTAGCGCAGGTGCGCCTTCAGGTCGTCCTGGATGGCCGTGTAGGGCTGAATGATGTCGGGGAAGGCCTTCTCCCAGGTCTTCAGCAGCGGGTCGGTCTCGTCCCAGGCGTAGAGCGTGACGGTGCCGTCGTAGGCGTCGACGGTGGCCTTCACCGAGTTGCGGATGTAGTTGATCCTCTGGTCGGTGAGGCCGATGACGCGGTGGCTCTCGGTGGAGGTGTCGCGTGTCATGGCCTTGAGGCCGTTGCTCTGGGAGTAGGGGTACTGGTCGGAGGTGGTGTAGCCGTCGACGATCCACTTGATGCGGCCGCCCACGATCGCGGGGTACGGGTCGCCGTCGAGGGTCAGGAACGGCGCCACCTGCTGCACGCGGTCGCGCGGGTCACGGTTGTAGAGGATCTTGGACTCGGAGTTGATGGCGCCGGAGAGCAGGAAGTTGGGCTCGCCGTACTTGGCGGCGTACAGCATGCGGGTGAAGAAGTTGCCGATGGGCACGCCGCCGCTGCCGGTGTACCTCGTGCTCACCTGGTTGTTGTCGCTGTCGACGTAGTCGAGTTCGTCCTCGCTGCCGCCGACCACGGAGTAGCGGGGAGAGTTCTCCCCGAAGTAGATGCGCGGCTCGTACGTGCCGAGCGCGTTGCTGGGCGGAATGTTCTTTTCGACGAAGTCGGGGTCGCCGTCGTCGACCTTGTTGCCCGGGGCGGCCACGAAGCCGTAGCCGTGGGTGTAGACGAGGTGCTGGTTGACCCAGTTGTCGCCGGCGGGGGCCTCGATCTCACGGACGGCCACGACCGTGTCGGTGTCGACGCCGTTGATGTTGTAGCGGTCGATGTCGAGCTGCGGGGGGAACTTGTAGTAGTCGCGGAAGCCCTGGTTGCGCTGGTAGTTGGGCGAGATCAGGGCGGGGTCGAGCAGCCGCACGCCGGGCGCGGTGCCGGTCTCCTGCTCCTGTTTCACCTTGGAGGCGTCGGTCTCGGCGCTGTACGCCTGCACCGTCACCTTGTCCTCGCCCACTCCGTAGGCTTTTCGTGTCGCCTCGATGTTCTTCTGGATGTAGTCGTGCTCCTTGGCCTGCTGGTTGGGCTTGACCTGGAACTGCTCGACCAGCGCGGGGTACAGGCTGCCGATGAGGATGGCCGACAGCACCAGCAGGCCGAACGACACGCCCGGCAGCATGCCGCCGGGGCGGACCACCCCGGCGAAGAACAGCGCGGCGCACAGCAGCGCGATGATGGCGAGGATCGTCTTGGCCGGCAGCACCGCGTTGACGTCGGTGTACGACGGACCGTTGACGTAGCCGCGGTCGGAGAAGGCCAGGCCGTAGCGGTCGAACCAGTAGGCGACGGCCTTGAGCAGCACGAACACGCCGAGCAGCGCGGACAGGTGGGCGCGGGCGGCCTTCTCGGCGTGCAGGCCGCGGGGGCTCTGCAGGCGGAAGCCGCCGTACAGGTAGTGGACCAGCGCGGCGGCGACGATCGACACGATGACGGCCGCGAACAGGAAGTTCAGCCCCATCCGGATGAACGGATAGGTGAACATGAAGAACGAGATGTCCTTGTGGAACTGCGCGTCGAACTGCCCGAACGGGGTGCGGTTGAAGAAGAGCAGCCACGTCTTCCACTGACCGGCCGTGGACGACCCGGCGAACAGGGCCATGATGCCCATGATCACCAGGAAGACGAGCTTGCGGTGCGGGTCGATCGCGTTCCGGTAGCGGTCGGCGCCCTGGCCGCCGCCGAAGATGGGCATGTCGCGCAGAGGCCGCAGGCGGTGGGCCAGCATCATGTTGCCGCCGACGATGCCGACCATGAGCGCGGCGCCCAGCAGGAACAGCAGGATCTGGGTCCACAGCACCGTGGAGAACACCGACGCGTAGTGCACCGAGTCGAACCACAGGTAATCGGTGTAGATGCCGGTGAACACAAAGAACAGCGCCACGATCGCCACGACGGCGATGAGGACGGGAACAAGCAGTCTCGGCCGACGGGGCACGCGCATCGCCCGGCCGGCTCCGGGGGTCCGGAAGCTCAATGCCCACCCCTTGTCTCAGAGCAACGGTCCGTGTGTGGCAACCTACACCGGCAGGCTGGACGCCGTGCTTGTGCCGCTGTGGCACGGTCCGGTGGTGGTACGGCTCGCGCCACGCGTCGGACACCACCCAGGGTGCCCAACGGACCACCGAAGGGCGAGGTTCCCACAAATCGGTCAAATGTCGGCCAAAGCCACCGGTCGGCAACCCGGCACACACTGCCTGACCTGCACAAAGAAAGTAACACTTCGCCCACCGCGACCGGTCGACGACTCGATCCGGAAACCGGTGAGGAACGACGCGGCGGCCCTCGGCCGGATAGCAAAGCGGTCAGCCCGCCGAGCAGCGCGGCACGTCGGTCGACCCGGAGCGCAGTTTCTCGATCGCCTGGATGGCGCCGTGCATCGTGGTCACCTTGACCAGGCTGAGGCCCTCGGGCACCGCCCGCATGGCCTCGGCGCAGTTGTCGGCGGGGGTCAGAAAGATCGTGGCGCCCGCCTTGCGCGCCCCGACCATCTTCTGCTGAATGCCGCCGATGGGCCCGACCTGCCCCTGCTGGGTGATCGTGCCGGTGCCGGCGATCGCCTTGCCGCCGGTCAGCGCGCCCGGTGTCAGCTTGTCGTAGATGCCCAGCGAGAACATCAGCCCGGCGCTCGGCCCGCCCACCTCACCGACGTTGATGGTGACGTCGAAGGGCGACTTGGGCGCCAAGAGCACGCCGACGACGGCCTTGCCGTTCTTTCCGGTCTTGGTGCCGACGGTCAGGTCGAGGATCTTGCCGTCCCGCTTGATCGTCATGCGCACCTTCTCGCCCGGCTTGTGCTTCTGCACGGCCGCGACGACCCGGTCGGTCGTGGTCGCCGGCACCCCGTCGACGGCGTCGATCTCGTCGCCGGCCTTGAGCACGGAGGCGGCGGGCGAGCCGGGCTCGATCGACCCCACGCTGATCCGTACCGGGATCTTCAGCTCGGTGAGCGCCGCGGCCGTCGCGAGCTGCTGCGAGCTCGCCATCTCTTGAGTGTTCTCCTGCTCGACCTGCTGCGGTGTGACCGACCTGGGGAAGATCGTCTCCTCGGGCACGACCGCCATGGACGAGTCGATCCAGCCGCGCAGCGCGGTGAGCAGGTCGACGCGGTTCTCCGGCCCGCCCTGGTAGGCGACGGTCACCAGGCTCAGCGAACCCGAGGTGGGATAGACCTTGTGGCCCTTGATGTCGATCACCGGTTTGCCTTTGACGACACCCAGGGTGTTCTCGGTCGGGCCGGGACTCAGCACGACGTACGGCACGGGGAACCAGGCGCCGGCGACCGCGAGCGCGAGAGTCAGCAGGCCCGCCACCATCAAGGTCAGTGCTCGTCGCGACATGACGGCACTCTATGCGCTCAAGACCACGATGCCCGCACCACTCGACCGCGGCGGAGCGTCGAACCGGCTCGAACCGGCTGAGAGCCGGCTCGGGCGGATCGCGGGGTGGACTCGGGCGAAGCCGGGCGGGGGCGTCGGGCGGATCAGCCGCAGGCGCCGACCCACTCGGTCGAACCGTCGCTGAAGACCTGGTGCTTCCAGATCGGCACCTCGCGCTTGAGGTCGTCGATCAGCCGCCGGGACGCCTCGAACGCCTCGCCGCGATGCGCGCTCGCGACGGCCACGATGACGGCGATGTCGCCGAGCTCGAGGTCACCGACCCGGTGCACGGCCGCGATCGCGCTGACCGGGAAGTCGGCGGCGACCTTCTCGGCGACGCGGCGCAGCTCGGTCTCCGCCGTGGGATGCGCGGAGTAGGACAGCCTGGCCACGGCCTTGCCATGATCTTGATCGCGCACGGTGCCCGTGAAGAGCACGGTGCCACCCGCCCCGTGGTCTGCGACCGCTCCCAGCACCTCGTCCACGGACAACGGGGTGTCGCGAATGCCCAGCAACCGAATGACGTCCACTCAAGCAGGCTACTCGGAGGGCCCGACGAACACGCGGTCGGACTGCGGGAAGCAGGGTACGCGGCATATCTCCCCGCCGCTCCCGGCCGCTCCCGTCCCGGCCGCTCCCGGCTACGCGCGTGAGCGCCGGCGCGCACGGGCCCCGCGCATCACCACAGCATGGCGCCGCCGGGCCGAGAAGATCACGAGCGCCGGCGTCTGCGGGCCGCGCGGACGATGGCCGCCGTGCCGATGACCGCCACGGTCGCCCCCGCCGCCGTGGCCGCCGTGAGCGTGGCGTCCTTGCCCGACACGCGCCGCCCCACGACCGCGTGATGCCCGGCCCGCAGCTCCAGCAGCCGCACCAGCGCCGCCTCGTTCGACCAGGCCGGCTTCCAGCCGGCGGCGCGCAAAGTGGCGCAGTCGACCACCCACGGGTAGACGACGTAGCGCAGGTCGGCGGCCGGGGCCGGGGTGATGCCGAGACGGTGCAGCCGCTGCGCGGTGCCGAAGGTCAGCCCGGCGGGCAGCTCGAACCTGCGCAGCCCCGAGATCTCCTCCACCTGCTCCATCTCCAGCCACCCGTCGGAGCCGACGGCGACCACGCCGGACACCAGCCCCAGGGCGGCCATCTCCAGCGCCGACACCAGATCGTCGACATGGCAGAACTGCCAGCGCGGCGAGCAGCCCTTGACCGTCAGCAGGCGCGGCGCCTCGAAATGCCGGGTGACCACGGTGTCGATGTCGGGCCCGACCACGGTCGCGGGACGCAGCACCGTCACCTCCAGGCCGGGGTGGCTGCGCAGCGACCTGCGCGCCAGCGCCTCGACCTCCAGATGGTCGCCCACGATGCCCGCGTCGGGCTCGGCGGCCACGGGGGCGTCCTCGGGCAGCGGCACCGGGTTGTCGGCCACCGCGCCGTACACCATCGCGCTCGTCACGAGCACCGCACGCCGCACCCGTGCGGCGGCGCAGGCGGTGAGCACGGTCTGGGCGGCGCGCAGGTTGTAGGCGCGGCGCTCCTCGGGGTCGGAGTCGAGCCCGTAGTCGCCGGCGAGATGCACCAGCACGTCCACATCGGAGATCCGGTTCGCCAAGAGCGGATCACGCACGTCGAGCACTCGCCACGTGACGTCGGACACATCGCCGCGGTGATCGTCGATGGCCACGACTCTGCGAAAATCCGCAGCGGAGGCGACTTTGGCAAGGAACGCGCGGCCGATTCCGGAGGCCGCGCCGGTGACGGCGACGACCGGTGGGCGGTGGCGTTTCGAGGTAGGCACGAGGTCCTCGCTTTGCACTGATCCGTCGTACGGCGGATAACGTGGCTGGTGTGGACTCCTCCATCCTGCACGAGGTAGACCGGTGACTGACCTGCCAGGTCGCGAAAACGACCCCAACGACAATCCGTTCGCCATGTTCGGCAGCCCGGAGCAGATGGCGGCGGCCATGCGGCAGTTCGCCGACATGCTGGCCAATCCGAGCGCCGGGCCCGTCAACTGGGACATGGCCAAGAACATCGCCCGGCACGCCGTCGTGGCCCAGGGCGATCCCAGCGTGATGGAGGGCGAGCGACGACAGATCGTCGACGCGCTTCAGCTCGCCGACCTGTGGCTGAACGAAGCCACCACGCTGCCCAGCGGCGTCACCTCTCCGCAGGCGTGGAGCAGATCTGAGTGGATCGAGAAGACGATCCCGGTGTGGAAGCGGTTGTGCGACCCCATAGCCGAGCGCATGGTCGAGACCATGGGCGGCGCGCTCAGCAGCCCGCAGCTGCCCGAGCAGGCCAAGGCGATGGCCGGGCCGCTCGTCGGCATGATCAAGCAGATGAGCGGCATGATGGTCGGCACCCAGATCGGCCAGGCGCTCGGCTCGCTCGCGGGCGAGGTGATCGGCTCCGCCGACATCGGCCTGCCGCTGTCCGACAACGCGGCGCTGCTGCCCGGCGGCATCGCCAAGTTCAGCCAGGGCCTGGAGATCCCGAACGAAGAGATCAGGCTCTACCTGGCGCTGCGCGAGGCCGCCTACCAGCGGCTGTTCCACCACGTGCCGTGGCTGCGGGCACGGCTGTTCGGCGCGGTCGAGGAGTACGCCCGGGGCATCAAGGTCGACGTGTCGGCCCTGGAGGAGCAGATCGGCCGGCTCGACTTCACCAACCCGGCCGAGTTGCAGGAGGCGCTGAGCGGCGGCGCCATGCTCAAGCCCGAAGACACCGAGCAGCAGAAGGCCGCCCTGGCCCGGCTGGAGACCCTGCTCGCCCTCGTGGAGGGCTGGGTGTCGGCGGTCGTCGACAACGCCGCCCAGGGCAAGCTGCCCGCCGCCGTGGCCCTCTCCGAGACCGTACGCCGCCGCCGGGCCACCGGCGGGCCGGCCGAGCGCACGTTCGCCACGCTGGTGGGGCTGGAGCTGCGCCCCCGGCGGCTGCGCGAGGCGGCGACCCTGTGGCAGGCCCTGCGGGCCGACCGGGGCGTCGAGGGCCGTGACGCGCTGTGGAGCCACCCCGACCTGATGCCGACGGCCGGCGACCTCGACGACCCGCTCGGCTTCGTCGCCGGCGAGACGGAGCTGGACCTGTCCGGTCTGGAGGCCCCGCCGTCCGGCGAACCGCGACCCGGCGCCGAGGGGCCCGACGACAAGGGATCCGATGACAAGGGACCCGGCGAGCAGGGGCCGGGCGAGCAGGGGCCCGACGGCGACGGATCTGCGGGCGACGGGCCCGCCGGTCCGCGCGCATGACCGATCTGCGGGCCGACGCGGTGTCGGTGCTCACCGCGTGGGCCGCGCCGAGCCCGGCCGAGGAGGCGCTGCGCACGGAGTTCCTGCGGCACCTGGCGGCATACGACGACGCCATGTGGCGTGAGTGCGTGCCCGGCCATCTCACGGCCACGACGGCCGTGCTGTCGCACGACCGGGAGCGGGTGCTGCTCACCCTGCACCGCAAGGCCGGCATGTGGCTGCCGATGGGCGGGCACTGCGAGCGCGCCGACGCCACCGTCGCCGAGGTCGCGCTGCGCGAGGCCACCGAAGAGTCGGGCATCGAGGGCCTGCGCCTGCTGCCGGGGCCGCTCGCCCTCGACCGGCACAAGGTGTGGTGCCATCCGCCGCACAGCTGGCATCTCGACCGGGAGTACGGCGCCCTGGCACCGCCCGGCGCGGAGGCCGTGATCAGCGATGAGTCCCTGGATCTGCGCTGGTTCCCGGTCGACGAGATCCCCGACCTCTCGGACGAGGCCACCCGCCGCCTCGCCCTCCGCACCCGCGCCGCCGCCCTCGGCGACGCCCCCGCCACGGCCTGACCTGACCCCGCCGATCCGGTCGCCTCGGCGATGCCGGGATCCCCGCCCGCCCAGCGGCGTCAATCGTCGTCCGCACGGCTCTGCTCGTCCCGCGCGGCACTGTTCGTTCCGCACGGCACTGTTCGACCTGCCCGGTGGCACCGGCAGGACCCTCGATCCGCCACGTGGCCGATGTCGGCCGTGCCGGCATGGGTCCCCCTGCTGAGCTGCGACGCAGCGAAATTAAGAAAAATATGAGGATCTGTCGATGCGCGGCCGCTGCACCTTTCTTGCACGCGGCTTACACATCTCGTGATTAAAGTCAGGTCGGTAGGCATTCCGGGAATGTCGCAGGAGCAGGGCGGACGGGGGGACATGGACACCAGGATGTCGGGGACCGGAGTCGGCGGGGTGATCGTCACCCCGCAGCGCAGGAACAGAAATTGGCGCGTTCCCGGCGCACTGGCCTGGGTGGCCGTGACACCGTTCGCCGCCTGGGCCATCGCGCGGCTCTGCGGCCTCGAACGCGGCTCGTTCGCCACACAGATCATGACCGCCACCCCGTACGCCGCCGCCGGGTCGCTGGTGCCGCTGCTGCTCGCGATCCTGTCCAAGAAGCGGACCGTCACCGCGGCGGCGATCGCCACGACCGCGGCCATGGGGTTCGCCGTGATCCCCAGGGCCCTCCCGTCGGGTCAGCCGTCGGTGACCGGGCCGACCCTGCGGATCATGAGCAGCAACCTGCTCTTCGGCCGCGCCGACACCGACGCCGTGATGGCGCTGGTGCGGCGGCTGCGTCCCGACGTGCTCAGCACCCAGGAACTGACCCCCGACGCCGTCGAGCGGCTGGACGCGGCCGGGCTGAAAAGCATCATGCCGTACCGGATCCTGAAGGACGAGTGGAGCGCGTCGGGCAGCGGCCTGTACGCCCGCTACCCGCTGACCGAGCTGGACGACCTGTTCCACTCGGTGGGGCACAACATGCCCACGGCGAGCATGACCCTCCCCGACGGGCAGATCGTGCAGATCGTGGACGTCCACCCGTTCACGCCGCTCGGGCCGCAGGTGACCCAGTGGACCGAAGGGCTGCGCGACCTGCCGTCGGCGCAGAAGACCGGACCGTTCCGCGTGCTGGTCGGCGACTTCAACTCCAGCCTCGACCACGCCGAGCTGCGCAAGGTGGTGGCCCGCGGCTACGCCGACGCCGGCGACAGCACGGGAAAGGGCCTGATCCCGACCTGGCCGGCCAACAAGCGGGTCCCGCCCATCATCACGATCGACCACCTGCTGGCGGACCAGCGGCTCGCGATCCTCGACTACAGCGTCCACAAGATCCCGCAGACCGACCACCGCTCGATCTTCGCCGAGCTGCGCCTGCCCGCCCTCACGGCCGATCAGGGCTGACGCGCGGCCGGGCGGGGAGAGCGCTCACGCGTCGACGACTCTTGGGCGGCGAGCCCGTCCAGGTCGGCCGTCGCATCGGCCGGCCCGATGGCGCCCGTCAGGTGAGGAGCGCCCGGGTGCTCTCCCACCCTTCCAAGTCAACGTCGAGCCCGGAAATGTCCGCCGGGGTCCGCAGCCGATGCCAGGCGGGGCCGGTCGCCACCATGCGCCGGCCCGGGGCCCGCGCACGTAGCACCCCGACGACATCGGGTACGTCCAGCGGGCCCGGCGTGGCGAGCGCGCCCGACGCATTCGGCATCTCCGGATCGGGAGCGGCACGGCCGGGCGCGTGCCGAAGGGGGACATTCGGGCGGGAGACGTCCGGGCCGGAGACCTCCGAGCGTGCGGCGTCGATGCCGGCGACCGGGTCGGCCCAGTCGGGCCAGGGGAGACGGCCGGCGATGGCCACGGCGCCGCCGCCGTCGGCGGGGCACACGGCGACCGGTGAGCGCCCGAGGGCGCGGAAGAGCTTGCCGATCAGCAGCGCGGGCAGGTCGGGGGCGTCGCCGCAGACGATGACGCCTTCGTCGCCGTACGGCTCCAGGGCCGCGAACATGGCCCCGATCGACGGGTCGGCCACCGGCGCGATCGGCGTGCCCGGCCAGACGATGTCGTCGAGGCCCGGCACCCCCGCGTCGAGGATCATCGGCCGGACGAACTCCAGGCCGGCCACGACCTCGTAGGTGTCCTCGGCCATCGCGAGCAGGAACTCCGCCGGGTCCACCCCCGGCGGCGACGCGGCGGCCATGCCCGGAGTGACGAGCACGGCGGCGATCCGTCCCGTCATCGCCATCCCACCTTCGCCACCCGCACGCCCCGTCCGGCACTGTTCCCCGTCACGTCCGGCCCTGCCTTCGGCCGGTCCCGGACCTGTCCCACAGGATATGCCCGGCCGCGTGCCGCCCCGGAGCGCCGCTTCGCCTCTCCGCCGCCGCGCGTACGCACACGGCGTCCATCGGACAGGCCGAGCCCGCCCCGCGCACCACCCTGCCCTATCGTTCGCCCCATTACAGCGTTCCCGGCGCTTCGCCCGCTCGGCAGGACGATCCGCTTCACCCCCGGCCTGAAAGCCGGAGCACCGCGGACGGCACGGGTATCGTCCTCGCCCGAAAAGGCATCACCAGCCGAAACAGCTGCATAAACCGCACACAATGACAAAACAGGATACGAACCCGAGGAATGTGCCATTCCGGCTGGGCGCGGGGAAGGCGGGAGGTCAGCCGCAGTCTTCGGCTGCGGCGGTGTTGGCGGCCATGGAGTAGCCCTCCAGGAAGCCGCGGGCGCGCTCGGCCTTGGGGTAACGCTCCACAAGGGACCAGAAGCGGGGGCCGTGGCTGGGGACCAGGAGGTGCACGAGCTCGTGCATGATGACGTAGTCGACCACCCAGGACGGCATGCCCCGAAGCCGTGCTGATAGCCTGATCGTGCCCTGATCGGGCGTGCAGGAACCCCAGCGGTGCTGCTGGTTCTCGACCCAGCGCACGCTGACGGGCTGCGCCTTGCCCTCCAGGTAGCGGCCGGCGATCTCTTTGGCCCGCTCCAGCAGGTCGTCGTCGGTGGGGCGCCTGCGCTGCTCCTTGGCCGCGAGGCGGTCAAGCATGCGGCGCACCCACTGCTCCTCGTCCGTGCTGCTCAGCCCGGCCGGAAGCAACACGATGGTCTTGTCGCCATCGCGGTATGCGGATACGGTCCGTCGGCGTCGTGCGCTCCGGCGCACCTCGACTGTCTCGGGGGGCACATAAGCACGGTAGCCGACGCTGGCGCCATTCCACAGGGGGTCGGTCACGTTCTCGCTGGTCAATCCGCGTTTGCCGGTTGATTGGATGCGGGATGCGAGGCTGGCAAGGACTTGTATCCCATCACGCGCATACTAGTGATTTTCCTCACATTTTCCAAGCGGCCCGTTATCCACAGGCGGCGCGGTCGCGTCGTACGGTGGGATCAGGGCTGTGGCAGGGTCGCGGCATGAGGCCACGACTGAAGCCGGCACTGCGCCGTCTCGACCGTGACGGGCGCACTGTGCAGTTCGGCGTCCATCCGCCCCACGCCGTCATGCTGACCGGGGTCGAGCCCGCCGTCCGCGACCTGCTCGACGCGCTCGACGGCACCCGCACCGCCGCCGAGATCAGCGCCAGGGCCGGGCGGCGCGGGCTCGGCGGCGCGGCCGTGCGGGCCACGCTCGACCTGCTGGCCCGGCACGGGCTGCTCGACGATGGTGCGGTGCGCCGTGACGCGCTGCGGTCGATGGACGTCGCCGAGCGCGACCGCCTCACGCCCGATCTCGCCGCGCTCTCCCTGGCGCCTGACGCGGCCGACGGCGGCCTCGGCGCGATGCTGCGCCGGCGCGCGGCGCATGTGCGGGTCTACGGCGCGGGCCGGGTGGGCGCGCAGGTGGCGGTGCTGCTCGCCGCCGCCGGAGTCGGCAACCTGTGCGTCATCGATGCCGGGATCGCGCGGCGGTGCGACGTGGTGCCGGGCGGCCTCGGCTGGGGCGACGTCGGCGGGCGGCGCGAAGACGGCGCGGTGGCGGCCGCGCTGCGCGTCGCGCCCTCGCTCAACGCCTGGACCGGCCGCGCCGCGTCGCACCCCGCCGACTGGGCCCGCCCACCCGACCTGGCGGTGCTCGCGCCGGTCACGCCGCTCGACGATGCGCTCCCCCGTGAGCTCGGCGAGCGGGGCGTGCCGCATCTGCTCGCGACCGCGTTCGAGGGGAGCGGCTTGGTCGGGCCGCTCGTGCTGCCGGGCCGCACCTGCTGCCTGCGCTGCCTCGACCTGACCCGGCGCGACAACGACCCGGCGTGGCCGCTGCTGATCCGGCAGCTGGGCGGCTTCCCGCCGGGAGAGCACGCCTGCGGCACGGTGCTGTCCACGCTGGTCGCGGCGGCCACCGCCGGCCACGCGCTGTCCTTTCTCGACGGGCCCGGCACTCCCCGCCCCGACGATCACACCGGCCGTTCCACCGGACCCGGCGGCCGGGCCGGCGGCTGGGCGGACGGTGATGGTGCCGGCCGTGAGCATGTGCTCGAGGGCCGTACGCTTGATGTTCTGCCTGGTCAGCAGTGGCGTGGACGATCCTGGGAGGTGCATCCGCAATGTGGCTGTATGCGAAAGGAGTCCCTTTCGCCGACAATGGTGGCGTGAGTGACCTCCCTCGACGTGCCGTCACACGCTCGGCGAAACTCGCGGCCCTCCCCATCGGTTTCGCCGGGCGCACCGCGCTGGGCCTCGGCAAGCGCATCGGCGGCAGACCGGCCGAGGTCGTCGCATCCGAGATCCAGCAGCGCACCTCGGAGCAGATCTTCAAGGTCCTCGGCGAGCTCAAGGGCGGGGCCATGAAGCTCGGCCAGGCCCTGTCGATCTTCGAAGCCGCCCTGCCCGACGAGATCGCGGGCCCCTACCGTGCCACGCTCACCAAACTGCAGGAGTCCGCGCCGCCGCTGCCCGCCGCCACCGTGCACCAGGTGCTCGCCGAGCAGCTGGGCGACGACTGGCGGGAGTACTTTCGCGAGTTCGACGACGACCCCACGGCCGCCGCCTCGATCGGGCAGGTGCATCGGGCCGTGTGGCACGACGGCAGGCCAGTCGCGGTGAAGATCCAGTATCCGGGGGCCGGTCGCGCCCTCATGAGCGACTTCCGGCAGCTGTCCCGGCTCGGCATGCTGTTCGGCGCGCTGCTGCCGGGCCTCGACGTGCGCGCCGTGCTCGACGAGCTGCGCGACAGGCTCGCCGAAGAGCTCGACTACCTGCGCGAGGCGGAGGCGCAGCACGCGTTCGCCCAGGAGTTCGCCGACGACCCCGACTTCTTCGTCCCCGACGTCGTGGCGGCCAACGAGCAGGTGCTGGTCAGCGAATGGCTCGACGGCCTGCCACTGTCCCGCATCATCACCGACGGCACCAAGGAGCAGCGCGACCGGTTCGGGCTGCTGTTCGTGCGGTTCCTGTTCTGCTCGCCGTCCCGGGTCGGCATGCTGCACGCCGACCCCCACCCCGGCAACTTCCGCGTGCTGCCCGACGGGCGGCTCGGCGTGATCGACTTCGGTGCGGTCAACCGCATGCCCGAGGGCCATCCGAAAGCCTTCGGCACGCTCATGCGGATCTTCAACCAGGGTGACATGGACACCGTCGTGCGCGGGTTGCGCGAAGAAGGATTCATCCAGCCGCACATCGACATCGACGTCGACGCCCTGCGCTCCTTCCTCACGCCGTACGTCGAGCCGACCCAGGTCGAGGAGTTCACCTTCAGCCGGGAATGGCTGCGGCGGCAGGCCGCCTACGCCACCGACCTGCGCCCCACGAACGTGGTCCGGCAGCTCAACCTGCCGCCGTCATACGTGCTGATCAACCGGGTGCACGCCGCGGGCGTCGGCGTGCTGTGCCAGCTCGGCACCACGGCCCGCTTCCGCGACGAGGTGATCCGCTGGGTGCCGGGCTTCGCCGAAGGCGACGACCCCGAGGACGCCCTCGCCGCACACGCCTGACCTCGGACCGCCCTTCGCACCGGCCAGGCCGCCGACCCCCGGCGCGAAACCGCGCCGTCCCGCCGACCGGCCCGCCGCGGGCTTCGGCGCAGCGGGCGGGCGACACGATGATCGGATGACGCGATTGCCGGACGATGATGCGCTGGAGCGGTCGTCGGTGGTGGCCGACTGCGCGATGAATCGCCAGCGGTCGCTCAACGGCTCCAACGGCCTGGTCGTGAGCTCGGCTTGGACATCATGGCGGAGCTGACGCGCCGCAGCGCGGAGTCGGCCTGCGTACGGTGGCTGGACCTGTGCTGCGGGAGCGGGCTCGCGCCGGCGGAGGCCGCCCGGCTGCCGGCCGGCCGGGATGAGGCGGAACGGGTCGAAATCGTAGGGCTGGACCTGGTGGACCATTTCCAGGCACGTCCCGATCCGCCGATGCTGCGGCTGGTCGTCGGCTCGGGCTCGCGATCCGTGTGGTCATACTGCGGCCACTATGACCACACTACGTGACTTGTCATTTACGTAGTGTGACATCAATTATGGCACCGCCCCAAGTCAACGAGTGGCAAAACACGAACCCGCTGAAGCGCTGGCCGCTCGACGGGCTCTCGGCCAGTGGAGGTGCGAACCATGACCAAGGTCCCGGACGCGATGGCCCTGATGTGGAGGAGGTCGCGATGAGAACGACCAGACGTCAGGTCGGGCGGCACGCGCGAGGTATTCCGGTCGTCGGCGTTCAGCTGCTCCACTGGGACATACGGCAGCGCGCCTGCGCGCCTGACCACTCCCGGCCGGCTGGTGATGTACCTGGTGTACGGCCGCCAGTTCTACGCAGTACCGATATGCGGATACGGCGATTCGGTCGCGGTCGGCGGCCACCAGGAGGTGCGGGAGGCGATCGGGTCCGTCGAGTACCCGGCCGATCGGCCCAGGGCGTCGACGACAGGGGGCACCTGTGGGTGAGCGCTGCCTCCGTGGACGCGGTAGGGACAACGCCCTGCGGGCCGTGTGGGCGTGGCGGCCTGAGGCGAAATTCGCCGGAGAAGCACGAAGACAGGCCCGCAAGACCCTGACCGAATGGGGCGTGCCCGAGGAAGGCATCGACGACGTGTCCGTGATCCTCGCCGAGCCGTTCTCCAACGCGCTGATCCACGGCACCGGAGAAACCACGATCAGCCTGTGCCTGAATTCGGGGGCGGGAATGTTGACGGGCGCGGTGGAGGACGCAGGGGCTGGGCGGCCGCGTGTGCGCAGCACAGGCCCTTCGGCAGTGCATGGCCGTGGTTTGACCATGGTCGCGCAGTTGTCCACCAGGTGGGGAGTGGTCCGGCATGCCGGTGATCGGGGCAAGTCGGTGTGGTTCGCGTACGCGGTCGGCGATCGGCCTGGGGCGTAGGTGCCGGGGGTAGGAGCACCGGCGAGTGCGTCGTCAGGGGCGGTCGCCTGCGGGTGTGAACGGGCGGGCGGCCTGCGCTGCGGGCGTGGTGCGAGGGGGAGGGGCGCGTGCGGCGGCGATGAGTTTTGCCGAGGCGTGTCGTCTTATCGGGAGAAGACAGCATGAGTTCGATGGGAGTCACCATGCAGAAGATCGTCGCGCAGCTGTTCATTTCGCTCGATGGGGTCGTCGAGGCGCCCGACCAGTGGCACTTTCCCTACTTCAACGATGAGATGGGCGAGGCCGTCAGCAGTGATCTGATGGGGGCCGACGCGTTTCTGCTCGGCCGCAAGACGTATGACAGCTTCGCCGGGGCCTGGCCGGAGCGGGAGACCGCCGGTGAGGAGGATGCGGAGATCGCCAAGGTGCTCGGGGACACCCGGAAGGTCGTGGTGTCGCGGCAGCGGCTGGAGTTCCACTGGCGCAACTCGGAGGTGCTCGCCGGTGATCTGGTCGAGGGGGTCACCGCGCTGAAGAACGAGCCGGGCGGGACCATCGCGATGAGCGGGTCGATTTCCATCGTGCGCCAGCTGCTGGCCGCCGGGCTGCTGGACGAACTGCATCTGCTGGTGCATCCGATCGCGGTGCGCAAGGGGATGCGGCTGTTCGACGAGGGGGCGGAGCCGATCCCGCTGCGGCTGGTCTCCTCCGCGACCTTCCGCACGGGTGTGCTGGATCTGCGGTACGCCCCCGCCGGGGCGGCCGGCCAGGCGACGCAGGAGTAGGGCGGGCCGGGCGTGCCCGGGCCGTGCCTCGGCCCGGGATTGCGCCTTCGGCGTGATCGGGCGGGGACGGCCGGCGGCTACGAGGAGGCGGTGAGGCGGGGTTTGACGACTTTGCCCATGGCGTTGCGGGGCAGGTCGTCGAGGATTCGTACGGATCGTGGGCGTTTATGGGGGGCGAGCAGGGCGGCGACGTGGTCGGCGACCTCCTGCTCGGACGGGGGTGTCGCGCCGGGCTCGACGACGATCCATGCGACGATGCGTTCGCCGAGGTCTTCGTCGGGTTCGCCGGTGACGGCGGCGTCCCTGATGGCGGGGTGGTCGAGGAGCGCCGCCTCGATCTCGCCGGTGCCGACCTTGTAGCCGCCCGTTTTGATCAGGTCGGTGGACTTGCGGCCGATGATGCGCACGTACCCGTCGGGGGCGCGGGTGGCGAGGTCGCCGGTCCAGAACCAGCCGTCGCGCATGACCTCGGCCGTGGCGTCGGGGCGGTTCAGGTAGCCGAGGAACAGGTTGGGGCCGCGGACCACCACCTCGCCGATGGTCGTGCCGTCGAGGGGGGCGTCGGTGCCGTCGTCGGTGACGACGCGCAGGTCGACGCCGGGCAGCGGCCGGCCCACCTCGCCGGGGCGGCGTTCCCCGTCGGCCCGTACGGCGGTGTTCATGATGGTCTCGGTGAGGCCGTAACGTTCGACGATGCGCCGGCCCGTCGCGCGTTCGATGCGCGTGAACGTGCGGGCGGGCAGCGGGGCGGAGCCCGACACCAGCAGCCGCGCCCGCTGCAGCGCGGCGGCCACGGCGGGGTCGGTCTCGGCGGCGTCGGCGAGCCGGTGGTAGATCGTCGGCACCGCGAACAGCATGGTCGCGCCTGCCGACAGGGCGGACGCGGCGGCCTGCGGCGTGAAGCGGCCGAAGTGGTGGACGTGCCCGCCGAGCCGGAGCGGCCCGATGACGCCGAGGATCAGCCCGTGCACGTGGAAGAGCGGGAGCGCGTGCGCCACCCGGTCGGCGGCCGTCCACGCCCAGGCGTCGGCGAGCGCGTCGAGGTTGGTGGCGATGGCGCGCCTGGGGATGAGGACGCCTTTCGGGCGGCCGGTCGTGCCCGAGGTGTAGATCACCAGGGCGATGTCCTCGGGGCCGCGGGAGCGGCGGGCGAGGACGTCGTGGCCGTCGTGCCCGGCGTCGAGGTCCACGTCGAGGCGGGGCAGGCCGCCGACGTCGGCGCCGATGACGGCCTCGGGGCGCGCGTCGGTCAGGATGTGGCCGAGTTCGGCGCTGCCGAGCTTCGGGTTGAGGGGGACGACTTCGACGCCGGCTTCGGCCAGCCCCACGAGCGCCACGCAGGCCTCCGGCGTCGGCTCGGCCCAGACCGCCACCCGCGACACGCCGTCGAGACGCGCCGCGAGGGCGCCGGCGGCCCGCCGCACGTCGGCGTAGGTCAGCGTGCGTCCGGCCATCATGATCGCGGGGTCGTCGTCGACCTCGTGCAGGCGGGTCAGGTTCATCCAGGCCTCCAGGCGTGCGTTCACCCACATGGTGGGCCTCGCGGCGTCGACGACCAGGACCCTAGTGCAAGATCGACAACGCGCCGAGGGCGCGCTGCCTGCTGCCGGACGCGCGGAGCCGAGGACGGCGCCGGGGCCGCGCGGAGGCTCACCCGGCCTTCGCCGGCTCTCCCGGCTCCCCGGGCCCGCCGGGGGTCTCGGCGGCCTTGGGCTTGCCAGGTCCCCAAGGGGCCTGGGCGCCGTCCATGCGCAGCGCGAACGGGCTGCCGGGGGCGATCCGGCCGGCGCGTACGCGTTCGCCGGTGAAGGCCGAGGCGTACAGGGCGGCGATGAACTCCATGGTCCGCCGGGTGTCGCTGGTGGTCACCGGGGGCGGGAGACCCTTGTCCAGGGCGTCGAGCACGGCCGCGAACCAGTCGGCGTGGCCGCTGGGGCCGGTGCCGCCGGTGTGGGCGGACAGGGCGGCCCACTCGTCGGCCAGGTCCTGGTGGCCTGGGGCCGGGGTGAAGGTCCAGTCGTCGTCGGTGTAGCCGTACAGGTGCTCCACCTCGACCGTCGCGTGCTCGAAGTCGAAGCGCAGCGCGCTGGTCTGGCGGGGCGACACCACCGAGTTGAGCACGGTGGCGACCGCGCCGGACTCGAACGTGACGATCGCGGCCGACACGTCCTCGGTGTCGACGGGCCGGGCCTGGCGCGCGGCGACGGCGGTGACCTCCCGCCATGGGCCGAGCACCGAAAGCAGCAGGTCGAACTGGTGGATGCCGTGGCCCATTGTGGGCCCGCCGCCCTCCGACTCCCATCTGCCACGCCAGGGCGCCGCGAAGTAAGCCTCTTCGCGATACCAGCGCGTGTCGCTGCTCGCCACCAGCGCCCGGCCCAGCCTGCCGGACGCCGCCAGCCGGCGCAGCCGCACCGCGCCCGCGCCGAACCGGTGCTGCAGCACGGTCGCCACATGGCCGGCCGAGCGGCTTTCGGCCTCGGCGAGGGCGTCGAGCTCGGCCAGCGACAGCGTGGGCGGCTTTTCCACCAGGGCCGTCGCCCCGGCCTGCAGGCATTCCAGCGCCAGTGGCGCGTGCAGCCCGGGCGGGGTGCACAGGTGGACCAGGTCCACTTCCTGCTCGCGCAGCAGCTCGGGCAGGCCGGGGTACGCCACGGGGACGTTCCAGTTGTCGGCGAACGTCTTGGCCCGTTCGAGGTCCACGTCGGCCACGGCGACCAGGCAGGCCCGGCCGCCCGAGCCGGACAGGGCCTGGGCGTGCGCGGCGGCGATCGCGCCGGTGCCGACGATCGCGGCCCGATAGCTGCGTTGAGACATGTCTTCCATTCTTGGAAAGCGTTTTCCCACGAGCTTCGCACTCCTGGTCGCGAGCGTCAAGACGGTGCCCGGCGGCCGGGCTCCCCGGCCGTCTCCGCCCGGTCGCCCGTCGCCCTGGTGTCCGCGAAGCGGGGCCCGCGGAGGAGGGCCCGCGGAGGAGGGCCCCGCGGCGGGCGGCCCCCGCTCGCGGTGAGCGATCGCCGGGGTTCTGTCGGACGCGTCTGCCAAGGTAGGGGGCATGTACGAGACCCACGCCGAGCTCGACGAGCTCCAGTCCCTGCTCGACGCGTCCCTGTCCCGGTCCGGCGCGCATCTGCGCTCGATCGTCGGGGAGGGGGAGCACACGCTGACCGCGAGCCGGCTCGCCGCCGTGCTCACCGGCATGTGCGTGCTGTCGATCGCCACCGTGACCGCGTCGGGCGAGCCGCGCGTCAGCGGCGTCGACGGGCACTTCCTGCACGGCCGCTGGGTCTTCGGCACCGACAGGTCGGCGGCCAAGGCGCGCCATCTCGCCGCCCGCCCGGCCGCCAGCGTCGCCCACCTGCGCGGCGAGGAGCTCGGGGTGTTCACTCACGGCGTCGCCGAGGTCCTCAATCCGGTCGACGGCCCGCCCGACCCCGCGTGGCCGGCGATCCTCGCCCATCTCACCGAGCATTACGGCCGCTCGCCCCTGACCCTCGGGCCCGACGTCGTCTACTACCGCCTGCGGCCCCACTGGATGGTCGCCTACGCCGCCGGCCCCGCCGAGCCGGCGGCCTGATGGGGTGCGGCCGGTCCCGGCTTGACATATCAAATGAACAGTCTTTTAATTTCGGCATGGGGCGCATAGCGGGGGTGACGGCCGCCAAAACGCGGGAGCGGCTGCTGGAGGCGGCGGCCGAGGTGTTCGCCGCGCGTGGCTACGACGGCACCCGGGTGGCCCACATCGCCGCCGCGGCAGGAGTGAGCAACGGGGCGCTCTACGCTCACTTCCCCTCCAAGGCCGAGCTGCTGGTGGCGGCGTTGCGCGAGCATGGGCGGGCGATGCTGGCCGACCTGTTCGCCGCCGATGCCGGCAGGTCGATCGCCGACCTGCTGCTCGCCATGGGCCGGCGGCTGCCGCACCATCAGGAGCAGGGCCCGCCCGGCCGGCTCATCGTCGAGGCGCTGGTCGCGGCCCCTCGTGATGACGACGTCGCCGGGCCGACCCGCGACTACGTGGGGGAGAAGGCCGACTGGCTCGCCGAGCTGGTGCGCGCCGGCCAGGCGGGCGGGGAGATAGACGCCGCGCTGTCGCCAGGTGCGCTCGCCCACTTCTGTCTCCTGCTGGGGATGGGCAGTGCGCTCGTCGCGCCGCTGGGGCACGCGGTCGACGACGCCGAGTGGGCGGCGCTGCTCACCCGCCTGGTGGGCGCCCTCGCCCCGGCCGAAGACACGACCGAACCGACGGGAGGATGACGGTGCAGGTGCACATCGACCCCACGCGCTGTCAGGGACATGGCCGCTGCTACGACCTCGCCCCCGGGCTGTTCGCCGAGGACGACGAAGGATACGGCCAGGTCGTCGGCGATGGCACCGTGCCGCCGGGGCAGGAGGACGCCGCGCGCCGCGCCGTGGCCAACTGCCCCGAGCGGGCGATCGACCTCAAGGAGGCGGGTTGACATGGCCGACGACGTGACGAGTGGCGGGGCCGCCGGCGTGGCCGGCGAGACGAGCGTCGACGACCGCTTCGGCGCGGACCACCAGGACGCGCGGGCGGCGGTGCCGCTCGGGACGCGCAGCGAGATCATCACCGGTCCGGTGTCGGATTGGGCGAGCGACTTCTCGCTTTTCGAGCCCGAATGGGCGGCCGACCCGTACTCCATCCAGGACGACCTGCGGCAGCGCTGCCCGATCGCGCACACGGAGCGGTTCGGCGGCGCGTGGCTGCCGACCCGCTACGAGGACGTCGCCGCGATCGCCTACGACACCGAGCGCTTCTCGTCCCGCGCGGTCGTCATGAGCAACTACCGCCCGCCGCTGGAGCTCGCGCCGGTGGGCGGCGTGCCGCCGATCTCGTCCGACCCTCCGTTCCATCACGACGCGCGCAAGCTGCTGCTCCCGGCGTTCACCAAGTCGGCGATCGCCAAGCGGGAGGCCGCGACGCGGGCGCTGTGCCACGAGCTCATCGACGCCGTGGAGGGGCGGCCGGTCGTCGACGCCGCACACGACTACGCCCAGCACATCCCGATCCGGGTCATCGCCGACATGCTGGGCTTCCCGCCCGAGGACGGGCCGCGGTTCCGCACGTTCGTCGAGAACGTGCTCGAAGGCGTCAACCTGCCGCCGGAGGAGCGGATGGCCGGGATGGACGCGCTGTTCGGCTACCTTCACGAGCAGATCGCCGACCACGCCGACAACCCGCGCGACGACCTGACGACGTACCTCATGAACGCCGAGCTGCACGGCCGCAAGCTCGACGCGTCGCATGTGGCCGGCACCATGGCCCTGCTGCTGATCGCCGGCATCGACACCACGTGGAGCGCGATCGGCGCATCGCTGTGGCATCTGGCCCAGACCCCGGCCGACCGCGAACGTCTCGTCGCCGAGCCCGAGCTGATGCCGACCGCGCTGGAGGAGTTCCTGCGGGTCTACGCACCGGTCACGATGGCCCGGCTGGTGAAGCAGGACATGACGTGGCGGGGCGTCGAGATGAAGGCCGAGGACTGGGTGCTGGTGTCGTTCCCGGCGGCCAACCGCGACCCGGCCCAGTTCGACCGCGCCGGCGAGTTCGTCATCGACCGGGAGGCCAACCGTCACGCGGCGTTCGGCCTCGGCATCCACCGCTGTGTGGGCTCCCATCTGGCCCGCATGGAGCTGCGCGTCGCGCTGGAGGTCTGGCTGTCCCGCTTCCCGGAGTTCACCCTCGACGACCCGGCGGCGGTCACCTGGGCTCTCGGCCAGGTCCGCGGCCCGCGCACCTTGCCCCTCCGCGTCGCCTGACCGCGGGCGGGCCCGGGCACGGCGTCGCGCGGCACCGCCCAGAACGAGAACGGCCCGGACCGGGTGAACCGGTCCGGGCCGTTCGGCCACGTGATGCTGGTCAGCCGACCTGGGTCAGCAGGTCAGGGGCTGGTGCAGGTGGCGGTGGGGGCGGCGGCGGAGCCGCTGCCGAGGA
>JBIQJI010000028.1:0-67501 GCA_044507605.1 Actinomycetales bacterium | reverse complement strand
CGCCCGCGACGGCAAGGTGTCGTACGAGGGCGCCCGCGACGACTACGGCGTCGTCCTCCACGGCCCCAAGGACGCCCCCGAGATCGACGAGCAGGCCACCGAAGCCCTCCGCACCGCCCTCCGCCGCCAAGCACACCCCCCCTTCTTCGACCGAGGCCCCGGCTACCCCCGCCTCTCCGGCGGCCCCACCTCCACCGACCTCGACCACCTCTGACCCACCACCCCACCCCGACCTCCCCCGCCCAGTCCCGGCCCCGCGGGCGCTGCGCGCGCGGATTCTGGGCGCCCGAGGTGGGATCTGAGCGGTGTGCCTGGCCCGCCCGCGGTCGGGGTCGGCACCGGCCCGGGCAGGCTGTGTGCGTGGCCGGGCCCTGGCGGTCGAGGGGCGTTTCCGCTGCTCCGGGCGGCCGGTACTCCTGTGGGCGATACGCGGTCGCGTGATGTAGGCCGGGGGGCCGAGCCGAGGATCCGCCGTGTGGGTGACGCGGCGGTGGGGGGTGGGCCGGGATCGTTGGGGATGACGGGGGTCGGCGGGAACAGGCGGGACTGTGACGAAGCTCGCAGCGATCTCGGGGGCCCTCACCGCACTTTGCTCTACAGCTTGTAGTACTACTGAGTGTAGGACTACGGGATGTAGAGCTTGGCCGCTCGATTGAAGGAGTCATGGACGCACTCGACCTGGCGCGGTGGCAGTTCGGGGTCACCACCGTCTACCACTTCCTGTTCGTGCCGCTGACGATCGGCCTCGGCGTGTTCGTCGCCGGGCTGCAGACCGCGTGGCACATCACCGGCAAGGACCACTACCTCACCCTGACGAAGTTCTTCGGGAAGCTCTTCCTGATCAACTTCGCGATGGGCGTGGTCACGGGCATCGTGCAGGAGTTCCAGTTCGGGATGAACTGGAGTGAGTACTCCACCTTCGTCGGAGACGTCTTCGGGGCGCCGCTGGCACTGGAGGCGCTGCTGGCGTTCTTCCTGGAGTCGACGTTCCTCGGCCTGTGGATCTTCGGCTGGGACAGGTTGCCCAAGACGGTCCACCTGGCCACCCTCTGGGCCACGGTCATCGGTTCCAACCTCTCCGCCTACTTCATCCTCTGCGCCAACGCCTGGATGAAGCACCCCGTCGGCTACCGGGTCGTCGACGGCCGAGCCCGCATGACCGACATCTGGGCCGTCCTCACCAACCCCACCGCCACCGCCCAGGTGCCGCACGTGGTCGCCGCCTCGTTCGTCGTCGCCGGCGTCTTCGTGCTGGCCGTCTGCGGCTACCGTCTCCGCCGCGAGCGCCGCGCCGGAGACGTGGCGGGCCACGCGGCGATGTGGCGGAGCTGCCTGCGCGGGGCGCTCATCATGACCGCCATCGCCGGGCTCGTCGTCGTCTACAGCGGAGACAGGTCCGCGCAGCTGCTGCACGAGCAGCAGCCCATGAAGCTCGCCGCCGCCGAAGGGCTGCGGCACGACCAGGCCGGCGCGCCGTTCTCGCCGGTGCCGGGCGTCGAGATGCCCGGCCTGCTCAGCCTGCTGTCCACCCACGACGCGGGCGCCACCGTGCAGGGCATCGACGACATCCAGCGGCGCTACGTGCAGGAGTTCGGCCCGGGCGACTACGTGCCGAATCTCCCGGTCGTGTACTGGTCGTTCCGGGTCATGGTCGGATTCGGCCTGATCGCCGTCGCCCTGGCCCTGCTGGGCCTGTGGCTGACCCGCCGCCGGGGCCTGCTCGCCTGGGCGTCCGGTCGCGGGCGCCGTACGGGGGCCGCCCGCGACCGCCGCCCGGTGCCCGGCTGGTTCGCCCGGCTCTGCCTGTTCGCCCTGCCGCTGCCGACCCTGGCGATGACGGCCGGCTGGCTGCTCAGCGAGATCGGCCGGCAGCCCTGGACGGTGACCGGCGAGCTGCTGACGGCGGCGAGCGTCTCCCCCGGCGTCACCCTCACCGACGTCGCGATCTCCCTCACCGTCTTCACCCTGCTGTACGGCGTGCTCGCCGTGGCCGAGGCCGTGCTGTTCGTCCGGCACATCAAGGCCGGCCCCGAGCCGAGACCGGCCGTGCCCGACGACGACGGCACCGACACCCGGACGAGCGGCGCGCACCTGACCCCCACGCTCATGTACTGAGACGAGTCGACCATGGAACTGACGACCATCTGGTTCATCCTCATCACGATCCTGTGGACCGGCTACTTCGTGCTGGAGGGCTTCGACTTCGGCGTCGGCGCGACCCTGCCGCTGGTGGCGCGGGGCGACGCCGAACGCAGGCAGGTGCTCGGCACGATCGGGCCGGTCTGGGACGGCAACGAGGTCTGGCTGATCACCGCGATCGGGGCGACGTTCGCGGCCTTCCCCGCCTGGTACGCGGGCCTGCTCAGCTCCTACTACCTGGCGATGCTGCTGGTCATCGTCGCGCTCATCGTGCGGGGCATCGGCCTGGAGTGGCGAGGGAAGGTGCGCGACGCCCGGGAGCGCACCATGTGCGTCGCCGCCGTCATCGGCGGCAGCGTCGCGCCGCCCCTGCTGTGGGGCGGGATCTTCGGCCACCTGCTCGCCCACACGGTGCTCGCCGTCGTGCTCGGCGCCCTGCTGGCCCTGGCGCTGGCCACCCTGCTCGGAGCCGTCTTCACCGCGCTCAAGACCGACGGCCCGGTGCGCGCCCGCGCCCGCCGCCTCGCCCTGACCGCGGCCTTCGCGGCCCTGCCCGTGGCGGCCGTCACCCTCCCGGCGATCCCCGGCGCGGCCGGTGCCTCGGGCGCCTGGCCCGCCCAGCCCGCCGTGTGGGCCACGGCCATCACCGCGATGGCCGCCCTGGCCGCCGCCGTGGCCTTCGCCTGGCACCGCCGCGAGGCCCTGGCCTTCACCGCCACGGCCGCCACCATCGTCCTCACCGCGGCCGCCCTGTTCGCCGAGCTGTACCGGGCCCCGCTGCCCGGCCTCACCGTCGCGGAGGCCGCCTCGGGCGGCTACACCCTGACCGTCATGACCTGGATAGGCGTCTTCGCCCTCCCCTTCGTCCTCGCCTACCAGGCCTGGACCTACTGGGTCTTCCGCAAGCGCCTCACCGCCCCCGCCCACCCAGCTCCACGGCACCCGGCGACCAGCCCGCACTGACACTTCCCCACGACCCGCGGAGGGCCCGGCCAAGCCGCAGACCGGGCCCTCCGCGCTGCCCGCCCCGCCTCAGCGAGCCGAGCGAAGATCAAGCGAACTGGACCGTCTCGCGCCGTCCACTCCGACTCCCGTGACGGCGGCCCCATAACCGTGGTGATCACCGAATCACTCCGCGGGTAAGCCGTCCGAGTCTCCGTCATCGACCAGGGTTCTGACTGCAAGCCCTGCATGCGCGATGAACCCGACGCCATGGCCACCAGCGGCCGGGGCCTGTTCCTGGTGGAGACGCTGTCCGATCGCTGGGGCGTCGACGAGCACCCGAACGGTCGCGAGGTCTGGTTCGAGGTCGCTTGGGAGTGACCCGCTCGCCGACGCGAAGTCCGGACACTCGCCCTGACCGCCAAAACACGCGCTTCGGTCAGGCCACACGAACCGGCCGACCGCGCTTCAGGCCGGTTCGGGGAGGGTCAGGTCGGCGAGGATCGCTCGGTGGTCGGTGACGGGTACGGGGTGGATGGCGAAGGTGCGGACCGTGGCGCCGGGTGTGACGAGGATGTGGTCGAGGGCCACGCGCGGGATGAGGACGCCCATGTAGTGCCAGGGCCAGTACGGCCAGGTGGTGCTCAGGCCGTTGCCGGCCGCGTCGGCGGCGTCGCGGTAGCCCTCGTCGAGCAGAGCGCGAATCCTCGCGTGGTCCAGGGTGGCGTTGAAGTCGCCGACCAGCATCCGGGTCGAGCCGCCGGGGGCCGGCAGCGCCGCCAGGCCGTCGGCCCAGCACCGGTACCTGAAGGAGTATTGGGGGCGCACGGGTGCACGGAGAAGATCTCGACGGGTCCGGCGCCCGGCACGTCGACCGTCGCCTGCGCCGACCCGAAACCGCCCATGGAGATCCCTTCGCCGGGGGTCACCGGGAACCGCGCGAAGACGCCCGCGCCCTCGACGCCCGGGCGCGAGCGGTCGGCCTTGTAGGGCAGCAGCCCGGCCGGTCCGGCCTGTTCCAGCCCGGCGGCCAGTTCGGGCGTCAGTTCCTGCAGGGCCAGCACGTCGGGGCGCAGCCGGCGGACGAGATCGACGACGTCGTCCGGAGGCACCGAGCCCACGGCCAGGTTGGCGGACAGCACCCGCAGCGACGGCCCCGAGGCCGCCGGCCCGCCATCGGGGATCACGCGAGGCACGACACAGGCCGCGAACACGGCGGCGACCAGCACGCCCACGGCCAGCGCCGCCCAACGCCGCGCCACCAACGCGACCAGCACCGGCACCACGGACGCCACAGCGACATACGGCGTGAACCCGACGAGCTGCACCCACCGAAAGTGCACATCCGCGGGAACCAGCCGCAGCACCGCCCACACCGCGAAGGGCGCCACGAGCACCCACACCAGCACACTCACCCACCGCCGCCTCAACCATCTCGACGTGATCGAACCGCATCTTCTGACAGGCGCCATCGCGGCATTCACCACATCCGGCATCCGGGTCAGGGCGCTTCCTCTCTGCTGAGCCTCGGGTTGGCGTCGGGTCAGCGGGGTGGGTGGCGGAGGGTGTGCAGGTCGGAGGGGCTGATCGGCATTTTGGTGATGGTGATGCCTTCGGCGTCCTCGATGGCGCCGGCGATCACGGCCGAGACCGGGATGACGCCCGCTTCGCCGGCGCCTTTGATGCCCAGGGGGTTCAGCGGGCTGGGGGTCTGCAGGTGGGCCGTCTCGATGCGGGGGATTTCGGTGGCGTAGGGCATCAGGAAGTCCATGAACGAGGCGTTCAGGAGCTGGCCGTGGTCGTCGTAGGCCATGCGCTCGTACAGAGCGCCGCCCACGCCCTGGGCGACGCCGCCGTGGATCTGGCCCTCCACGATCATGGGGTTGATCAGGTTGCCGCAGTCGTGGACCACGGCGTAGCGGAGGATGGTGATCTCGGCGGTCTCGGGGTCGGTCTCGACGACCGCCGCGTGCATGCCCGAGGCGAAGGTGGAGCGGATCGGGGAGTAGTAGTCGCGGCCTTCCAGGCCGGGTTCGTCGTCGTCGGCGACCGGGGGGCGGTCGTTGTCGGATGTGCCGGCGAACTGGGTGGCGCGGGCCGCCTCTTCGTCGAAGGCGTAGCGGAGGGGGTTGGCGAGGACGGCCACGGTGGCCAGCGGGATGGAGGCGGCCGGGTGGCCTTTGACGTGCACGACGCCGTCGGTGATCTCCAGGTCGCCGGGGTCGGCCTCTAAGGCGTCGCCGGCGATGCGCAGGGCCTTTTCGCGTACTTTGCGGCAGGCCAGGGCGATGGCGTTGCCGCTCATGACGGCGGCGCGGGAGGCGAAGGTGCCGACGGCGTAGCCGAAGCGGCGGGTGTCGCCGGTGACGACGGACACGCGCTCCAGGGGCACGCCGAGTTCGTTGGCGGCGATCTGCGCGAAGGCCGTCTGGTGCCCTTGGCCTTGGGAGGTGAGGCCGGTGGAGACGTGGACGCGGCCGTCGGAGGTGATCTGGACGTGGCCGCCTTCGTACGGGCCGACCCCGGTGCCTTCGACGTAGCAGCCGATGCCGATGCCGATGCGGCGGCCTTGCGCGGCGGCGCGGGCGCGTTCGTGTTCGAAGTCGTCCCAGCCGATGAGCCGTTTGAGCAGGCGCAGCGACTCGGGGTAGTCGCCGCTGTCGTAGATCAGCGGGCGGCCGTCCTGGAAGATCAGTCCTTGGTCGTAGGGGAATTCGTCGGGCTGGATGAAGTTGACCGCGCGCACCTCGGTGCGGTCTTTGCCGAGGTACGCCGCGATGCGGTCCATTGTGCGTTCCATGCAGAAGACGCCCTGGGGGCGGCCGGCGCCCCGGTAGGGGGTGACCTGCACGGTGTTGGTGTAGATCGAGGAGAACTCGACGCGGTAGGCGCCCGGCTTGTAGGGGCCGAGCAGCTGGGTCGCCGTGATGATCGGGACGATGATCCCGTACGGCGTGTACGCCCCGTTGTCGTGCAGGATGGTGACGTCGAGGCCGAGGAGTCGGCCGTCGTCGTCGAACCCGACCTCGACGTGCTGCACCTGGGCCCGCTCGTGGGCCGACGAGATGAAGTGCTCGCGGCGGTCCTCGGTCCATTTGATCTCCCGGCCGAGCAGCCGGGCCGCCCACGGCACCAGCACCTCCTCCGGCCACGGGTGCACGATCTTGACGCCGAACCCGCCGCCCACGTCGGGGGCGATCACCTCGACCGACGGCAGGGGGAGGCCGAGTTTGGCGGCGATGGCCATGCGGACGCTGGTGGAGGTCTGCGTGGAGGTGTAGACGCGCATCGAGCGGTCGTCGGGGTCCCAGCGGGCGTGCACTCCGCGGCCTTCCAGCGGCGTGGACGCGCTGCGCTCGATGTCGAGCCGGAACGCCAGCCGGTGCGGGGCCCGGGCGATGGCTTCGCGGGCGCCGAGGCCCGTGTCGCGCGAAGGCACCTCCTGCACGAGGTGGGCGGCGATGTTGCCGGGCACGTCGTCGTGCACGAGGCGGTCGCCGCGCGCCGCCGCCTCGATGCCCACGACGGGCGGGCGCACCTCGTAGTCGACGTCGATGCGGCCGCAGGCGTCTTCGGCGAGGTACCGGTCGCGGGCGACGACCATGACCACGGGCTCGCCGACGTGCCGCACGATGTCGCGGGCGAGCGGGCGGGCGGTGCGGCCGTGGGTGAGCGCCGGGTGCGGGATGAGCAGCGGCAGCGGCTCGGCGAGGCGTTCCGGCAGGTCCTCCCAGGTGTAGATCGCGACGAGGCCGTCGACGTCGATGGCGCGGCTGACGTCGATGTCGCGGATGCGGGCGTGGGCGTGCGGCGAGCGGACGAACGCGGCGGCGAGCGCGCCGGCGCCGAGGTCGTCGAGGTAGCGGCCCTGGCCGGTGATCAGCCGCGGGTCCTCCACGCGCTGCACCCGCTCGCCGAACAGCCTGGTCGTCACGCGCCGTCCCCTTCCTCGCCGCCGGCCTCCGCGCCGGTGCCTTCCCCGCCGGTGCCTTCCGTGCCCGTGCTTTGCCCGGCCGTGCCTTCGGCGTTCGCGCCTTCAGCGCCGCCGCCCTGGGCGGCCGTGTCTCCGGCGGCCGTGTCTCCTGCGGCCCGGGCGGCGCGGCCGGCCGGCCGTTCCGGGGGCGGCTCCAGCGCCGCCTCCGCCGACAGTTCGGCGGCGCGGTGCACGGCCTTCACGATGTTCTGGTAGCCGGTGCAGCGGCACAGGTTGCCGGAGATGCCCGCCAGCACCTCCTCGTCGGTGGGGGCGGGGTTGTCGGCGAGCAGCGCCGTCACCGTGCACAGGAAGCCCGGGGTGCAGAAGCCGCATTGGAGGGCGTGGCACTCGGCGAAGGCCCGCTGCACCGGCGACATGGTGTCGCCGTCGGCGAGCCCTTCGACGGTCGTCACGTCCTGCCCGGCGACGGTCACCGCGAACGTCAGGCACGACCGCACCGGCTCGCCGTCGAGCAGCACGGTGCAGCAGCCGCACACGCCGTGCTCGCAGCCGACGTGGGTGCCGGTCAGGCCGAGGTCGTGCCGCAGGCAGTCCGACAGCAGCCGCCTGGCGGGGACGCGGGCCTCGCGCACGACCCCGTTGACCGTCAGCGAGATGTCGAAGAGCCGTTCAGGCATGGGCCGCCTCCTGCGCCGCGCTCCGCAGCGCCCGCCCGGCGAGCACCCCGGTGAGGTGCCGCCGGTAGGCCGCGGTGGCGTGGATGTCGTCGTCGGGTTCGATGCGGTCCTGTACTGCCCGTGTGACGGCCGCCCAGTCGACCGAGGTGGCGGGCCGGTGTTCGCATTCGGCCGTCACGTCGGCGTACACCGGGGCGGGGCCCACCCCGGCGCAGGCGACGCGGGCGGCGCTGATGCGCAGGTCGTCGTCGAGGGTGACGAGGGCGGCGACGGCGGACAGCGCGAAGTCTCCGTGCCGCCGGGCGACTTCGCGGAACGCCGTGCCCGTGTGCGGCGGCAGCGCGGGGAAGTACGCCGAGACGGCCAGGTCGCCGGGTGTCAGGGCGGGCTCCAGCGGCCCGCGGAAGAAGTCGGCGGCCGGTACGTCGCGGTGGGGCGCGCCCTGGCGGGCGATGCGCACCGAGCCGCCGAGCAGCACCAGTACGGCGGGCAGTTCGGCCGCGGGGTCGGCGTGGGCGAGGCTGCCGACGACGGTGCCCCGGTTGCGGATCGCGGGGTGCGCGACCTGCCGCAGCGCCTCGCGCAGCAGCGGCTGGACGCCGTGGACGGCGTCGGATCGTTCGGCGGCGGCGTGCCGGACGAGTGCGCCGACCCGCACGCCGTGCCGGTCGGTGACCAGGGTGCGCAGTTCGGGGACGTGGTTGATGTCGACGAGGGCGGCGGGTTCGGCCAGGCGCATGTTGAGCATCGGGATCAGGCTCTGGCCGCCGGCCAGCACCTTGCCGCCCGGCCCCGCCTCGGCGAGCGCCGCGAGCGCGTCGCCGAGGGTGCACGGGGCGTGGTAGTCGAACGGTGGCGGTTTCACGGGTCCCTATCGGTCGGTCGGCGGGGCCGGTCGGGTCGGTGGGGGGGTCGTCGGGCAGGGCCGCGTGGTGCGGCCGGGCGTCAACCGGCCGCCTCGCGCTCGAAGCCGATCTCGCCGCCCGACACCGCGTCGGCGGGGGCGGGGCCGCGCTTGGAGATCCACCGCAGCAGGTGGTAGCCGGCGAGGACCACGATGGTGCCGAAGGCGATGCCGGCGAGCTGGAAGTCGCGGGTGATCTGGTGGGTCACCGGGCCGACGGCCAGGATCACGCCGGCGCCGACCGGCACCATGTTGACGGGGTCGGCGAAGTTCACCCGGTTCTCGATCCAGATCTTCGCCCCGAGCAGTCCGATCATGCCGTACAGGATGACGGTGATGCCACCCAGCACGCCTCCGGGTGTCGCGGCGATCAGCGCGCCGAACTTGGGGCACAGGCCGAACAGGATCGCGATGACGGCGGCGACGTAGTAGGCGGCGGTGGAGTAGACGCGGGTGGCCGCCATCACCCCGATGTTCTCGGCGTAGGTGGTGGTGGGCGAGCCGCCGACGGCGGTGGCGACGGCGGTGCCGACGCCGTCGGCCAGCAGGGCGCGGCCCAGGTACGGGTCGACGTCGGCTCCGGTCATCTGCCCGACGGCCTTGACGTGGCCGACGTTCTCGGCGATGAGCGCGATGATCGCCGGCAGCACCAGGATGACCGCGGAGGCTTTGAAGTCGGGGGCGTGGAAGTGCGGCAGGCCGAACCAGTCGGCGGTCGCGACGGCGGAGAAGTCGACCCGGTCGTGCGGGAAGGCGGTGGCCACGCAGTAGGTGCCTTCGCTGGCGCAGGTGGCGCCGCTCGCGTCGAGCAGGTTGCGGCCGGGCAGCACCGAGGTGATCGGGCCGAACGCCTTGTCGGCCAGCCAGGACAGGACGTACCCGATGATCAGCCCGAGCAGGATGCCGATGCGGCCGATGAACCCGCGGAACACCACGATGATCAGGAACGTCGCGATCATGGTGATCAGGGCCAGCCACTGGTCCTGCGGCCAGTAGGTGTCGGCGACGACGTACGCGAGGCCGAAGCCGATGAGCATGACCACGGCGCCGGTGACGACGGGCGGGAAGACGCGGTGGATGACGCCCACGCCGAGGTAGTGGATGATCACGCCGACCAGCGCCAGCACCAGACCGACGACCAGGATGGCGCCGGTGACGGTGCCGTCGCCGCCCCCGGCCGCGCGGATCGCGACCACACCGCCGACGAACGACGCAGACGTGCCCAGGTAGCTGGGGATTCTGCCCTGCACGATCAGCAGGAAGATGATGGTGGCGACGCCGGACATCATGACCGCGATGTTCGGGTCGAGCCCCATCACGATGGGGAAGACGAACGTCGCGCCGAACATCGCGATGACGTGCTGCGCGCCGAATCCGACCATGCGCGGCCACGACAGCCGCTCGTCCGGTCTGATGACCTCCCCCGCGGGAAGGCCCTCGCTTCGTAGTTTCCAGCCGAATGCCATGGAAGCCCCTCTGGTGCAGGCCGACGGCCGGTGGCCACCCCGCAGGCATCCCACCGCGGCGACGTGCTGTTACGTACGGTTACCTGTTACGTGTTACCTGCTAGATCGTCGTTTTCCAACCTGTTGCGGGCACATTAGATCAGGTGGCGGCGGGCCACATGGGCATCATGTGCCAAAGGTCGGCCGTCGCCGAGAAGTCGGCTTGCGCACGATCGTCTCCTCCTCCCGTGCGGTGTCAGATGCCGCGCATGCGCAGCACGTGCAGGGCCAGCGTGAGGTTGAGCCGCAGATGCGCGTCCTCGGTGAAGGCGCCCAGCAGCCGCTCCAGCTTCCCGATGCGGTAGCGCAACGTGTTGTAGTGGAAATGCAGCCTGCGCGCCGTCTCGGCCACGTTGAGGTTGGTCTCCAGCAGCACCTGCAGGGTACGGCGCAGGTCGGCGTTCTCCGCGTCGTCGTCGCCGGCGAGCGGGCCCAGGGTCTCCCGGACGAACGCGTGCAGCTCCGCCGTGTCGTTCACCAGCGACAACAGACGATAGACGCCGAGCTGGTCGAAATGGGCCACCGCCCCCGGTCCGTGCAGCTGCCGGCCCACCCGCGCCGCCTTCAGCGCCTGCCCGTACGCCTCCGGCAGCGCCTCGACGCCGTCGGCGACCCGGCTCATGCCGGCGGAGAACGTGCCGCACGAGCAGTCGGCGAACACCGCCGAGGCGTCCCGGCTCAGCCGCCCCATCTCCACCCCGGCCCCCACGACCGCCACCACCTCGTGCGAGAACCCCGCCACCGCGCCGCGCGGATCGTGCCGCCGCACCGACGACACCCACGACGACAGCAGCCGGTCCTGCGCCGAGCGCTCGTCGCCGCCGGGATCCAGCTCGGCCACGACCACGCTCACCGGCCGCTCCAGGTTCCACCCGAACGACCGGGCCCGCTCGGCGACCCGCGCCCCGCCCCGGCCGGTCAGCACGTCGCGCAGAAAGTCGGCGCGATACTTGCTCTCGACCGCGGTGACCGCCTCCTGCTTGGTGACGACCAGCGCGGCCACCGTCGCGGCCCGCTCCAGGATGTGCACGTCGCTGTCGCGGATCGCCCCCGACGGGCTGTACGCCACCAGCCTGCCGTGATGGTGGCCCCCGGCGACGACCGGCACCGTGGCGTATTTGCCGTCGGCGTCGGCGTGCGGCGGGGCCAGCACCGCCGTGCCGCACAGCACGGTCACGTCGGCCGGCTCGCCGGCGGTGGCCAACACCAGCCCGGTGCCGTCGACCACGGCCACCGCGACGTCCAGCAGGCTCGCCACCCCCGCCGCCACCTCGCTCAGCCCGCCGCCGGCCAGCACCACCTGCACCAGCGCCCGGTGTGCCTCCTCGGCCCGGGCGAGGATCGCGGCCTGACGGTTCAGGATGTCGGTGAGCACCTGGTTGAGGATGTCGTCGAAACCCACGTCGTCGGGCAGCTGGATCAGCGGGAAGCCCAGCCGGTCGGCCTGCTCGACCATCTCGGCGGGCAGCTCGTCGACGTACCGGCCGAGCTTGATGCCGAGCGCCGACAGGCCGCGCTCGTCCAGGTCGGCCACCAGGCGGCCCAGCGACTGCGGGGTGTTGCGCAGCGGATAGCCGGTGGTGAGCAGCAGCTCGTGCGGCTTCACCCAGGCCAGGATGTCGGGCACCTCCATCACGTTGAGGCGCTGCACGATGCGGCCGAGGCCGCTGCCGCCGGCGAGCAGCCGCGCCTTGGCGAGCGTGGAGACTCCGAGCAGCTCCCCCACCGACACGCCGTGGATCATCATGCCGGTGCTCGCCAGGCGCAACGCCGGCGGGGAAGGTTCGATGGTCATGGTTCAGGTGCCCCTTACGCTGCCCGGATCGGGTCGTGGTGCCTCTCGACCGATTCTGACTGAACATCCTTCTGTCAGGAAGAGCCAAGCTTTCGCGAAAGTGTTGGCACCTTTCTCCGTACGGACTCGCTCTGGCGCGTTCTACGGTCACGTCAAGGTCGTTCATGAAGGTTCGCGCGCGTTCGGGCACGTCCGATACGGCCTGCCGGGGTCGTCGCAGTTCGGGACCTCCGCGGGGGCCGTAGATTCAGAGGGCTCCCACGCTCCGCGGACGCGCCCGGCGACAGGCGAGGGAGGAGCCGCATGTCCGTCGGCACACGCCGGACGCACTCAGCCGCCCCACGGCGGGCGATGACGGTACGACCGGCCGAGCCGGTCCAGACCACGGGGGCGGCCAGCCTGGCGCTGCGGCCGGCGCTGGAGTCGCAGCGGCGGCCGGCCCGGGTGCTCGCCGCCTTTCCGCAGGGGGCGTACCTGGAGGCGCGGGGCGACGTGGAGCCGCGGGTCATCGCTCTGGTCACCGGCGAGGCGACCCGGCTGCCCAACTCCGTCGTGCTGTCGGGGCCGCTGCCGCCCCTGTCCGTCGGCGACGAGACAGGTGTCGGCGACGGCGGCATCGAAGCGGGCGGGGTGTCCATCCGCATTCGCCGCTGGTGGGACCCGGTGCCCTCGCTCGGCGAAGTCTCCCCCGGCGCGCTCGCCAACGGCCTGGCCCGCATGACCGAGATCTGCGCCGCCTCGCCCCGCTGCACCGGCCTGGAGCTCGGCGGGTTCCCCGAGCAGCTCGCCGGCGGGGCCGCCGCCGGGTCCCTGCTCGACACCATCACGGCCACCGAGCAGCTCATGGGGCTCGGCCCCGGGCTCACCCCCAGCGGCGACGACATGCTCGCCGGGCTGCTCGTCGCGCTGCGGCACCTCGGCGGGGCCTGCGGAGCCGACCGGGCCGTGTGGCTCGCCGACTGGCTCGCCGCCACCGTCGCGTTCGACGCCCGCACCCGCACCACCCCCATCTCGGCCACCCTGCTGTGCTGCGCCGCCGACGGGCACGCCTGCGCCGAGGCGCTCGCCGTGCTGCGCGGCCTCGCCGGGCTGCAGCCGCTGGAGATCGCGGTGCAGCGCCTGCTGCTGCTCGGCCACACCTCCGGCGCCGACCTCGCCTGGGGCATCCGCGCCGGCCTGTCGGCCGTACTCGCCCTCCGCAAGGACGGGTGACAGGACCCCCGGGCCGCCCCGGCGCCGCCGCCCGGCCGGGGTGACCCGGCCGTCACGGCGGGGCGACACCGCCGGCCCGAGACAGCGCCGTCCGGCCGTCACACCAGACCTGGGACACACGGCCTTCCGCCAGGAGACACGACGAGGATCGCGGGGGCGGGAAGCCCAAGCGACATTCCATCCGTTTCTATTTCATCTGTCCGATTCGATACGTTAACCGAGGTGACCGACGGTGACGGCGTGCCCGGCGGATGAGCGCCGCTCTCACAAGGACCTGGTGGATGTGCGTCAGGGGATCTACCACGACTCGGTGAGCCTGATGCGGGTCGGTCAAGCGCTGTCGGCGCTGCCCGAAGTCGAGGTGGCCCTCGTGTCCATGGCCACCGGGCCGAACCTCGGTCTCGCACGCGACATCGGCTTCGACATCCCCGAGTCGGGGCCCGGAGACCTGCTCATCGCGGTGCGCGCGACCACCGAGGACGGACTCGCACGGGCGGCGGCCGAACTGGAGCGCCACCTCGCCGCCCTGCGCGGTGAAGGACTCACGATCGCCGCCGGAGGTCACCCGGGCGCCACCATGCGCGCCGACCATCCCGCGGGCGCCGCCATGGGCGGCGGTCTCATCGGCGGCGGCCAGGTGGGCGGCATCCCCGGCGGCGGTGCCCTGGGCGCCGCCCCGCGCGGCGGTCCCGGCGGCGGTCCCGGCCTCGCCGCCCTGGCAGGCGGAGCCGCATTCGCGGGTGGGGGCCCGGGCCACGTCGCAGCGACAGGCGGTGGCGGGGCCGTCGGCGGTATGGGCGCGGGCATCCTGCCGGTACCCCGTACGACGCGCTCCGCCCTGCGCGCCCTCCCGGGCGGCCGCGCCGCGACCGCGCCGGCGTGGGACCGGGTGGTGCTGGTCTCCGTGCCCGGCGAGCACGCGTTCGCCGAGGCCATGGACGCCGTCGAGGCCGGGGCCATCGTCATGATCTTCAGTGACAACGTGCCCGTCGAGGCCGAGATCCGGCTCAAGGAGCGGGCAGCCGAGACCGGGGCGCTGGTGATGGGGCCCGACTGCGGCACCGCCGTGCTCGGCGGCGTCGGGCTGGGCTTCGCGAACGTGCTACGGCCCGGACCCGTCGGCATCGTCGCCGCCTCCGGCACGGGAGCCCAGCAGGTGACCTGCCTGCTCGACGCCGCCGGCGTCGGCGTGAGCCACGTGCTCGGCGTCGGGGGCCGCGACCTGTCCGCGCCGGTGGGCGGGCGCTCCACGCTGCGGGCGCTGCGCGCCCTGGACGACGACCCCGCCACCGAGCTGATCGTGCTGCTGTCGAAACCGTCGGCACCCGAGGTGGCCGCGACCGTACGGGCCGCCGCCGAGGCGGCGCGCACCCCCGTCATCACGGCCCTCCTCGGCCCCGGAGAGGACGACCTGACCGCCGCGGCCGAGCGGGTCCTGACCGCCTTGAACCGCCCGATCCCGACCTGGCCTTCCTGGCCGAGCACAGCCCCGGCCGCGCCCGCCGCACCCATCCGAAGCGTCCCCGCCCCCGGCCACGACGCCGCCCGGGCGGTCGTCCCGGACGAAGAACGACCCGCAAACGCCACCACCCACCACACCACCGGCACCACCCACGCGGACGGACACCGGCCCACGGACGCCACCACCACCGCCCGCGACGCCACCGGCATCGCCCATGGGGACCGGGACCGGCCCGCAGAGGGCGCTACCGGCGCCCGGCCCGGCATTTCCGAGGCGGTGGTGCGAGGGCTCTACTGCGGTGGGACGCTGTGCGCCGAGGCCCAGCTGATCGTGCCCGGCGGGGAGTTCACCGACTTCGGCGACGACGCGTACACCGCCGGGCGGGCCCATCCGATGATCGACCCCACGCTGCGGCTGGCGGCGCTGGCGGCCACGAATGCGCCGGTGATCCTGCTCGACGTGGTGCTGGGGCTGGCCGCCGAGCCCGACCCGGCGGCGCGGCTGGCACCGCAGATCAGCGCGGCCCGGGCCAGGGGGTGCGTGGTCGTCGTCGCGCTGATCGGCACCGAGGCGGACCCGCAAGGGCTCGCCCGGCAGGCCGAGGCGCTCCGCGCCGCCGGTGCGGAGGTGTTCGCGTCGAACGCCGCCGCCGCCCGCTACGCCCTCGAGGTGTCCCAGGCCGTGCTCGCGGGCCGCACTCCGCCGGGCCCCGCTGCCTCGGACGCCCGGAAGACGACCCCGCCGAGCACGGGCACTCACCCACGAACGGATCGGCCCCCCGCCACCGGCGACCCGGACACGACCGGAGCACACGACGGTCCAGGCGCGGGGGCGCCCGAAGCCGCCGCCGGCGCGACGGCAAACGGGTCCGGGACACCCGGCCAAGGGCCCGCCGACATGGGCCCCGCACCGGTGGGCCATGCGGAGGAGTTCCGGACGGCCGGTCCCGAGATCGGCGGCACGGGCCCGGCGCCGGTGGGTGTCGAGGCAGGGGGTGGGCCGGTGGGGGCGGTGCCGGTCGGGGAGCCGGTGGTGGTGAACGTCGGGGCGGTGGTGCTCGGGGAGGCGCTGGAGCAGCAGGCCGTGCGGTGGACCGGGGTCGGCTGGCGGCCGCCGCTGGCGGGGACCGCCGAGGCGCTCGCGCGGGTGCTCGCGGATCCTCGGCGGGAGCAGGCCAACCGGACGGCGGTGGAGCGGCTGGTGTCGGCGCGTCCCCGGCTGGTCGGGGTGCGGCGGGCCGGTGAGGTGCTGGATCTGCCGCCGGGGACGTTTTTTCACGCGGGGCCGCCGATCGACTGGGAGCGGGCGTCGGGGCCGCTGCGCGGCGCGCTGATCGGGGCGCTGCTGTTCGAAGGGCTGGGCTCCGATCCGGCGGACGCGGCCGAGCGGCTGGCCTCGGGGGCGGTGCGGCTGGAGCCGTGCCATGGGCACCGGACGGTCGGCCCGATGGCGGGCGTGGTGAGCCCGTCGATGTGGATGTTCGAGGTGACGGACGCCGAGCATGGCGGCACGGCGTACTGTTCGCTCAACGAGGGCCTGGGGAAGGTGCTGCGCTACGGCGCGTACGGGCCGGAGGTGATCGAGCGGCTGCGGTGGATGGGCGATGTCCTCGGGCCGGTGCTGGCCGCGGCGCTCGCGCGTAGCGGCCCGATCGATCTGCGTGTGCTGATCGCGCAGGCCCTGCAGATGGGCGACGAGTTGCACAACCGCAACCGGGCGGCGACGTCGCTGCTGGCCCGGGAGCTGGCGCCGTGGATCGTGGAGGCCGCGCCGACGCGGGCCGCAGAGGTGCTGCGGTTCATCAACGGCAATGATCATTTCTTCTTGAACGCCGGGATGGCGGCGGCGAAGGTGAGCGCCGACGCGGCGCGGAACGTTCCGGGTTCGACGCTTGTGGTGGCGATGGCCCGCAACGGCACTGATTTCGGCATTCAGGTGTCGGGGCTGGGGGACCGCTGGTTCACCGGGCCCGCCGGGGTGCCCGACGGGCTGTATCTGGGGGCGTACGGGCCGGACGACGCGAATCCGGATATCGGCGACTCGACCATCACCGAGACGACCGGGCTCGGCGGGTTCGCGATGGCGGCGGCCCCGGCGATCGTCCGGTTCGTCGGTGGCGACGTGGCCGACGCGGTGGCGGCGACGACGAGCATGTACGAGATCACGCTGGCCGAGCATCCGGCGTACCAGGTGCCGGGGCTGGACTTTCGCGGCACGCCGGTGGGCATCGACGTGACGCTGGTGGCGCGCACCGGGCTGCTGCCGGTGGTCAACACGGGCATCGCGGGACGGGTCGCGGGAACCGGGCAGGTGGGTGCGGGCCTGGTCAGCCCGCCCGTGGATGCGTTCGTATCGGCCTTGGAGGCGCTTGCGACACGCTAATGTCACAGTTGAATTCACAATGACCTGGTTTGGCCTCTAATATCGGTGGCCAGTCCGACAAACCGCAACGTCACCGCCAAGATCGGCCGTGGATCTCTCGTGTGACCGGGTCGGGGGACCGCGCGGTGGCGGCGGACGGCTCGGGAGGGTTCCTTCTATGGCAGAGGTCGGCGGCGCCACAGGAGTGACACCGGACGGCCCCCTGACGGGGCAGGGACGGCTGGTGGGCCGGAGGTACCGCCTGCTCTCCCCCGTGGGCAGAGGCGGCATGGGCGTCGTCTGGCACGCCCACGACGTGCTGCTCGACCGCGACGTCGCCGTCAAGGAACTCATCCTGCCCTACGGCCTCGACGACACCGGCAGACAGGCCTCCCACCGGCGCATGCTGCGCGAGGCCCGCTCCGCCGCGCGGCTCGGCCACCCCGGCATCATCACCGTCCACGACGTCGTCGAGGAGGACGGGCGGCCGTGGATCGTCATGGAGCTCGTCCGCGCCTGGTCGCTGGAGCAGGCCATCAGGCAGAACGGGCCGCTGCCGCCCGTGCAGGCCGCCGAGATCGGCATCCGCGTGCTGGAGGCACTGCGGCACGCCCACGCCGCCGGGATCCTGCACCGCGACGTCAAGCCCGGCAACGTGCTGCTCACCAACGACCGCGTCGTCCTCACCGACTTCGGCATCGCGGCCATCGAGGGCGACCTCGCGATCACCCAGACCGGGCTGCTGATGGGCTCCCCCGCCTACATCCCGCCCGAACGGCTGCAGGGCAGGCCCATCACCCACGCGGCCGACCTCTGGTCCTTCGGGGCCACCCTGTACACCGCGGTCGAGGGGCGGCCGCCGTACGAGGGGCCCGACGCCGTGGCGGTGCTCGGCGCGGTGCTCACCCGCGAGCCGAACCGGCCCCAGCGCGCCGGCCCGCTGCTGCCGGTGATCGACGGCCTGCTGCGCAAGAACCCCGCCGACCGCCTCTCGGCCGAGCAGGTGGCCGACCGGCTGATGCAGGTGCTGCGCGCCCACGGATCCATGCTGCCGGGGCACTCCGCGTACCGGCAGGAGGCGGCGCCCATGCCCGCGCCGGTCGACTCCTCGGCGCAGTCGCTGCCGCCCTTCGACATGCCCTCGGGGCCGTTCCCGTCGCGGATCATCGAAACGCCCTCGGGGCCCGTGCGGGTGCCGTACGACCCGTCGGCCGACCTGTCGAGCGGCTACCCGGGCCTCGGCCACGACCGGTCGGGCCCGCACCGCGCCGGCCCGCCCGCCGCGCACACCGGCCCGGCGGCCTTCGGCGGCCCGGCGCTCGGCGCATCCGGGCCGCACCGTCCGCCCTCGCCGGAGCCGCCGCCCGCGTCGCCCCGGAGCGGGTCGCAGACCGGGCCGCAGACCGGGCCCGGGCGGAGGCCGAGGAGGGCCCGGCGCGGCGACACTCGGCGCGGGGACGGGCCGCACCGGGACGGGACGCACGAAACCGAGACGTACGGGGACGAGACGCGTGACGGGGCGCGGGCCCCTTCCTCGGCCTTGTGGCCGACGAGCGACACGGCGGGCAGGACGCAGAGCCGCCACCAGCGCCCCGACGCCGAGGAGGACACGGCCCGCGACGGCAGGCGGCGAGGGCTGCTGCTGGGCCTGGCCGGCATCGCCACCGTCGGCGTCGTCGCCGGCGTCGTGCTGCTCGCGCGGCCGGGCGACACCGGCAGCGGCGACGCCGGTGCCACCGGGCCGGTCGCCGCCGTCTCGACGGCCGCCGCCTCACCCGCCGCGAGCAAGCCCACCGGCAACGGCACGCCGGGCGAAGCGCCGAGCGGATACCGGATGCGCACGGTGGCGGGAGTCCGGCTCGCCGTGCCGGAGTCGTGGACGGCCGCCACGACCGCGAGCGCCGGCACTTTCAGCGGGCCGAAGGGCAGCGGGCTGCACATCCAGGTCAAGCGGGCCGTCCCGGCCGCCTCCGACGGCGGTCTCGGCGCGCTCACCAAGGACGAGGCCGGCTCCACCTTCAGCGACTACCTGCAGATCAGGCTCGCCCGGGCCACCTTCCGCGACTGGCCGGCCAGCGACTGGGAGTACACCTACACCAACCTCAACGACGTGTCGACCCACGTCCTCACCCGGCACGTCACGATCGACAGTAAACATGCGTACCAGGTGAGCGTGGTCGCGCCCGACGCCCAGTGGGACAAGTACCAGAACGTCCGCACCGTGCTCTGGAACACGTTCGGCCCCGCCTCCTGATCCACCGGCCCCCCGGGCCGCACCCACCCGCCGCACCGGGAGGGCCGGTCACTTCGCGTCGGCGTAGCATGTGACGGCCGTGGCCTCCATCGGGAAACGCACCGGGGTGTCGCCGAACAGCAGCCGGGTCGCCTCGCGCGCCGCCCGGCCCACCAGGTCGATCACCTCGTCGGCCTGGTCGCGCGGGCAGTGCACCATCACCTCGTCGTGCTGGAAGAACACCAGCCGCGCCGGGTCGGGCAGCAGGCCCCGCAGCACCGCCATCAGCGTGAGCGCCCACTCGGCCGCGGTGCCCTGCACCACGAAGTTGCGGGTGAACCTGCCGCGGTCGCGGGCCGCCCGCGCCCCCTCCGGGCCCGCCACCAGCGCCCGCCACCGGTCCGAGGGCGGCGGGCAGGTACGGCCCAGCCACGACCGCACGAGGCGGCCCTCCTCGCCGGCCCGCGCCGCGTCGGCCACGAACCCGTACGCCCTCGGGAACCGCTGGCGCATCACCGCGAGCAGCTTGGAGGCGTCGCCGCTCACGCCGCCGTACATCGCCGACAGCAGGGCGATCTTGGCGTTGTCGCGGGAGCCGCCGAACGCCTGGGCGAGCGCCGCGTAGAGGTCGATCTCCCCGGCGGCGCGGGCCAGGCCGCGATCGCCCGCGAGGGCGGCCAGCACCCTCGGCTCCAGCTGCGCGGCGTCGGCCACCACCAGCGTCCAGCCCTCGTCGGCCACCACGACCCGCCGCATCACCTTCGGGATCTGCAGCGCACCGCCGCCGCTCGTCGCCCACCGGCCCGAAACCACGCCCCCCACCACGTACTCCGGCCGGAACCGGCCGTCGCGCACCCACTGATCGGCCCACGTCCAGCCGTGGAAGCTGTAGAGGCGGGCCAGCTCCTTGTACGCCAGCAGCGGCGCCACCCCCGGGTGGTCCACGTCCTTGAGCACCTGCGACCGGGTCGAGGGGATCGTGATGCCGTGGGCCCGGAACGCCTTCACGATCTGCTGCGGCGAGTCGGGGTTGATCGGCTGCCCGAAGGCCGCGCTCACCTGGTCGGCCAGCGCCTGCAGCTTCGCGGGCCGCAGCCCGTGCACCGGCCGGGGGCCGAGCAGTTCGGTGAGCAGGGCGTCGTGCACGTCCTCGCGCCACGGCATGCCGTCGTGCCCCATCTCGGCGGCGATCAGCGCCCCCGCCGACTCGGCCGCCACCAGCAGCCGGAACCGGTGCGGGTCGGCGGTCGCGGCGATCCGCCGCGCCTGGTCGGCCCACACCTCGGCCACCAGGTCGACCTCGGCGACCCGGGGCTCGTCACGCGGCGGCTCCGGGCCGAACAGCGTCTCCTGCGCCGCCTTCGGCTCGCTGTGCGGCTCGGGGTCGGCGGGCACCGGCAGGCCGTGCAGCCGCGCGTACGCGGCCCGGGCCGAGCGCGGCTCGCCGTACCGGCCCTCGTAGGCGAGCAGCAGGCCCTCGGTCAGGGTGATGTCGTGGCAGCGCGCGACCCGCACGCCGGCGTCGAGCAGCCGGGGGTAGACCGCGCGGGCGTCGGCCCACACCCACCTCGGCCGCTCGGCCCGCTCCAGCCCGCTCACCGCCGCCACGAGATCGGGCACGGCCTCGGGCCCGGCACCCGGCGATTCGGCGGGCAGCGATTCGGCGGCCGGTCCGGAAGACGGCGCGGCCATGGGCTCCGGCGACGGCAGCCGCCGCAGGGCGCCCCCCGCATCCTCCCCCCATGCCAGCGCGACCTGCGACATGCCCCGATTGTCGCGTACGCGGGCCTGGGCGCAGCGGTCAGGGCAGCCGGATCGCCACTTCGTCCTCCAACGGCGGGTCGAGCTCCTGTGCGAGGCAGCCCGTCGCGGCGAAGCAGCGGATGCGCAGCTCGCCCGGGGTCAGCGTGAGGTGCAGGAAGTTCTTGAAGAACGGCGGGGTGTCCCAGTCGGACAGCTCCGAGATGTACCGATGGAAGATCTTGCCGACCGGGAGCCGGAACGGCGGCCGGCGCCCGCCGAACAGCCCGGCCACCAGGCGCATCCGCCTCGTGATGCGAGGGCTGCGGACCGGCTCGCCTTCCCCGGCCGGCCCGCCGCCGAGCGGGCGGGGCGGGCGGTTCCCGACCCGTCCGGCCATCAGCGCGAGCCCTTCCTCCGGGGTGACGTACAGCCACCGCATCCGCAGCCGCCTGCTGTAGATGAGGCTGTAGAACGACAGCGAGTCGCCGCGCAGCGGGTAGCACCTGAAGTCGTCCTCGTCGACCCCGGCGACGTCGACGCGCTTGATCGTGTGCGTGGCGTGGGTGAACGCTCCGCCGCCGCCCGACACGATGTACTGGATCACCCGGTCGCCGACCCGCACCGGGTACCGCTGGTAGTTGTGCACGTCGCCGCCGATCGCGGCCACGAAGTTCGCCGCCGGGTCGCGCACGATGTCGTCGACCGTGCCGCCGCCCTCGATCGGGCAGGGGTGATAGGCGTTGTTCACGTAGATCGGCTTGCCGGTGATCAGCACCTTGGGGCGGGGGTCGGCGGCGACCCGCCGCAGCCACGCCCCCTGGTCCCGGTCGATCGTGCCCCTGATGCCGGTGTCGATGCCCACCAGCAGCAGCCCGGCCAGTTCGATCACCCAGTAGGGCCCCGGCTGCGTCGCCTGCTGCGACGGCCGCGACCGGAGCTCTCGCGCCGCCGCCAGCCGCTCCTCGTCGATGGGGTCCGGCTTGCGCCACAGCAGCCGGCGCAGCCCGGCCGGGGACAGGGCGAACCCGTGCTCACGGGCCCGCAGGGGCGGCATGTCGCAGAAGACCCGCATGAAGCCGCCGAGCCCGTCGTACCAGTCGTGGTTGCCGGGGACCGCGTAGATGGGGGCCGGATAGTCCTTGTACGGCCGGAAGAACTTGTTCTCGTACTCGTTGCCGGACCCGGTGGGATAGATCACGTCGCTGGCGATGACGGCGAACCCGGTGTCCGCCCCCAGCTTGAGCATCCCCGGCACCACGGCGTACTGGGAGGCGTCGCCCTCCCCGGTGTCTCCGAGCACGAGGAACGTGCAGCTTTCCCCGAGGTCGGTCCGCCGGATCCAGAACTCCCGCTCCGCTCCGTCCGACCCGGACCGCTCGGGCGACCCGGACCGCTCGGGCGACTCAGCGCGCTCGGGGGACCCGGATCTGTCGGGGGACCCGGAGCTCTCGGGCGAACCGGTCCGTTCCGGCGACCTGGACCGCTTGCGCAGGGCCTCGACCCACTGCCGGCGCACGTCGTTCGACGGGTCGCCGAACAGCAGCGTGAGGACCTCGTTGCGCGACCGCCACAGGACGCGCGGGTCGAGCCAGCTGAAGCCGCGATGGTCGGGACGCAGCGCGTCGAACGTGCCGATGCGGGCGCACGCCCACCCGGCGCCCGCCTCCGACGTCCGCGACGAGACCTGCTTGCCGCGCTCGGCGGCCTGGGCGACATCGAGCATTGCTCAATCTTGAGGTCCAGCACCGCGCCGTGTCAGCCGATTCACCCCGGTTCGCTCCGCAGGGTCCCGAGGCGCGGAACGCCGCCCGCCCGGGGCGAGACGCGGGCCTGCACGGGCCGCACAGCCCTTCGCGCGGCCCGGCCCACCCGAGATACCCCAGAGCCGCTTGAGAGGGGCGTGACGTCCCTTCTGCGCCCGCAGAGCGCACTCTCGGCACCGCGTCCGCCGCACCCACCGGGGATGGGGCGCCCGCGCCTCTCCGGGACCGCCGCCGGTGGCCCCCGACGGCCTGCGCCACACCCGCCCGGGACCCCTCGGGCGGCCCGAACCCATGCCTGTCGGCCCACGCCTTTCGCGGACCGCGAACCGCCTTTCGCTCGGCCCCGGGAGGAGACATCCGGCGGGGGCCCGGCGCACCACGGAGCCTGGGTGGGGGGTCGGTATGCAGATGAGCGACCGATAAGGTTAGTCTTACCTAAGTCGTGGCAGGACCAGCGGGGGACGAAAGGAGCCGGGTGTCGGGAAGCACGTCCGCCGGGGCCGGTGGGCCGAAGGCGGATTCGGGGGGCGAGGCGTGGGTGCGCCCGCGCGGTTGTGCGCACGCGGCCGGCTGCCACACGAGCGCGGTGCCCACGCTGGCGAGCGCGACGACCGGCGCGCGGCGCTGGCTGCTGATCGAGCACACCGGGCCGTGGACCGCGTCGCGCCTCGACGAGTGCGACCTTCCCGAGACGATTTCCATCCTGATCAAAAGGGCGTCGGCGCTGGGCGTCCGGGCCCAGCTGATCCGCCGCCCCGGACCTCGGCGGGAGCGGCCACAACCCCGTGCCGGTCGGGGTTTTCGCGTCATGGTCGGCTCGGCGGAAGGGCCGCGGCCGTGGCTTGCGGAGGGCATCGTCCACGACCCAATGGATCTTGACCTGGACTCTCTTGTGCGCGGAGTGGTTCCGGAGTCCTGCATACTGGTGAGCGAGCCGGTATTTCTGGTCTGCACGCACGCCAGGCGCAACGCGTGCTGCGCCCGCATTGGACTGCCGCTGGCGAGAGCCCTCGCCGACGAGCTACCGGACAATGTGTGGGAAACCACGCATGTTGGCGGTGATCGCTACGCCGCTAACCTCGTGTGCTTGCCACACGGGCTTTACTACGGCAGCATGTCTCAAGCTGCTGCGATCGCGGCGGCAAGCGCATACCGGTGCGGCCAGATAGTTCTCGACCGTTTCCGGGGGCGCGCAGGCATCCCTGAGCCACTGCAAGCCGTCGAGCACTTCATCCGCTCCCATACGGGTGAGCTCTCGATCGGCGGAGTGGCCGTGGAATCCTCCAGGTCGGACGGCGCCGTCACCCAGGCCATTGCGCAGGGAGGCGGCGTGCGGTATCGCGTCGTGGTCGAGCGTACGGTGTTCACGGCACCGTGCGGCACCGCGTGCGACGACGCGATCACCACCTACCGGCTGGCTTCGCTGGAAAGACTCCGGTCGACCGGCACGCCCTGACCTGTGCCTCCTTCGGGGGTGGGGGAACATCACGGCCATGTCGGGCGTTGGATACAAGGATGCCAGCAAACGTCCAATGCGGCATACACACGAAATACCTCTCACCTAAGGTGGTTGTCTCATGTCTCAGGTACGTCGGCAGATCGCCCGCCCCCGCCCGAGCTGGGGTTGGCAGGACGATGCCGCGTGCCGGGGAGAGGACCTTGTGCTCTTCTTCGGGCCCGACGGCGAGCGTCAGCCCGAGCGCGAAATCCGTGAGCGCAAGGCCAAGGCCATCTGCGCCCAATGCCCCGTTCGCGCCGAATGCCTCGACTACGCCCTTTCCCGGCCGGAGAAGTACGGCACCTGGGGCGGCCTGAACGAGGACGAGCGCGCCTCTGAGCGCCGGCGCCGCATGCGTCGTGCGGCCAGTGCGGGCATCAGCGCCGCCTGAGTCCCTACCCCGGCAGTACACCCCCTCTGCGTGATCATGCGGCCTTTCCAATCCTGCAAGCGCCCAGGAATGAAATAGCCGCATGATCACGCTTGTGCGTTGTCCAGCAGCCCGAGGACGTCCTCGTCGGTGAGCTGGTCGAACTCCACGTACCACTCCCCGACGGCGAAGAAGTCCAGCGGCGTCGCCAGCACCACCACCCTGCCGTCCCCGGTCTCCGGTTCCAGCGACCGCACCGTCGACTCCGCACCGACGGGCACCGCCAGCGTCAGCGTGCGCGGCCGCCGCGCCCGCACGGCCCGCAACGCCGCACGCGCGGTGCCGCCCGTCGCCAGCCCGTCGTCGACGACGATCGCGTCGCGCCCGGCCACCTCGACCGGCCGCCGGCCCCGCCGATAGACCGCGACCCGCCGGGCCAGCTCGCCGCGTTCCCGCTCGACCACGGGATCCAGCACCGCCTCCGGCAGGCCGAGCCTGGACAGCATGCCCTCGTCGAAGACCGGCTCCCCGCCCTCGGCGATCGCGCCGAGGCCGAGCTCCGGCTGCGCCGGATGACCGATCTTCCGCGTCACCAGCACGTCCAGCGGGCAGCCCAGCCGCCTGGCGACCGGCACCGCCACCGCCACGCCACCGCGCGGCAGCGCCAGCACGACCGGGTCGGCCAGGTCCAGCCCGGCCAGCTCCTCGGCGAGCAGCGCCCCCGCCTCCTCCCGATCGGAGAAGGGGAGCCGCACCTGTAGCTTCCCCATGCAGCCCCCATACCCACCCGCGCGCCCTCGGCACGGCGACCGGCCGGAAGCCGCGGCCCATTGGCGCCCGTTCTCGGCGCGGCCGCAGGCGGCCGCGCCGAGACGGTGCGTGGCTCAGGGCCGACCCCGGCCCCGCATCGCCTTGTGGACGATCTTCCACTCGCGGGTCCGCTCGGCGCGCAGGCGCGCGTCGGTGCGGGACGCCATCCACTCGGCCTCGCGCCGCAGCTTGCGCCAGCTCGTGAGCCGCCGCTCGGGCAGGTCGCCGCTCTCGACGGTGGCCAGCACGGCGCAGCCGGGCTCCGTTTCGTGGGCGCAGTCGGTGAAGCGGCACAGCGACGCCAGGTCGTCGATGTCGGAGAAGACGCGGTCGACGCCCTCCCCCGCCTGGTAAAGCCCGACCCGGCGGATGCCGGGCGTGTCGATGATCAGCCCGCCGCCGTCGAGCCTGATGAGCTCGCGGTGCACGGTCGTGTGACGGCCCCGCCCGTCGGCGGCCCGGACCTGCTGCGTGGCCATCACCTCCTCCCCCGCGAGCGCGTTGACGAGCGTCGACTTGCCGGCGCCCGACGGCCCCAGCACGACGGCGGTCTGCGCGCCGCTCAGCAGCCCCCGCACGTCGTCGACGCCCTCGCCGGTGACCGCGCAGACCGGGCGCACGTCGACGCCCGGCGCCGCCGCGATCACGTCGTCGAGCAGGGCGGGCAGCCCGCCGCCGATCAGATCGCATTTGGTGATCAGGACGACGGGCGTGGCGCCGCTCTCCCAGCCCAGCGCGAGCAGCCGCTCGATGCGCCCGAGGTCGGCCGTGTCGGTGGCGTGCACGGCCGGCTCGGCCACGAACACCACGTCGACGTTGGCCGCGAGGATCTGCCCCCGCGAGTCGCCCGACAGGCCGCCGCGCGAGCCCCGCGCGACCCCGCCCCGCACCAACGCCGTGCGGCGCGGCAACACCTCCTGCACTTCGAAACGCCCCGCGCCCAGCCGGCGCAGCGCGACCCAGTCACCCACACAGGGCAGCTCGACGGGGTCGGCGGCCCCGGCCCGGCGCACTCGGGCACCGAAGTCGGCATGGCACCTCCCGGCGGCGCCGATGACCTCGGCGGCGCCCCGGTCGACGCGGGCCACCCGGGCCGGGACGGTGTCGGCGGGCAACATGGCGGCCAGCGAGTCGGTCCAGCCGAGCCGCTGCAGATTTCGACCACGATAGGTCACTGTAGGAAAACCCTTCGGAAGATCGGGTGCCGACTACACGACCTGTGGACGACCGCGCCGACGCGACGGCCGTGGCACGGCCCGCCCACGCCCGGCCGCGCCACGGCTCCGCATCGACGCGGAGACGCCGATGCCCGGCCCCCGGCGGGAGCGGCCGCCCCGGCGCGATCACGTGTGACGGCGCGAGAGGACTCCCGCCCGGCGAAGGACCGGAACGGTCCGGGCGAGGCCTCAGATCGTGTCGGACACCCAGGAGCTGAGGACTACGCGCATGCCTGGAAAGGCCCTCATGGTCCTCATCCCCTTCATCGTCTTCCGGCCGCCCTCCTGGACGGCGACGTCACGGGCACGCTAACGGCCCCGCACCGACCCCGCAACGGGTTTTCGAATCCCCCGGCCCAGCCCGACACCCTCGCCCGGCCCGGCCCAGCGCGGCCATGTCGCACCGGTCCAGAGGGCTCGCCCGACGGGCGGCGGCCGTGCGGGCAGGCCGACCGGCCCAGGGCCAAGCCACCCGCAGGCGGGCTCACCCAGGGTCCCACCCACCGAGGATTCGGCTCTGCCCGCGAGTCCGCCGGCCCACAGGACGGCCCGATCCGCAGGTCGGTCGGCCCGCAGCGCGGATCAGCCCACCTCACGGGCAGGCACACCACGATGGGCAGGCACACCACGATCGGCCCACCAACAGTCGGCCCGCCAACACTCGGCTCGACCTGCGGAACAGCCCGGCCCGTGGGTCAGCCCGGCCGGAAGCCGGCCCCCGCCCCAAGGCCGGCCGGGGGTCAGGGACGGGGTCGCCGGGATCGGGCTCCCGCGCCTACAGGTGGCCTGGCCTGAGGTCAGCTCAGGCCGGGGGTGGGGAAACCGGCGGTGAGGGCGCTGACCTCGCGGTGCACGCGGGCGATGACGTCGTCGGCGTCGCCCTTGGCCAGGGCGGTCACGACCTCGTCCATCCAGGCCGCGATCTGGCGCATCTCGGCGGCGCCCATGCCGCGGCTCGTCACCGACGGCGTGCCGATGCGGATGCCGGACGGGTCGAACGGCTTGCGCGGGTCGTACGGCACGGTGTTGTAGTTGGTCTCCAGCCCGGCCCGGTCGAGTGCCTGCGCGGCCGGCTTGCCGGCGACGCCCTTGGACGTGACGTCGATGAGGATCAGGTGGTTGTCGGTGCCGCCCGACACGAGGTCGAAGCCGCGCTCCAGCAGCTCGCCGGCGAGCACCTTGGCGTTGGCGACCACCTGGTGGGCGTACGCCGAGAAGCTCTCCTGCGCGGCCTCCTTCAACGCCACGGCGATCGCCGCGGTGGTGTGGTTGTGGGGGCCGCCCTGCAGGCCCGGGAACACGGCCTTGTTGAGCGCGGTGGCGTGCTCGTCGGAGCTCGCCATCAACATGGCGCCGCGCGGGCCGCGCAGCGTCTTGTGGGTGGTCGTGGAGATCACGTCGGCGTGGCCGACCGGCGACGGGTGGGCTCCGCCGGCCACCAGGCCGGCGATGTGGGCGATGTCGGCGGCGAGCACCGCGCCGACCTCGCGGGCGATCTCGGCGAACGCCGGGAAGTCGATCGTGCGCGGGATCGCGGTGCCGCCGCAGAAGATCAGCTTGGGCCGGTGCTCCAGGGCCAGCTCACGCACCTCGTCCATGTCGATGCGGCCGGTGTCGCGGCGCACGCCGTAACGCACGGGGTTGAACCACTTGCCGGTGGCCGACACCGACCAGCCGTGGGTCAGGTGCCCGCCGAACGGCAGGCCCATGCCGAGCACGGTGTCGCCCGGCTTCAGGAAGGCCATGTAGATGGCGAGGTTGGCCGGGGAGCCGGAGTAGGGCTGCACGTTGGCGTGCGCGACGCCGAACAGGGCCTTGGCCCGCTCGATGGCGACGCTCTCGATCTGGTCGATGACCTGCTGGCCCTCGTAGTAGCGCCGGCCGACGTAGCCCTCGGAGTACTTGTTCGTCAGCACCGTGCCCGTCGCTTCCAGCACGGCCTTGGAGACGTAGTTCTCCGACGGGATCAGCTTGATGGTGTCGGCCTGACGGCGCTCCTCCGCGCGGATGAGCTCCGCGATCTGCGGATCGACTGCCTGCAGCGAGTTCTCGGCCATGGCGCCTTCCTTGCCTCTGGGTCCTTCTGGGTGTGCGTTTGCGACCTGTGCGGTGACCCAGGCGCTCGGCCTCCGCTGCGGTGCCCCGATCGCTCCCCGGTGGTGCCCCACCTTGCGACGTGCCGGTCGGCACGTCAGCGCCAGTCGCGACGTCTTAGACGATAGCGGAAGCGGGGCGGCGGGTCAGCCGCGTCCGGCCCGTGCCCTGGCCGCGCCGTCGAGCGGCCACAGGCGGTCCACTTCGGCGTTCAGGGTGGCGCCGATGAGCACCGCGAGGGCCGTGATGTAGAGCCACAGCAGCACCGCGATGGGCGCGGCGAGCGAGCCGTAGATCGACAGCGGCCGGAACCACGCGGCCAGCACCTCGCGCAGCACCGCGGCGCACAGGATCCAGATGACGAGGGCGATGAGCGCCCCCGGCACCTCCCGCCACCAGCGGGTGCGCAGCGGCACGCTCACGTGGTAGAGCAGTGTGAGCATGAGCACCGAGCCGGCGATCACGACGGGCCAGTAGAAGACGCTGACGACGAAGGAGTACTGTGGCACGGCCCGCTGCAGCAGGGTCGGCCCGATCACCAGGATCGGCATGACGACCAGGCCCATCACCAGGGCCGCGAGGTACAGGCCGAACGACATGATGCGGGTCCTGATGACGCCGCGGGTCTCGCCCAGGCCGTAGGCGATGGAGATCAGGTCCACGTAGACGAACAGGGCCCGCGAGCCCGACCACAGCGACAGCAGGAACCCCACCGAGATCAGCGGCACTCCGCCGCCGCGCAGGGCGTCGTCGAGCAGCGGCAGCACGACGCTGTCGACCGTGTCGCCGGTGAACAGCACCCTGGCCTGGTCCAGCACCCACTGCCTGATCTGCTTGACGGTGTCGGCGCCGAGCGCCCCGCTCAGGTGCCCCATCACGCCGAGCAGCCCGAGCATGAACGGCGGCAACGACAGCAACGCGAAGAACGCGGCCTCCCCGGCGAGGCCGCTCACCCGGTAGTTCATGCCGGCGAGCGTGGTCGCCCTGGCCAGCGCCCAGGCGCTGGTGCTCCGGATCCAGTCACGCCCCGCCCGGGCGTGCGACATGCCGAGCCGGGTCATGTGCCGGGTCACCCGCCGGGCGGTGTGGACCGGGCTGCGGCGCTTGCGAGTGAAGCGCCGGGGACGTGGGGTCCGCGAGGGGGCGTCCGTGGACGTCATGTCAGCCAACCGTAATCATTCGAACCGGCTCGGTGCCCCGACACCGACTTATCTGCTGCGGCCATGCGGTGCCGCACGGCCTGACCCAGGGACCTACACGATACGGGCGCGGGGGCCGTGGCCGCCGCATGCCGCCGAACTGCCGGGCGCGCAGCGTCACGGCCGTGCCGGGACACGCGGCGGAGCCGGGGCCGCCGCTGAGGCGTGCGCGGGCGACAATAGGGGGTGTGATCTGCGAAGAGTGCAAGGAGCGCCGCCACGACGACTGCCGCGGAGGTTCCTGGTGCGACTGTCAGCATAAGACGGACGAGGAAGCGGGGCGTCCCTCCGAGTCGCCTCTCGGCTGGCCGCGCCAGGGCTGAGCCACGTCACCCGCCCCTCGTCACCGCATCCTTCCACCACCATACGCCTTCCTCACCACGGCAGCCCGGTCACCACGACGGCCCGGTCACCACGACGGCCCGGTCACCACGACGGCCCGGTCACCATGGCGGCCCGTCACCACGCCCCATCGACATCACGCCTGCTCCCGTGACCGTGCCGGCTCCCGTGACCATGCCGGATCTCGTGACCGTGCCGTGTCCAGACTGTGGAACCGACGTTGGACATCTTCTGGGCGGCAGGTATCGTCTACGGCATGCCTGCGGATCCGCTGCTCGTCGTGCGACGCCACGTCGACTTCCTGCGTGTCCGCAGCGCCATCTGTCTCGACGCCCGTTGACAGCAGCCCTTTGGTGATTCCCACCAAGTTGGGCGCGTAGCAGGCGTCCTTTTTTTCATGCTGCCCCCGGCTCGACGGCGAGCGGGGTCGGTCGCCTGCGCCGCGCGTCCACGACCCGAATAGCCCGGACGACCATCCGTATCCGCTATGAAGGACGCGCCATGACTACCCCGGTAAAACCTGCTGGGCGCCGCCACAAGCGGCCCCGCGGCGAAGGTCAGTGGGCCCTCGGCTATCGCGAGCCCTTGAACGCGACCGAGGAGAACAAGAAGAACGACGACGGCCTCAACGTTCGTCAGCGGATCATCGACGTCTACTCCAAACGCGGGTTCGACTCGATCGACCCGTCCGACCTGCGCGGGCGGTTCCGCTGGTACGGCATCTACACCCAGCGCAGGCCCGGCATCGACGGCGGCAAGACGGCCGTCCTGGAGCCCGAGGAGCTCGAGGACCGCTATTTCATGATGCGCATCCGCACCGACGGGGGCCGTCTCAGCGTCGAGCAGTTGCGCACCATCGCCGACCTCTCCATCAAGTACGCCCGCGGCACGGCCGACATCACCGACCGGCAGAACATCCAGTTACATTGGGTGGAGATCGAGTCGATTCCGGCGATCTGGGAGGCGCTGGAGGCCGTCGGCCTCACCACCACCGAGGCGTGCGGCGACACGCCGCGCGGCATGATCGGCTGTCCGGTCGCGGGCATCGACGCCGACGAGTCGATCGACGGCTCGGCGGCGCTCCGGGCGATCCGCGAGCGCTACATCGGCAGCCCGGAGTTCTCCAACCTGCCGCGCAAGTTCAAGACCGCCCTCAGCGGCTGCTCGGCGCAGTGCACCGTGCACGAGATCAACGACGTGGCGTTCGTCGGGGTCGTCAACGAGGCCGGCGAGGCGGGGTTCGACCTGTGGGTCGGCGGCGGCCTGTCGACCAACCCGATGTTCGGGCGGCGCATCGGCGTGTTCGTCTCCGCCGACCGGGTGCCGGAGGTGTGGGCCGGCGTCACCTCGATCTTCCGCGACTACGGCTACCGCCGGCTGCGGCACCGGGCGCGGCTGAAGTTCCTCGTCAGCGACTGGGGGCCGGAGAGGTTCCGCGAGGTCCTGGAGCGCGAGTATCTCGGGTACGCCCTGCCCGACGGCCCCGCCCCGAAGCCGCCGACCGGGCGGCGTGACCACGTGGGCGTGCACCGTCAGAAGGACGGCAACTACTACGTGGGCTTCGCCCCGAGGGTGGGCCGCATCAGCGGCCACATCATGGCCCGTGTCGCCGACATGGCGGAGCGGCACGGCTCCGGCCGCGTGCACACCACCATCGAGCAGAAGATGGTCGTCCTCGACGTGCCGCCGGACCAGGTCGACGGCCTGGTGGAGGAGCTGGAGGCCGCCGACCTGCAGGTGCGGCCCAGCGTGTTCCGCCGGCAGACCATGGCCTGCACCGGCATCGAGTACTGCAAGCTGGCCATCGTCGAGACGAAGGACGCCGCGAGCCGCCTGATCGACGAGCTGGAGCGCCGGCTGCCCGGCTTCGAGCACCCCGTGAGCATCAACCTCAACGGCTGCCCCAACTCCTGCGCCCGCGTCCAGGTCGCCGACATCGGGCTCAAGGGCCAGCTCGTCGTCAACGACAGGGGGGAGCAGGTCGAGGGCTACCAGGTGCACCTCGGCGGCTCGATGGGCGCCGACCCGAGCTTCGGCCGCAAGATTCGCGGCCTGAAGACCACGGCCGAGGAGCTGCCCGACTACATCGAACGGGTCCTGCGCACCTATGAGAAGCAGAAGAACGAGGGAGAGACCTTCGCCGAGTGGACCCGGCGGGCCGACGAGGCGGACCTGAAATGAGCGAGCGTGCGGTCCCGTTCCACTGCCCCTACTGCGGTGAGGAGGACCTGGAGCCGTACGAGCGGGACGGCGGCTGGTACTGCCGTTCCTGCGCCCGCGCCTTCATGCTCAGGTTCCTCGGCATCGGGGCGCGCGCATGAGCCGCGCGTCCGCCGTCCGTCCCGTCCGTCCCGACCGCCTGACCGACGAGGAGAGCCCGATGAGCTTGGTGCAGATCGAGACCGGCCTGCGCGGCCGGCAGGACGCCCCGGGCATGCTGGACCTGCGGGACGTCGCCGAGTCGGCCGCGGCGTTCCTTGAGGACGCCCCGGCCCTGGAGATCATCCGGTGGGCCGTCTCGACGTTCGGCGACCGCGTGTGCCTGACCTCGGCGATGAGCGACGCGCTGCTCATCGATCTGGTGAGCCGGGTCAAGCCGGGTGTCGACGTGCTGTTCATCGACACCGGCTACCATTTCGCCGAGACCATCGGCACCCGCGACGCCGTGCGGCAGGTCTACGACGTGAACCTGATCGATGTGCGGCCGAGCCGCACCGTGGCCGAGCAGGACCGCGACCTCGGGCCCCGCCTGTTCGGCCGCAACCCCGACCTGTGCTGCTACCTGCGCAAGGTGGAGCCGCTGAACCGCGCGCTGGAGCCGTACCACGCGTGGATCACCGGCATCCGCCGCGACGAGTCGCCCACCCGCACCGGCACGAAGGTGGTCGAGTGGGACATCAAGCGGCAGATGGTGAAGGTCAACCCGATCGCGCGGTGGACCCAGGAGGACGTCGACACCTACATCGCCGACAACGGCGTGCTGATCAACCCCCTGCACTACGACAACTACCCCTCGATCGGCTGCGCCCCCTGCACCCGCCGGGTCCTCGACGGCGAGGACCCGCGCGCCGGGCGGTGGGCCGGCCTCGGCAAGACCGAATGCGGCATCCACCTATGACCGTTTCCCGCCCCACCGCGATCGGGCCCCCTCCGGACGCCGCCCCGGCCGGTGCCGTTCCGCTGGTCGCGGCCGCGCACGGGTCCCGTGACCCGCGTGCGGCCGTCACCGTGGAGGCCGTGCTGGACGGCGTGCGCCGTGCCCGCCCCGATCTGCCGGTGCTCGCCGCCTACCTCGACCACACGTCGCCCACGCTGCCCGAGGCCCTCGCCGGCCTGGCCGGCGGGCCGCGCCGCCACGACGCGGTCGTCGTGCTGCCCCTGCTGCTCACCGAGGCCTACCACAGCCGGGTCGACATCCCGCCCACGCTGCGCGAGGCCGCCGCCCAGAACCCCGGCCTGCGGGTCCGGTACGGCACGACCCTCGGCCCCCACCCCCTGCTGCTGAGCGCCCTCGAACGCCGCCTCGCCGAGGCCGGCGTGGCCCTCGGCGACCCGGACACGGCGGTCGTCCTGGTCTCGGCGGGCTCCAGCGACGCCGGCGCCAACGCGGTCATCGCCCACACGGCCCGCGAGTGGGCCCGGCGGCGCACCTGGTGGTCGGTCACGCCGGCGTACGCCTCCGCGGCCTCCCCCACCCCGGCCGAGGCCGTGACCCGCCTCAAGCGGGCGGGCGCCCCGAGGGTCGCCGTGGCCCCCTACCTCCTGGCCCCGGGCCACTTCGCCGAGCGCATCGAGCGGACCTCCCTGGCCGCGGGCGCCGACACGATCGCCCCGGTGCTGGGCCCCTGCCCCGAGCTGACCACCCTCATCCTGACCCGCTACACCGAGGCTCTCGGCCTAGACCGCCCACCCGTGCCCGGGTAAATCGCCATACATACTGCTATAACTCCAGACCGCAATCATGAGACAACGTATTGTCGCGTATTCCTGACAGGAAGCCGCCACGCCTTCTACCTTGGCTCCGTGCATAGCATCATGAAGAACATGGAGCGCATCGACGCCGACGAACTCGCCGAGCGCACCGGCCGATATATCGAAAAGGTCCAGGCCGGCGAGGCCATCGAGGTCGCCAAGGGGGCAGCATCGTCGCCCGCCTCGTCCCCGTGCCCAGCCCCGACGCCCTCCTGAGCACGGAGATCGCGGAGGGCCGGGTCATTCCCGCCACGCTCGACCGGTCGGACATCCCTCCCTGTGGAGATCGGTCCGTCGGATGTCAGTGTCGCCGATGAACTGATCCGCATGCGAGAGGAGGAGAGGTATTGATCTACCTCGACTCCGCAGCCATCGTCAAGCTCATCCGACTCGAGAACGAGAGCTCCTCGCCGAGTCAATGGCTGGACGATCGGCTGACCGTCCCTCGCGTCACGTCCGCGCTTGCGGAGGTGGAGGTGCCTCGGGCGATCATGCGCACGATTCCGGCGTCCGTCTCTCCGCAGATTCACCAGGTCTTCGCGCGCATCGCGCGGGTGAAGATCGATATTGGGGTCCGCGGAGTGGCCGCGAAGATCGGAGACAAGCATCTGCGCAGCCTGGACGCGATCCACCTGGCGAGCGCGATGCGTTTCGGCAGCGAGATCCAGCACTTCGTCACCCACGACAAGCGACTTCTGCAAGCCGCAGCCGCAGCCGGGTTCTCCGTGATCAGTCCTGGCGTCGTTACCTGACGATCCTCGCAGAGGGCGGGGTCGAGACCTGTGACTCGCCCCGCCTTCGGCACCTCGAGATCATCCAAGCGCCGGCCGCTCGGCTCCACGGTCGCGCGGCACCGTTTCTCCAGCGATCACCAGCGGGGCGGGTCCGTGTGGCGGCGGGTGTGGCCGTCTCTGCGGAGTTCGCGGAGCTGGTCGCGGGCGGCGCGGCGGGCCTCGCGGAACTGGTCGCGGTCGAGGCGGCGCAGCTCGCGCAGGCGCTCATGCTCCGTACGGCGCAGGTCGCGCATGCCGTCGCGCATGTGCCGCATGTCGTGGCGGAGGGAGCCGCGGCGCTCCTGCCACCACTCGCTCCAGGCGAACCAGCCGCGGTTGATCGGATCGGCCATCGAATCACCGATGATCTTGATGTCGCCCATGACCACGTAGCCGGTCACCCGCACGACGGGCGCACGCTGGTCCGGGGGCGCCTCGTGCACCATCACCTTCTTGTCGCCCATGATGGTGAAGCCCGACAGGTCCACGTCGACGCCGTCGGGCACGATGATCTTGATGTCGCCCATGACGCAGACGGCCATGATGTCGACCTCGTTGCCGCGCACCTCGGCCTCGCGCAGGTCGATCACCACGTCGCCCATGACGGCCACGGCGCCGATCTCGTCGTCGACCCGCCACTTGCCGCGCCGTTTGTGGTCGCCCATCACGGCGACGTGCCAGCGCCGCTTGCGCTCGCCTCTGGGCGTGGCGGTGGCCGGGGCGGAAGCGGGGCGTGCACTCGCGCCGGGCAGGTCGGCGATCACTTGATCCAGTTCGGCGTGTGTCGCGGCCAGGTAGGCCGCCTCGGTACGCTCCGTCAGCTCGGCCAATGTGAGCCGGCCCTCGACGGACGCCTCCCGCAGCCGCTCGACGACGGCCTCCCTCTCGGCGTCAGAGGCGCGCAGTTCGCCTGGATCAGTCATACCATCCAATTTATCCGGTCAAGCGCCGATGGCGATCCTCCCCAGGGAGGAGAATCGTTCGTTCCGCGACGGGGCTCACCAGCGGAAAACGGCTTGGGATCACGGACCGCGGGCAACGTCCGAAACAGGTCAACGCGCCCTTATCGCCACATTCTTCGCCATACATGCTGATATGTAGGGAGAAGCGCGGCAATCGCGTTCGATGTGATGGAGGGCCCATGACCACATCAGGCGAGGGAACCACCAGGCACGGCATCCGGCCGGCGGCAAGGCCGACACACGAGGTCGTCAACCAGCCGCCGCCGCTCACCGGGCACGACGTGTCCGCGGACGCCGCCCTCCTCGACGGGCTGCGTCGCGAGAACGCCGACTGGGCCACCGGCGAACTGCACGGGCTCGGCGTGCTGGCCGGGTCGGAGCGGGCCCGCGAATGGGGCCGCCTCGCCAACGAGTATCCGCCTGTGCTGCGCACCCACGACCGGTACGGCAATCGCATCGACGAGGTGGAGTTCCATCCCGCCTGGCACGAGCTGACCGCGATCGCGGTGAGCCACGGGCTGCACGCCGCCCCCTGGGCGTCGGCCCGCCCCGGCGCGCACGTCGCCCGGGCCGCCAAGTTCTACGTGTGGTCGCAGGTCGAGGCGGGGCACGGCTGCCCCATCTCCATGACGTACGCCTCCATCGCCGCCCTGCGGCACACACGGGCCCTGGCCGCCGAGTGGGAGCCGCTGCTCACGTCCCGCAGCTACGACTTCGGGCTGCGCCCCGCGGCCGACAAGCGGGGCGTGCTCGCCGGCATGGCCATGACCGAGAAGCAGGGCGGATCGGACGTGCGGGCCAACACCACCCGCGCCGAACCGCTCGGCGACGGCACCTACGCCATCACCGGCCACAAGTGGTTCAACTCGGCGCCGATGTGCGACGTGTTCCTCGTGCTCGCCCAGGCGCCCGGCGGGCCGTCGTGCTTCCTGCTCCCCCGCGTGCTGCCCGACGGCACCCGCAACGCCATGCGGCTGATGCGGCTCAAGGACAAGCTGGGCAACCGGTCCAACGCCTCGGCCGAGGTCGAGTACGACGGCGCCATCGCCCACCTCGTCGGCGAGGAGGGCCGGGGCGTCCGGACCATCATCGAGATGGTCAACCTGACGCGGCTCGACTGCGTGGTGGGCTCGGCGGCCGGCATGCGGTACGGCGTCACCCAGGCCATCCACCACACCGACCACCGCCACGCCTTCGGCCGGGCCCTCGGCGAGCACCCGCTGATGCGCAACGTGCTCGCCGACCTGGCCCTGGAGTCCGAGGCCGCCACCGCGCTGATGACCCGGCTCGCCGGGGCCACCGACCGGGGCATCCGGGGCGACTCCAGCGAGGGGGCGTTCCGCCGCATGGCGCTCGCCGCCGCCAAGTACTGGGTGTGCAAACGCGCCCCCGTGCACGCCGCCGAGTCCCTGGAGTGCCTGGGCGGCAACGGGTACGTCGAGGAGTCGCAGATGCCGCGCCTGTTCCGCGAGTCGCCGCTGAACGGCATCTGGGAGGGTTCGGGGAACGTGGCCGCCCTCGACCTGATACGCGCCCTGACCCGCGAACCCGAGGGCCTCGACGCCTTCTTCACCGAGGTCGCGGCCGCCAGGGGCGCCGACCGCAGGCTCGACGACGCCGCCGACCGCCTCCGCAAGGCCATGGCCTCGGCCGGCGAGCCCGAGGCCCGCCGCCTGGCGGAGGACATGACCCTGGTCCTCCAGGGCTCCCTGCTGGTGCGGCACGCCCCGCCCGCCGTCGCCGACGCCTTCTGCGCCTCCCGCCTGGCCGGTGACTGGGCCCACGCCTTCGGCACCCTGCCCCCGGGCCTCGACCTGGCCGCCATCATCGACCGCGCCCGAGTCCCGCACTGACCCCGGGACGAACGTTCGCCACGCAGGGCATCGGCCTGGCCGACCCGCGGCGCGGCCGAGCGGTGGGTCGGCCTGAGCGGCACGGGACTCCGGGAGGTCTCGCTCGCCAGACGGCCGTCGTCATGATGTCAGTTCTGGGGTCGTGACGTGCGGGGACGGGTCAGGGGCAGGAAGAACTGGGTGAGGGGGCCGATGGTGGCGGCGAAGACCAGGGTGCCGAGGCCGACGGTGCCGCCGAGGAGCCAGCCGACGCCGAGGGCGGTCAGTTCGATCAGGGTGCGGGCCAGGCGGATGGCCAGGCCCAGGCGGTGCAGGCCGGTCATGAGGCCGTCGCGGGGGCCCGGGCCCATGCCGGCCCCGATGTAGAGGCCGGTGGCGACGGCGATGCCCAGCACGCCGCCCAGCAGGTACGCCCAGCTCAGCGCCCAGTGCCGGGGGGCCGGGAGGAGCCACATGGTCGCGTCGGTGAACAGGCCGATGAGCAGGGCGTTGCTGAGGGTGCCGAAGCCGGGACGCTGGCGCAGCGGGATCCAGAAGAGCATGACGAAGACGCCGGTCAGGATGATGCAGGTGCCGACGGACCAGCCCGTGCGCAGCGCCAGCCCTTGATGGAAGACGTCCCATGGGCTGTTGCCCAGCCCCGACTCGATCTGCAGGCCGGTGCCGACGCCGTACAGGGCGAGCCCGGCGAAGAGGCGGAGGAGCCGGTGAGGCAGCGAACCCAGCCCGGAAAGGGAGATCTCACGCATGATGCCCCAAGCCTCCCAGGCCGCCTTTCCGTTCGCGCAACCGACGGGCCTGGTCCGCGTCCTCGTGGAGCGGCCGTTCGGCGGCGCGTCCCCGTGCCGTCCGGCCTCGCCGGCTTCGGCGCCGCTGGTGGCCGCGGGGACGGGAGCGCCGGAATCGGCCGTGACGGGCAGGCGGGGCGGTCAGCCGCCCGGGCCGACGGTGTTGATCGGGGCTCCGTCGCCGTGCTCGGGGAGGTCGCCCCGTTCCACCGGGCCGGGGCGTTCGGCCGGGGGTTCGGTCCAGTCGCCGGCCGCGTGGTGGGCCGAGGACATGGCGGCCTTCAACGTCGGCCTGTCGATCTCGCCGGTGGAGCCGGTGAGCCGCAGGAAATGGTCGCCGTCGACATGGACGTATTCGCGACGCCCGCCGCCTTCGCGATACCAGCCCACGTCGTCGCGCTCACAGACGTCGACGGCCGTCGGCGGCTCGGCCAGGTCGATCGGCGTACCGATGCACGCGGCGTGGTCGAAAGAACCGCGAACGACCCTCAACTGCACCAGGTGTCCCTCGGGCGAAACGTACGAGACCCCGAACCCCTCGTCGCCGACGCCGCTCATCGACTGCTCGGCCATCTCGAAGCCCTTGACGTCGACGAGATACACCAGGTCCGGGGCCACGCCCATCCCCCGCAGCCGAGCGACCTGATCGGCGCTCAGCGCGGCCCCCGACCCGCAGCCAGCGGTCGTGAGCAGCCCGAGCGATATCGCCAGGCCGGGTAACACATACGTCGCGCGCATTCGCCTCACCGTTCCGTGGCCGGGAAATGTCTCGTGGTGGCTAGAGGTCGGCTTCGCCGGTGATGCAGGTGACCGTGCCGCCGCCGACCCAGATCGTGCCGTCGGGGTCCTGGGAGACGTGGACGCGGCCGGCGCGGCCCAGGGCGGTGCCCTGGGAGACGACGTACGGGGCCTGGGCTCGGCCGGTGCGCAGGAGCCACTGGGCCAGGGAGGCGTTCAGGCTGCCCGTCACGGGGTCCTCGGTGGTCGCGCCGCCGGCCGAGGGGAAGAACGCCCGGACCTCGAAGGCGTGCGGGGAACCGGGCGGGTAGGGGCCCACGACGCCCACGGCCTGGCCGATGTCGCCCGGTCGCAGGGCGAGGACCTGCTCCGCGTCGCGCAGCAGGACGGCCGACCAGCCGGGCCCGTTGTCGACCCACTCGGCGGCGAGGATGTCGGCGCGTGACAGGCCCAGCAGTTCGGCGACGCGGCTCACCAGGGGTTCCTCGACCGGCCCCGAGCGAATGAGCGGCGGGGCGGCGAAGGCGAGGCCGTCGGCGGTCCTGCGCACCCGCACCGGCCCCGCCGCGCATTCCTGCACGATCTCCCCGGCCGCGCGCGGCGTTCCCCCGGCCTCCAGCCACGCATGGCAGGTGCCCAGTGTCGGATGCCCGGCGAAGGGCAGTTCGACCGCGGGCGTGAAGATCCGGACCCGGTAGTCGGCCTCCGGGACGGTGGGCGGCAGCACGAAGGTGGTCTCCGACAGGTTGGTCCAGTTCGCGAACCGCTGCATCTGCTCGTCGCTCAGCCCTTGCGCGCCGAGCACGACGGCGACCGGATTCCCTCGATGGGCAACGGTGGTGAAGACATCGACCTGCCGGAAAGGACGCCCCATGCCGCCGAGTATGCCAGCCACGCCCGACCCCGCTCCATCCGCGCTCGGGAAGCGCCCCAAGATCATAGGAGTGCGACAGCGTCACGAAACCGGTGGGCTACGGCGGGGGTGGCTTCGACGAGTCCACGGCCGCGGTGCCGGACCGGGCTCGGGTGTTGCCGGTGGGTCTTGATGAGCTGTTTCGGCTCGCCAGGTGATGCGGGGTGGCCTTGGGGTATCGGGGCTATCGTCGATCACGAGGGTGCCGTCCGGAGGCGGTGCCGTTGGGTCGTATGTTTCTGTAGGGAAACGGCTCGGAATCTGACGTAGTGACTGACGAAAGGACATCGCCATGGCGACGACTCGTACCGCGACGACCCAGTGGAAGGGCGCGCTCTTCGACGGCTCCGGCCAGGTGTCGCTGGACAGCTCCGGCGTCGGCACGTACGACGTCTCCTGGCCGTCCCGCGCCGAGGAGGCCAACGGGAAGACCAGCCCCGAGGAGCTCATCGCCGCCGCGCATTCGTCCTGCTACTCGATGGCGCTGTCGAACGAGCTCAACAAGGCCGGTAACCCGCCGCAGATCATCGAGACCAAGGCCGATGTGACGTTCCAGCCGGGGGAGGGCATCACGGGCATCGTGCTGTCGGTGCGGGCCCAGGTGCCGGGCATCTCCGCCGACGCGTTCCAGAAGACGGCGGAGGCGGCCAAGGTGGGCTGCCCGGTGAGCAAGGCTCTCGCCGGCACGACCATCACCCTCAACGCCGAGCTCATCGGCTGATTCGGTTTCCGCACGCGTGATCGGCCCCCGGGGGATCATTCCTGGGGGCCGACGTATGTTGACCGGCGGTTTACCATAGGCCCCTGACGTAGTGGCCTTACCTGGTCTGACCTTCGCGGATAGCCGCGCGGGACATGATCCGGAGGGTCACGTCGTGGTCGGCGGCGATGAGCCACATACGGCGCGGCCACGAGCGACGAGCCGCGGGCAATGGGGCCACGGGACACGAAAGACGGCGTCACAGCCGCTTACGGTTAGGAACAATGGGGACTCATGCGTGAGGTCTGGCCCGGGGAGCCGTATCCGCTCGGCGCGACCTGGAACGGTGTGGGCACCGGCTTCGCGCTGTTCTCCGAGGTGGCCGAGCGCGTCGAGCTGTGCCTGTTCGACGACGACGGACGCGAGACCCGGGTCGATCTGCCGGAGGTCGACGGGTTCGTGTGGCACGGCCATCTGCCCGGCGTCATGCCCGGCCAGCGGTACGGCTACCGCGTGCACGGCCCGTACGACCCGGCCAACGGCCACCGCTGCAACCCGGCGAAGCTGCTGCTCGACCCCTACAGCAAGGCCGTCGAGGGCGACGTGCGCTGGGATCCGGCGCTGTTCTCCTACGATTTCGCCGACCCCGACCGGCTCAACACCACCGACAGCGCGCCCTACATGCCGAAGAGCGTGGTGGTGAACCCGTTTTTCGACTGGGGCTCGGATCGGCCGCCGCGCACCCCCTACCACGAGACGGTGATCTACGAGGCGCATGTGCGGGGGCTGACGATGCGGCATCCGCGGGTGCCGGAGCGGCAGCGCGGCACGTACGCCGGGCTGGCCCACCCCGCGGTGATCGATCACCTGCTGAGTCTCGGGGTGACGGCGGTGGAGCTGATGCCGGTGCATCAGTTCGTGCCGGAGCATTCGCTGGTGGCGCGGGGGCTGACGAACTTCTGGGGCTACAACACCATCGCGTATCTGGCGCCGCACAACGCCTACTCGGGGTCGGGGCAGGCCGGCCAGCAGGTGCTGGAGTTCAAGGCGATGGTGAAGGCGCTGCACGAGGCCGGCATCGAGGTCATCCTGGACGTGGTGTACAACCACACGGCCGAGGGCGACCACATGGGGCCCACGCTGTCGTTCCGCGGCATCGACAACGCCGCCTACTACCGGCTGCAGGACGCGGATCGGCGCTACAACATCGACTACACCGGCTGCGGCAACTCGCTGAACGTGCGCTCGCCGCACGCGCTGCAGCTCGTCATGGACTCCTTGCGCTACTGGGTGCTGGACATGCACGTCGACGGGTTCCGGTTCGACCTGGCGGCGGCGCTGGCGCGTGAGCTGCACGACGTGGACCGGCTGTCGGCGTTCTTCGACCTGATCCAGCAGGATCCGGTGATCTCGCAGGTCAAGCTGATCGCCGAGCCGTGGGACGTGGGGCCGGGCGGCTACCAGGTGGGCAATTTCCCGCCGCTGTGGACCGAGTGGAACGGCAAATACCGTGACACGGTGCGGGACTTCTGGCGGGGCAGCCCGTCCACGCTGCCCGAGTTCGCCTCCCGGCTGACCGGGTCGTCCGACCTGTACGAATCCTCCGGCCGCCGTCCCGTCGCCTCGATCAACTTCGTCACCTGTCACGACGGTTTCACGCTGACCGACCTGGTGTCGTACAACCGCAAGCACAACCTCGCCAACGGCGAGGACAACCGGGACGGCTCCGACGACAACCGGTCCTGGAACTGCGGCGCCGAGGGCCCGATCGAGGACCCCGAGATCGTCCGGCTGCGCCGCCGCCAGCGCCGCAACTTCCTCACGACGCTGTTCGTGTCGCAGGGCGTGCCGATGCTGCTCGCCGGCGACGAGTTCGGCCGCACCCAGCAGGGCAACAACAACGCCTACTGCCAGGACAACGAGATCTCCTGGGTCGACTGGTCGCTGCTCGAATCCGAGGCCGGCCTGCTGGAGTTCGTCCGCGCGCTGGCCGACCTGCGCCGCGACAACCCGGTCTTTCGCCGCCGCCGCTTCTTCAACGGCCGGCCGGGCCACGACGGCAACCGCGACCTGGTGTGGCTCACACCGTCGGGGGAGGAGATGACGGGCGCGGACTGGCGGCTGGGCTACGCCAAGTCGCTCGCCGTCTTCCTCAACGGCGCCGCCATCACCGAGCCGGGCCCGCACGGCGAACGGATCACGAGCGACTCGTTCCTGCTCCTGATCAACGCCCACTACGAGAGCCTGCCGTTCACCCTGCCCGGCCCTGACTTCGGCGCCGCCTGGCAGTCCGTGCTCGACACGACCCACGAGACCCCGCCGCCCGACCTCACCTGCGGCACGATCATGCCGGCCGGGGCGCGGCTGCCGGTCACCGGCCGCTCGATCCGCGTCCTGCGCTGCCCGTCCGGGCCCGCCGGCCGGGATCGGCCGCCGGGGACCGGCGCGGCACGCCGGGGTGCGGCGGACGGCGCTGTGCCAGAGTAGGGGGGTGCGCCGACTACACCCCGAGCCCGCCGACGACGTGGACCTTCCCGCCGCATACGCCTATCCCGACGGGCCGTGGCTGCGGCTCAACATGGTGTGCAGCGCCGACGGCGGCGCCTGGCTGAAAGGCCTGTCGGGCGGGCTGTCGAGCCCCGCCGACAAGCGGGTGTTCGCCACGCTGCGCGGGCTCGCCGACGTCGTCATCGCGGGTGCGGCGACGGTGCGCACCGAGGGGTACGGGCCGGTGAAGCCGCGCGAGGTGTGGGGGACGCTGCGCGAGGGGCGGCCGCCGGTGCCGCCGATCGCCGTGGTGACCAGGCGCCTCGACCTCGACGTGCGCGGTAGCCTGTTTCGGGAGGCCCCGCCGTACGCCCGCACGATCGTCATCACCACCAAGGCGGCGCCCAAGGACCGGCTCGACGAGGTGGCGGGCAAGGCGGACGTGATCATCGCCGGGGAGCAGCGGGTCGACCTGGCGGCCGCGCTCGACGAGCTGCGGGCCCGGGGTCACCGCCGCCTGCTGTGCGAGGGCGGGCCCCGGCTCAACGGGCAGCTCGTGGCGGCCGGGCTCGTCGACGAGCTGTGCCTCACCGTCAATCCGATGCTGATCGGCGGGGGCGCGGCGCGCATCCTCAACGGCACCGCGACCCAGACCAGGCTCACGCTGGGGCACGTCCTCGAAGAGGACGGGTTCCTGTTCTGCAAGTACATCCGGGAGGCGACATGACCGCACCCGACACACCACCGACCGGCGCTCCCCCGCCCGGCGCGCCGGGCTCGCCCCCCGAGATGAACCTGCCCGTGCGGCCCCCGGTCGGCCCGATGCTGGCCAAGGCCGTCAAGGCCCTCCCCCACCAGGACGGCACGCTGCTGTACGAGCCGAAATGGGACGGGTTCCGGTGCATCGTGTTCCGCGACGGCGACACGGTCTACCTGGGCAGCCGCAACGAGCGGCCGTTCACCCGGTACTTCCCCGAGATCGTCGAGGCGGTGCGGGCCGAGCTGCCCGAGCGGTGCGTCGTCGACGGCGAGATCGTGCTCCGCAACGGCCCGGCGCTCGACTTCGACGCCCTCCAGCAGCGCATCCACCCGGCGGCCTCCCGCGTACGGCTGCTGGCCGAGCAGACCCCGGCGTCGTTCGTCGCGTTCGACCTGCTCGCCCTCGGCGACGAGAACCTGATGGCGGTGCCCTTCGCGACCCGCCGGGCCCGGCTGGTCGAGGCCCTCGCCAAGGCCGGCGACCGGATCCGGCTCACCCCCGTGACCGACAGCGAAGAACGCGCCGCGGAATGGTTCGAGATGTTCGAGGGCGCCGGGCTCGACGGCATCGTCGTCAAGCCGCGCGGCCTCGCCTACGAGCCCGACCGGCGGGTCATGGTCAAGGTGAAGCACGAGCGCACCGCCGACTGCGTCGTCGCGGGCTACCGCGAGCACAAGTCGGGCCCGGTCGTCGGTTCGCTGCTGCTCGGCCTGTACGACTCGTCGGGCCGCCTGCACCATGTCGGCGTGTCGGCGTCGTTTCCGATGAAGCGGCGGGCCGAACTGGTGGACGAGCTCGCGCCGTACCGGCTCACCGACCTCGGCGAGCACCCGTGGAGCGCCTGGACGGCCCAGGCGCAGACGCCCCCAGGGCCCGGCGGGCAGCGCATGCCGGGCGCGGTGTCGCGATGGAACGCCAAAAAGGACCTGTCGTTCATTCCGCTGCGCCCCGAGCTGGTGGTGGAGGTGGCCTACGACCACATGGAGGGCGACCGGTTCCGCCACACCGCCCACTTCCGCCGCTGGCGCCCCGACCGCACCCCCGCGTCGTGCACCTACGACCAGCTCGACCGCCCGCTGGGCTACGACCTCGACGACATCCTGGCCCGCTGACCACGCGCGCGCCGCAGCCCACGACTCCGGCCGCGGCACCCGACGGCCCGGCCTTGCGGGCGACCGGCACCGATGCGGTCAGGTGCGGGGGTCGCGGGCCTTGCTGGGCTGGACCCGTTTGGGCTCGCCGGGCATCTTCGGATAGTTCGGGGGGTACGGCAGGTCGCCGCGAGGGTCCTTGGCGTGCCAGTCGAGCAACGGCTCGATGGAGAACGCCTGGTCGTCGATGGCGGCGTGGACGTCGCCCAGGGCGGCGAAGCGGGGCGGCACCGTGCGGATGTCGAAGTCTCTCGGGTCGGCGTCGGCCAGTTCGTCCCAGGTGAGCGGGGTGGAGACCGGGGCGTGGGGGTGGGCGCGGACGGAGTAGGCGCTGGCCACGGTGCGGTCGCGGGCGTTCTGGTTGTAGTCGATGAAGATCTTCTCGCCGCGCTCTTCCTTCCACCACGAGGTGGTGGCGAGGCGCGGCACGCGGCGCTCGACCTCGCGGGCGAGCGCGATGCCGGCGGCGCGCACCTCGGTGAAGGACCAGCGCGGCTCGATGCGCACCGCGATGTGGATGCCGCGCCCGCCGGACGTCTTGGGGAAGGCGGTGACGCCGATCTCCGCGAGCACCTCGCGGACCACCCCGGCCACCTGGCGGGCCTCGCCGAAGCCCGTGCCGGGCTGGGGGTCGATGTCGACGCGCAGCTCGTCGGGGTGCTCGACGTCGCAGCAGCGGGCCGGCCACGGGTGGAAGTCGATGGTGGCGAGGTTGGCGCAGTAGGCGAGCGCGGCGACCTCGGTGACGCAGAGCGCCTCGGCGGTGCGGCCGCTCGGGAAGCGCACGGTGACGGTGCGCAGCCAGTCGGGCCGTTTGGCCGGCATGCGCTTCTGGTAGATCGCGTCGTTGAGGACGCCGTCGGGATGCCGCTTCAGGTACGTCGGCCGCTGCGCCAGCGCACGCAGCGCGCCCTCGCCCACGGTGACGTAGTAGTCGACCAGCTCGCGCTTGGTCGCCCCGATCTGGGGAAAGTAGACCTTGTCGGGATTGGTGATCTTGACCGTGCGCCCCCCGGCGTCGATCTCGATGAACGGCGCTGCCATGTCTCCGACCGTACCCCGCCGCTCCGACAGAACGCCCGACCGAGGTCCCGGCGCAGCGGCCGCGAACGCGCAGGTCGGCGGCCTGCCGGCCGCCACCCGGCGGTCGCCGCGCGAAGGCCGGACCAGGGCCGGGCCGGGCGCGCGCCGGGCCCTGGGGGCAGGGCGGGTCCGTCCCGGGGCCGCCTCGGCGACGGGCCGGGGGCTCGCAGCGGGACGGACCTGCGATCACCTGTCTCGCTCCCCGAGCCGGGTGTGGCGACCACCCCGGGTCGGCGGCATCCCCCAACCGCCCGGCGGCGCCCAGCACGGGTGCGGGTCATCGCCGCCGGCGAACGGCCGACAGGCGACCTCGCCCTCTACGGGAAGGTGATCAACCCCCCACATCGAGAAAGACGCCAAAACACCCCCGATTAGATGCTTCGGACTCTCAATTCCCTCCGTGCGGCCCCAATTCCTCCCCAGACCCCAGGAGGGGGCGGAATCAAGCGGGCCCGCCAGACGCTATGACGGACATGGGGAAAGTGGTCAAGAGCGACGCCGAGTGGCGTGCCGAGCTGTCGCCGGAGGAGTACCGCGTGCTGCGGCAGGCCGGCACCGAGCGCCCGTTCACCGGCGAGTACGTCGACACCAAGACCGTGGGCGTCTATTCGTGCCGGGCCTGCGGCACCGAGCTGTTCCGGTCCGACGCCAAGTTCGAGTCGCACTGCGGCTGGCCGTCCTTCTTCGAGCCGGCCAAGTCCGACGCGGTGACTCTGCTGGAGGACCGCTCGCTCGGCATGACGCGGGTGGAGGTGCGCTGCGCGACGTGCGACTCGCATCTCGGACACGTCTTCCACGGCGAGGGCTACCCGACGCCCACCGACGACAGGTACTGCATCAACTCGATCTCGCTGCGCCTCGAACCGGCGGAGTGAGGTGTCCGGCCCGGTGCGCCTGGCCGGGCCGGGGCGAGGTCAGTTCCCGGGCTTCGGGTAGGTGACGCGGCAGGTCCGGTCGCCGTGGCCGAGGACGTTGGCGAGGACGGGGTTGCCGTTCTCGCCGAACCTCGCCTGCACGAACACCACCGGGTCGGCCCGGCCGAGCCGCTTGGTGAGGTACTCCACGCCGCGCCTGCACAGCGTGATGGCCGTACGGGAATCGTGCGCGGATTCCGGCAGGTCGGTGTAGATGCGCAGGTAGCCGCCGACGGTCCGGATATCGGTGATCCGCTTGACCGCGCGGTCGCCGGGGCCCCAGCGCCACTCGAAGTAGGCCATGGCCTCGGTGTCGGTGTGCCGGGACGGCCCCGACGCCGTGGTCTCGGCGCGTCTCCTGGCCGACTCGCTCGCCGGGGCGGCGACACCGCCCTTGGCCTTGCCGCCCCCATCGGCGTCCCCGCGGGTGGCGCCGCCGCTCGGGGTCACACCGGGCGGGCCGGTCGTCGGGGCGTGCGCATGCGGGCCCGAGGCGGCGGAGAACAGCACGCCCGAGAACGTGAGGACGGCGACGGTCATGCTCGTCAGGCCCACGGCGACCAGCAGGGTCCACGGTAACCAGGCGAGCCGCCGTCGCCGTCTTCTCCGCCCCCTGGAACGTGCCACGAGATGTCCCCCTTTGACCGCGCAACCGCCGCGATGACGCTCCGAGTATGACAAGATCACGAGGTGATCACGACGAATCACGCAAAATGGCTATAGCCGTAATCCAGGGCGCGGGGGACGCCGTGTCAGGGCAACGCGGCCAGCAGCTCCGCCACCGGCATACGCGGCCCGGTGAAGAACGGAATCTCTATCCTCGTGTGCCGCCGCGCCTCCGCTCCGCGCAGATACCGCATCAGGTCGACGATGCGGTGCAGCTCATCGGCCTCGAACGCCAGCATCCACTCGTAGTCGTTCAGCGAGAAACACGCCACCGTGTTGGCCCGCACATCGGGATACTCCCTGGCCATCTTGCCGTGCTCGGCCAGCATCGCCCGCCGCTCGTGGTCCTCCAGCAGGTACCACTCCAGCGACCGCACGTAGGGGTACACGCAGACGTACCCCCTCGGCTCCTCATCGGCGAGAAACGCCGGCAGATGCGACTTGTTGAACTCGGCCGGGCGGTGCAGCGCCATCGCCGAGAACACCGGCTCGCACAGCCGCCCGAGGCCCGACCTGCGGAACCGCGAATACACCCCCTGCAGGTCCTCCGGCTTGGGAGCATGCCACCAGAACATGAAGTCGGCGTCGGCGCGGAACCCCGACACGTGATAGCAGCCGCGCGTCACCACATCGTCCTTCGCGGCCTCCGCGAGCAGCGCCTCGATCTCCTCCGCCAGCGACTCACGGTAGGCGGGGCGCTCATCGGGCAGCGGCAACTCCTGCCGCAGCCGGAACACCGACCACATCGTGTAGCGGATCACCTGGTTAAGGTCACGCGCCTTGGGCCGCGGTCTGTCTTGTGTCATACCGCCATTGTCCTTCAGGGTCGAGGTGGTCCAGGATCCGGGCCGCCGCCGCACGGGCCGTCGCCAGGCACGCCGGCACGCCCACCCCGTCGTACGCCGCGCCGCACACCGCCAGCCCCGGCGCCATCGCCACCGCGGCCCGCACCCGCGCCACCCGATCGAGATGGCCGACGTCGTACTGCGGCAAGGCACCGCCCCAGCGGGTCACGCGACTCTCGGCGGGCTGCCCGCGCACGCCCGTCACCTCGCCCAGCTCCGCCGCCGCCGACGCGACCAGGTCGGCGTCGTCGCGCTGCAGCAGATGCTCCTCGCCGATGCGGCCCACCGAGCAGCGCGCGATGACCATGTCCTCAGCGGCCCGCGCGAGATGCGGCCACTTGACCGAACTGAACGTCACGGCCTTCACCGCCCGCCCGGCCGAAGGCGGCACCAGGTAGCCGCTGCCGGAAGGCGGCTCGGGGAACGCCGCGAGAGGATACGCGAGCGTGATGATGGCCATGCCGGCGTACTCGATGCGCCCCAGCTCGGCCGCCGCCTTCGGCACCTCCGCCGACAGCAGCCGCGCGGCCGGGCGGGCGGGCACCGCCACCACCACGGCATCGGCCTCGACGACCTCCGGATCCCTGGCCGACCCGGTGACCAGCCGCCAGCGATCGCCCACACGGGCCAGCTCCCGCACCATCACCCCGGTGCGGATGGTCGCCCCGGACGCGGCGGCGACCGCCTCCGGCAGCCTGCCCAGGCCACCACGCAACGTGGTGAACACCGACCCCCCAGACGCGGCCCCACCGGCACCCGACCCGGCAACCCCCGACCCAGCGGCACCCGGCTCGGCAGCACCGGACCCAACGGCACCGGACCCCGCAGCGCCGGGCCCGACGGCACCCGGCCGGGCGGCACCCGACCTGCGCGCGCCGGACTCGGCGGACGCACCGCCCTTGCCGCGGGCCGCGCCATCCTTGCCCGCACCGTCCCTGCTCGCGCCGCCCCTGCCCGGGCCCGCGCTGATGGCACGGGCGGCCGCCAGCAGCGACCGCTCGCTGCGCGCGGCGGCGGCGATGTGCGGCAACGTCGCGTCGAGGGACAGCGTCTCGGCCCGGCCGGCGTAGACGCCGCCGAGCAGCGGCTCGACCAGCCGGTCGAGGACCTCGTCGCCCATGCGGGCCCGGACGTAGGCGGCGACGGAGACGTCGGTGGTGACGAGGGTGGCGGGCAGCACCTGGTCGAGCGCCGCACGGGCCAGCCCGCCCGGCGACAGGATGCCGGAGGCGGCCAGCGAGGCCAGGTCGGACGGCACCCCCATGACGTGCCCCTTGGGCAGGTCCCTGATGGCGCCCCGGGCCCAGATGCCGGACTTCAGCGTGCCCGGGTCGACCAGCTCGTCGCCGAGCCCCACCTGCCGCACCAGCTCCACGCCCTCGGGCCGCCTGGTGAGCAGCGCCTCGGCGCCGGCGTCCACCTCGACGCCCGCCACCTGCGAGGCGTACAGCTTGCCGCCGATGCGTCGTGCGCCCTCCAGCACGGTGACCTCGACCCGGTCGCCGCCGCCGCGCGTCAGATACCACGCCGCGCCGAGGCCGGCGATGCCACCTCCGATGACGACGACGTGGTGCCGCGGGCCCGGCCCGCCTGTCCCTGCCATCAACGCCTCCCGAGGGGACCGTCGCCTTTAGGCGACGGGTGAATCGGGGTCCCGCCAGGGACCGGCCCGCGCCGGCGGGGCAGTCCCAAGCACGAAGTGCGCACCAGCTCAGCCTTTCGACGCTCGTTAGATACACGACGCTGATATAATGATCGCGTGACTCGTCGGGTGCGGACCTCTGCCGGTGCGGCGTATGACCTCGGGTACCACGTGGTGTGGTGCCCGAAGTACCGCCGCCCGGTCCTTGGCGGCCGGGTGAAGGACCGCCTTGAGGAGCTGATTCGCGCCAAGGCCGACGAGCACGGCTGGGAGATCGTGGCGCTTGAGGTGATGCCTGACCACGTGCACCTGTTCGTCAAGGCGCACCCGAAGCACTCGCCGTCGTACGTGGCCAACCAGTTCAAGGGCTTCACCTCCCACCACCTGCGCGCCGAGTTCGGCCACCTGCGTTCCCGGCTGCCCACGCTGTGGTCACGCTCCTACTTCGTGGCCACGGTCGGCGCGGTGCCGGCCGAAACGGTGCAGCGCTACATCGAGACGCAGTACGAGCGGCCGTCCAAGGGCGGTGGCCGTGCGTAGGTCGTACAAGTTCCTGCTCCGCCCCACCAGCAAGCAGGCGGCGGCGCTGGCGGCGTGCCTGGAGGACCACCGCACGCTGTACAACGCGGCGCTGGAGCACCGCCGCACCGCCTACCACAAGGCCGGGGTGACCGTCCGGTACGGTGACCAGTCCGCCGAGTTGAAGCACATCCGCGCGGACGACCCCGACGGGCAGGGCCGCTGGTCGTTCTCCTCCCAGCAGGCCACCCTGCGCCGCCTCGGCAAGGCGTTCGCCGCGTTCTTCGCCCGCGTCAAGGCCGGGCGCACCCCGGGCTTGCCCCGGTTCAAGGGCCGGGGCTGGTTCGACACGGTCACCTGGCCCAAGGACGGCGACGGCTGCCGGTGGGACTCCCAGCCCGAGCACCCCACGGCCACCCGCGTCCGATTGCAGGGCATCGGGCACGTCCGCGTCCACCAGCACCGGCCGGTCAAGGGCCGGGTGAAGACGATCAGCGTCAAGCGGGAGGGCTCCCGCTGGTTCGTGGTGCTGGCGTGTGACGATGTTCCCGCCGAAACCCTGCCTGAGACCGGCGCGGTGGCCGGGATCGACCTGGGCGTCGCCTCGCTTGTCACCACCAGCGACGGCGCACACGTGGCCAACCCGCGCCACCTCGCCGCGACCGCCGATCGTCTCGCGAGGGCGCAACGCGACCTCGCCCGCAAGAAGCGGGGCTCCAAGCGTCGTCGCAAGGCGGTGTCCCGTGTCGCCGCGCTGCACGCCAAGGTCCGACGCCAGCGCCTCGACCACGCGCACAAGACCGCGAACGCGCTCGTGGCCTCCTACGACGTGATCGTGCACGAGGCACTGCGGATCACCAACATGACCCGCAGTGCCTCCGGCACGGTCGAGCAGCCCGGCCGGAACGTCGCCGCCAAGTCCGGCCTCAACCACTCGATCCTCGACGCGGGCTGGGGGGTGTTCCTGCGTGTGCTCGCGCACAAGGCTGAAAGCGCCGGTCGAGAGATGATCGCAGTCGAGCCCCGCAACACCTCCCGCACGTGCGCCCGCTGCGGCCACGTCGCGAAGGAGAACCGCGTCACCCAGGCCGTGTTCCGGTGCACGGCGTGCGGGCATACCGCGCACGCCGACGTGAACGCGGCGATCAACATCTTGAGGGCAGGGCTTGCCCTTCGCGACGCTGCGGAAGCGGCCTAGCGAGAAGCCGCTCCCTTTAGGGAGCGGAGGAGTCACACCCCAGACGTTACCGTGACCCCCCTCCCCCTTTCCGACCCCTCCACACCCGCCGCCGCCCCCAGAGGCCACCCAAGGCCGCGCCCCGCCCACCCGTTCCGGCCCCGCCAACGGCACCCAAGGCCACCCGGAACGGCCCAGTCGCTCGGGTCCCCGGAATCACCCGGTGGCCGAGGCCGCCCGAAGCCCTGCCGCGAACCCTGCCTGTGGGGCCCGGGCCCGCCGGTGCGGGGCCGTCATCGGTCCTCGTTCGGGTTCTCGGGTGCCTGCCTCCGGCGTACATAACAGGCGAGATTGACGAACGTGACGGCATCGTGACACCGATCATCAAACCGCTTTGTGCCGGGGTGCGTCATGCGGGCATGAAGATGTATTCCAGGGAGCTCCGCGCCCTCCGCCGGCTCCGTCTGACGTTGCCGGTGCTGGCCATCGCCCTCGCCGGACTGGTCGCCGGCTGTGGCGGGACCGAGGGCGGGATGTCCTCAGAGGCAGCGCCCGTGGCGGCGCAGGGCGGCCGTGAACGGCCGGAGAAGATCGCCGCGGACTCCGCCTCCTCCCGGGCCGCCGATAGCGACTCGGACGGTTCCGGGTCGGCCGGCGACGCCACGCTCGCACCGCAGGACCGGGCGATCATCTACACGGCGCAGATGACCGTGCGGGCCGCCGACGTCACGGCGGCCGCCGACAAGGCCAAGCAGATCACCACCGCCGCCGGCGGGCACGTGGCGGAGGAGAGCACCAGCGCGTCGTCGGGCGGCGCCCGGTCGACGCTCACGCTCAAGGTGCCGGTGGACCACTACCAGGACGTGCTCACCCGGCTCGGCCGGGACCTGGGCGAGCGGCGGTCGCTGCACCAGGGCGCGCAGGACGTCACGGCGCAGGTGGCCGACGTCGACAGCAGGGTCAAATCGGCCAAGGCCACCCTGGACCAGTTCCGCACCCTGCTCACGAAGGCCGACAAGATCGGCGAGGTGCTGGAGGTGGAGCGGGAGATCTCGACCCGGGAGGCCGACCTGGAGGCCCTGCAGGCCAGGCAGCGGGCCTTGTCGGCGCAGACCAGCATGGCGACGATCACCCTCACCCTCGTGGAGCCGCCCGAGGCGGCCAAGAAGCCCAAGGAGGGACCGGACGGCTTCATCGGCGGCCTCGCCCAGGGCTGGCACGCGCTCACGTCCTCGGCCCGGGTCGGCCTGATCGTGCTCGGCGTGCTGCTGCCGTGGCTCGGCCTGGCGGCCGTCGTCTGGGTACTCGTCCGGCTCGGCATGCGCCTGCCGCTGATCCCCCGCCGCGCCGCCAAACCCACGCCGCCGCGTTCCCCGAACCCGCCATCCGGCCCGCCCGCACCGTCCGACCCGGCTCCGGCCGGCACCGCGCCCCCGCCCACGAAGTGACCAAGCCCAGAAGCAGCCGGCAGGGCACCCCGGAAGCGCCGGGCACGCACGTCGCCCGCGCCAGGTCGCTCCAGGTCCAGGTCACCCGGCGACGTAACCGGGGGCACGCCCGAAAGCGCCCGCCTGCTCTGGGTCTGGTCGTCATCGCCCGGCCACGTAGCCGACACGCACGTCAGGAAAGCCGGCACGCACGTCGCCCGCGCAGGGCCGCTCGGGAGCCAAGTCGCCCGGCGACGTGACCGGCGAGGGCGTCCGAGAACTCCTGGCGCGCGCCCGCCCGGTCAGGGCCGCTCGATCCAGCGGCCGGGCGACACAGCCAGCAAGCACCCTCAACGCGGCCGTTGCGCACGTCGCCCGCGCCAGGGCCGCCCCGGTTCGGGTCGCGGGGTACCTGGGCCTGACGGCGGGTGTGCCTTGCGCGTCGTTGGCGGGTCAGCCGGCCGAGGTCTCGTGGACGAAGTCGGTGAGGCGGGCGAGTTGGTCGGGGGAGGTGGACGGGAGGACGCCGTGGCCGAGGTTGAACACGTGGCCTTCGGCGGCGTAGCCCCTGGCCAGCACGTCGCGGGCGCGGGGTTCGACGGCCTCCCAGGGGGCCAGCAGCAGTGCGGGGTCGAGGTTGCCCTGGAGGGCCTTGCCGGGGCCGACGCGGCGCGCGGCCTCGTCGAGGGGCACCCGCCAGTCGACGCCGACGACGTCGGCGCCGGCTTCGCCGAGCAGGCCCAGCAGCTCGCCGGTGCCGACGCCGAAGTGGATGCGGGGCACGGCCAGGTCGGCCAGGCCGGCGAAGATCCGGGACGTGTGGGGGAGCACGAATTCGCGGTAGTCGGCCGGGCCGACGGCCCCCACCCACGAGTCGAACAGTTGCACGGCGGCGGCTCCGGCCTCGGCCTGGACGCGCAGGAAGCCCAGGGTGATGTCGGTCAGCCGGTCCATGAGGTCGTGCCACAGGGCGGGCTCGCCGTACATCATGGCCTTGGTGTGGTCGTGGTTCTTGGACGGGCCGCCCTCGATGAGGTAGGACGCGAGCGTGAACGGCGCCCCGGCGAAGCCGATCAGCGGGGTGTCGCCGAGCTGGGCGGTGAGCATGCCGATGGCCTCGGTGACGTAGGGCACGTCGTCGGGTTCCAGGGGGCGCAGGGCGCGCAGCCCGGCAGGGTCGCGGACCGGCCGGTCGATCACCGGCCCGACGCCGGGCGTGATGTCCAGCTCGACGCCGATGGCCTTCAGCGGCACGACGATGTCGCTGAACAGGATCGCGGCGTCGACGCCGTAGCGGCGCACCGGCTGCATGGTGATCTCGGCGACGAGGTCGGGGGTGGTGCAGGCGGTGAGCATGGGCACGCCTTCGCGCACCTTGCGGTACTCGGGCAGCGACCGGCCGGCCTGCCGCATGTACCAGACGGGGGTGTAGGGCGTCGGCTGGCGGCGACAGGCCCGGATGAACGGGGATTCGGCGACCGTGGGACTCACCTCTCCAGGGTCCCATGCTTCGGGCCCGCTCCCGACACCCGACGCCCGCCCGCATGATCTGGTTCGGTTCCGGGTACGTCACACGCCACGGACCGGCCACGGCCACGCCGCGACTAGTCCAAATGTTCGCCAAGTGGCCGCGTGGCAACGATTCTCCCATCACTTTCGGGACACGCCGAGCGCGATGCGGGGAAATGTCGCCGTGACATGCCAACGTCGGACCCGACCCATTGAAGGGCCCGACGAAAGGTCCGGAAGCGATGACCGCGTGGAGTTCTCCTGAGCGACGTACCGCGCACTGCGCAGAGTGCGGACACGAGCGGGAGTTCGAACAGCCGCCATGCCCCGACGGGCATGCGGCTCCCGGGGAGTGCCCCGACTGGGCGTGCGCCGGCTGCGGCGCCGTGCTGGTGTTGGCGGCGGCTTGATCACCGCACATGACCTCCGGCCTCACCCCCCTGCTCGGCACCCTTTCCGCTCCGGCCCGCTCTGCCGCCATGTCCTTCGGTGACCCGCCACCGGTTCCCGCCGCCTTCCGGCGGGCCCGCGAGACCATGCGGCACGTCGAGCCACGTCCCGAGGTCGAGCTGGAGGACATTCCGGCGCCGCAGCGCCTGGCCCCCTACACGGCGGCGGTCGGCGCCTCGGTCTACCGGGGCCGCCGCGGGTCGCGCGAGCCCGGCCGGACGCAGGGCGCCGTCGCCCGGCCGGCGCACGAAGACGAGGGCGACGAGCTCGCGGTCGGGCGGCTGATCCTGCTGTTCGACCCCGACGGGCAGCGCGGCTGGGACGGCCCGATGCGCCTGGTGGCGTACGTCCGGGCCGACATGGAGCCGGAGATCACGTCGGACCCGCTGCTCGGCCCGGTCGCGTGGAGCTGGCTCACCGAGTCGCTGGAGGCCAACGGAGCCGACTACGCCGCCGCGGGCGGCACGGTGACCCGCGCGGTGTCGGAGGGCTTCGGCAACAAGGCCGATGACCCGGTGACCACCGAGCTGGAGTTACGGGCGAGCTGGTCGCCGCTTCAGGAGGACCTGACCGCGCATGTCGGCGCGTGGTGCGACATGATGTGCCTGGCAGCGGGCATACCGCCGGTACCATCCGATGTGGCGGCACTTCCCCCCCCGGCCGTCCCGTCGTGAAGATCCGGAGTCCCATAGATCGTGACCGAAGACATCGTCCCGCTGCTGGAGCCACGCGAAGGAATACCACCGGTCATCGAAAGTGCCGCCGAGCTGGCCAGGGTCGTCGAGGCCTTCGACTCCGGCACGGGGCCCGTCGCCGTCGACGCCGAGCGCGCCTCCGGCTACCGCTACAGCGGCAGGGCCTATCTTGTTCAACTGCGCCGTGAGGGCGCCGGCACCGCGCTCATCGACCCGGTGGCCTGCCCCGGGCTGTCGGAGCTGGACGCGGTGCTCGCCGACGCCGAAATCGTGCTGCACGCCGCCAACCAGGATCTGCCCTGCCTGGCCGAGCTGGGCTTCCGGCCGCACGCCTTGTTCGACACCGAGCTCGCCGGTCGGCTGCTCGGCTACGAGCGGGTGGGTCTCGGCACGATGGTGGAGAACGTGCTGGGCTATCGCCTGGAGAAGGGCCATTCGGCGGCCGACTGGTCGACCCGGCCGCTGCCCGACGCCTGGCTGCGCTACGCCGCGCTCGACGTCGAGCTGCTCGTCGACCTGCGCGACGCGCTGTACGAGGAGCTGCGCGTCGCCGGTAAGCTCGCCTGGGCGCAGGAGGAGTTCGCGGCGATCCTGGCGGCCCGCCCGGCGGCGCCGCGCAGCGACCCGTGGCGGCGCACCTCGGGCATTCACCGGGTCCGCACGCTGCGCGGCCTGGCCGTGGTGCGCGAGCTGTGGACGCTGCGCGACACGATCGCCCGCGAGGCCGACCTCGCCCCGGGCAGGGTGCTGCCCGACTCGGCGATCGTGGCGGCCGCGCTGGAGATGCCGCGCACCACGAAGGCGCTCACCGACATCGCGCCGTTCACCGGGCGCAGCGCGCGCCGTCATCTGCGGGCCTGGCTGGGCGCGGTGAGCCGGGCGCGGCTGCTGCCCGAGTCGGCGCTGCCCAAGCCGACCGGGCCCGGCGACGGCCCGCCCCCGCCCAGCCGGTGGGCCGACCGCGACCCGGCGGCCGCGGCCCGGCTCGCCGCGGCGCGCACCGCCGTCGCTGCCCTCGCCGACGAGCACCGCATGCCGACCGAGAACCTTCTGCAGCCCGACGCGGTGCGCAGGCTCACCTGGGAGCCGCCCGAGGACATCTCCGAGGAGGGCATCGCGGCGCGGCTGCGCGAGCTGAGCGCCCGCGAGTGGCAGATCGGGCTGACCGTGGGGCCGCTGTCGCAGGCGCTGAGCCGGCTGCGGAACACGACCGACCGGTGAAGGCCCGCGGGTGACAGCCCAGGGGTGAAGGCCCAGGGGCGAAGGCCGACAAGCGAAGGCGCGCACCAGCGGCGGATCGCCGCTCCGGCCGGCGTCAGGGGTGAATGCCGGAGGCGAGGGCCGACAAGCGAAAGGCCCGCAGGCGAAGGCCCCGAGGACGCGTAAAGCCCGCGCCCCCGCACACCGTTCCGGCCCCGCCAACGGCACCCAAGGCCAGGGGACCGCCCGGCCGCCCGCGTCACCGAGGCCACCTGTGGCCATGGCCGCCCGAAGCCCTGCCCCCGACCTGCGGGCCCTGCCGCGAGGCGCGTGATGTTCGTGCCCCCGTGCACCTCCGGACGTCTCGTGCCCGGTGACGATCGTGATGCACCCGACCATCGTGACTTCACGTGACGATCGTGCTGCCCGGGGCGATGATGATGCCCGGACCGTGACGCCGGTCTCAGGTGCTCACGGGTCGTTCGGCGGGTCTGGGATACTCCAGCCGGCTCCGCCGGGCCCCGTACGTGAAGTAGATGATGACGCCGATGGCCATCCAGACCAGGAACCGCAGCCACGTCTCGACGGGCAGGTTCAGCATCAGGTACACGCACGCCAGCACCGACAGGATCGGCACGAACGGCACCAGCGGCACGCGGAACGCCCGGGGCAGGTCGGGCCGGGTGCGGCGCAGCACGACGACGGCGATCGACACCACGACGAACGCGAACAGCGTGCCGATGTTGACCAGTTCGGCCAGCGCCGACAGCGGGATCAGCCCGGCGAGCACCGCCGTGGCCACCCCGATGATGAGAGTGACGCGGTAGGGCGTGCGGAACTTCGGATGCACGGCCGCCAGCCGGCGCGGCAGCAGCCGGTCGCGGCTCATCGCGAACAGGACTCTGCTCTGCCCGAGCATGAGCAGCATGACCACGGTGGTGAGCCCGGCGATGGCGCCGATGCCGACGAGCGTGGCCGCCCACGGCTGGCCGACGGCGCGGAACGCGTCGGCGAGGGGCGCGTCCTCGCTGAGCGAGCCGTAGGGGCGCATGCCGACGACCACCAGCGACACGGCGACGTACAGCAGGGTGCAGATGGCGAGGGAGGCGATGATGCCGATCGGCAGGTCGCGCTTGGGGTCGCGGGTCTCCTCGGCGGCGGTGGCCACGATGTCGAACCCGATGTAGGCGAAGAACACGATGGCGGCGGCGGAGAACACACCGAACACCCCGAACGTGACGGGGGTGACCCCGAACAGCACCTGGATGAGCGGCGCGCCCAGCCCTTCGACGGCCGGGGTCGAGCGGGCGGGCGGGATGAACGGCGTGTAGTTGGCCTTGTCGATGAAGAACGCCCCGACGAAGATCACCAGCAGGATCACGGCCAGTTTGACCGCGACGATGGCGGTGTTGACGCGGGACGACAGCCGGATGCCGGCGACGAGCACTCCGGTCATGATCAGCACGATGAGCACGGCGGGAATGTTGACCACCGCGCCCTCCCCCGCGAGCGACGGCGGCAGGTGCACCCCCGCGATCGACAACAGCGAGTCGAAGTAGCCCGACCAGCCGACGGCGACCACGGCCGAGGCGAGCGCCATCTCCAGCATCAGGTCCCACCCGATCACCCAGGCCGGGAACTCGCCGATCGTGGCGTAGGAGAACGTGTAGGCCGAGCCGGCCGCCGGCACCGTGGAGGCGAACTCGGCGTAGCACAGCGCCGCGAGCGCGCACACCACCCCGGCGGCGATGAACGACAGGGCCACCGCCGGCCCGGCGTTCTCCTTCGCCACCCGCCCGGTGAGCACGAAGATGCCCGTGCCCACGATCACCCCGATGCCGAGCACCGTCAGGTCGAGCGCGCTCAGCGTGCGCCGCAGGCGATGCGCGGGCTCCTCGGTGTCACGGACGCACATCTCGACAGGTTTGGTGCGGAACAGCTCCATGGACTCGCCCCCGATCTCATCGACCGGGTCCTTCCCCGGCCGGCCGCCGACTACCCACGCAACGTAACCACACCGCTACGACAATCCGGGGGAGCGCCCCGCCCGGGGGGTGACCTGGTCAGGCCGTGGCGATCAGCAGACCGGAGGCGGCCAGGCCCGGCGGGAGGGAGCCGGCGATGGCGGTGCGGGCGAGCCGGACGGCGCCGTCGACGGAGGTGCCCCGAGGGGGGCACAGGTCGATGCCGGCCGCGGCCAGTTTGGCGCGCAGCGCCTCGGCCAGGGCCGGCACGGACGGGATGAGGTTGCCGGCGGGGGCCACCACGCGGGGGGCCTGCGGGGGGAGGGCGGCCAGGGCGGTGTCGGCGAGATGCTCGCCGGCCTCGGTGAGGATGGCCGCCGCGATGGCGTCGCCGGCGGCCGCCGCGGCGACGACCGCCGGCACGAACCGGGCCATCAGCCCGGAACGGTCGGTGCGGGTGTAGATCTCGTCGATGAGCCGCTCGGGGCTGCCGAAGCGTTCCTTGAGCGCGGCCAGCAGGGCCGCCGAGCCGCCGGGTCGCCCGTCGTGCCGGCGCAGCGCGGCCTCGAGGGCGGCCCGGCCGATCCAGGCGCCGCCGCCGGTGTCGCCGAGCAGATGGCCCCAGCCGTCGACGCGGCGCCACACGCCGCGCAGGTCGGTGCCGAGGGCGACGGCGCCGGTGCCCACCGCGATGACGGCTCCCCCGGTGAGCCCGAGAGCGCCCGCGTAGGAGGTCAGCACGTCGGAGACGACCAGTGTGGTGGCCGCGCCCGACACCTCGGCGAGCGCCGCCGCCAGCCCGGCCCTGCCGCCGGGGCCGAAGCCGCCCGCGCCGAACACCGACAGGCCCGTGGTACCGAGCACGACCGCCGCGATCGGCGCTTCGTCGGCCATGCCCATGAGCTCGCGCACCACGTCGGTGAACCCGCCGGGCGAGTCGCTGGACGCCCGGCCCAGCGGGGCGCCGTCGGCGGTGGCGAGCAGCCCGCGCGCGCCGGTGCCGCCCACGTCGAGACCGATGACGGGCCCGCCGGCGCGGTCGGCGGGCACGGGGCACACGGGCCGCACCGAAGGCCCCGGAGACTCGGCGGAGTCGGCCGGTTCGGCGGGCCGGGCCGGCTCGGCGGGCTCGGCCGGTTCGGTCACGCGAGGGCGCTTCCGGATTCGGTGACCCGGGAGCGGCGGGACAGGGTCTCGGTGATCTGGCGGGCCAGCTCGGGACCGGTGAGGCCGAGGTCGGAGAGGATCTTCGCCCGCTTGGCGTGGGCGAGGAACTCCTGCGGGATGCCGTAGCCGCGCACCGGGGTGTCGACGTCGTTGTCGCGCAGCAGCCTGGCGACGGCGTCGCCGACGGCGCCGACGCGGCCGTTGTCCTCGACGACGGCGACGAGCCGGTGGGCGCTCGCGGCGTGCACCAGCGCGTGGTCGAGCGGCTTGACCCACCGCGGGTCGAGCACGGTGGCGCGGACGCCCTGGGCGTCGAGCAGCCGGGCGGCCTCAAGGCACGCCTCGGCCATGGCGCCGACCGACACGATCAGTACCTCGGAGTCGTCGCCGGCCCGCAGCACGTCCATCTGGCCGAGCCGGCCCACCGACTCGATCTCGGGCCCGACCGGCCCCTTCGGGAAGCGCAGCGCGGTGGGGGCGTCGATGCCCACGGCCTCGCGGAGCAGCTCGCGCAGGCGTACGGCGTCGCGGGGCGCGGCGACCGACATGCCGGGCACGATCTGCAGGATGGACAGATCCCACATGCCGTTGTGGCTGGGCCCGTCGTCGCCGGTGACGCCGGCGCGGTCGAGCGCGACGGTCACGGGGAGGCGGTGCAGCGCGACGTCCATCAGCAGCTGGTCGAAGGCGCGGTTGAGGAACGTGGAGTAGACGGCGACGACCGGGTGCAGGCCGCCCAGGGCGAGGCCGGCGGCGGAGGTGAGCGCGTGCTGCTCGGCGATGCCGACGTCGTAGATGCGGTCGGGGTAGGCCTGGCCGAACTCGGCGAGGCCGGTGGGGTGCAGCATGGCGGCGGTGATGGCGACGATGTCGTCGCGCTCGGCGCCGAGCTTGACCATCTCCTCGCTGAACACGTTGGTCCAGCCGTGGGCCTTGGGCCGCTCGCGCCCGGTGAGCACGTCGAACGGCTGCGGGGAGTGGAAGCAGTCTTCCTCGTGGTTCTCGGCGGGGGTGTAGCCGTGCCCCTTGCTGGTGATCACGTGCACGATGACGGGCCCGCCGAACCCCTTGGCCTTGCGCAGCGCGCCTTCGACGACCTGGATGTCGTGGCCGTCGATCGGCCCGATGTACTTCAGCCCGAGGTCCTCGAACATCACCTGGGGGGCCAGGATGTCCTTGATGCCCTTCTTGACGCCGTGCAGGGTCTCGTACAGCGGCGCGCCGACGACGGGCACCTTGCCGAGGTTCTCCTTGATGAACTCCAGCGCCAGCTCGTAGTTGCGGGTGGTGCGCAGCGACGCCAGATGGGTGGCCAGGCCCCCGATGGTCGGGGCGTAGGAGCGGCCGTTGTCGTTGACGACGATGATGATCGGCAGGTCGCGGCAGGCGGCGATGTTGTTGAGCGCCTCCCACGACATGCCGCCGGTGAGGGCGCCGTCGCCGACCACCGTGACGACGGTGCGCCCGGTCTCCTCGCGCAGCCGCAGCGCCTTGGCGAGCCCGTCGGCGTAGGACAGGGCCGCGGAGGCGTGGGAGTTCTCGATGAAGTCGTGCTCGGACTCGGCGCGGCTCGGGTAGCCCGACATGCCGCCTTCCTGGCGCAGCGTGGCGAACTCCCGTGCCCGGCCGGTGAGAATCTTGTGGACGTACGCCTGATGGCCGACGTCCCAGAGGATGGGGTCGCGCGGGGAGTCGAAGACGCGGTGCAGGGCGATGGTCAGCTCGACCACGCCGAGGTTGGGCCCCAGGTGCCCGGCGGTGCGGGAGACGACCGAAACCAGCAGGTCACGGATCTCGGCGGCGAGCCGGGGGAGCTCGTCGGCGCCCAGCCGTTTGAGGTCGAGTGGTCCGTTCACCGACTCAAGCACGCTCACCGGTCATCGCCTCCGCATCATTGACAGATCAGATCGGATTCTAGTTCGCCGATCGCGCGCTGCCCTGGGGGATGGCGCATAACCTTCACGATCCGTTGACCTTGATTGCGCAACATCGGCCGTGCCGATGCCGCGCGGCGGCGTCAGGTGCCGGCGTCAGGTGCCGGCGCGGGCCAGCACCTCCAGCGGGTCGGCCAGCACCTGGGCGAAGGCGAGCTCGGCGGCGCCGATGAGGGTGGCCAGGTCGCCGAGAGCCGAGGTGCGCAGCCGCAGGTTCTCCCGCGAGGCGGCCAGCGCGCCCATGGCGATGCGGCTGCGGACCTGTGCGGCCGAGCCCAGGAACACGTCGCGCAGCATGCCGCCGAAGATCACCATTTCGGGGTTGAAGATGTTCACCAGGTTGGCCACGCCGATGCCGAGCCAGTCGCCCACGCGGAACAGCGCGTCCTGGGCGCCGACCTCGCCCCGGTCGGCGGCGTCGACGACGTCGCGGATGGCGTCGCGGCCCCGATGGTCGCCGAGCCGCCCGGCGGCCTCCAGCACGGTGCGCTCCCCCACCTCCGCCTCCAGGCAGCCGTGCGCCCCGCAGGCGCACAGCCGCCCGCCGGGGTTCACGACCATGTGGCCGACCTCTCCCCCGAACCCGTCGCGGCCGCCGAGGAGCTGGCCGTTGACGATGACGCCGCCCCCGATGCCGACGTCCCCGTGCATGTAGATGAGGTTGCGGCAGCCGACGCCCACGCCCCGCGCGTGCTCGGCCAGCGCGCCCAGGTTGGCCTCGTTGCCGACGTGCACCGGCAGGCCGAGGGCGAGCCTGCGGGCGAGTTCCTCGCCGAACGGCACGTCGTGGGCGTTGCCCATGTTGTGGCCGAACCGCACCATGCCGTCGGAGGCGCGGACGCCGCCGGAGAACGCCGCGCCCGCGCCCACGCACACGGCGTCGGAGCGGGTCCTGCGGAGCATCTGCCGGGCGAAGCCGGCGAGCTGCCCGACGACGGAGTCGAGGTCGAACGGGCCGCGCCGCCTGACCGCCTGCCGGCGGTCCAGGATCACGCCGCCGAGGCCCACCCTGGCCGCCACCAGGTGGTCGACGCCCACGTCGAAGGCGAGCACGTAGACCCGGGCCGACTCCGGCCGGACGACCAGGGACGGCCGGCCCGCCCTGCGGGTCTCTTTCGGCAGTTCCTCCCGCACCAGGCCGGCCGCGGTCAGGTCGGCCGTGAGCGCCATGATGGTGCTGCGGTTGAGCCCCATGCGGTTGGTGAGCTCGGCCCGCGAGGTCGGCCCGTCGAGGTGAACGTGCCGCAGCAGCGCACTGAGGTTGTGGCGCCTGATCTCCTCCTGCGAGGGGCCGGCGCGCATCATCCGTGGGGCCCCTGGATCGGTGGGAGGTTTCTGGTCGTTGATCACCTTAGCCCAGAGGTCGCCGCCCGCTTGCGGGAGATGGCGTCCACGCCCGCCGCGAGCAGCAGCACCGCTCCGGTGACGACGTACTTCACTCCCGAGCTGTAGCCCATCAGCCCCATGCCGTTCTCGATGACGGCCACGACCGCGCCGCCGAGCACCGCGTCGATCACGCGGCCCTTGCCGCCGAACAGGCTGGTGCCGCCGATGACGGCGGCGCCGACCGCGTACAGCAGCACGTTGCTGCCGCCGGTGTTGGGGTCGACCGAGGCCGCGCGGGAGGCCGCGATGATGCCGCCCACGCCCGCCATGGCGGAGCAGATGACGAACGCGCTGATCTTGATACGGTCGACGTTGATGCCGGCCCGGCGGGCGGCCTCGGCGTTGCCGCCGACGGCGTAGATGTGCCGGCCGAAGGCCGTGTGGCGCAGCACGAACGTCCACGCGACCAGCAGCACCACGACGACCGGCACCACGATCGGCACGCCCTTGAGCGACACGATGAGCGCGTTGCGGCTGCGCTCCATGTTGAGGAAGTAGACCGCCACCCCGGCGATCAGCGCGAGCGCCGCCACGCGGAACGCGATGAGCGTCACCGGGTCGGCGGCGAGGCCGCGCCTGGTGCGCCGCTGCGCCCGCACCACCTGCACCAGCGCGTATCCGACCACGCCGACGGCGAACAGGGCCCAGCCGATGACCGGCGGCAGGTTCTTGTTGGCGATGGCGAGGATCGTGGCGTCGCGGATGCTGATGTTCGTGCCGCCCTTGACCAGGAGCAGCACGACGCCCTGGAAGGCGAGGAACGCGGCGAGGGTCACCACGAACGACGGGATGCCGACCTTGGCGACGAGCACGCCGAGGATCAGGCCGATCACCACTCCGGACAGGATGGCCGCGGGCATGGTGAGATACCAGGGCCAGCCCTCGTTGGTGGCGAGGATCGCGAGCACGGCGGCGCACACGCCGCTGGCGAAGCCGGCCGACAGGTCGATCTCCCCGAGCAGCAGCACGAAGACCAGACCCATGGCGATCACCGTGACCGCCGCGCCCTGCGTGAACAGGTTGGCGAAGTTGATCGCGGTGAGGAAGACCGGGCGCAGCACCGCGAACACCGTGCACAGCACGACCAGGCCGAACACGGCCGGCAGCGACCCCATGTCGCCGCCGCGGAGGCGCTCCAGGTAACCGCGGACGTTGGTGCCGATGGCGGTGGCCTGGGTCGTCCGCTCGGGGGCCATCGTGGTGCTCATGCCGGCACCCCACTTTCCACTGATCCGTTGCCGATGCCGAGGTCGCCGCTGCGCCCTGAGGTGATCAGCTCGACGACCTGCGCGTGCGTCACGTCGGAGGCCTTGACCTGGGCGGCCATGCGGCCGAGGTAGAGCGCCGCGATGCTGTCGGAGACCGCGAACACGTCGTTCATGTTGTGCGAGATCAGCACGACCGCCAGCCCTTTGTCGGCGAGCCGGCGCACGAGCTCCAGCACCTGGGCGGTCTGCGCGACGCCGAGGGCGGCGGTGGGCTCGTCGAGGATCACGACCTTGCTGTTCCACAGCACGGCCTTCGCGATGGCCACGGTCTGCCGCTGGCCGCCGGACAGGCTCGACACCTGCTGGCGGATCGACTTGACGGTGCGCACCGACAGGCTTTCCAGCGTCGCGGCCGCCATCTCCTCCATGGAGTCCTCGTCGAGGACGATGCCCTTGGCGCGTTCCCTGCCGAGGAACATGTTCTGGACGATGTCGAGGTTGTCGCACAGCGCGAGATCCTGGTAGACGATCTCGATGCCGAGTTCGGCGGCGTCGCGGGGCGAGTGCACCTGGACGGGTTTGCCCTCGAAGATGTACTGGCCGGCATCGAAGCTGTAGATGCCGCCGACGCCTTTGACGAGGGTCGACTTGCCGGCGCCGTTGTCACCGACCAGAGCGGTCACCTCTCCGGCGCGCGCGGAGAAGGCGACGTTGTGCAGCACCTGCACAGGGCCGAAGCTCTTGTCGATGCCGCGCAGTTCGAGTACGGGCTGTGACGACCCCTCGGGTTGCGGGGACCCAGGGGACGGGGACCCGGATGATTGCGGGGACACGGTGCTCCTTCAGGGTTCCTGGTGGACGACGCCACGACGCCTCCCGCGGGTGGCCACGCGGGAGGCGGGTCCGTGGCGTTCGATCACTCGATGCCGGCTTCCTTGCACTCGTCGGCGAGGTCCTTGCAGAGCTCGTCCTTGGTGACGTAGCCGTCGGCGACGACGTCCTTGACCGTGTCGAAGGTGATGGCCTGCGGCTCCAGCAGGACCGACGGCACGTCACGGTTGCCTTCGGGGTCGTGCACCGAGCCGCTCACCGACGGGTGCTCCCCCTTGGCCAGCGCGATCGCGAGCTCGGCCGCGGCGTCGGCCTCCTTCTTGGTCGCCTTGTAGACCGTCATGCACTGGTCGCCGGTGAGGATGTTCTGCAGCCCCTGCACGCTGGCGTCCTGGCCGGTCACCGGCACCTTGCCGTTGAGCTTCTGCTTCTTCAGGATCGTGATGGCGGCGTTGCCGAGGGAGTCGTTCGCCGCCAGCACACCGGCGATCTTCGGCTGCTTCGTGAGCATCTGCTCGAAGATCGTGGCCGCCTGGGCCGGGTCCCAGTCGGGCACCGACTGGTCCGGGCCCTTGACGTACTCACCGGAGTCGTACTTCGGCTGGAGGACACCGTCGTAGCCCTGCTTGAACAGCGTGGCGTTGTTGTCGGTGGGCGAGCCGTTGAGCTCGGCGATGATCGGCTTGTCGGCCTTCTTGTCGGTGAGGCACTGCACCAGGCCCTGGCCCTGCAGCTCGCCGACCTTCACGTTGTCGAAGCTGACGTAGTAGGACGCGCTGCCGCCGAGCGTGAGACGGTCGTAGTCGATGGTCGCGACGCCCTGTGACTTGGCCTTGTCCAGGACCGCCTTGCCGGTGCCGCTGTCGAGGTTGACGATCATCAGCACGGTCGCGCCGTTGGTGATCATCTGGTCGGCGATGGTCTGGAAGGCGTTCTTGTCGCCCTGGGCGTTCTGGATGTCGGCCTCGACGCCGGCCTGCTGGAACGCCTCGGTGAGGTACTTGCGGTCGGCCGTCTCCCAGCGGGGGGAGGACTTGCTGTCGGGCAGAATGACGCCGATCTTGCCCACCTTGGCGGCCGCGCTGGGCGCGGTGGAATCGCCCTGCGTGGCCGTGGAGTCACCGCCGCCCTCGCTCCCGCAGGCGGCGAGACCGAGAGACAGCGCCGCAGTGACAGCGGCCAGACTGAGGAGCCCTTTGCGCATCGGAGCGGGGTTCCTTTCTGCGTGCGAGTCACGTCGCTGACGTGACCGGGGGTCTTATGTGGGGGGTTGGCCGGAGTGGACCGGCCGCCTTGGCGCGCCCGGGTCGCACCGTCGCGTTGAATGTTGTCTGCCGCAACGTAATCCCGCACTCGCCAGCGGGTCCAGACCCTCAGGGGGGTGAGTTTGTTGTCTGGGATAACAATCCAGAAACGCGGCCGTTACCGGCGTTCAACCTCCCCGCCCGCCGCCCGCCGCAACCCCCGCCCTGGCAGGCGAAACCGTCCCCGGACAAGCGAAAGGCCGCCCGGCGGAGGGTGCTCCGCCGGGCTGCCTCGGTGTCGGGATGGTCCCCCGATGTGCCCTGCTAGCTCTTGGCGAGC
>JBIQJI010000027.1:0-67737 GCA_044507605.1 Actinomycetales bacterium | reverse complement strand
CCAGCTCCCGCTTCACGATGTCGATCATGTAGCCCTTGATGCCCTTGTAGATCTCTGCCTTGTCCCGCTTGGCGAGTTTGGGGAACTTGGCGGTCTTGGGCAGGTCGCCGTACCGGGCCGGGTCGATTTCCGCCATGCCGTTGATGACGTACTCGAACCGTTCCTTGGTCGGGGCCCAGTTGTGCGCCATTTCGGCTTCGTCGAAGGCGTTGGGGTTCTGGATGCGGCCCGCCAGATATGCGCCTTGGGCAGGCGTGAGCTTGTCCACGTCACGGTCGAAGTACGCCTGGGCGGCGGCCTGGATGCCGTGAGCGCCACGACCGAAGTAAATGGTGTTGAGGTAGTTGGCCATGATCTCGTCTTTGGTCATCTCGCGGTTGGCGCGGATCGCGACGAAGATCTCCTTGACTTTCCGCTTCAGGGTCCGCTCCTGGCTGAGGCCGTCGTAGTAGCCACGCGCCATCTCCTGCGTGATGGTCGACGCACCCTGGACCTGCTGGCCGGAGAGGGTGCTCCATGCCGATCGGATCATGCCGGTGAAGGAGATGCCGCTGTCGGTGCGGAACGTGCGGTTCTCGGCTGCGATGAAGGCGTCCTGGACGTGGCGCGGGATCTTGCTGATCGGGACGATCTCGCGTTTGGTGCCCAGGCGGGCGATCTCGGTCTTGCCGTCGCTGTAGTAGAGGATGCTGCCCTGGGCGACGGCGTCCTCCTGGGTCGCCACGGGTAGCGGGGTGATGGTGTATCCCACCACGATCATGCCGAAGACGCCCGCGGCCAGCACCGTGATCGCCACGACGACGATCTTCCAGTTGGGGATGAACCGCTTCCACCCCGTGCGGCCGGGCCCCTCGTCGTCATCGTATTGCAGCGGCATCCTGCCGTCGTCGCCCGGGCCACCGGGACCACCCGGGCCACCCGGGCCGGCCGGGCCGCCTGGACCGCCTGCGCCTCGCGAGGCCCGCCGGCGGCCACCGGGAGCCCTGGACACGGTGGTCACACCGTCGCTCACGCCGCTCGGCCCGCCTCGGCGCTTGCGGCCGGGAACCGGGCCCTGTGCCATGGCCTGGGTCTCCTGCTCCGGCATGGCGCGCCGCGTGCCTTGCCGCCGCGTCCGAGCTCCCTGCCGAGGCGAAGGGGCTCCTGCGGCCGGGGACTCGTAGCGTTGCGTCGGGGCCTCCTGACGCGGCGCCGGAGCGTCCGCCCGGGGGGCGCCGGCAGGCGCGGGGCCCTCGGGCGAGCGACGACGCCTTCCCGGGCGAGCCGACGCGCCACCAGGCCGGCCATGGCCCTGCTGGGAGCGCCTGCCCCGATCCGCGTCATAGCTGTTGTAACTCACAGGTCCTCGTTCGGTCTTCTGGCGGTGATCCACGACATCGTCGGCAGCCGCCGTAGCGTACCCCGTTCGGCCCATGGCCCGATGGCAAATGGGCGATACCCTGCTGTTTTATATGGATGAGTGCCTTTGCACTGGGACGACTGTATCGCGGTTCACCTGGAGCGGCAGCCGCCAACGTATCCTGCTGCCGGGTCCTGGCTCTTGCGCACACGGCGATGCGTTGTCCGATCGCCCTCCGTATCATGGAGGGTGCGCGCCGTCCCCGCCGTAGCGGTGGGCAATCCTTCGGAATCAATTGTCCGGCGCGTTCCCCGCATATCCGTGCTCGGCAGGAATGCGGAAGTCGCCCCTAACCCGCGACGCCGCATTTGTCGCCGTTGATTGGTAGGGCCCAGGGCTCCTTACCGGGACTTTAGCGATGGAGGTAGTGGTCGATGTGCCCTTAGCCGGGTTGTCGCGGCAGCGTCCCTATCCGTGGTTCTGGTGGTGGTCGGCCGTCGCGTTCGCCGGGTGGCAGGGCGGGGCGCTCGTAGCGTCGCTGGTACGGCCCGAGCGGGGGCTTGCCATCGGTTGTTTCAATCTGGGCTCCGACGGCGCGGAGCTGGGGTGGCCGCTATGGGAGTACGCCTGGCAGGCGAACTTCTGGCTGTTTCGCTTCGTGCCGCTGGGTTTTGATGATGTGGCTGGTCGTGGTCTACGGCCCCGCCTGCTGATTTGTTGGCCGCCGGCCGGGGCGGGGCTGGGGCCGGTCAGAGCGTGAAGACGATCTTGCCGAAGAGGTCGCCCTCGGCCATGGCGGCGAAACCTTCCCTGGCGCCGGTCAGGGGGAGAGTGCGGTCGATGTGGGGGCGTACGCCGGTCTGCTCGAGGAAACGGGCCAGGCGGGCCAGCTGGTCGCGGGTGCCCATCGTCGAGCCGACCACGGAAAGCTGGAGGAAGAAGACCCGGTTGAGGTCGGCCGGGGGGACCGCCCCGCTGGTGGCGCCGGAGACGACGACACGGCCGCCGGGGCGCAGCGACTTCAAGGAATGGGCCCAGGTGGCCTGGCCGACCGTCTCCATCACCGCGTCGACCCGCTCGGGCAGCCGGGCGCCCGTCTCGAACGCCTGGTCGGCGCCGAGCTCGACGGCCCGGGCGCGCTTGGCCTCCGAGCGGCTGGTCGCCCACACGCGGTAGCCGCCGGCGCGGCCGAGGGCGATGAGGGCCGTGGCCACGCCGCCGCCCGCGCCCTGGACGAGCACCGTCGACCCCGGCTCCAGGCCGGACTTTTCGAACAGCATGCGGTAGGCCGTCAGCCAGGCCGTGGGCAGGCAGGCCGCCTGCTCGAACGTCAACGCGGCCGGCTTGGGCACCAGGTTGCGACGCGGCACCGCCACCTTCTCGGCGAACGTGCCCGGGTGCACCTCTGACAGCAGCGACCGCTTCGGGTCGAGCGTCTCGTCGCCGTTGACCGGGGTGCCGATGACGGAGTGCACGATGACCTCGTTGCCGTCCTCGTCGACCCCCGCGGCGTCACAGCCGAGGATCATCGGCAGCCGGTCCTGGCCGATGCCGACCCCCTTGAGGGTCCACAGATCGTGATGGTTCAGCGCGGCGGCCCTGACGGTGACGGTGGTCCAGCCGTCGGGCACTTCGGGCTCGGGACGCTCCCCGAGCGTCAGCCCGGCAAGCGGCTCGTCGGCGTTGGTCGTGGCGGCGGTAACGGCGAACATGCCCGAACCTTACCCACCGCCACCTGACCGATCCGCCCTCCCCCTCGGTTGAGCGATCGGTCGGGATGCCGCCAGCGCAGCCCGGGAAACCGCGCGAAGTCCTTGTCGCAGGTGACGAACTCGCAGCCGTGCTCGATCGCCAGCGCGGCAAGGTAGGTGTCGGGGACCGGCTTGCCGCGGGCACCGACCTCACGGCAGAGCCGCTCGAAGATCCCCAGTGGCGCCGCCCGGGCGCAACCACGACCGCGTGATCCTGATTTCGGACGACTGCGGCTAACGACAGCGCCTCACGTCAGCACGCGCACGGCCCCGTTGATCACGAAGTCGGCGACGGCGTACGCCTCGTCGCCTTGCACCATGCGCTCAAGAGACGCACGGCACTCCTCGTGGTGCTCGCTCTCGGGCCGGTAGGCGTTGACCAGCACGTTGACATCAGCAAGCCGCATCGCGCCGCGTCTCAAGGTAGTGCTCGATGTCCTCCTGGAGGAGGAGCTCCTTGATGAACTCGGGAGTCAGCTCGACCCCTGGCATGAGCCCGACCTCGCCTTCGTGCACGGGCAACTCGACGCGAGGGCGTTCCGTGACCTGCTCGGAACGGTTCAGTAGCTGACGCAAGGCGTCTTCCATGACTGAGTTGAGGTTTCGGCCGTGCCGGGCGGCGAAGGCCTTCGCCTCGTTGAGCAGTGTCTCGTCGATCCGCACCGTCGTCCTGCGCACGAGTCAGTCCAGCCTCGCCACCCGGCATCGAAATGTCAACACGGAATGTAATGATGGCGTCACGCTTGCCGCAACGTGGTTTCTCGAACACCGCATTACATCCGCATCGCAGAGCGCTGACCAGGCATAAAAGGTGAGTCTTGGTAATAAGTCTGATTAAGAGTTATCTTGGTCGAGTGACTGGATCGCGGGCGGACGTCGGCGATGTCCCGCTGGCCGAGCGGGTGATGTCGATCGTGCTGGGGCTGCGGCGGGTCGTGCGCCGGAGGCTGCGGGCCGAACTGCCCGGGCCCCGGTTGCGGCAGACACAGATCGAACTGCTGTGGGTGGTGGAGCAGCGGCCCGGAATCGGTGTCGCCGCCGCCGCGCGGGAACTGCACCTCGCGGGCAACTCGGTGAGCACCCTGGTCAACCAGCTCATCGACGCGGGAATGCTGGTGCGTCACGTCGACCCCACCGACCGCCGCGCGGCCCGGCTGGAGCTCGGCGAGGCGGCGCACCGCCGGCTGGCCGCCTGGCGCAGCACCCGGGCGCAGCTGGTCGGCCAGGCCCTGGCCCGGCTCCCCGAAGCGGACGTCGCCGCGATCGAGTCCGCGCTGCCGGCCCTGGGCCGGCTGCTCGACGAGCTGACGGAGGGCGCGCATGAGAGCTGACACAGCAGGTATCGATCCCCCACCGGAACCGACCGACGGGGTGAGGACCTTGACCGACATCGCGGTGCGCTGCACCGGCCTGCGGCACGCCTTCGGCGACAGCGTGGCCGTCGACGGCATCGACCTGGAGATCCGCAGGGGCGAGGTGTTCGGCCTGCTCGGGCCGAACGGCGCAGGCAAGACGACCACGATCCGCAAGATCACGACACTGCTGCCGGCCGACCCCGGCTCGATCGAGGTGTTCGGGATCGACGTCGCCCGGCGGCGCATGGCCGTACGCCGGCTCATCGGCTACGTGCCGCAGCAGCTGTCCGCCGACTCTGCGCTCAGCGGCCGGGAGAACGTCGCCCTGTTCGCCCGCCTGTTCGACGTGCCGCGCGCCAAGCGGGCCGAGCGGATCCACGCGGTGCTGGAGGCCGTGGGCCTGGTCGACGAGGCGGACCGGCGGGTGACGACGTACTCCGGCGGCATGGTGCGGCGGCTCGAACTGGCCCAGGCCCTCGTCAGCGCACCCCGGCTGCTGATCCTCGACGAACCGACCATCGGGCTCGACCCCGTCGCGCGGTCGAGCGTGTGGGAGCGCATCGGGCAGGTGCGCGACGAAACCGGCATGACGGTGCTCGTCACGACCCACTACATGGAGGAGGCCGACCAGCACTGCGACCGGGTCGCCCTCATGCACCGCGGCCGGATCCGCGCCTGCGGCACCCCCGGCGAGCTCGAGGCCGAGATCGGCCCCGACGCCACCCTCGACGACGTCTTCCGCTCGGTCACCGGCGGCACCATCGCCGAGAACGAGACAGGAGAAGGGATGCGCAATGTCCGCGCTGCTCGACGCACCGCACGACGTCTCGGCTGAGCCCGGGCCGGCCCGGCAGCTCGCCATCCTCGTCTCGCGGGTCGGCGCCATGTGCCTGGTCGAGCTGCAGAAGCTCCGCCGTGACCGCAGCGAACTGCTCACCCGGGCGATCCAGCCGGCCCTCTGGCTGCTGATCTTCGGTACGACGTTCACCCGCATCAGGGTCATCCCGACCGGGAACATCCCGTACCTGGACTACCTGGCCCCGGGCATCCTCGCCCAGTCCGCCCTGTTCATCGCGATCTTCTACGGCATCCAGATCATCTGGGAACGCGACGCCGGCGTGCTGGCCAAGCTGCTGGTGACCCCGACGCCGCGCACGGCCCTCGTCACCGGCAAGGCGTTCGCGGCGGGGGTGCGGGCCCTCGTGCAGGGGATCATCGTGCTGATCCTGGCGGCGATCCTGGGCGTGACGATGACGGCCGACCCGCTGAATCTGCTCGGCGCGGCCGCGATCCTCGTTCTCGGCTCGGCGTTCTTCTGCTGCCTGTCCATCGTGATCGCCGGACTCGCCCTGTCGCGGGAACGGCTGATGGGCATCGGCCAGGCCATCACCATGCCGCTGTTCTTCGGGTCGAACGCCCTCTACCCGGTCGACCTCATGCCGGGCTGGCTCAAGGTGCTCAGCCACATCAACCCGCTCAGCTACCAGGTCGAGGCGCTGCGCGGCCTGCTCATCGGCACCCCCGCCCGGCTCGGCCTCGACTTCGGCGTGCTGATCGTCGCCCTGGCCGTCGCCGTCAGCGTCGCCGCCGCCCTGCTGGGCAGGCTCGCCCGCTGAGCCGGCAGGCGGATCACATGGGGGCGGCGTCCTCCTCGTCGCTGGACACGCTCACCATGCCATCGACCTCCGACAGCGCCGTCGTCAGGTCGGTCACCGGCCCGCCGCCCCGGATCAGCACCCGCACGGTCGCGATGCCCTGCCGGTCCTCGCGCTGCTCGACCGACAGGTTGCTCACGGTGAAGTTGCGCCTGGTGCACTCGGCCAGCGCGTCGCGCAGGGCGCCGCGCCCGTTGACGTATCTGATCAGCAGCCACGTCGCCGAGTACTTCGACCGGGGCAGCCGCGCCACCAGCGGCGTGAACCCGAACACCACCAGGAAGTGCCCAGCCGTCACCAGCACGGCGAGCAGCAGCAGCCCGGCCCCGGCCGCCATGCCGACCGCCGCGGTGAGCCACACCACGGCCGCCGTGGTGAGCCCCCGCACGGCGTCGCGACGCACGAAGATCAGCCCGCCGCCGATGAACCCGATGCCGGACACGATCTGCGCCGCGACCCGCGAGGGGTCCAGCGTGATGTGCTCGCTGAGGACATCGGTGAACCCGTACTTGGACACCAGGACGATGAGCGCCGACGCGAACCCGACCAGCGTGTGGGTGCGCAGCCCGGCGCTTTTCTGTCTGACCTCCCGCTCCAGCCCGATCAGCGCGGAGAGCACCAGCGCCACTGCGAGCTCGGCGACCTGAAACCATCCTTGTCCACTCGGCTCACCGACATAAGCGAGAATCATCACCCCACTTTACGAGCGATGACCGATCCGGTCGACCCAAAAGCCGGTTTCTGCGCATCAAGTAGGGATGGTGGAGTTGCTTGTTGGAAAGGTATTATGCCAAATTTTGGGCGTATTCTGTATTTTCTGGTATTTCGTCGACATGTGGCCGGTCGGCGCGTCGCCGAAAAGTGCCGTTTCGCTCTATTCGTCATTGAATTGCAGGGTCATGGTGCGCCCCGGTCGGTGGGCGGATCGGAACGGCCCGGCCATCCGGCGATCAGCATGAGGGCCGCTGCCCACAATGCCCACGCGGGGTCACCGGCCGGACCTATGCACAGCAGCGCGGTGACGTGGTCGAGCGCGAGACCGAGACCGGTGACGGCGATTCCCGCGCCCACCGCCCGCCGGGAGCCACGGCGCCCAGGTTCCGCACCGTGGCCGTTTCGGCCGGGTGATCTGGCGGGGGTGCGGGAGATATCCGGGCTCGCCCGGTAGGCGGTGATCAGTGTTTCCGGTCGGTTTCGTCGTGACGCAGGGCCTCGCGGATGCGGGCGGCGACGTCGTCGAGGGCGTCGCGGCAGTAGGCGAGGGTGGAGTCGGTCAGTTCGGTGATGGCGGCCTCGTGGCGGATGGTTTCGACGAAGTCGGCGAGGAGGCGGCCCAGTTCGGCGTCGTTCTCGGCGCGGGCGCCGGTGAGCTGCGCCGTTTCGCCCCAGCCGCCCACGGCCCAGGTCTGCTCCCAGAGGCGGTGCCAGTCGCGCTTCCAGCGCTCGGCCTCGTTCTTCCAGCGCTCGCGGTGGCGGCGCAGCTCCTCCTTGTGCAGCTGGCGCTGGCGGCGCCATTCTTCGCGCTGGCGCTGCCGCTCGTGGCGCCAGTCCTGCTTCTGCTGCTCCCAGGTCGACCTGGCCGAGCCGGCGGTCTGGCGGCGGACCTCGCGGGCCATCTGGGTCAGCTCGTCGCGCAGGGAGCGTACGGTGTCGCGCACGTCCTCCTTGACCTCGCGGGCGATGTCGCGGACCGAGGTGGAGATCTCCTCTTCGAGCTCGGCCAGCTCGTCGAGCCGGTCGTTGAGCTCGGCGCGGCCCTTGTCGGTGATGGTGAAGACCTTTTTGCCGTCGATGACCTCGTGGGTGACGAGGCCTTCCTCCTCCAGCCGGGCCAGGCGCGGGTAGATGGTGCCGGGTGAGGGGGAGTAGACGCCGAGGAAGCGGTCCTGCAGCAGCCGGATCACCTCGTAGCCGTGGCGAGGGCTCTCCTCCAGCAGCTTCAGCAGGTACAGGCGGAGCCGCCCATGACCGAAGACAGGGCTCATTTGTGGTCTTCTCCTCGCAGCAGGGTGACGCCGCCGGACACGGTGGTGGCCGACAGGCTGGCCATGCCGCCGCCGAGCCGGCCGGTGACAGAACGGGCGCCGGGGTGATCGCAGCCGTGCAGACCGTCGAACGCGGTCGAGACCCGGCCGGCCGTCGAGCGGAGGGACACGTCGGTGTCGACGGTGGCCGGGAGCCGTACGACGACCGCGCCGGAGATGCTCGTCAGGGTGACGTGGCCGGTGGGGGCGAGCCGGAGGTCGGCGGTGATGCGGCCCGACACGGTGTTGGCTTTCAGGCGGCGCGGGGACGCGTCGGCGACGGTGAGTTCGCCGGAGACGCTGGTGAACGTCAGGTCGCCGGTCAGGCCGCGGCTTTCAAGGGGGCCGGAGACGCTCTCGGCGTGGATGTCGCCGCTGACGCCGTCGAGCACGACCTCGCCGGAGACGCTTTTGACGCTGGTGCGCTGCTCCAGGCCGGCGACGACCGCGGACGCGGAGATCACGCCGGCCTGCACGAGGCAGTCCTTCGGCACGGTCAGGGTGATCGTGGTGGAGCGGCGGCCGGCGCGCAGCCAGCCGAGGATGCCGTCCCAGGTCAGGTCCTTGTAGGCCACGGTCAGCCGGCCATCGTCGTCGTGGGTCACGATGAGGGGTGACGAGTCGATGGCGCTGACCTCCAGGCCCGGTGGCCCGTCGCTGGCGAGGATGGCGAGTCGTCCGGCCACGATGCGTACGCTGAGCGACTCCACCCGCCCGAACGTGAGCCGCTCGGGTTGCTCGATGATCCACCGGGGCATGGCATGGGCCCTCCGTCTCGGCATCTGTACGAGAACACGATATGTCGCGTTCGCTAAAAGTCAAGACATATCGCGTTTTGCCGCCGGACGGTGCGCTCGCCCTCGTACCCGGATCAGTCGAGGTCGTCGTCCAGCTCGTCGTCGTAGCGGGCCAGCCACGTGGCCAGCCGGTCGATCGGTGTCTCGAACTCCGGGTTGAGGTCGACGAACTCGCGCAGGCGCTCGGCCAGCCAGGGCATCGCGACCTTCTCCTCGCCTCGCCGCTCGACGAGCTCCTCGATCCCCCGATCCGTGAAGTACATGGTGTTCTCCTTTTACAGCGCGAAGTCCCCCCGCGCGTGCGGGGGCGCGAGGGGACTTCGATGGTTCGTTGGGGCCGGACTAGCCGAAGACCTTGCGCAGCAGCTCCTGCAGCTCCTCCTCGTGCGCGTTGTGCGAGCCGACGGCGGGCGAGGAGTTGGCCGCCCGGGAGACGCGCTGCGGCCGCCGCCCGCCGAACAGGTCGGGGTTCTCGGTCAGCTTCAGCGCGAGGTACGGCCACGGCCCCATGTTCGCCGGCTCGTCCTGCACCCACAGCAGCTCGGCGTCGGCCGAGTAGCGGCCCAGCTCGGCCCGGAGCTCCTCGATCGGGAACGGGAACAGCCGCTCCAGCCGCACGATCGCCGTGTCGGTGACGCCCTGCTTGTCGCGCCTGGCCAGCAGATCGTAGTAGATGCGGCCGGAGCACAGCAGGATGCGGCGGACGCCCGACGGGTCGACGGTGGAATCGCCGAGGACCGGGCGGAACGAGCCCGAGGTGAAGTCGGCCACCCGCGAGGCCGCCGCCTTGAGCCGCAGCAGCTGCTTCGGCGTGAACACGATCAGCGGCTTGTGGCGGCGCGACAGCATCTGCCAGCGCAGCAGGTGGAAGTAGTTGGCCGGGGTCGACGGCTGCGCCACGGTCATGTTGTCGTTGGCGCACAGCTGCAGGAACCGCTCGATGCGGGCCGAGGAGTGGTCGGGGCCCTGGCCTTCGTACCCGTGGGGCAGCAGCAGCACGACCGACGACCGCTGACCCCACTTCTGCTCACCGGCCGAGATGAACTCGTCGATGATCGACTGGGCGCCGTTGGCGAAGTCGCCGAACTGGGCCTCCCACGCCACCAGCGCGTCGGGACGCACCACGCTGTAGCCGTACTCGAAGCCCATCGCGGCGAACTCGCTGAGCAGCGAGTCGTAGACGTAGAACTTGGTGGTGCCGTGGTTGAACGCCTTCAGCGGGGTGTGGTCCTCGCCGGTGAGGCGGTCGACGAGCACCGCGTGGCGCTGGCCGAACGTGCCGCGCCGGGAGTCCTGGCCCACCAGGCGCACCGGGTGGCCGTCGAGCAGCAGCGAGCCGAACGCCAGGGTCTCGCCCATCGCCCAGTCGATGGCGTCGTTTTCGACCATCTGGCCGCGGCGCTGCAGGATCGGGGCGAGCCGCGGGTGCACGTTGAAGCCTTCGGGCAGGTTGAGCTGGGTCTCGACGACCCGCTTGACCGTCTCGTCGGAGATGCCGGTCGGGGTGTCGTCGTGGGACCACGGCACCACCTCGCCGGGCGCCGGCTTGACCACCGCGCCGGGTTCGAGCGGCTTCTTGGCGGCCTCGCGGGTCTCGGTGAAGGCCCGCTCCAGCTGCTCCTGGTAGTCGCGCAGCGCCTGCTCGGCCTCCTCGACCGTGATGTCGCCGCGGCCGATCAGGGCCTCGGTGTACAGCTTGCGGACCGAGCGCTTGGCGTCGATCAGGTCGTACATCAGCGGCTGGGTGAAGCTCGGGTTGTCGGTCTCGTTGTGGCCGCGGCGCCGGTAGCAGACCAGGTCGATCACGACGTCCTTGCGGAACGCCTGGCGGTACTCGAACGCGAGCCGGCCGACCCGGACCACGGCCTCGGGGTCGTCGCCGTTGACGTGGAAGATGGGCGCCTGGATCATGCGGGCGACGTCGGTGGCGTAGACCGACGAGCGGGACGACGCCGGGGAGGTGGTGAAGCCGACCTGGTTGTTGACCACGACGTGCACGGTGCCGCCGGTGCGGTAGCCGCGCAGCTGCGACATGTGCAGGGTCTCGGCCACCACGCCCTGGCCGGCGAACGCGGCGTCGCCGTGCACGAGGATGGGCAGCACGGTGAAGCCCTCCTCGCCGCGTTCGAGCAGGTCCTGCTTGGCGCGCACCACGCCCTCCAGCACGGGGTCGACCGCCTCCAGGTGCGAGGGGTTCGCCACCACCGAGGTGCGGATCTGCGAGCCGTCGGGGGCGGTGAACACGCCCTCGGCGCCGAGGTGGTACTTCACGTCGCCGGAGCCGTGGGCGCTGCGCGGGTCGACGTTGCCCTCGAACTCGCCGAACACCTGGGCGTACGACTTGCCGACGATGTTGGCCAGGACGTTGAGCCGGCCCCGGTGGGCCATGCCGATGACGACCTCGTCGAGCGCCTCGCCCGCCGCCGAGCTGATCACCGAGTCGAGCAGCGGGATCAGCGACTCGCCGCCCTCCAGCGAGAAGCGCTTCTGGCCGACGAACTTGGTCTGCAGGAAGGTCTCGAACGCCTCGGCGGTGTTGAGCCGCTTGAGGATGTTGAGCTGCTCGGCGCGGTCGGGCTTCTCGTGCGGCTTCTCGACGCGCGCCTGGATCCAGGCGCGCTCCTCGGGGCCCTGGATGTGCATGTACTCGATGCCGATGGTGCGCACGTACGAGTCGCGCAGCACGCCGAGGATCTCGCGCAGCTTCATCAGCGGGCGGCCGCCGAACCCGCCCGTGGCGAACTCACGCTCGAGGTCCCACAGGGTCAGCCCGTGGGATTGGATGTCGAGGTCGGGGTGCTTGCGCTGGCTGTACTCCAGCGGGTCGGTGTCGGCCATCAGGTGGCCGCGCACCCGGTAGGCGTGGATCAACTCGAAGACCCGGGCCGACTTGGCGACGTCGTCGTCGTGGGAGGCCGAGATGTCCTGGACCCAGCGCACCGGCTCGTACGGGATGCGCAGCGCCTCGAAGATCTCGTCGTAGAAGCCGTCTTCGCCGAGCAGCAGCTGGTGCACGCGGCGCAGGAACTCGCCCGACTGGGCGCCCTGGATGATGCGGTGGTCGTAGGTCGAGGTCAGGGTCATGACCTTGCTGACCGCGAGCCGGCTGAGGGTCTCGGTCGAGGCGCCCTGGTACTCGGCGGGGTACTCCATCGCGCCGACGCCGATGATCGTGCCCTGGCCCGGCATGAGGCGGGGCACCGAGTGGACGGTGCCGAGGGTGCCGGGGTTGGTGAGGCTGATCGTGGTGTCGGCGAAGTCGTCGACGCCGAGCTTGCCGGCGCGCGCCTTGCGCACGATCTCCTCGTAGGCGGTCCAGAACTGGCGGAAGTCGAGGGTCTCGGCGGCCTTGATCGACGGCACCACCAGCTGCCGGCTGCCGTCGGCCTTCTTGATGTCGATCGCGAGACCCAGGCCGACGTGCTCGGGCTCGACGATGACCGGCTTGCCGTCGACCTCGGCGTAGGACCGGTTCATCTCCGGCATCGTCTTGAGCGCCTGGACGACCGCGTAGCCGATCAGGTGCGTGAACGACACCTTGCCGCCGCGGCCGCGGGACAGGTGGTTGTTGATGACGATGCGGTTGTCGATGAGGAGCTTGGCCGGCACCGCGCGCACGCTCGTCGCGGTGGGCACGGCGAGGCTGGCCTCCATGTTGGCCGCGGTGCGGGCGGCGGCGCCGCGCAGCCGCTCTTCACGCGCTCCGGAGGGGAGGGCGGGGGCGGGCTTGGCCTTGGGGGCGGCGGTCTTCGCGGGGACGGTCTTTTCGGCGGTGGTCACGGTCTTCGTAGGGGGTGCGGTCGGGGTGGCGACGCTGCCACCGTTGGATTGGGCTGTCGGAGACGGTGCTGTCGGGGGAGGAGCGGTCTGGGCGCTCGGCGCCGCGGCCGGTGCACGGCCGCCGTTGCCGCTGTAATCGGCGAAGAAGTTCCACCATGCGCGGTCGACCGACTCTGGGTCTTCTAGGTACTTCTGGTACAGCTCATCGACAAGCCACTCGTTCTGTCCAAAGCTGGCCAGTGGGTTTGTCCGCGACGACTCAGACGACACGGCGGAAATCGCCCTCTTCCGCGATCGGCGTTGTTACAAGAGAACCGGATACAAGGCTACTCGCCCGCGCGCGCGGGACGTGCCCGGCTTGGGGTATGCTCCCGGTCGATCCCCCGATGGTGCCCCCGATGACTCCATTCGTGTCATCCTGACTGGTCACCCCTGGTAGCCCATCGGGGTGATGAGGATGGCAGGCGCTCTTCACCCGGTCGGTCTAGGCCATCGGTGTCGTACCGATCGACCTGTTCATCCGATCACACCAGTATAGTCGTCGTTTGTCATGGAGTGTCCGTTTAGGCGCTCGGTCAGGCGTTCGGTGGCCCGGTCCCCGCGCCGGGCCACCGAACGCCGGCGCTCACGCCACCCGGCAGGCCTTGCCGTTCAGCGTGATCAGATCAGGCGTCGGGTTGGCGCCCGGGGCCGCCGCACCGTTGAAGCCGAAGGTCAGCGACTGGCCCGGCCGGATCCGGTCGTTCCACGGCAGGCTCTTCGCCGTCACCGTCGCGGCGTCCTGATCCACCGACACGCTCCAGGCGTGGTCGACCCGCTGGCCGCCGAGGAAGGACCACCGCAGCTTCCAGCCGTCGATGCTCCGCTTGCCGGTGTTCTTGATCGTGACCTGGGTGGTGAACCCGGTCGGCCACGACCCGTGTGTGACGTACTTCACCTCGCAGGAGCCCGGCTTCGGCGCCTTGCCGTCGCCCTGGTCGGCGACGAACGACGACACCCACGACAGCGTCGAGTTCCAGTTGATCGCGACCTCGTTCGTCGAGTACGACTCGATGTCGTCGATGTAGCAGAACTGCGGCGCGCAGCCCTGCAGCAGCGACTGCGCCTTCGGGTCCTGCAGCGCGGAGTTCGGGCCGCCGGCCAGCGAGCCCTTCGGCGGGTTCGGCAGGTCGGTGTTGAGCTCGTGCCCGTAGAGCCGGCTGTGCTGGTTGTGCGAGGACACCTCGCCGTAGCCCGTGACGTACGACTGGTTCAGCGCGTTGCGGCCGAGCAGGTAGTCGATGCCCTCCAGCACGCCGTCCCGGTACTTCCGCTCGCCCGAGATGTCGTACGCGGCGGCCATCACCACCATGTTGTTCAGCACCTCGCTGTTGGAGCCCCAGTCGTAGCTGTTGCCCGACGGGCTGTACGGCAGGCCGTACGGGTGCTCCTTGACCGTGGCCAGGTACCGGTCGGCCCCGGCGAGCACCGAGGCGCGCACGTCGTCGCGGCCCGGCAGGTCGTTCGGCACGGTCGCCAGGTCGAGGCGGCCGAGCGCGGCCGTCGAGAGCCAGGAGAAGCCGCGGTCGCTCCAGATGTCGGCGGTGTGCAGCGGCGAGGCCAGCACGAAGTCCTTGAACTCCTTCTCGCCGGTCGTGATGTAGAGCTCGGCCGCGGCCCAGTAGAACTCGTCGGTCACGTCCCTGTCGTCGTACGTGCCGCCGCCGTTGCCGTCGGAGGCCGAGGCGTAGATCTCCGGCTCGGCCTGGGCGGCGGCCCACGCCCGCCGGGCGGCGGCGAGGTTCTTCGCGGCGAACGCCGGGTCGTACGGCGCGAACACGCGGGCCGCCTGCGCCGCCGTGGCGGCGAGGTTGAGCGTCGCGGCGGTCGACACCGGGTGCAGCTCACGCGGCTGGGGGTCCTGGTGGGGCAGCAGCGGCAGCCCGGTCCAGTTCTGGTCGTGGATCTTGTGGTGCGCCATGCCGGCGTGCGGCTCGCCCTCCGGCACCTGCATCTTCAGCAGGAACTCCTGCTCCCAGCGCGCCTCGTCGAGGATGTCGGGCACCGAGTTGCCGCTCTCGGGCAGCGCCAGCGTCGAGTCGCCGAGCGCCTCCGGGCGGGCGGTGACGGCGTTCTTGGTGCGCTCGAACTCGCTCATGATCTGGGCGACCGAGATGCCGCCGTTGACCACGTACTTGCCGTGGTCGCCCGCGTCGTACCAGCCGCCGGAGACGTCGAGCCGGTAGTCGCACACGCCCTCCTGGCACGGCACGTCGGTGTCGCCCTGGTTGGGCGCGACGCCGATGTGCCCGGCGGGCCTGCCGTAGCCGGGGCGCAGGCTGTCGAGGATCTCGATGCCGCTGCGCTGCGTGTAGAAGAACTTCAGCGCGTCGTGGCGCAGCGAGGCGTAGGCGTCGCCGCTGATGTCGAACGGCCGGCTGGTCTCGCCGTCGGCGCTCAGCGTGTAGCCCGTGCCCGCCTTGGTGTAGGAGCCGAAGTCGATCGAGTGGACGTTCTGCCCCGAGCTGATGTCGGTGCCGCGCGGGGTGGTCGTGCCCTCGGCGACGGTCGTGCCGGCGGCGTTCTTCAGCGTCCACGGCAGCGGGTCGGTCGCCTCGGTGACCAGGGTGGCGTTCTTCGGGCCCTTCGGCAGGTACGCCACCTGGTTGACCCGCACGCGCGGCCCGGTGTCGGGCTCGTACTGCTGCGGCTCGGCGCCGCCCTTGAGCGACACGTCGTCGAGGCAGAACCGCCACGGCGAGGAGCTGCCGCCGAGCTGGAAGACGACCTGCGCGTCGGTCATGTCGACGGGAGAGGTGAACGTGTAGGAGTAGGTGTCGCCCGAGACGCTCAGCTCGGGGTTGACCGACAGGTACGCCGTGTAGGGGTCGACGGGCATCTGCACCAGCGCCCGGGCCACCTTGCCCGGGTCGGCGTCGGCGTAGAAGCCGAAGGCGTACGTCTCGCCTTTCACCAGCGGGATGTCGTTGTGTCCGATGATCACATCCCACGGGTTGACGGTGTCACCGGGGATGTCGGCGCACAGCCGGCCGTCGCTCAGCTCGAAGGTGATGTTGCCGGTGTGCCACCAGGGGTCGGTGGTGGTGTCGAAGGTGCCGTTGTCGATCTGCTCGGGCCCTTCGTCGGCACTGGCCGGCGACGGCGATAAGCCGGAGATGGTCAGGGCGGTGGCCAGGACGGCGATCGCGGCCGTCCATCGGCGGACTGGTTTGATCACGCGGAATCCCTAGTGGTCGGATGAATGGGAGCGCTCCCATAGCTCTGGTGATGCTTCCCGCGCATGTCCCGCCGGGTCAATGGGATCAGGGCACCCGGCATCGAACCGCATGTCCCCGGGCCGGACCGGGGCCCCGCCGACCCCTCATCGGTGAAATTTTCAGCCTCCGCTCACACCCCGGCGAGCGCGGCCGGGCCGTGCGGACGCGTGGTCGCGCCGCCCGCGCGGATCAGGCGAGGCGGTCGCGGCCGTGGGGCGCCGACCAGTCGAGGAAGGGACCGATGGGCACGATTCCGGTCGGGTTGATGTTGGTCTGCGTGATGTAGTAGTGCCGCTTGATGTGGTCGAAGTCGGTCGTGTCGCGGAAGGCCGGGTGCTGGTAGAGGTCGCGCGCGTACGCCCACAGGTTCGGATAGTCGGTCAGCCGGCGCATCGCGCACTTGAAGTGGGAGTGGTAGACGACGTCGAACCGGGCCAGCGTGGTGTAGGCGCGCACGTCGCTCTCGGTGAGCCGCGGCCCGTGCAGGAAACGGCGGTCGGCCAGCCGCTCCTCCAGGGCGTCCAGGGTGGCGAAGACCTCCGTCACGGCCTCCTCGTAGGCCTGCTGGGAGGTGGCGAACCCCGCCCGGTAGACGCCGTTGTTGAGCCCGTCGAACAGCCACCGGTTGAGATCGTCGATCTCGGGCCGGAGGGCCTTGGGGTACAGGTCGGGTGAGCCGGGGGCGTGCCAGGGCGCGAACGCCGTCTCCATCGTGAGCGTGAGCTGGAAGTAGTCGTTGGTCACGATGCGCCGGGTCTTGGTGTCCCACACGCAGGGCACGGTGAAGCGGCCCTCGAAGGCGGGGTCGGTGGCCAGGTAGAGCTCCGACAGGTACGCCGCGCCGGTGACGGGGTCGCGGTCGCCGGGCGACAGGGTGAACCGCCAGCCCTTGTCGTCCCTGATGGGATCGACGATGGTGAGGCCGATGACGTCGCCCAGCCCGAGCAGTTCGCGCACGATGAGGCTCCGCTGGGCCCAGGGGCAGGCGTACGACGCGTAGAGCTGGTACCGCCCCGGCTCGGGGGGATAGGGGCCGTCGGGTTCGATGCGGTCGGTGAAGCGGTTGGCCTGCCGGACGAAGTGCCCGTCGTCCGATATCTCACGTCCGAGCTTCATGTTTCCGACGTTACGCCACATTCAGCGCCGACCCCCGGTCAGAACAACATTCCAGACGAGGGGGACAATCGGGGGATCGGAAGGGAGCTCACGCATGGCCCGGATCTTGGTGACGGCGGCGAACGACGATCAGCGCGCGGCATGGGCCGGCGGCCGCCTGCCGGAGGTGGAGCGAGTGCGGCCCGGCCTGTGGTCGATTCCGGTGCCGATCCCCATCAACCCCCTCAGATACGTTCTCGTCTACGCCCTGGAGCTGCCCGACGGCGTGGCCCTCGTCGACGCCGGCTGGAACACCGACGAGGCCTACGACGCGCTGTCGGCCGGGCTCGGCGTGGCCGGCTACGCCATGACCGACGTGTCGGCCGTGCTCGTGACCCACATCCACCCCGATCACTACGGGCTGGCCGGGCGGGTGCGCGAGGTGTCGGGGGCGTGGATCGGGCTGCACCCCGCCGACGCCGCGCTCATCGCCGACCGCTACGACGACGGGCGCATCGACGAGCTGGTGCGCCGCGAGCGGGCCCAGCTGGAGCGCTGCGGGGTGCCGATGGAGGAGGCGGGCGAGCTGGCCGGGGCGTCGATGATGCTCCGCAGGTTCGTCGCGACCGCCCGCCCGGACGTGCTCATCGAGGACGGCGACCGGCTCGACCTGCCGGGCTGGGACCTGCGGGCCGTCTGGACGCCCGGCCACTCCCCGGGACACCTGTGCTTCGTCTCGGCGGAGCGGCGCGTGCTGCTGACGGGCGACCACGTGCTGCCGAAGATCACCCCGATGGTGGCCGTGCACTCGCAGTCGGCGGCCAACCCGCTCGCCGACTTCCTGGACTCGCTGGCCGCCATCCGCAAGATCGGCATGGACGCGGACGTCGAGGAGGTGCTGCCGGCGCACGAGTTCAGGTTCCTGGAGCTGGCCGACCGCGTCGACCACATGCTGGCGCACCACGAGGAGCGGCTGGCGGAGATCGAGAGGGTCGTGGCGGCCGCGCCCGCCGGTCTGACGTGCTGGGAGCTGGCGACGCGGCTCACCTGGTCGCGGCCGTGGGCGACGATCCCGGCGTTCATGCGGCGCTCGGCGAACAACGAGACCCTCGCCCACCTGGTGTGGCTGGCGGCCCGCGGCCGCGTACGCCGGGTGCCGGGCACGCCCGAGGCGTGGATTTCTATGCAAAATTAGTAGGGAATACCTGGTAATCGGAAGCTGATCGGCGTACTTTGCTGGCATGAGCCAGGAGTTGGCGGACGCCATCGACACCCCCGGCACTGCCGACACGGCCGCCGCTCCGGCCGTGTATCCGGGGGAGATCCACTGGTACGACCTGCCCGATGACGAGATCGACGACGACGTCGGCGCTGCCGGCGACGGTGACATCGCCTGCGACGACCGCGCCGACGACGACGGCGACCCGGGCGACGAGCGGTGCGCGGGCGGGCCCCTCCAGGCCGGGCCGCGCGAAGCCGGGCCGCGTGACAAGCGTGATCGGCGGGGCCGCCCGCGAGCACAGGCCGGGCGAGAGGGGCCCGTCTAGCCGCTCCCAGGCCGACCGGCCGCAACGGCCCGTCTCCGGACATCTGCCGGGGGCGGGCCGTTTTGCGGGTAAGGGACCGGCCATTTCCCGGCTGGGTGACCACAAGACCGGGGACTTTGTTCGCCGATCCTTGAAGTTAGGTCTTGTCATCGGTGAAAGTCCCCCTTATGTTCGCAGCATGTCGCCAGTGCCGGGAGATGATCGGGCCCTGCCGGGGTCGCCGGGAGACGTGCTGACCCTGATCGGCGCGGGGTCGGCGACCACGCGGTCCGACCTCGCGCGGGTCACCGGGCTGGCCCGGTCCACGGTGTCGCAGCGGGTCGACGAGCTGATCGACCGGCGTCTCGTCATCGAGACCGACGGCGGCGAGTCGACCGGCGGGCGCCCGCCCCGGCTGCTGAGCCTGCGCACCGACGACAACACCGTCGCCGGGGTCGACCTCGGCGCCACGCACTGCCGGGTGACGCTGCTCGACATCGCCGGGCGGGCCCTGTCGTGCTGCGAGGACCGCCTGCTCATCGACGACGGCCCCGAGACCGTGCTCGCCCACGTCGACGACCGCGTGCGCCGCCTGCTGAGCGAGGCCGGCCGGCCGGTGTCGGCGCTCAAGGCGATCGGCATGGGCGTGCCGGGGCCCGTCGAGTTCGCCACCGGCCGGCCCAACAACCCGCCGATCATGCCCGGCTGGAACGAATACCCCATCCCCGACTTCTTCGCCGACCGGTTCGGGGTGCCCGTCTACGTCGACAACGACGTCAACGTGATGGCCCTGGGCGAGCAGCGGTCGGCGTTCGCCGACACGCGGTACCTGCTGTTCGTCAAGGTCGGCACCGGCATCGGCTGCGGCATCGTGGCCGACGGGCGGCTGCACCGGGGCGCGCAGGGCAGCGCGGGCGACATCGGGCACATCCGGGTGAGCGGCCACGACGACGCCGGCTGCCGCTGCGGGAACAGCGCCTGTCTGGAGGCGGTCGCCGGCGGCGGCGCGCTGGCGCGGCGGCTCGGCGAGCTCGGGTTCGCCGCTGAGACGGGCTCCGACGTGGTCGCCCTGGTGCAGGCCGGCAACACGCAGGCCCTGCGGCTGGTCCGCGAGGCGGGCCGGCTGATCGGCGAGGTGCTGGCCGGGCTGGTCAACTTCTTCAATCCCGAAGTGATCGTCATCGGCGGCGTGCTGGCGAAGGTCCACGACCAGCTGCTGGCCGGCATCAGGGAGGCCATCTACCGCCGTTCGCTGCCGCTGGCCACCCGCCGGCTGGAGATCGTGCCGACCAGCGTCGGCGTCGACGCCGCCGCCATGGGCGCCGGCATCCTCGCCATCGAGCAGTTCCTCGCCCCCGACAACATCAACCGTCTCCTCGCCGACACCGCACCCACGACGACAGGCTGATCACCACCCCCCCTGGAGCCGATCATGCCCGACGACCGGGACGCCTTCCTCCAGATGCGCGGAATCGTCAAACGGTTCCCCGGCGTGCACGCCCTCGACGGCGTCGACCTCACCGTCGAGGCGGGAGAGGTGCACTGCCTGCTCGGGCAGAACGGCGCCGGCAAGTCCACCCTGATCAAGGTGCTGGCCGGGGCGCACCAGCCCGACGCCGGCGAGGTGCTGCTCGACGGCAGGCCCACACGCCTCGCCGACCCGACGGCCGCCATGCGCGCCGGCATCGCCACGATCTACCAGGAGCTGGACCTGGTGGACGGGCTGAGCGTCGCCGAGAACATCTTCCTCGGCCACGAGCGCGCGTCGTTCGGCTTCACCCGGCGGCGTGAGCTGCACCGCGCCGCGGCCGAGCTGCTCGCCCGGCTGGGCCACGGCGAGCTGCGGCCGGGCGCCGAGGTCGGCACGCTGCCGCCGGCGGCCAAGCAGGTGGTCAGCATGGCCCGCGCGCTGTCGCACGACGCCCGGCTCATCGTCATGGACGAGCCGTCGGCGGCGCTCGCCCACGACGAGGTGGCGAACCTGTTCCGCGTCATTCGCGAGCTCACCCAGCAGGGCGTCGCCGTCGTCTACATCTCGCACCGGCTGGAGGAGATCCGTGAGATCGGCGACCGGGTCACCGTGCTCAAGGACGGCCACACCGTCGCCCAGAACCTGCCGGCCCGCGACACGCCCACCGCGGCGATCGTGTCGCTGATGACCGGCCGCTCCGTCGAGTACGTCTTCCCGCCGCGCCCCGAGCCGCGCCCCGACGCCCCCGAGGTGCTGCGGGTGGAGGGGCTGACGCTGCCGGGCCGCTTCGCCGACGTGTCGTTCACGGTGCGCGCGGGGGAGATCGTCGGGCTGGCCGGGCTGGTCGGGTCGGGCCGGTCGGAGATCATCGAGACGGTGTACGGCGCGCGCCGCCCCTCGGCCGGCCGGGTGCTGCTGGAGGGGGCGCCGGTGCGGCCGGGCAGCACGACGGCGGCCGTGCGCCGGGGCATGGGCCTGGCCCCGGAGGAGCGCAAGGCGCAGGCCCTGCTGCTGGACGAGTCGGTGGCCGGGAACATCGCCCTGGCCAGGCTGCCGGCCAGGTTCGGCTGGCTGGACCGCCGGGCCGAGCTGGCCACGGCGAGCGACCTGGTGAGCGCCCTGGACATCCGGCCGCCCGACCCGCGCCGGCCGGTCCGCACCCTGTCGGGCGGCAACCAGCAGAAGGCGGTGCTGGCCCGCTGGCTGGCCGTCGCCCCCAAACTGCTGCTGCTCGACGAGCCCACCCGCGGGGTCGACGTGGGCGCTCGCGCCGAGCTGTACGCGGTGGTGCGGCGGCTCGCCGACAGCGGCGTGGGCGTGCTGCTGGTGTCGAGCGAAGTGCCCGAGGTGCTCGGCCTCGCGGACCGTGTCGTGGTGATTCGCGAGGGCCGGGTCGTCCACCAGGCCCCGGCCGGTGATCTCGACGAGCATGCCGTGCTCGACCTCGTGATGGCGGGCCCGCCCGCCGGCCACACCCCCGATGACCTGCCGAGGAGCGCCGATGACTGAGGCGAACGCGACCCGGGCGAACGAGACGAACTCCGACGAAGCACACCCCGACGAAGCCCACCCGGACGAAGGGCGGGCGGCCGGGGCGGGGCCGGGCCTGTGGCCGTCGCTCCGCGGCCTGATGCGGGCCCCGCACATGGGGCTGGTGGCGGCGCTGGTGCTGCTGGCCCTGATCGGCGTGGTGACCCGGCCCGACACCTTCGCCACGTCCGCCAACCTGGTGACCATCCTGTCGCTGGCCGCCACGATCGGCGTCATCACCGTCGGCGCCACCTTCGTCATCATCGGAGGCGGCATCGACCTGTCGGTGGGCGCGGTCATGGCGCTGGCCTCGGTGTGGGCGACCACGGTCGCGACCCAGGAGTACGGGCCGGCCATGATGGCGCTCTGCGCGATCCTCGTCGGCACCGGGGCCGGACTGGTCAACGGCTGCCTGGTGGCGTACGGCCGCATCGTGCCCTTCATCGCCACCCTGGCCATGCTGGTGGCGGCCCGCGGCCTGGCCCAGCGCATCTCGGACCGCAAGACCCAGCTGATCCGGCCCGAGAACAGCGCCCTGGTCGACCTGTCGACCACGCGGGTGCTGGGCCTGCCGCTGCTGGTCTACATCTTCGCCCTGGTGGTGGTGATCGGCTGGGTGGTGCTCAACCGCACGACGTTCGGCCGGCGCACGTACGCGGTCGGCGGCAACGCGGAGGCGGCCCGGCTGGCCGGCATCGACGTGCGCCGGCACACGATGCTGCTCTACGCCCTGTCGGGGCTGTGCTGCGGCATCGCCGCGATCATCATCATGGCCCGCACCACCACGGGCTCCAGCACCCACGGCGACCTCTACGAGCTGGACGCGATCGCCGCGGTGATCATCGGGGGCACCCTGCTCACCGGCGGCCGGGGCACGATCATCGGATCGATTCTCGGCCTGCTCATCTTCACCGTCATCACCAACCTGTTCATCCTCAACGGCCTCGACACCAGCGACCAGCTCATCGCGAAAGGCCTGATCATCGTCGTCGCGGTGCTGCTTCAGCGGCGCGGCCTCACGACACGCACCTGACAGACCCCCCGTTTCTCGTACGCAGCAAGGAGAAGGACATGACCCGTCAGGACGGCCTCGCCCGACGTGGCTTCATCCTCACCGGGGCGGTGGCCGGCGCCGGCGCCCTCATCAGCGCCTGCACCAGCAACGAGCCGTCGGCCTCGTCGAGCAGCGCACCGGCCCAGCAGCAGCCGACGGTGGTCACCGACAACGACAAGCCCGGCAAGCCGGTCACCATCGGCTTCTCCGCCCCGGCCGCCGACCACGGCTGGATCGCGGCCATCGCCAAGAACGCCGAGGCGGAGGCCAAGAAGTACTCCGACGTGACGTTCACGCCGGTCGAGCCGACCAACGACATCAACCAGCAGATCTCCGCCGTCGAGTCGCTGATCCAGCAGAAGGTGGACGTGCTGGTCGTGCTGCCCAACGACGGCCAGCAGCTCAACCAGGCGGCCCGCCGGGTCATGGACGCCGGCATCCCGGTGGTCAACCTGGACCGCGTCTTCCCCGACAAGCTGTCGTACCGCACCTGGATCGGCGGCGACAACTACGGCATGGGCGTCGCCGCCGGCCATTACATCGGCAAGCGGCTCAAGGACAAGGGCGTCTCCGACCCCGTCATCGTCGAGCTGCAGGGCATCGCGACGCTGCCGCTGACCCAGGACCGCAGCAAGGGCTTCGCCGACGCGCTCAAAACGTACGGCTTCAGCGTCACCGACCAGCAGGACGCCCAGTTCACCGTCGAGTCGGGCAACGAGGTGGCCACCAACCTGCTGCAGGCCCACAAGAAGATCGACGCCATGTGGAACCACGACGACGACCAGGGCGTCGGGGTGCTGGCGGCCATCAAGGAGGCCGGCCGCGACGAGTTCTTCATGGTGGGCGGCGCCGGCTCGGCGAACGCGATGCGCGAGATCGAGTCGGGCACGAGCGTGCTGCAGGCCACGGTGACCTACAGCCCGACCATGGCCGGGTCGGCGGTGCGTCTCGCCCGCCTCATCGGGCAGGGCAAAGGCATGGCCGACCTGGTCGAGCGGGAGGTGCCGGCGTCGATCACGCTGGCCTCCGGGACGGTCACCAAGGACAACGTCCAGCAGTACCTGCCGCTGGGCTTCGAATCTTAAAGGGGGATGTGTGGGGACTGACGAACCGGCCGCTCTCGGCGTGGGCATGGTCGGATACGCCTTCATGGGGCGGACGCACTCGCAGGCGTGGCGGAACGTCTCGGCGTTCTTCGACCTGCCGGTGCGACCGTCGATGGTGGCGCTGTGCGGCCGCTCCGAACAGGCCGTCTCCGACGCGGCGGCACGGCTCGGCTGGGCCGCCGCCGAGACCGACTGGCGCAGGCTGATAGCCCGCGACGACGTCGACATCGTCGACATCTGCACGCCGGGCGACATGCACGCCGAGATCGCCGTCGAGGCGCTGGCCGCCGGCAAGCACGTGCTGTGCGAGAAACCGCTGGCCAACACGGTCGCCGAGGCCGCGGCGATGGCCGAGGCGGCCGAGCGGGCCGCCGAGCGGGGCGTGCGCGCCATGGTCGCCTTCAACTACCGGCGGGTGCCGGCGGTGGCGTTCGCCAGGCGGCTCGTCGCCGAGGGGCGGCTCGGCGTGCTGCGGCACGTGCGGGCGCAGTATCTGCAGGACTGGATCGTCGACCCCGAGTTCCCGCTGGTGTGGCGGCTCCAGCGCGACAAGGCCGGTTCGGGCGCGCTCGGCGACATCGGCGCCCACATCGTCGACACGGCCCAGTTCATCACCGGCGAGCTGCTGACGGGCGTGTCGGCGCTCACCGAGACGTTCGTGCGGGAACGTCCGCTGGCCGAGGGCTCGGCCGGGCTCGCCGCCCAAGGCGGCCCGTCCGGCGGCGCCACCGGCCCGGTCACCGTCGACGACGCCGCGCTGTTCATCGGGCGGCTCACCAACGGGGCGCTCGCGTCGTTCGAGGCCACGAGGTTCGCCACCGGGCGCAGGAACGCCCTGCGGATCGAGGTCAACGGCTCCCTCGGCAGCCTCGCCTTCGACTTCGAGGCCATGAACGAGCTCTGGTTCTACGACCACACCCAGCCCGCCGAGGAGGCCGGTTTCCGGCGCATCCTCGTCACCGAGCCCGGCCACCCGTACGCAGGGGCCTGGTGGCCGCCCGGACACGGCCTGGGATACGACCACACCTTCACCCACGAGGTGTGGGACTTCCTCGCGGCGATCGCCGAGGGCATCGCCCCGTCCCCGTCGTTCGCCGACGGGCTGCGGGTGCAGAAGGTGCTCGCGGCGGTCGAGCGGAGCGCCGCCGGCGACAGCCGCTGGACCGCGGTGGACGAGAGCGACGACGAGACTCACTGAAGGAGGCGCGATGACCGATCCGACCAAGGAGCCGGCCACGAGCTCCGGCAGGCCCGGCGGCACCCGCCCGGTGACGCTGTTCACCGGGCAGTGGGCCGACCTGCCGTTCGAGGAGGTGTGCCGGCTCGCCGCCGAATGGGGCTTCGACGGGCTGGAGATCGCCTGCTGGGGCGACCACTTCGAGGTCGACAAGGCCCTCGCCGACGACACGTACGTGCCGCGCAGGCGGGAGCTGCTGGAGAAGTACAACCTGGGCGTGTGGGCGATCTCCAACCATCTCGTCGGCCAGGCCGTCTGCGACCACCCCATCGACGAGCGGCACAAGGCGATCCTGCCGGCCCGCATATGGGGGTCCGGCGACCCGGAGGAGGTGCGCCGCAACGCCGCCGAGGAGCTGAAGAACACCGCCCGGGCCGCCTCGCTGCTCGGCGTGCCGACGGTCGTGGGGTTCACCGGGTCGTCGATCTGGCACACGGTCGCGATGTTCCCGCCGGTGCCCGAGTCGATGATCGAGGCCGGCTATCGGGACTTCGCCGACCGCTGGCACCCCATCCTCGACGTGTTCGACGAGGTGGGTGTGCGGTTCGCGCACGAGGTGCACCCGAGCGAGATCGCCTACGACTATCACACGACGGTGCGCACCCTGGAGGCGATCGGCCGCCGGGAGGCGTTCGGGCTGAACTGGGACCCGTCGCACATGGTGTGGCAGCAGGTCGACCCGGCGGGATTCATCCTCGACTTCGCCGACCGCATCTACCACGTCGACTGCAAGGACACCCGGGTGCGCGTCGGCGACGGCCGCCGGGGCCGGCTGTCGTCGCACCTGCCGTGGGCCGACCCGCGCCGGGGCTGGGACTTCGTGTCGACCGGCCGCGGCGACGTGCCGTGGGAGGACTGCTTCCGCGCCCTCAACGCCATCGGCTACGACGGGCCGATCTCCATCGAGTGGGAGGACGCCGGCATGGACCGGCTCGACGGCGCGCCGCAGTCGCTGGCGTACATCAGGGCGCTCAACGCCATCACCCCGCCGGCGGCGGCGTTCGACGCGGCGTTCTCGTCGGGCGGCTGACACCGCTGCGCCGCACCGGCGCCCCCGCACGCCCGGGGCCCGTTACTCCGGGGGCGCCTTACTCCCGGGGCGGCTCCTGGCCGGGCGGGGCGCCGCGTGCGGCCAGGAGGTGGGCGTTGGGGACCGCGGCCGCGCCGGCGAGCTCGGGGAGCTCCAGCACCGTGACGCCGGCGGCCCGCAGGTCGTCGGCGCCGGTGCACTCGGCGAACACCGGCGGCTCGCGCCAGGCGAACACCACGCGCCCGATGCCGCTCGTCAAGATCAGCTCGGTGCAGGTGACCGGGCGCGAGCGGCGCGTGCTGCACGGCTCGACGCTGGTGTAGAGCGTGGCGCCCGCCAGCCGCTGGTCGCGCGGGTCGACCTTCGCCAGCGCGGCCTCCTCGGCGTGCTCGTGCGGGTCGTTCTCGCGGGAATGGCCCCGGGACATCTCCCCGCCGTCCGCGGAGACGATGAGGGCGCCCACGGACAGCGCGGCGCTCGACGGGGGGCACAGGTGGGCCAGGTCGCAGGCGACCCGCAGCCAGTGACGATCGTCCATGTGTCAGCGTCAGCCAGAAATCGGGAGAGGGTGGTCAGTCGTGCCGTGCCGGAAAATAGCGGAGTAAGGCGACATCGCCGATCGCTCTGACCTCGGCGAGACGCATGCGGCCGGTCGGCAGGCCCGTGCCCGACACGAACGCCGGGGCCGTGGGGTCGCCGACGAAGAACGGCGCCACGGCGAGCTGCAGCTCGTCGGCCAGCCCGCCGCTCAGGAACTGGGTGTGCAGCGAACCGCCGCCCTCGACCATCAGGCGGCCGACCCCGCGCGCCGCCAGGTCGGCCAGCACATCGCGCAGATCGGGCGGGTCGCCCGCGTCGGCGACCGTCGCCAGCGCGCCCAGCGCGGCCGTCAGGCCCCCCACGGCCGGCGACGCGGCGTACACCAGCCGGGCGGACCCGCCGGTGGTGAAGAACCGGCTGCCTGCGGGCAGATCGCCGCTCGTCGTCACCGTCACCTTGATCGGGTCGGGCGGCAGGCCCCGGGCGACCCGGTCGCGCCGCCGCTCGGCCGACCTGATGAGCAGGCGCGGATCGTCGCGGCGGATCGTCGCGGCCCCCACCATGATCGCGTCGCAGCCGGCCCGCTCGGCGTCGACCCGGTCGAAGTCGGCGTCGTTCGACAGCAGCAGCCGCTGCGGGCCGTTGTCGTCGATGCGGCCGTCGAGCGACATGGCGCAGCTCAGCAGAACGTACGGCCGGTCAGCCACCCCGCGCCCTCCGTCAGCCCCGGCCGGCCAGCTCGGCGAGCACGTGCTCGACGCTCTGCTGGATCTCGAACGAGTCGATCGCGCCGGTGGCGCACAGCACCCGGCCGACCTTCCTGCTGATGCCGGTGAGGATCAGCCGCCGACCGGCCAGCGCCATGCTCTTCTTGGCGAACAGCAGCGCCGAAACCCCCGAGGCGTCGCAGAACGTCACCCGGCTCAAGTCGATGATCACACAGGGCGAGGAGGTGCGTGCCCAGACGCGCGCCAGACACTCGCGGAGACGAGGGGCGACGCAGGCGTCGATCTCGCCGTCGAGATGCAGGGACGTGCACTCGGGGTACTGCTCCATCCAGGACCTCCAGCAGGGTCGGGGAGACGCCGGCCCGGGGTCCGCACCCAGCGTCCCAGACACACTACACCCCGTGCCGGGCGGTGTCCGGTCCCCTTTTTCCGGCGCCCCTGACGGGCCGGCCCGGGCGGCTCAATCCACGGGCTGCTCGGTCCACGGGCGGCTCAGTCCAGGACGACGATCTGCCGCAGCGCCTCGCCGTCGCGCAGCGCCCGCACGGCCTCGTTGAGGTCGGCCAGCCCGATGCGGCCGCTGATCATCGTGTCCAGGTCCAGCCGGCCGGCCCGCCACAGGCCCACCAGGGAGGAGAAGTCACGGCGCACGTCGGCCTCGCCGTACAGGGAGCTGAGCAGCCGCTTGCCCTCGAACAGCAGGCTGAACGCCGACAGCGGCACCAGGTCGTCCATCGCGCCCGCGCCCACCACGATCACGTCGCCGCCGCGCCTGGTCGCCTGCCAGGCCGTCATGATCGAGGCGGACCTGCCGACGACCTCGAAGCCGTAGTCGAAGCCCCTGCCGCCGGTCAGCTCCTCGCGCGCGGCCGGCAGATCCTCGGGGACGATCGCGTGCGTGGCGCCGACCTTCCTCGCCGGCCCGTGCTTGGCCTCCAGCGGGTCGATGGCGACGATCGTGGTCGCGCCCGAGATCCGGGCCCCCTGGATCACCGACAGGCCCACCCCGCCGCAGCCCACCACCGCCACCGTCGAGCCGGGGCGCACCTTGGCGGTGTTGACCACCGCGCCGACCCCCGTGGTGATGCCGCAGCCGATGAGGGCCGCCACATCGTACGGCACGTCGGCGTCGACCTTGATCGCGCCGTGCGCCGGCACCACGATCTCCTCGGCCCAGGTGCCGCAGCCGGCCATGCCGAAGGCCGGGGCGTCGCCGCCGTACCGGAAGCGGGGCAGGGTGTAGCTCGCCCTCAGGTGCGTTTTGCACAGGAACGGCTGGCCGCCGAGGCACTCGGGGCACTCGCCGCAGGCGGGGGTCCAGCTCAGGATGACGTGGTCGCCCGGCCGCACGGCGGTCACGTGGCCGCCGACCTCCACGACCTCCCCGGCGCCCTCGTGGCCGGGGATGACCGGCAGCGGCATCGGCAGCACGCCGGAGATGACCGACAGGTCGGTGTGGCAGACCCCCGTCGCCCGGATCCGCACCCGCACATCGGTGGGCCCGACCGGAGTCAGGGTGACGTCGTCGCGGATGTCCAGCCTGTCATCGCCTACGGCGTGCAGCAGGGCGGCGCGCATGAGGGAACTCCTCTTCCTCCGGGGACAGGGCGGCTTTCGGACAGGACCGCACCGCGTGCCGCCCGACGTGCAAAGTAGAACACGTTGCAGATGGGGGAACAAGGGGAGAGCGGAAGATTGTTCGGTCGGTGCGCCCCGATAGGGTGCCCGGAAACGACGCCCCCGGGAGAGCGCTGAGCCCATGCCGTCCACCGACCGGACACCCGCCGAGCCGCCCCACGTGCCGCCCCAGGCGCCGCACGGCGAGCCGCGCCACGAGCCGCCCGGCGAGCCGCCTCCGGAGCCGCCCGCCCAAGAGGCCGCCCGGATGCCGGCCGACCTGCTCGCCGCCGCCGAGGCCGCCAAGGGCTTCATGCCGTCCCGCGAAGGGGCCGCCCTGTTCGAGACCGCCCTCACGTACGGCGCCCGCGGCCCCATGTGCGAGATCGGCACCTACTGCGGCAAGTCGGCCATCTACCTGGGCGCGGCGGCGCGCCTCACCGGGTCGGTGGTGTTCACCGTCGACCACCACCGCGGCTCGGAGGAGATCCAGCCCGGCTGGGAGCACCACGACCCGTCGCTGATGGACCCCCGCTTCGGCAAGATGGACTCCTTGCCGGTCTTCCGCCAGACCATCGCCGCCGCCGGGCTGGAGGACGAAGTGATCGCCATCGTGGGCCGCTCCGAACGGGTGGCCCCCCACTGGCGCGCCCCCCTGGCCCTGCTCTTCATCGACGGCGCCCACTCCGAGGCCCCCGTCACCCTCGACTACGAAGGCTGGGCCCCGCACGTCATCCCGGGCGGCGCCCTGGCCTTCCACGACATCTACCCCGACCCCGCCGACGGCGGCCAGGGCCCCTACCGCGTCTACCTCAGGGCCCTGCGGGAGGGCTTCGCGGAGGTCCGCCGGGAAGGCTCCCTGAGGGTCCTCGAACGCATCCACTAGGCGGTCGTGCGGGCCGGGGCGCAGCCGCAGGTGGCGTGGGGCAGGCAGTCTCCCGGGATGTCGCGGAAGATGCCCGACGCCGGGGTCGTGTCCGACAGGGCGTCGGCGGCGAGCACGACGGCGGCGGCGGTGTAGGCCGAGCGTTCGTGCGGGAAGTGGCGGCCGGTGGCGAACTGCCGGCCGGTCCAGTACGAACCGTCGTCGTGGCGCAGATGCTGCAGGTCGGCGAAGATCGTGAGGGCGCGGTCGCGCAGGCCGAGCGCGTCGAGGGCCAGCACCAGTTCGCTCGACTCGGCGCCGGTGACCCAGGGCTGATCGTGGACGCAGCGCACGCCGAGCCCCGGCACGACGAACACGTCCCACTCGGCCTCCAGCCGGGCCCGCCCCTCGGCGCCGCGCAGCGCGCCGCCGAGCACCGGGTAGTACCAGTCCATCGAGAAGGTGCTCTTGTCGGCGAACGCCTCGGGATGGGCGGCGACGGCGTGCCCGAGGCGGTCGGCGGCGAGCTCCCAGTCGGGCCGGGGGTCGCCGAGACGTTCCGCGAGCAGCGTCCCGCAGCGCAGCCCCTGGTGGATCGAGGAGCAGCCGGTGAGCAGCGCGTGGTCGCCGGGCCGGCCGTCGGCGGTGCGCTCCCAGACGATCTCGCCGCGCGGCGCCTGCAGGTCGACGACGAAGTCGAGCGCCCTGGTCACGACGGGCCACATCCGCCGGGCGAACGCCTCGTCTCCGGTGACGAGCAGGTCGTGCCACACGCCCACGGCCACGTACGCCGCGTGGTTGGTCTCGCCGCCCTGCTCGACGGCCTCGCCGTCGACGACGCGCATGGGCCACGAACCGTCGGCGCGCTGGTGGCGTACCAGCCACTCGTGGCCGCGCCGGGCCGGCTCGGTCAGTCCGGCGGCGGTGAGGGCCATGAGGCACTCGACGTGGTTCCAGGCGTCGATGTGGCCGTCGGGCCACGGCACTCCGCCGTCGGGGCGCTGCACGGCCGCGATGCTCTGCGCGGTGGCGAGGACCTGGGCCTGGTCGATGATCCCGTCGACGGCGGGGATCGGCGGCGGCACCGTCATGCCGGCTTGCGCGCGTAGAGGACCAGGCTCTTGCCGATGAGCGGGTTGAGCACGGCCTCGGCGAGCCGCGTGACGGCGGGCCGGCGCATGATGTCCCAGACGAGCAGGCGATGGTAGGCCTTGGCGAGCGGGTGATCGTCGTCGTTGACCCCGACCGCGCACTTGATCCACCAGTACGGCGAGTGCAGCCCGTGGGCGTTGTGGTGCCCGCCGACGCGCAGCCCGCTGGATTTCAGCTTGGCCCGCAGCTCGGCGAGCGTGTAGATCCGGATGTGCCCGCCCAGGGCGGTGTGGTAGTCCTCCGACAGCGCCCAGCAGATGCGTTCCGGCAGGAAGCTCGGCACCGTGACCGCGACCAGCCCGCCCGGTTTGAGCACCCGGACGATCTCCCGCATCGCCGCCATGTCGTCGGGGATGTGCTCCAGCACCTCGGCCGCGATGACGGTGTCGAACGACGCGTCGGGGAACGGCATGTCGAGCGCGTCGCCGGTCACCGTGCGTCCCGTGGCTCCCGGCGGCACCTCGCCGGCCTTGTCCATGGCGACGAACATCGCGGCCACGTTCTCCAGCTCGGCGGGGTCCTGGTCGAACGCCACCACGTCGGCGCCCCGCCGCAGCACCTCGAAGGCGTGCCGGCCCCCGCCGCAGCCGAGATCGAGCACGCGATGGCCGGGTCCGACCGGCAGGCGCCGGAAGTCGACGGTCAGCACTTACCGTTTCCCCTTCTCTCGTCCCGCTTCCCCTTGGCCTGCTGCGTGGGTGTTTGCGCGCGGGCTCGCCCCGGCGGCTCAGCCCACGCCCGCGTGCCGGGCGGCGATCGCCTCCCGGTACGCCTCCACCGTGCGCCTGGCGACCACATGCCAGGTGTAGCGCTCCATGACCCGGTCATAGCCGGCCCGGCCCACCCGTTCCCGCTCGGCCGGCGAGTCGTGGAGGCGGCGCAGCGCCGCCGCGAGCTCCTCGGCGTCGCCCGGCGTCACCTGGATCGCGGCGTCGCCCACGACCTCGGGCAGCGCCCCGGTACGGCTCGCCACGAGCGGCGTGGCGCAGGCCATATGCTCGACGGCCGGCAGCGAGAAGCCTTCGTACAGGGACGGCACGACGGAGATCTCGCTGGTGGCGATGAGCTCGCCCAGCTCGTCGTCGCTGATGCCGTGCACGAACCTGACGCGGTCGCCGAGGGCGAGCTCCTTGACCAGGCGCTCGGTCGGGCCGCCGGGGGTGGGCTTGCTGACCACGGTCACGTGCACGTCGCGCTCGGTGGCGAGCTTGGCGACGGCGTGCAGCAGCGTCGCCACGCCCTTCATCGGCGAGTCGGCGCTCGCCACGGCGACGATCGACCCCTTCCGCCTGGGCAGGTGGGGCCGCGGGTGGAAGTAGCGGGTGTCGACGCCGAGCGGGATCAGCCGCAGGTTGGCCTGCGGCACGTTGAAGTCGCGGTGGATGTCGGCGACGCTGGACTCGCTGACGGTGAGGATGGGCGAGAGCCGGGCCGCGACGTACGCCTGCATGCGGACGAAGCCGTACCAGCGGCGCATCGACAGCTTTTTCCACCCGGTGGCGGCGGCGAGCTCGATGCGGCGGTCGACGCTGATCGGATGGTGGATCGTGCCGACGACGGGGAGGATCCGCTGGATGCCGAGGATGCCGTAGCCGAGGGTCTGGTTGTCCTGGACGACGTCGAAGTCGGCGGCGCGGCGGCGCAGTTCGCGCAGCGCGCGCAGGCTGAAGGTCAGCGGCTCGGGGAAGCCCCCGGCGCGCATGGTGGCGACTTCGAGCACGTCCACCCAGTCGCGGTACTCTTCCCGCTTCGGCGTGCGGAACGGGTCCTCGTCGCGGTAGAGGTCGAGGCTCGGCACCTCGTTGAGGATCACACCTTCGTCGAGCTCGGGGTAGGGCTGGCCGGAGAACACCTCCACGTGGTGCCCGAGGGCGACCAGCTCCCGGCTGAGGTGGCGCAGGTAGACGCCCTGCCCCCCGCAGGTCGGCTTGCTGCGGTAGGACAGCAGCGCCACGCGCAGCGGGCCGGTCGCGGGCACGGCGGTGGGTTCGATCATGGGCTCGCGGTCACCCCTCTCCTGACGATGACCTTAGCCTGTCGCGTTACCGTCCGGTAGGTTGGGTGCCGAATATAGTTCGGTATAACAGGTTCTAGTCATCTGGTGGCAAACGCCGTGATCAGCCTAAGGCGGGCAAGCAGTGCCGCGAGGTACATTCCAGTGTCGGCGACTGTGAAAAGGGAGGCTTCGTGGCCAGGCGTGCGCTGATCACCGGCATCACCGGTCAGGACGGCTCCTACCTCGCCGAGCACCTGCTCGCCCAGGGCTACGAAGTGTGGGGGCTGGTGCGCGGCCAGGCCAACCCCCGCGTGTCGCGCGTGCGCCGGCTCCTCGGAGACGTCCGGCTCGTCCGCGGCGACCTGCTCGACCAGGGCTCGCTGATCTCCGCCGTGGAGAAGGTGGCGCCGGACGAGGTGTACAACCTCGGGGCCATCTCGTTCGTGCCGATGTCATGGGAGCAGGCCGAGCTCACGGCCGAAGTGACCGGCATGGGGGTGCTGCGCATGCTGGAGGCCATCCGCGTGTGCTCCGGCATCACCTCGTCACGCGGCACCGCCACGGGCCAGATCCGCTTCTACCAGGCATCGTCGTCGGAGATGTTCGGCCAGGTACGCGAAACCCCGCAGAACGAGCGCACCCCCTTCCACCCCCGGTCCCCGTACGGCGTCGCCAAGACCTACGGCCACTTCCTCGCCCAGAACTACCGCGAGTCCTACGGCATGTTCGCCGTCTCCGGCATCCTGTTCAACCACGAGTCCCCGCGCCGCGGCGCCGAATTCGTCACCCGCAAGGTGTCCCTCGGCGTGGCCCGCATCAAGCTCGGCCTCGCCGACGAGCTGCGCCTCGGCAACCTGGAGGCCCGCCGCGACTGGGGCTTCGCCGGCGACTACGTCGAGGCCATGCGCCTGATGCTGGGCAAGGACACCCCCGAGGACTACGTCATCGGCACCGGCCGCACCCAGTCGGTGCGCGAACTGGTCGTCGCGGCGTTCGAAGCCGCCGGGCTCGACTGGGAGCGCTACGTCGTCGCCGACCCCGCGCTGCACCGCCCGGCCGAGGTCGATCTGCTGTGCGCCGACCCCAAAAAGGCCAAGACCCAGCTCGGCTGGGAGCCCACAGTGTCCTTCGAGGACCTCGTCGCCATGATGGTCGAATCCGACATCCGCCTCCTCGCCGGCGGCGGCGACCCCGATCAGGAGTCCTCCTGGCCCTGACCACCGTGCCGGGGCGTCGGGACCGGACGGGGCGCCGCCGTGCTGAAAGTTTCGGTGCGTCTGGTGCCGCCGCTGCCGGGGATTCCGTCGCCGCCCCGGACGTGTCGAGCCCTCCCGCACCGGCCGGCCTGGCGGTCCCGGCCGAACGGCCGGGCCCGATGTTCAGGTAGAACGGAGTCTCGTCCGGTCCTCGCGCAGTCGTGTCGCGTTCATGTCGCCGTGTCTCGCCAGTGAAGGGCGCAGCGGGGCGGCAGGTCAGGGCGCGCGCGGGTGCGGCCGCCGGTCGCCCCGCATCAGATAACGTGTTCTCATGCGCGTCCCGCGACCCGCCTCTGAGACGCCCCCGCCGGCGCTGGGCCCCGATCACGGGCGCGCCGGGAGCCGGCACCAGCGTCGCAGGCGCATCGTCCGGGCCGCCGCCGCGCTCGCCTCCCGGGGCGGGGTCGAGGCGATGCAGATGCGCACCGTCGCCGAGCGGGCCGGTGTCGCCCTCGGCACGCTCTATCGCTACTTCCCCTCGAAAATGGATCTCGTCGTGGCCGTGGTCGGCGAGGAACTCGACCTGCTGGAAAGCGGCATCGAGCGCCACCCGCCCACCGCCGCCACCGCCGCAGGGCGGGCCGTCGACGTGCTCATGCGGGCGACGCGAGGGCTGATGCGCGAGCCCGAACTGGCCGACGCCCTCATCCGAGCCCTGATCCTGGCCGACGTCGAGGTCCCGTTCTGCGACCGGATGACCGGGCTCCTGCTCCGCGTCGCCGACGGCGGGCCCGGGAACGGGCTCGCGGGCGAGGAAGCGCGCTGCGCGCTCGTCTCGTCGCTGTCGAGCGTCTGGGTGATGGAGCTGATGGAGCTGCTGCGCGGCCGCCGCACCAGCGACGAGGTGCAGCATCGCATCGAGATCGTCGCGAGCCGGCTGCTCGCCCCGAGCTGAGCGCTGCCGCTTCCGTTCCGGACAGAGAACGTGTTCTCGTTCCGGCCGGACGGCGGGGCCGGTCTCGCCGTGCCCCGGGCGTCTCCCGCCGAACAGGGCCCGATGCGCGCGCTGCCGGGGGCGGACGCCGGCATCGTGGGTGGCGGCGATCCGGTGCCGCCGAGGGCGGGGCCGACGAGTGGGTGCCGGCCCCGTGGGTCGCGGGCGATTTTTCAGGAGCCGCCGCGGATCCGGGTCACGGTGTGATGATCATCGGCACGGTGAAGAAGACGATCAGGGCGATGCCTATCGCGACCACCAGGCCGACCAGCTCCCAGAGCCAGTCGAAGTGGTGCTCGCCCACCTTGATCGGCTTGGGTCGCTTGTGACTGCGCCTGAACCTGATCGGTGCCGCGGAACGTCCGTCGCCGGAGGAGGTCTCCGGAGGTTCGGCGGCGGGCGCCGTGGCCGTGTCCGCTGCGGGCTTCGCGGTGCCACCGGCTTCGATGCCGGTCTGTTGGGCGCCGATCGGTTCGTGGGTGCCGGGGGCGGAGACGGCGAAGTCGGGGCCGATGACCGGGATGTCGGCGGTGTCCCGTTCGGATGCATGGATCAGGTCATCGTCGGCCGGGCCTTCCGCCGACCGGTCCGAGGGGTCCAGCAGGTCCGGCGCGGCCGACCGGTCCGGCCCGGATCGGTCGGCCTGGTCGTGCCGGTCGTGCCGGTCCCCGCGGGTCCGGTCGATGCCGGGGCGCTCATCGAGCGTTGCCCCGTCCCTCGCGGTTCGCTCGAATTCGGCCAGTTCGCTCTCTTGCCGGTGCGGCGGGTCGTCGGCCGCCTCCCGGACGGCCGGCAGCGGACCCGTAGCGCCGGTCGTCCTGGAGCCCGGCGTCGCACGCCCGGTCGTCTCGGAGCCCGTCGTCGATCGGCCGGTCGTCTTGGGGCGCGACGTCGAACGGCCCGGCTTCTTGCGGCCGGGTGCCGGACGCCCGGGCTTGCGGTGGCCGGGAGGCGCGTGCTCGGTCGTCGTGGCGCCGGTCGCTTCCCGGTCGGTGGTTTCCCGGTCGCCCGTGTTGGGGTCGGCCGTGCTGGGGCCGGCCGTGCTGGGGCCGGGTGTCTCGGGGTCGGGGGCGCCGTGGGCGGGGGCGGCGCGGTCGAGCGTGGTGCGGCCGGATGTCTCGGGGGTCGAGGCGGTGCCTGGGTCCGCGAGGATGCCGGGCGCGGTCTGGGCCGGGGGGAGGGCCAGCAGCGCCGGCCTGGCGGCGGCCTGGAAAGAGGCGATGTCGAGGGCGGGCGGGGCGAAGGGGTCCGGGCCGCCGGGGGTCCGGCCGGAGCCGGTCGCGGGGTCGCCCTGCGGCCGATGCGCCGGGAGATCCGGACGGGCGCTCGGCTGGGCGTCGGCCGGTGGGGCGGGGCGGCTCGTGGGATCGAGGTGGGGTCCGGGCGGCGGCGGGTCCGGCGGGGCGCCGTGGCCGGTGCCGGTGGGCGGGCCGGGGCGGGATGCGGGGCCGGAGTGAGGCGAGGGCGCCGAGGGGTCGGCTGCGCCGCCCGGGTCGCCGTCGGGTGACGGGTTCGGGCGGAGGCGGTGGCTTCGGGCGCGTGGCGGGCGGAGGCGGAAGGACCGGGCGAGGGCCTCGGCCAGGAAGTCCTTGCCGCCCGTGCCCATGCGGGGGATCGGCGTGGTCGTCTCGTCGTGCCTGGGCCGCTTGAGGTGCCGGGCCCTTTGCGGCGCGTTGGTGGGGGCGGGGGTGCCGGCCGGCGTGTCGCCGGGGCCGTCGGCCGGGGGAGGGGCCCAGGCGGCGCGGGGGAGGGGCGGCAGTTTCGCGGTGAAGACGCCGCTCTGGGTGATCTCGTCGGGTTCGGCCAGGGGCACCGGCCAGTTCGGCGTGGTGGGCCACATCAGCCGGCCGGGGACGGTCGTCGTGCCGGTGGCCGGGACGTGGGGCAGGGCCGGCGCCAGCGAGAGGATCCGCTCGCGGAGTTCGAGCGGCGGGCGGGGCCAGGGCAGGCAGGACAGGGCGTCTTCGAGCCCGGCGACTTCGAGGGCGCCGTAGACCTCGGCGAGCCGCTTCGAGACGTACTCGGTGGACCTGGCGTGCGTGAGGGCGGCGGTGAGCGAGCCGGTGAAGCGGTTGCGCGCGCTGAAGATCATGTCGCTCGCCGTGTCGACGGCCACGTCGAGGATGGTGGCCAGCTCCTCGGTGGGCAGGCCGCACACGGCCGACAGCAGCAGCACTTCGCGCTGGTGCGGCCGCATCTCGCGGAACACGCGCTCGATGAGCGAGGTGGCGGGCCGGGTGGCGCTGTCGGTGGCGGGCGGCGGGGTGCGGACGTCGCGGCGGCCGATCTCCCGGCGGGCGAGCGCGTAGAGCGAGGCACGTGACCGCTCCGTGGGCGGCGCACCGACGAGGACGGTGATCAGCACGTCCGCGGCGGCGCCGGAGTCGCCGAGTTGGTCATAGCAGTACACGAACAGCTCGGCGGCGTGACGGTCATAGAGCTCGGAGATCGGCTCGCGCTGTGAGCGCTGACCGGTGAGCGGCTGAGTCACGGCCGTTTCCTCTGCGATGTGTGCGATTACGGGGATACCAGGGGATACCGGATCAATCATGCCAAGGTGCGCCGGTCGGCGCACTAGCAGACCCTTAGTTGTTGTGTACAGGACCACATATTTAAGGAAAAGGTAAAGAAACGATAAAGAATGATCTCAGATCCGGTGGGTCGAGGGAATGTCGGCCTGTCACCGTAGGCTGTCCTAGGGGTCACGGGCCGCCGGGTTCGTGGTGGACAGCGAAGGTCGAATCGGGAGTCCCGGGAAGCGCGAAGCCACGTGATCACATTCGAGAACGTCACCAAGCGATACGCCGACGGGACCATCGCCGTCGACGATTTGAGCCTCCAGGTGCCGGCAGGGGCCATCACGGTGTTCGTCGGCCCCTCGGGCTGCGGCAAGACCACCTCACTCCGCATGATCAACCGGATGATCGACGCCAGCGAGGGCCGGGTGCTCCTCGGCGGCCGTGACGTGCGCGAGATCGACCCGCCCACCCTGCGCCGGGGCATCGGGTACGTCATCCAGCAGGCCGGGCTGTTCCCGCACCGGCGTGTCGTCGACAACATCGCCACGGTGCCGCACCTGCTCGGCTGGGGCAGGAAAAAGGCGCGGGCCAGGGCCGCGGAACTCATGGAGCGGGTGGGCCTCGGGCCCGAGATGGCCGACAGGTACCCGTTCCAGCTGTCCGGCGGCCAGCAGCAGCGCGTCGGGGTGGCCCGCGCCCTCGCCGCCGACCCACCGGTGCTGCTCATGGACGAGCCGTTCAGCGCGGTCGACCCGCTCGTGCGGGCCGGGCTGCAGGACGAACTGCTGCGGTTGCAGGCCGACCTGCATAAGACGATCGTGTTCGTCACCCACGACATCGAAGAGGCGATCAAGCTGGGCGACGTGGTCGCGGTGTTCCGCGAAGGCGGGCACCTCGCCCAGGAGGCCGGGCCGGCCGAGCTGCTCAGCGCGCCCGCCGACGACTTCGTGCGGTCGTTCCTCGGCCACGACAGGGGCATCAGGCTGCTGTCGTTCCTGTCCGCCGGCGATCTGCCGCTGCGGTCCGACCTGATCGTCGAGGAGACGGGCCAGGGGCCGCAGGACGCCGACTGGGTGGCCGTGGTCGACGGCGAGCGGCGGCCGCTCGGCTGGCGGGCCGCGTGGGACGAACGGGTGCTGCCCTACGGCACGTTCCGCGCCGACGGCGACTCGCTGCGGGCCGCGCTCGACGCCGCGCTGCTGTCGCCTTCGGGCGGCGCGATCGCGGTCGACGACGACGGCCGGGCGGTCGGGGTCGTCACCCGCGAGGCGCTCGACGTCGCGCTGCGCGCACACCCCGGGTGGTGATGACGGCGATGCCCCTAGCTGAGTCCGCCCCCGGGCTTCTCGCCGTGCCCCTGACCGGGTCCTACGGCGGGTCCATCGCCGGATCCTTCGCCGGATCCTTCGGCGGGTCCGTGGCCGAGCCCCCGGGCGAGCCGCTGGTCCGGTGGGACTGGATCGGCCGCAACTGGCCGCACATCCAGGCGCTGCTCGTCGACAACGTGGTGATGGCGCTGCTGCCCGTGCTGTTCGGCCTGGCCATCGCCCTGCCCCTGGGGCTGGCCGGCGCACGGTGGCGGTGGCTCTACCAGCCGACGGTCGGGCTGATGAACGTCATCTACTCGCTGCCGTCGCTCGCGGTCTTCATCGTGCTCATCCCGATCACCGGCCTGGCCGAGCGCGCCACCGTGATCATCCCGCTCACGTTCTACACGCTCGCGGTGCTGATCCCCGCGGTGGTCGACGGCCTCGGCTCCGTCCCCGAGCACGTGCGGCAGGCGGCCGTCGCCATGGGCTTCACGCCGCTGCGCCGGCTGGTCCAGGTCGAGCTGCCCATCGCGACCCCGGTCGTGCTGGCCGGGCTGCGGGTGGCCACGGTGTCCAGCATCAGCCTGGTGAGCGTGGGCGCGCTCATCGGCAGAGGCGGCCTCGGGTATCTGTTCATCGACGGCTGGCAGCGCCAGTTCCCGACCCCCATCGTCGTGGGCATCGTGCTGGTGGTGCTGCTCGCCATCGCCGCCGACGGGCTGCTCGTGCTCGCCCAGCGGCTGCTCACGCCGTGGGCCAGGGCCAGGGACGGCGCCCGGCGGCGCCTCGGCCGGCGGCGTCCGCGCCCGGCGGGGCGCCCGAGCCGGCGGGGCGGCGCCGAGCCCGGGAGCGAGCCCGCCGACGAGCCCGGCGACATGGTGACGAGCCCGGCGAAGGAGGGCCGGTGAACTGGCTGATCGACTTCTTCGGCGACCCGGCCCGCTGGTCCGGCGCCGACGGCATCCCCATGCGTGTCCTCGAGCACCTCCAGTACTCCGCGATCGCCCTGTCCCTGGCCGCGCTCATCGCGCTGCCGCTCGGCCTGCTCATCGGTCACGCCGGCCGCGGCGCGCTCGGCGTCGTCGTGCTGGCCAACGCCGCCCGCGCGCTGCCCACCCTCGGCCTGCTGGTGCTGATCGTGCTGCTCGTCGGCGTCGGCACCTCCTGGCCGGTGCTCGTCCCGCTGGTGGCGCTGGCCGTGCCGCCGATCCTCGTCAACACCTACGAAGGGGTCCGCGGCGTCGACCCGGAGCTGCGCGACGCGGCGTACGGCATGGGGCTGCGCGGGCATCAGGTGCTGCTGCGGGTGCTCGTGCCGGTGGCGTTGCCGCTGATCCTGCTCGGCCTGCGCCTCGCCGCGATCCAGGTCGTGGCGACGGCCACGGTCGCGTCGTACGTCGGGCTGGGCGGCCTCGGCCGGTTCATCATCGACGGCCTGGCCACGAAGGACTTCCCCGCGACGATCGGGGGCGCGGTGCTCGTGGCGCTGCTGGCGCTGGCCGTGCAGTGGGGGTTCGTCCTGCTGCACCGTCTGGTCGTGTCCCGGGGGGTGAGTCAGCGCGTCAAGGTCCGGCAACCCGAACAACACCCCCTAACCGAAGGGAACCCCAGTTGAGACGCATGATCGGCGCCGTGGTGGTCGCACTGACCGCCACCCTCGCCATGTCCGCTTGTGGTGGCAGCGACAACCCGTTGTCCGAGCCGGTGACCTCCGCCAACGTCTCCTCCGGCGCGCCGCAGGGCGCGCAGCAGGTCGTCGTGGGCTCGTTCAACTTCCCCGAGAGCGTGCTGCTCGGATCGATCTACGCCCAGGCACTCCAGGCGAAGGGGGTGCAGGTGGAGGAGAAGCCCAACATCGGCAGCCGCGAGGTCGTGTACGACCAGATCAAGTCGGGCGGCCTGACGGTGCTGCCGGAGTACAACGGCGCGCTGCTCGCCTACCTCGACTCCTCGGCCGCGGCGGTCACCAAGGACGAGGTGAACGCCGCGCTGGCGGCCAAGCTGCCCCCGGAGCTGGAGATCCTCGACTCGGCCGCGGCCGAGGACAAGGACACCATGTCGGTCACCGAGGAGACCGCGAGCAAGTACGGCCTGAAGACCATCGCCGACCTGTCGAAGGTGGCCGGGGACTTCGTGGTGGGCGGCCCGCCGGAGTTCAAGAAGCGCCGCGAGCAGCAGTTCAAGGACGTCTACGGGCTGACGTTCAAGGGCTGGAAGTCGACCGGTGACACCACCGCCGACGCGATCAAGAGCGGCGCCGTGCAGGTGGGCAACGTGTTCAGCACCGACCCCAAGATCCTGCTGAACGGCCTGGTGCCGCTGGACGACCCGAAGAACGTGTTCGCCGCGCAGAACGTCACGCCGCTCGTCAACAAGGCCGGCGTGGACGACACTGTGAAGAGCACGCTCAACGCCGTGTCGGCCAAGCTCGACACGGCCGGGCTGGTCGCGCTGATGAAGCGGATCGCCGTCGACAAGGACGACCCGCCGGCGGTGGCGAAGGACTGGCTCACCCAGAACGGCCTGATCTGACGTCGGGCCGTGCGGCCCGAGCCGTGCGGAGACGAGCGCAATAGCAGGACGAGGTGGGGGATGAGCGAGTCGGTCGGCGAGTTCATCGGCGCGATGGCGCACATCGCCGCCGCGGTGTCCGTGATCACCGTGCGCGAGGATCGCGACGACGTGGGCACGACGGTCAACACGTTCACGTCGGTCTCGCTCGACCCCCCTCTCGTCATGGTCAGCGTGGCGAACAAGGGCTACATCAACGAGATGCTGCTGCGGCAGGACCGGTGGGCGGCGAGCGTGCTGTCCGAGGAGCAGTCGGTGATCGCGAGCAGGTTCGCGACGCCGGGCCGGCCGAGCGCCCGCCTGATCGTCGAGGGCATCCCCCACCATCGCGGTCCGGCCAGCGGCGCCATCATCATCGAGGGCGGCGTGGCCGCGATCGAGGCCGAGACGACCCAGGTGGTGCCGACCGGCGATCACACCCTGTACGTCGCCAGGGTGCTCGCCGTCGACTACGCCGACCCGGAGACGTGGCCGCTGGTGCGGCTGCGCGGCCGATATCGCGCGTTCGAACGCTGACGCCGCTCGCTGACGCCGATTCCGGGTGTCGCCCGTCTCGACCCGCCCCGCATCGACGGCATTTACCGGACAAGACAGGGGCATAGCGGTATAAGCTCGGCGACCGGTGACCGACTCCCCGCTCCTGCTCCCGGTCCGTACCCTGTACCTGGCCGGGCGGTACATCGTGCCCCTCGTGCTGTGGTTCACCGTCGGCAGGCTGCTGTCGTTCCTGCTGGTCACCTACGGCGCCGACCTCACCCTGAAATGGCCGTACGTCACGTGGGGCGGGGTCAGCCTGCTCGTCATGGTCTCCCTCGGGGTCACGGTCGCCATGCTGCACAGCGTGCGCGGCGGGCTGCCAGGGCTGCGCGACCGGGAACGCGCCGTGCGGCACGGCCTGCCCCTGGGGGCCGACGCCGACGAGTCGCTGCTCGACGCGCTCGGCCGGGCGATCGTCCCCTTCATGATCATCTATATGGCGTGGTCGTTCTTCACCGACGACGTCGAAACCTGGGCGAACGCCGCGTTCGACCGCGCCCAGGCGCAGGGCCGCGACTTCGGCACCGCCGCGCTCGACGCGATCAACGCGCTCAGCGACAATCTGCCCGTCGCGATGGCGATCACCGCGGGCTTCTGGCTGCTGCGCGTGACCTGCGAGCGGTGGGTCGCCGCGTGGCTGCCCCGCGCCGGCAACCTCCTGGCGGCCTTCGCCGAGATCGGGTTCGCGCTGTTCGGGCTGTACTCCGTCAGCGAGGTCCTCGGCCGGGGCACCGACTGGCTCACCACCCGCCGCATGTGGGCGGGCGCCTCCAGCGCGATCGGCGACCTCATGCCGGACTGGACCGGCGACGTGCTGCCGGCGTTCACCGACGCCGTGCTCCAGCCGCTGATCTGGCTGGCCATCGCCGGGGTCGTGCTCGGCGTCGCCATGGAACGCGAGGACCCGGGGGAGGGCCGGCTCGCCCGCTCGGTGATCGGGCTGCTCTCCATCACCCCCGGCCCGCTGCGGCGGCTCGCCGGCACCGCCACCCAGGGCGCCCGCGACAAGTGGGTGCCGATGGTGAACGGCCTGCGGCTGATCCGCCGCGCCGGCCTGCTCACGTTCGCGGTGTTCACCGTGCTGCTCGTGCTCATCGACCAGCTGCACGACCGGGGCCACCGGTGGGTCGTCGAACTGCTCGGGCCGCACCCGTACGCCTACTGGGAGCAGGCCCGGGTGTTCCTCGGCTTCGGCTTCGACCTGCTGCGCCAGGTGCTGCGGATCTGCCTGCTCGCGGCGACCTTCGATCTCGTCGTCCGCCGTATCGTGCGCGCCGGCGACGTCCAGGCGGGCCGGGCGGCCGCGCGGCAAGGGGAGACCGCCGTCGTCGGCACGCGGCAGAGTCGGCCCCTCAGTGGGCCGGCCGGTCATAAATGAGACGCGTACCGCTCTGGCAGGACTTATCGCCATAGGGTGGGGTAATGGATGCGACCAAGGTGATCAGCGAGACCGTCGACCGCTTCCGGAAGGCCCGGACCGCTCCGCTCGTGCTGGAGCTCGACCTCACCGAAGGGCTGACCGAAAGCCCGCCGGCCGACCCGCTCGGCGCGATCCTGTCCATGCGCAAGACCCGGCTGCAAGACGTCCTGTCCGGACTGAAGCGGGCCCGGAACGACGACCGGGTCAAAGGGCTCATCGTCAAGATCGGGGCGCATCCCCTGGGCCTCGGCACGGTCCAGGAGCTGCGCGGCGCCGTCGCGGCGTTCCGGCAGGCCGGCAAGCGGGCGGTGGCGTTCGCCGAGACGTTCGGCGAATTCGGCGGCGGCACGGTGCCCTACTACCTGGCCAGCGCGTTCGAGAAGATCTACCTGCAGCCCTCCGGCGACGTCGGCCTCACCGGCATCGCCCTGGAGCAGCGGTTCGTGAAAGACGCCCTCGGCAAGCTGGGCGTCCAATACCAGCTCGGCCAGCGGCACGAGTACAAGACCGCCGCCAACATGTTCACCCAGGACCACATGACCGACCCGCACCGCGAGTCGGTGAGCCGCATCGCCGAGTCGGTCACCGAGCAGATCGTCGCGGCCGTCGCCGAGGCGCGCGGCCTGGAGCCCAAGCGGGTCCGCGAACTCATCGACCAGGGGCCGTTCATCGGCGCCGAGGCCGTGCACGCCGGGCTGGTCGACCGTCTCGCCTACCGCGACGAGGTGTACGACGAAGCCCGCCGCGCCGCCGGCCCCGACGCCCACCTGCTGTACGTCACCCGCTACGTCAAGGGCGCCCTGGCCACGAAGCTGCCGCGTCCCGGCGAACAGGTCATCGCCCTCGTCCACGCCCACGGCACGATCCGCCTCGGCCGCAGCGGCCGCGGCCCGGTGCCCATCGGCGGCAGCGCCCTGGGCTCCGACACCGTCTCGGCCGCCCTGCGCGCCGCCCGCCGCGACGACAAGGTGAAGGCGATCGTGCTGCGCGTCGACAGCCCCGGCGGCTCGTACGTCGCCTCCGACACCATCTGGCGCGAGGTCGTGCTCGCCCGCGAAACCGGCACACCGGTCATTGTGTCGATGGGCGACCTGGCCGCGTCGGGCGGCTACTTCATCTCCATGGCGGCCGACACCATCGTCGCGCAGCCCGGCACCCTGACCGGCTCCATCGGCGTGTACGGCGGCAAACCGGTGCTCGGCGACCTGCTCACCCGGCTCGGCATCGCCACCGAATCGGTGACCGTCGGCGCCAACGCCGGCATGTTCTCCTCGACGGAACCGTTCTCCGAGGACCAGTGGCAGCGGGTCAACGCCTGGCTCGACCGCATCTACGACGACTTCGTGGGGAAGGCCGCCCAAGGCCGCCACCTGTCCGTGGACCGCGTCGGCGAGCTGGCCCGGGGCCGTGTCTGGACCGGCGCCGACGCCAGGACGAACGGCCTGGTCGACGAACTCGGCGGGCTGGAGGACGCCCTCGCGCTGGCCCGCAAACGGGCCGGGCTCCCCGCGACGGCCCCGATCCGCACCTATCCCCGGCTCAACCCGCTGGAGCGGCTGCGGCCCCCGGAGTCCAGCGAGGACCGGTCGGCCGCCCTGGCCCGCCTCACCCTGGAGTCGTGGGGTCCGCTGGCGGCCATCGCCACGTCCCTCGGCCTGCCCGCCTACGGCCCCCTCATGCTGCCGGGCGCCTGGACCATCCGCTGACCCGGGCGGGTACCGGACGGCGGGAGGACCCCGTCACGCGGCGCGGGGACGGAGCCAGATCGCGCCGAGCGGCGGGACGCGCAGGCGGGCCGAGAACGGCAGGCCGTGCCGCGGCTCGGCCCCGGCCTCCACGGTGCCGAGATTGCCGACACCGCTGCCGGCGTAGTCGTAGGCGTCGGTGTTGAGGACCTCCTCCCAAGGGCCCTCCACAGGCAGGCCGAGATGGTAGTCCTCGTGCGGGCCGCCGGAGAAGTTGGCGACGCAGGCGAGCACCGAGCCGTCGGCGCCGTAGCGGAGGAACGAGAACACGTTGCCCTGGGCGTCGTCGGCGTCGATCCAGCGGAAGCCGTCCGGGGTGAAGTCCTGGGTGTAGAGGGCGGGGGTGGCGGCGTACAGGCGGTTGAGGTCGGCGACCAGCCGCTGCACGCCCTGATGGAAGTCGAAGTCGAGCACCCACCAGTCCAGGCCGCGCTGCTCGGACCACTCCGAGCCCTGACCGAACTCCCCGCCCATGAACAGCAGCTGCTTGCCGGGATGCGCCCACATGAAGGCGAGCAGCGCGCGCAGATTGGCGAAGCGCTGCCACTCGTCGCCGGGCATCTTGCCGAGCAGGGAGCCCTTGCCGTGCACGACCTCGTCGTGAGACAGGGGCAGGACGAAGTTCTCCGAATAGGCGTACATGAGGGAGAACGTCATCTGATGGTGGTGGTACTGCCGGAAGATCGGCTCATGACGCAGGTACGTCAGCGTGTCGTGCATCCAGCCCATGTTCCACTTGAACCCGAACCCCAGCCCGCCCAGATACACCGGCCGTGACACGCCCGGCCACGCGGTCGACTCCTCGGCGACGGTGATGATGCCCGGCACCTCCCGATAGCAGACCGAGTTCATCTCCTTCAAAAACTCGACCGCGTCGAGGTTCTCCCGCCCGCCGTACACGTTTGGGGTCCACTCGCCCTCACGCCGCGAATAGTCCAGGTACAGCATCGAGGCCACGGCATCGACCCGCAGCCCGTCGATGTGAAACTCCATCAGCCAGTACAGCGCGTTCGCCACCAGGAAATTGCGCACCTCGTTGCGGCCGAAGTCGAAGACGTACGTGCCCCAGTCGGGGTGAAAGCCGCGCGAAGGGTCGCCGTGTTCGTAGAGCGGCGTGCCGTCGAACCTGGCCAGCGCCCAATCGTCCGTGGGGAAATGCGCCGGCACCCAGTCGAGCAGCACGCCGATGCCGGCCTGGTGCAGCCGATCGACCAGGAACCGGAAATCGTCGGGCGTCCCGAACCGGGCCGTCGGCGCGTAGTAGGACGTCACCTGATAGCCCCACGACGGCCCGAACGGATGCTCGGCCACCGGCAGGAACTCCACATGCGTGAAACCCATCTTCCGCACGTACGAGACGAGCTCGTCGGCGAGCTGCCGGTACGTCAGGCCCGGCCGCCACGACCCGAGATGCACCTCGTAGATGCTCATCGGCCGTTCGCGCCAGTTCCGCCCCTCCCGCTCGGACATCCACTCGGCGTCCTGCCAGCCGTACACCGACCGCTCGATCACCGACGCCGTCGCCGGCGGCACCTCGGTGCGGCGGGCCATCGGGTCGGCCTTGGTGCGCCACACCCCGTCGACCCCGAGAATCTCGAACTTGTACCGCTCCCCGGGCCCCAGGCCGGGCAGGAACAGCTCCCACACGCCCGAGCGGCCGAGCGACCGCATCGGCGAGCCGGTGCCGTCCCAGTGGTTGAAGTCGCCGACCACCCGCACGCCGCGCGCGTTGGGCGCCCACACCGAGAAGGCGGTGCCTTCGACGTCCTCGTGCCGCATGGGCCGGGCGCCCAGCACCTCCCACAGCCGCTCGTGCCGCCCTTCGCCGATCAAATGCAGGTCGACCTCGCCGAGAGTCGGCCAGTGCCGGTACGGGTCGCGTGTCTCGTACGGCGGCGCGCCCGCGTAGTTGACCCGGTACCGGTAGTCGGGGATCTTGTCCAGGCCGGGCAGCGTCACCTCGAACACGCCGTGGTCGACGTGCCGCATCGGGTGTTCCTCGCCGTTGGAGAGCAGCACCTGGACGCTCTCGGCGAGCGGTCGCAGCGTACGCAGCGTCACCCCGTCGGGGCCCGGATGGGCGCCGAGGATCGAATGCGGATCATGGTGCGCTCCACCGGCCAGTCGGTCGAGTTCCGCCGTCATCGAACGCTCACCACTCCCTTGTCGCCGATGGTTCCTACCCTGCCCTAGATCGCGCTGCTCATCACACCCAACCGCGTCATCCCCGTGCCCGATCTGTCCTACGATCGCGTGGTGGCCAGGACACGACCGCGGCACCGTGCGGCGAGCCGCCGTACGGGCCTTGCCGCTGCCTCCGGGGCGCTGATCATCGTGCTCGGCGTCGCCGGCTGGGCCACGGGCGGATTCGACGAGGCCACGCCGCCGGCACCGCTCGCCCTGCGGCTCGGCCGGCCGTTCGACCAGGGCCGGTTCGAGATCCAGGTGCTGAGCGCCCGCATCGTCTCGCTCAAAGAGATCTTCTCGCAGCGGTCCCGGCCCAACCTCGACGTGGTGCTGCGCGTCGTGAACAAGGACACCTCGACGATCCCGCTCACCTCGGCCGGCGCCTTCCAAGACGGCATCACGGTCACCAGCCACGGCCGGCCGCTGATCGACGATCCGGACAAGCAGCGCGACGAAGCCACGCTGAAAACCTCCCTCGACGCCCCCGACGCGCACGACACCCAGCTGCACCCCGACTTCCCGGCGGAGGTGCACACCATCTGGGCGCTGCGCGACGGCCCGCCCCCCGACGAGGTGACGGTGGGGCTGCGCGAATGGACCTGGGTCGAAGGCCTCACCCAGCCCGACCACTGGGAGCCGGGACGGGTCGCGGCGCAGATCACCCTCAAGGTGACGCGATGATCAAAAAGACCCTGGCGGCCGTGCCCGCCGTCGCGCTGCTGGCCCTCGCCATGTGGCTCCAGACACGGCTGCCCACCGACGAGGAGCAGCAGGCGCCGCTCGCCACCGAAGGCCGCACCGGGCAGGACGTCACGACCGCCGGATTCACCGTCCGCGTGCGGGAGGTACGGCTGGCCAAGTCGGTGCAGGGCCGCTATCCCGCCCTCGGGGACAAGCCGACCACCACGAAAGGCATCTTCGTCATCGTCTACGCCACCGTCACCTCCCTGCGCGAACCCCTGAAACTGGACTACGCCGAGCTGCGCACGGCCGACGGGCTCAGCTACACCCAGACCGGCCGCCTCGACCTCGGCATCGCCAACGAGCGCGCCTTCCAGGCGCTGTTCCCGACCCCCAAAGTGTTCGCGTTCGAACTGCCGCCGGGCAAGCTGGCCGGGGCACGGCTCGTCACCGGCCACTGGTACGCCCCGTACAAACGGGAGTACGCGCCCGAGGTGTCCATCGACCTCGGTTTCACCGAGAGCAACGCCCCCGCCCTGGTCGCGAAGGCCCCCCACGACTACAAGATCAAGGTGCCCGAATGAGTCGGCGACGCATCGCGGAGGCCCTGGCCGTGGTGGTCCTGGTGCCGCTCACACTATGGCTCGGCTGGCGCGACGGCCGCGACGTCCAGGCCCTGCAGTGGGAGCCCTCCACCCGCGAGTCGAGCGTGCCCCCCGGCGGCACAGGCGTCCTCGCGCACGCCCACTGGCGGCTGCTGACGCTGACCCCGGGCAAGCGCGAGGGCCCGCAGGTCGAAATGAAGGGCACGCTGCGGGTGACACCCCTCGACGCCACCGGCGTCAAGGAAATCGGCAACGTGACGTACGCGATCGAAGACGCCGCCGGCCACACATGGATCGGCTTCTACCTGGGCAACACCGAACCGCAACACCCCGGCAACCCCATCGAACGACCGTTCACCGCCCAGATCCACGAGTCGGCCGTGAGCACGGCCCGGCTCGTGCTCACCTGGGACGAGCCGAACGACATCTGGGCCCGGCGCATGCACCACGTCCTGAAATTCGCCGAAATCCCAAGCGCCACCTCTCCGGGCACGTGAACGGTACAAGCCACACCGAGTGACCCGGCACACCCCCGGCCCGCAGCCGTGCTCGTAGCCGACGGCTCTGAACAGGCGGCGGGCCATCTCCCGCATGGTGGCCGCCGACCTGCGTCAGCGGGTGGCCGTCTTCCACGGCGACATCCGCGACGCCGCCGGCGTGCTGCCCGCCCAAGGGGTCGGCCTGGCCATCCTGGCGGGCAACAGCCTGGGCGATGTCACCGACCCCGCCGGGCACGAGCAGGTCATCGGGCACCTGGCCGCGGCGCTGGCGCCCGGGGGCGTGCTCGTCTTCGACTATGTCGGCGACCGCTACAACCCCCCGGCCGGCGGCCGGATGGCGCATTGGCCGGAGAGCTACCAGGGGCCCGATGGCGACATCGACGTGATCGACATCAGGAGCAGGCGGCTGAGCCCGCTGCCCGGCACCGGCATGGCCCTGCTGCGGCTGACCTGCGAGGTGCGCGACGCCGCGACCGGCGAGCCGGTGCTGGCGGCGCACTCCTACGACAAACTCATCGTCCCCGACGAGGCGCCCGCCCCGCACTCCTCGCCACCGGCGCGGAGGGGGGTCGTTCACATCTTTTGCAGGCTTCCTATCACCGACTGGCCGTCGGTCGTCATGGCCTGGTAGGACAGGGCGTTCGGCCGGAGGGCGAAGCGGGCGTTGCCGCCGACGCAGGCGCCGGTTTTGACCTGGATCTCGACGTTGATCGCGGTCGACTCGCTGCCGCGCAGGATGACGTCGGATCTGCAGCCGGCCACGGGGATCAGCAGGGAGCCGACGTACTCGCCGATACGGCCCTGCTGCAGGTTCAGCTGCATCTGGAACGTGCCATGGGCGCTGGTGGCCAGACCCTGCCAGTTTCCGATCAGGGCGTTCGGCACGTCGTGGGGCGGGGCCACCACCTCTGTGGCGGGCCGGTCCTCTTCGGAACTCCGGCTCGTCCGATGCTCCGGCTCCTGCGGTAATCGCCACGCCAGCACCGAAACCACCAGGGCCGTCAGGGCGATCAACGTCCCGATCAGCCAACGGCCCCTGGACTCCATCGAGACCACCGCCTTCCCCCCCACGCGCCACCGCACGCGGGTGTCTCGCCGCACGGCATCCATCGGCCGGCCCGCTATCAGGAGATCTCGCTCTGGTCCCCCTCCGTTACAGAAGGTGTCGGCCCGCCGGCCCCTGGAGCGTGCGTGCGCCGCGGCCGGCTCCCGGCGTAGCACGTCGTCGCTCGATGTGAAGAAGTCAGTGGACGCCTCAGGAGTGTCGTCCTGCCTCTGCAGGCTGTGTGGTATCCGGGAGAGGAGTTGGGTGATGAGCGCGCAGCCGCAGCATTTCGCGTCCGCCGACACACCGATGCCGGATAAGAACCTGCGGGCCATTCGTGCCGCACTTGTCGTCCGGCAGGATCGCGAAGCGTTCGACGCCGGTCTGAAGGCCGTTCTGGACGAAGTGCGGGTGAGTCTTGATCTCGGTCCGCTGAACGCGTTCGTGCACCGGTGGTGGATCTCCGCATGCGACTCGGTCAAGGACCCCGCTGGGCGGTTGGAGATGCATGCTCGTGCCGAGCGGGTGCTTGCCGGTGAGGAGCCGCCGCGAGGTCGGCCGTGGCGCGACGTCCTCGCCGCCCGGGGAGTCGACCTTTAGGTGTACCGTCTCGTCGTCGATCCCATCGCCGAAGAGCAGATCGCCGCGCTCCCCGACCACGCCCTGCGCCCGCTCGCGGAGTTGTGCACGCTCCTGGAGGTCGCACCATGGAGCGGACCTCGTACAACGTCACGAATCCGTCAGCGAACATGCTGACTCATGCCTTCGGCGAACGGGGCCTTGCCACGTACCTCGTTCTGGAGCGGCAACGTGAGGTCTGCCTTCTCCGTGTCGAGTGGCCGTAGAGCGTTGCTGCTTTCGAGCCCATGGCGGTGGCGCCGTGGCCGGGGGTCAGGTGGTGGGGTGGGTGAAGGCCGCCAGGGGGATGGGGAGCCAGGTGGGGCGGTTCCGGGATTCGTAGCCGACCTCGTAGACGGCTTTGGCGTATTCGAGGGCGCGCAGGAGGACGGCGTCGTCGCCGTGGATTCTGCCGCCGCCTTCGGCGTAGCCCTCGAGGAAGGCCGTGCGGTTGCGGGTGGACCATTCGGCGGCTCGGGGGCCGAGGTCGGCGCCTTCGGGGTGGTCGAGGAGGAGGTGGCGGGAGGCGTACTCGAAGGAGCGGAGCATGCCGGCCACGTCTCTCAGCGGGGTGTCGAGGGCGCGGCGTTCGGCCAGCGGCTGGCCGGGTTCGCCTTCGAAGTCGAGGACGACCCATTCGGTGTGGGTGCGCATGACCTGGCCGAGGTGGTAGTCGCCGTGGACGCGTTGCACCGGCACCGAGTGGTCGATGTCGGCCAGGCGGTCGTAGACGCGGTGGACGTCCGGGGCGTAGGGGGCGAGTTCGGGGACCTCCTGGGTCATCTGGTCGAGGCGGCGGCGGAAGCGTTCGGCCATGCGTTTGATCTCGGGGGGGTCTTCGGTGGCGGTGGGGAAGGCCGCGGCGAGTTCGCGGTGGACGCGGGCCGTGGCGATGCCGAGGCGGTGCGACTCGGCGGCGAAGTCGCCGCCGGCGTCGGCGGCCGTGATGTCGGGGCGGGTGCCGTGGCCGTACAGGTCGCGGACGCTGGCGAGGGCGAGCGACCAGCCGTCGTTGGCGGTGCGGAGGAACTCCTGGGTGATGGCGAGCGTGGTGTTCTCGCCGTCGAGGTCGGTTTCGATCCAGCCGTACGGCTGCGCGATGTGCGGGGAGCGTCGCCGGGCCAGCGCGGTGATGATCTCCAGTTCGGGGTTGATGCCGGGGATCAGGCGGCGGAACAGCTTGCAGATGTAGGCGTCGCCGAAGACGAGGGACGTGTTGGACTGTTCGGCGCCGAGCACGAGGCTGCGCAGCGAGGTGTCGATGGTCGCGTCGGCGCCGTCGGTCATGTGCCGGAAGCGCAGCGGCCCGATGTCGGCGCCGTCGGCCATGGCCGCCAGGAGCAGGCCGGTGAGGTCGGCGTCGTGGGCGGCGTCGTAGTAGGTGGGGCCGAACTGGACGTGCCGGAGGCGTTCGGGGACCTCGGCGCGGACGCCGAGGAGCAGGGAGTAGCGGTCGCGGGCACCGGCCTGCGTCACGGTCACGATGAGGTGGCGCAGGCCGGGGTCGCCGTGGGCGATCGCGACATCGGACTCGATGCCGATGTCGTCGATCGCGCGGCCCTTGCCGGCGAACCAGCGCTGGTGGCCGATCCAGCCGGCGAGGAGCCCTTCGAGCGAACTGATCACGTCTCCTCGGTGGTGTGCGGGGGCGACAGGGTGAACCAGTAGAACCCATGCCCCGGAAGCGTCAAAAGATACGGAAGTTCGCCTACCGGTGGGAAGGGGACGCCGCCCATGCACTCCACCGGGGTGGAGCCTTCGAACCGGCGCAGGTCGAGCTCGACCGGCTGCGGGAACCGCGACAGGTTGTTGACGCACAGCACCCGGTCGTCGCCCAGCTCTCGCACGTAGGCGAGCACGCTGGGGTTGGAGGAGTTCAGCTCGGTGAACTCGCCCAGCCCGAACACGTGGTGCCGCTTGCGGATCTCGATCATCCTCCTGGTCCAGTGCAGCAGCGAGCCGGCGTTCTTCTGCTGCGCCTCGACGTTGATGGCCTGGTAGCCGTAGATCGGGTCCATGATCACCGGCAGGTAGAGCCGGCCCGGATCGCAGTCGGAGAAGCCCGCGTTGCGGTCGGGGGTCCACTGCATCGGGGTCCGGACGCCGTCGCGGTCGCCGAGCCAGATGTTGTCGCCCATGCCGATCTCGTCGCCGTAGTACAGCACGGGCGAACCGGGCAGCGACAGCAGCAACGCCGTGAACAGCTCGATCTGGTTGCGGTCGTTCTCCAGGAGCGGGGCGAGCCTGCGCCGGATGCCCACGTTCGCCCGCATGCGGGGGTCTTTGGCGTACTCGCTGTACATGTAGTCGCGCTCTTCGTCGGTGACCATTTCGAGCGTCAGCTCGTCGTGGTTGCGCAGGAAGACGCCCCACTGGCAGTTCTCGGGGATCTTCGGGGTCTGGGCCATGATCTCCGAGATCGGGTAGCGCGACTCGCGCCTGATGGCCATGAAGATGCGCGGCATGAGCGGGAAGTGGAACGCCATGTGGCATTCGTCGCCTCCGCTCACCGAGTCGCCGAAGTAGGCGACCACGTCGGACGGCCACTGGTTGGCCTCGGCGAGCAGCACCCGGTCGGGGTAGAGCCGGTCGACCTCGGCCCGGATGCGCTTGAGGTAGGCGTGCGTGGCCGGCAGGTTCTCGCAGTTGGTGCCCTCCTGCTCGAACAGGTACGGCACCGCGTCGAGCCGGAACCCGTCGATGCCGAGGTCGAGCCAGAACCTCAGCACCTCCAGCATGGCCTCCTGCACCGCGGGGTTCTCGTAGTTGAGGTCGGGCTGGTGGTGGAAGAAGCGGTGCCAGTAGTACTGGCCGCGCACCGGGTCGTAGGTCCAGTTGGAGGTTTCGGTGTCGACGAAGATGATGCGGGCGTCTTGGTAGCGCTCGTCGGTGTCGGACCAGACGTAGAAGTCGCCGAACGGACCCGACGGGTCGTGCCGGGACGCCTGGAACCAGGGGTGCTGGTCGCTGGTGTGGTTCATCACCAGGTCGGCGATGACCCGCATGCCGCGCTTGTGGGCCTCCTCGACCAGCCGGACGAAGTCGCCGAGGTCGCCGAAGTCGGGCAGGATCTTGGTGAAGTCGGCGATGTCGTAGCCGCCGTCGCGGAGCGGCGATTCGTACAGGGGCAGCAGCCACAGGCAGTCGACACCCAGCCATTGCAGGTAGTCGAGGCGGTCGATCAGCCCGCGCAGGTCTCCCGTGCCATCGCCGTTGGAATCGGAGAACCCGCGGATGAGCACCTCGTAGAAGACGGCCCGTTTGTACCAGTACGGGTCGCGTGGCTTCTCGTGGGTGAAGGTGTTGGGAACCGGCCGGGCGGCCGGGTCAGGGACACCGGATGGGACCGGCTGAGACGTCGGATTCACCTAAGGACTCCCCGCTGTGCTAAGTGATCGGGTCGCCGGCTTTGGGTGTGCGATGCGGTGTGCTCGCCATGATCACCGAGGGCTCGTCGACATTGCTCGCAGTGTGAAAATGTGGGCAGGGCAGACATGCGGATCGAGGCGCACATAGTTGGCCTGTCTCCACCGATAGGACTCGCCTGAGAGTTCGTCGTCTACGACGAACTCGGCGTGCCAGTCGAGGCCGAGGGCCGGCATGTCAAGGAACACCGTGGCCTCGCGCGTGTGGTGCGGGTCGAGATTGACCACGACCAGCACCACATCGCCCACTCCGTGCCGTCGTGTGGCCGGGTCGTAGGCGCCGGGGGATCGCTTGGAGAAGCAGATCAACTCCGGCTGGTCCGCGTTATGAAAGTGTAGGTTACGCAGTTCCTGGAGCGCGGGGTGCGCTCTTCGCAGCACATTGAGCTGGGTCAGCAGCGGAGCGAGGCTGCGTCCTTCGCGCTCCGCACCCACCCAGTCGCGAGGTTTGTACTGATATTTCTCGCTATCAAGATATTCTTCACTGCCTGGACGAACCGGTACGTTTTCGGCCAGTTCATACCCGGAGTACACCCCCCAGGTCGGCGACATCATGGCCGCCAGCACCGCCCTGATCTTGAACGCCGGCACGCCACCGGTCTGCAGGTACTCGTGCAGGATGTCGGGCGTGTTGACGAACAGGTTCGGGCGGAGGAAGTGCGAGGTCTCGTGCGAGAGCTCGCGGCCGTACTCTTCCAGCTCCTGCCGGGTGTTACGCCACGTGAAATAAGTGTACGACTGGTGGAACCCGACCTTGGCCAGGGTCTGCAGCATCGCCGGCCGGGTGAACGCCTCCGACAGGAAGAGCACATCGGGGTCGCTGGCGTGGATGTCGGCCAGTAGCCGCTCCCAGAACGGCACCGGCTTGGTGTGCGGGTTGTCCACGCGGAAGATGCGCACCCCGTGGGCCATCCAGTGCCGCACGATCCGCTTGACCTCGGCGTAGATGCCGTCGGGGTCCTTGTCGAAGTTCAGCGGGTAGATGTCCTGGTACTTCTTCGGCGGGTTCTCGGCGTACGCGATCGTGCCGTCGGCCCTGATGGTGAACCACTCCGGGTGCTCCTTGACCCACGGGTGGTCGGGGGAGCACTGCAGGGCCAGGTCGAGGGCGACCTCCATGCCCAGCTCGCGGGTGCGCTCGACGAAGGCGTCGAAGTCGTCGAGGGTGCCGAGGTCGGGGTGGATCGCGTCGTGGCCGCCGTCTTCGGAGCCGATGGCCCACGGCGAGCCGGGGTCGCCCGGCTCGGGGTGCAGGGTGTTGTTGCGCCCCTTGCGGAACGTGTGCCCGATCGGGTGGATCGGCGGCAGGTAGACGACGTCGAACCCCATCTCGGCGATCGCCGGCAGCCGCTTGGCTGCGGTGGCGAACGTGCCCGAACGCGGCACCGACTCCTCGTCGATGACCACGCCCTCCGAGCGCGGGAAGAACTCGTACCACGACCCGAACAGCGCCCGCCGCCGGTGCACGACCACCCGGCACTTGGCCGACCGGGTCAGCAGGTCGCGCAGCGGATGCGCGAGGAGCAGGCTCTCGGTCTCGGGCAGCCGCGCGAACGCCAGCCGCGCCCGCGGGTCGAGCGTCTCGTCGCGCAGCCGCGCCGCGACCGACAGCAGCGCCGCCCGGTGCCCGCAGCCCTGGCATTCCCCGCCCGGGCGCACGCCCTTGGCCGCGCGCTCGAACAGCCGCGCGCCCTCCTCGCACATCAGCTCGGAGTCCATGCCTCTGGGGATCTTGATGCCGGCGTCGTGCAGCCAGGTGGCGATGGGGTCGCCCCAGGCCTCGACGCGGAAGTGCCAGTGGCCCTCGGTGGGCAGCGTCACGTCGACGCCCCAGCGGTCGGTGCCGGGCGCGAGCTCGCGCATGTGCAGCAGCGGGCCGCGGTTGTCGTCGGGGTCGAACAGCACCACGCCGGCCGCCACCGCGTCGTGTCCCTCGCGGAACACCGTGGCGCTGATCTCGAAGGTCTCACCGGCCGCGGCCTTTGCGGGTCGGCGCCCGCAGTCGACGACGGGGTGGATGTCCTGGATTGGGATTCGTCCGATCATCGTCAATCAAGGTAGCGACGGCACGCCCGGTGCCGCCGGAAATCGAGGCAAGTTGATCAAGGCTTCTGGATCAGACCGGTTTACGCGCAGCGCGAAGCGGACGCTCACGCGGGGAGCGGGCGGACAGGGCACAACAGGGGGTTGCCCCAATAGTCCACTCTTACGCCCCGGTACGAAAGAGCGACGGGCGGAATTTGACCGTTGATTTCGGTGGCCGTGTGTCCGGCGAGACGGGACCCTGGGCGGGATGTCCGAAAGATCCTCGCGGCACGCCGGGAGCGCGCGGGCGTTTTGGTCGCGCGTCACCGCGAAGAGTAACTAGGGTTCTGGCGTGTGAGAGCAATCCGCAGGTTCACCGTCCGCATCGTCCTGCCCCCCGCACTGGCCTCCCTTGGCGAACTCGTGCAGAATCTCCGCTGGTCCTGGCACCCGGAGACGCTGGACCTGTTCGCCGAGGTGGATCCCGTCATCTGGGAGCGCGTCGGGCACGACCCCGTCGCCTTGCTCGGGGCGGTCGAAAGCGACCGGCTCGCCGATCTGGCCCGCGACCGCCGCTTTCTGCGCCGCCTCGCCGACGCCGCCGACGATCTGCGCGAGTACATGACCGCGCCGCGCTGGTACCAGACCCTTGCCGACGCGCCGCGCGCCATCGGATATTTCTCCCCGGAGTACGGCATCGCCGCCGCCCTGCCGCAGTACTCCGGCGGTCTCGGCATTCTCGCCGGAGACCACTTGAAGGCCGCCAGCGACCTCGGCGTGCCCATCCTCGGCGTCGGGCTGCTCTACCGGCACGGGTATTTCACGCAGTCGCTGTCGCCCGAGGGCTGGCAGCTTGAGCACTATCCGAGCCTCGACGCCGGCGGGCTGCCGCTGACCCCGCTGGTCGAGGCCGACGGCAGCCCGGCCCGGGTGCGCATCGGCCTGCCGGAGGGCCGGGCGCTGCACGCCCACATCTGGGTCGCGCAGGTCGGCCGGGTGCCGCTGCTGCTGCTCGACTCCGACGTCGCCGACAACGACGCCGTCGCCCGCGACGTCACCGACCGCCTCTACGGCGGCAACACCGAGCACCGCCTGCTGCAGGAGCTGCTGCTCGGCATCGGCGGGGTGCGCGCGCTGCGCGCCTACTGCCGCATCACCGGGCACGCCGAGCCCGAGGTGTTCCACACCAACGAGGGCCACGCCGGTTTCCTCGGCCTTGAGCGCATCCGCGAGCTGACCGAGCAGCGGCTGACGTTCGACGAGGCGCTGGAGGCGGTGCGGGCCGGCACGGTCTTCACCACGCACACGCCGGTGCCGGCCGGCATCGACAGGTTCCCGGCCGACATGATCGGCAGGCACTTCCGCGAGAGCGACGAGTGGTCCACGGTGGGCGTCGAGCGCATCCTCGCCCTCGGCGCCGAGCCCCCGGCGATGGACTCCCAGCACCACGACCGGCCGATCTTCAACATGGCCGTGATGGGCATGCGGCTCGCCCAGCGCGTCAACGGCGTGTCGAAGCTGCACGGCCAGGTGAGCCGGGAGATGTTCAAGGCGCTGTGGCCGGGGTTCGACCTCGACGAGGTGCCGATCGGGTCGATCACCAACGGCGTGCACGCGCCCACGTGGGTGGGCCGCGAGGGCGTCGAGCTGGTGGCGCGCGAGTCGCCGGACCTGATCAAGACGGGCGAGGGCTGGGAGTCCCTGCAGAAGATCAGCGACGCCGACATCTGGGCCGTGCGGGGCGTCCTGCGCCGCCGGCTGGTCGAAGACGCCCGGCGGCGGCTGCGCGAGTCGTGGCGCGAGCGGGGCGCGTCGCCGGCGGAGCTGGGCTGGGTCGACGAAGCCCTCGACCCCGATGTGCTGACCATCGGGTTCGCGCGCAGGGTGCCGTCGTACAAGCGGCTGACGCTCATGCTGCGCGACCCCAAGCGGCTCCGTGAGCTGCTGCTCGACCCCGACAAGCCCGTGCAGATCGTCATCGCCGGCAAGGCGCATCCGGCCGACGAGGGCGGCAAGAAGCTGATCCAGCAGATCGTGCGGTTCGCCGACGACGAGGAGGTGCGGCACCGCATCGTCTTCCTGCCCGACTACGACATGGCCCTCGGCCGGCTCCTCACCCAGGGCTGCGACGTGTGGCTGAACAACCCGCTGCGTCCCCTGGAGGCGTCGGGCACCTCGGGCATGAAGTCGGCGTTGAACGGCGGCCTGAACCTCTCCATCCTCGACGGCTGGTGGGACGAGTGGTACGACGGCAACAACGGCTGGGCGATCCCCTCCGCCGATGGCGTCACCGACCCCGACCGGCGCGACGAGCTGGAGGCCGCCGGGCTGTACGACCTGATCGAGCGCGAGGTCGCCGACCGGTTCTACGACCGCGGCGTCGACGGGCTGCCGAGGCGCTGGCTGGAGATGGTCAAGCACACGCTCACCTCGCTCGGCCCCAAGGTGCTCGCCGGCCGCATGCTGCGCGACTACGTGACCGCCCTGTACGCCCCGGCGGCCCGGTCCGCCGCCGCGCTGTCGGCCGACGGCTACGACCAGGCCCGGCACTACGCCGCGTGGAAGCTGCGGGTCACCCGCGCCTGGCCGGGCGTGCGCGTGGAGCACGTGGAGGCCTCCGGGCTGGGCGAGACGCCCGAGGTGGGCGCGGCGCTCGACCTCAGGGCCACGGTGGCGCTCGGCGAGCTGGAGCCCGGCGACGTATGCGTGCAGGCGGCGTACGGGCGGGTCGGGCCGCACGACGAGCTGACCGCCCCGGCGTACGCCACGCTGGAGCCGGGGCCTGTGGGCGGTGACGGCCGGGCGGTGTTCGCCGGCAAGGTGCCGCTCGACCGCACCGGGGCCTTCGGCTACACCGTGCGGGTCGTGCCGTCGCATCCGCTGATGGCCTCGCCCGCCGAGCTGGGGCTGATCGCCGTGCCCGAGGAGCCCGCGGGCATGACCAACGGCAATCTGCGCTGAAACCACGATAAAGCGTCCCGCTTTTACCGCTAGGGTGACGGGCCATGGGGCTTCTGCGCATCCTCGTGCCCGCGCGTGTACGCCGAGCCGTACACGCCGGGCTCGACGCACGGTACGTCTCGCGGGCCGATCACCGGCAGGACATCAGGGACGTCCGCGACCGGACCCGGGCGGAGGTGCAGGCGTTGCGGGCGGAGGTACGGGCGCTGCGCGACGAGGTGGCGAAGCTGCGCCGCCGGCCCGCCGCGCCCGCGCCCGACCCGGAGCTGCCGGGCAAGGTCGACGACGCGCGGCGGCTGGCCCAGGAGGGCGCCGCCGCGACCGATCACCTGATGCAGGCCGAGGTGCTGCTGTGGCAGGCCGTGGACCGGCTGGAGGCCCGCGTCGACCGGCTGGACTCCGCGCCGGTGCCCGTGCCCGCCGACGGACCGGAGGGCCCGGCAGGCGGCGGGGGCGCAGGCGGGCACGAGGGGTTCGCGTCATGCGCGTGACGTGGACGGCCGAGCCCGACGGCGACGGCGGCGCCCTGTGGCGGCTGTCGCTGCGGCTCGACCCCGAGGAGGGGCTGGCCGGCACCGTCACCGACGGGCACCCGGTGGAGCTGGCGACCAACACGTGCCACGTGCGGCTGCCGCTCCCGGTCACCGGCCCGCATCCCGACCTGTGCGCGCTCGCCGCGTGGTCGATCGTCGCGCCCTGGGTGCGGGGCCGCATCGTCTTCGACCGGCCCGTCTCGCCCGGCCTGGCCGCCGCGCTGCAGGCCGGCTGGGGGGTCGAGGCCGGCCCCGTGGGTGCGGAGCGCCGCGTCGCCGGGGCCGCCGGGCGGCTGGCGATCTCCTACAGCGGCGGCGCCGACTCGGCCGCCGTGGCGGCGATCTTCGACGAGGCGCCGCTGATCACCTTCCAGCGGGTCCCGCACCCGAGGGTGCCGAACCGCTGGACCCACTACCGCTCCGACACCCTGGCCGCGCTGGCCCTCGCCACCGGCAGGGACGTCACGATCGTGCGCTCGGACCTGGAGTTCCTGCTGCGTCGCCCCCGCCCCGGCTACCCCGAGCATCACGCGGTGGCGGTCGGCGCGATGCTGCTGGCCGACGAGCTGGACCTCGCCGGCGTGGCGTTCGGCTACGAGATCGGCTCGCGCTGGCTCGGCGGCGGCCGGTACGTGCACCGCTACACCCCCGACAACCCGATGTGGTCGGCCTCGGGCCCGTGGGGCACGCTGTTCGCGGCGGCCGGGCTGCCGATGGCGCTGCCGGTCGCCGGCATCAGCGAGGCCATGACCATGCGCATCGCGCTCGGCTCGAAGCTGCGCGACCAGGTGCGCTGGTGCCTGCGCGGCGACCGCGACGGGCCGTGCGGCCGGTGCGCCAAGTGCCTGTACAAGGAGCTGATCCAGGCGGCCATCGAGCGCCGCCCGCTGCGCACCTCCATCACCGCCGACCGGCCGGTGGCCCGTAAATGGCAGCAGCCCCCGCCGTACGGCGGCCAGGAGATGATCGAGTACGGCTGCGCCCGGGTGCCGGGCATCGAGTCGACCCCGTTCGCGCGGGCGGCGGCGTACCTTGGAGCCACCGAGGAGTCGACCGGCTGGCTGGAGCGGTGCTTCCCGCCGGCGGTCGACGAGGTGCCGGAGCCGTGGCGGCCGCGCGTGCGGTCGTACATGGCGGAGCACTTCGGCTTCATGGACTCCGCCGACATGGCCAAGGTGATGGGCTGGGGACAGAAGTGAGGGTCTATCTGTCGGTCGACATGGAGGGCGTGACCGGGCTCACCGACCCCGAGGAGATGCAGGCCGGGGGGCGCGGCTACGAGCGCGGCTGCGAGCTGATGACCGCCGACGCCAACGCCGTGATCGAGGGCGCGTTCGACGCCGGGGCGAGGGTGGCGGTGGTCAACGACGCGCATTCCTCGACCAAGAATCTGCGGGTCGACCTGCTCGACCCCCGCGCCACGCTGATCAGGGGGCCGGGTAAGCCGCTGCGCATGGCGCAGGGCCTGACGCGCGACTTCGAGGCGGCGTGCCTGGTCGGCTATCACGCGCGGGCCGGGGTGCGGTACGGGGTGCTCAACCACACGTGGATGGGCAAGGAGATCCAGAACGTCTACCTCAACGGGGAGATCTGCGGGGAGACGCGGCTGGTCGCGGCGTTCGCCGGGTTCCTCGGGGTGCCGGTGGCGCTGGTCACCGGCGACGAGGCGGTGGGCGAGGAGGCCAGGGAGGTGCTCGGCGACGTCGAGACCGTCGCGGTGAAGAAGGGCATCGACCGGTTCTCGGCCGAGCTGCTGCCGCCGAGTGTCGCGCAGGCGCGGCTGCGGGAGGCGGCGGGGCGGGCGCTGCGCCGGGTGGGGGAGCTGCGGCCGTACGTGGTGCCGGCGCCGTTCACGCTCGGGGTGGAGTGGAACTCCACGGCGACCGCGGCGGGGTGCGGGCTGATCCCGGGCACCCGGCAGATAGGGCCGAGGCACACGGAGTTCACCACCGATGACTTCCACGACATCATGGCCCTCTTCGGGATATATGCCATGATCGCCGGGCAGGTGGCGTGCGGTAGCGGGGTGTACGGCTGATGCCCGATGAGTCCGGGGAGTCTCCGGCGGAGCGCTCCCAGGAGGCCGGCGCGCCGTCGGAGGAGCACCCCGGAGCGGAGCAGCCGCCGCTGGCGGGGGCCACGGCCCTCGAAACGGCCGGACGCGGCGGCGCCCTCACCCGGCGGGCGCTGCTGGTGGGGCTGGGCGCGGTCGGCGGGGCCGGGGCCATGTACGCCGCGATGGGCGTGCTCGGGCTCGCCCCCGAGGACCAGCCGCGCGACTACACGCCGCCGCAGCGCTCCGACTTCGCGCTGACCGGCAGGGGCGCGGCCAAGGTGCTCGTCCTCGGCGCCGGGGTGGCGGGGCTGACCTGCGCGTACGAGCTCGGCAAGGCCGGCTACGACTGCACGGTGCTGGACGCCAGAGACCGCATCGGCGGGCGCAGCCTGACCCTGCGCGGCGGCGACACGTTCACCGAGCTGACGGGGGAGACCCAGCGGGTCACGTACGCCGAGGGGCAGTACTTCAACGCCGGGCCGGCCCGCATCGCGCAGTGGATGGTCACCATGGACTACTGCCGCGAGCTGGGCGTGCCGCTGGAGGTGTTCGTCAACAGCAACGGGGCGACGTACATCTACAACAGGGGCATGTCAGCGCCCGTCCGGACGCGCACCGCGAAGGCCGATATCTACGGATATATAGCTGAGTTATTGGCCAAGGCCACCAACGCCGGCGCTCTGGACCGCCGGCTCACCGACACCGACAAGACCCGCCTGCTGGACTTCCTCTCCGACTTCGGCGCCGTCGGCCCCCGATACACCTACACCGGCTCCGACCGGCGCGGCTACAGCGTGAACCCCGGCATGACGAGCGGCACGATGCTCGGCCCCGTGCCGTCGGTGTCGCAGGTGCTCGCCGAGAAGCTCGGCCGGGCGCTCACCGTCGACCTCAGCTACGAGCAGGCCGTGCCGATGTTCCAGCCGGTCGGCGGCATGGACGCCATCGTGCGGGCCCTCGCCCGGGAGATCGGCGAGGACCGGATCGAGACCGGAGTCAAGGCGACGAAGATCGTCAACCGCCCGGACGGGGTCGAGGTGACCTGCCAGGGCGAGGACGGCACGTCCGTGCGCACAGCCGACTACTGCGTGGCCGCGCTCCCACCCCACATCCTCGCCAAGATCCCCGGCAACCTGGCCGCCGCCACGACGGCCGCGCTCGCCGCGGCCACCCCCTACTCGGCGAGCAAGATCGGCCTGGAGTACGGCCGGCGCTGGTGGGAGATCGAGGACCGCATCTACGGCGGCAGCACCTACACCGACCTCGACGTCAGCCGCATCTGGTACCCCTCCCACGGGTACCACGGCGAGCGCGGCGTGATCGTCGGCTACTACAACACGGGCGACAACTCCGAACGCTACGCCGCCCGGTCGCATCGCGACCGGCACGACTGGGCGCTCACCCAGGGCAAGAAGATCCACGGCGAGAAGTACCGCACCGGCGTGCTGAGCAGCGCCTCGGTGTCGTGGACGCGGCAGCCGCACATCGAGGGCGCCTGGGTGAACTGGACGAGCCCCGAACCCCAGACCGCCTTGGCCGAGCCCGACGGCCGCGTCTACTTCGCCGGCGACTGGCTCACCCGGCTCATCGCCTGGCAGGCGGGCGCGTTCGAGTCGGCCCGCGCCGTCGTCACCGACCTGCACAAGCGGGTCCTCGCCCAGTAGCCGGCCCGGCGGCTTCCCCAAGGCGCCTGTCCCGCTCGGCCGCGCGGACCGCCCGCGCGGTGACCCGGGGTGTGCGAGCGGCCTGCCAGTGGTCTGTCATCGGCTTGCGGGCGCACCGGCACCGGCCCTGTGCGCACGGTGATCCCCGGCCCGGTGTGCCCGGTGAGCGGACTGTCAGCGGTCTGTCCGGCGGCCGCCGTTATCCTTTGGCGATGAGTCTTTCCTGGATGCCCGCCGCCGAGCGGCTCGACCTGCTGGCCGAACCGGTCGCCGGGGCCGTGCGGGGGCTGTGCGGGCCCGATGGGGCGGCCGATATCGACGTGGCCGAGATCGATCCCGGGGTGGCCGACACGGCGGCGTTCTGCGAGCGCTACGGCGTGGCCATGGCCGACTCCGCCAACTGTGTCATCGTGGCGGCCAAGCGCGGCGGCGAGGTCCGCTACGCCGCCGTGCTGGTGCTCGCCACGACCCGCGCCGACGTCAACGGTGCCGTGCGCCGCCGCCTGGGGGCCCGCAAGGCGTCGTTCGCGCCGCAGCAGACCGCGGTGGAGCTGACCGGCATGGAGTACGGCGGCATCACCCCGCTCGGCCTGCCGGACGACTGGCCGGTGCTCGTCGACTCGGCCGTCGCCGGCCATCCGGGCCGCGTCATCATCGGCAGCGGGGTGCGCCACTCCAAGCTCGCCCTGCCCGGCGCGGCGCTGGCCGCCCTGAAGACCGCCGAGGTCCTGCCGCTCGCACTGTGACCACACCGATCGGGCGGCGGGGCCGGAAGATTCGGTGTGGTCTCGATGGAGACGCAACAGCAGCGCAAGCGTATCTTGCGGCTTATCGTGGATGGGGAAATCGTAGGGGCCTGCTGAATGGGGCGGGACTGTGACCGATTGGTTGGGGCGGGGTTGTAGCTCGGTATGGTGCCTACTGCCATGAACCAGGACGATCGACTGGGGCCGTACCGGCTGATCAGGCGGCTCGGCGAGGGCGGCATGGGAGTGGTGCACCTCGCCGTCGATCCGCAGGGCAGGCAGGTCGCCGTCAAGGTCCTGCGCTCGGAGGTCACCGGCGACGACGTCGCCCGGCGGCGGCTCTCCCGCGAGGTCGAGACCATGCGCCGCGTGCGCAGCCCCTACATCGCCGAAGTGGTCGACGCCGACGTGACCGGCAGCCGGCCCTACATCGTGACCAGGTACGTCCCCGGCCGGCCCATCGACGAGATCGTCAAGCAGGATGGGCCGCTCGACGAGGAGGCGCTGGTCAGGGTGGCCTACGGCGTGGCCGAGGCGCTCGTCGCCGTACACGCGGCCGGGGTCATCCACCGTGACCTCAAACCGGGCAACGTGCTCATGATGGACGGCGACCCGGTGCTCATCGACTTCGGCATCGCGCAGGCCGTCGACGCCACCCGGCTCACCCAGACCGGCATGTTCATCGGCACGCCCGGCTACCTCGCGCCCGAGATCATCGAGGGGCAGGAGGCCGGGCCCGAGATCGACATCCACGCGTGGGCCGGCACCCTGCTGTTCGCCGCCACCGGCCAGCCGCCCTTCGGCAAGGGCACGCTGGAGATGATCTTCTTCAACATCACCGCCGGCAAGGCCAACGTCGACGCCGCGCCGCAGGTGCTGCGGCCGATCCTGCGGTCGGCGCTGAACCGCGACCCGGCGGCCCGGCCGACCGCGAGCGAGCTGGCCCGGCGCACCGCCCAGCTGCTGCCGGCGACGCCCCGGCCGAGGCCGCGCGTGCCCGACGAGATCACCACGGTGCCCGAGCTCGACACGCCCAAGTTCCCCGGCACGGTCCGGTCCGAGCCGCGCCCCCTGCCGGGGGCGCCGTCAGGGACGTCGGCGGCGTCCTCCGGCTCGACGCCGGTCATCCCGCCCATCCCCATTCCGTCGGCCAACCCGCAGCAGCCGCAGCGGCAGACTCCGACCGCGGCTCCGCAGCCGCCCCCGCCGCCCATCCCGCGCCCCGCGCCGCCCGAGGAGTTCGTCTCACTGCTCGGCGAGTCGCCGCCGGCGCCGGGCGACCCGTGGCCGACCGTGCGGGTCACCGGGCAGGACATCCGCAGCGCCGGCCTGCTGCCCCGCGAGACGCCCACTGGCCCGGGGGCCGGCCAGCGGCGCGACGAACCGCCCGCGCCCGCCCAGGAGGGCGACATCCCCACCCGGAGGGTGCGTCCCGGCGAGCTGGCCGACCTCGTCAAAGGAGGGCCCCAGCAGCCGGCCCAGCCGCAGCCCGGGCCGCCCTGGTCCGGGCAGCAGCCTGCCCAGCAGCCCGTGCAGCCCCTGCCGGGGGCCCCGCATCAGCCGCCGTACCACCCGCCGGCGCATCAGCCCGGCGCGTATCAGCCGGGTCAGCAGGGCGCGAACCCCGGCTCGCACCAGCAGCCCCAGCCCGCCTCGGGTCAGCACGGCCCGAGCCGGCCCGCGCCCCACCAGCCCGCTCCGCAGCACCCCTACCCCCCGAGGCAGCCGGAGCCGGTGGGCGGGAGCCAGGCCTTCCGCGAGCCGGCCGCCGACAGCATCTACGACCAGACGCCGCACCGGCGCCAGGTCAACCCCGTCATGCCCACCCTCAACGTGCCGTCGCCGCAGCCGCCCGCCCCCGGCGCCGCGCCGGGGCAGCTGCTGGCGCGGTCCCGCGCGTACGGTCTGGTGTGCGTGCTCGCGCTGCTCACCATGGCGGCGCTCGCCGTGCGGGTGCCCGTGGTGGCCCTGATCATCACGGTTCCGGCGGTGGTGCTGCTGCGGGCCGCCGACATCGCCCAGCCGCAGCTCAACGCCCGCCGGCCGGTGGGCGCCGCGGCCGGTGACGTGTTCCGGGTGCTCGGCCGGCCCGCCGCGCTGGTGAAATCGGCGGGGATCACCGTGGCGCTTGTTCCCTATGCGCTCATCCTGGGCCTGCCGGTTACGCTGTTGTTGACAGTGCTGGTCGGCAGGATGACCACGGCCAACGCGTTGAGCTGGGGAACGGCCGTCGCGTTGTGGACGATCTGCGCCGGGCCGGGAGTGGAAGGACCGGGACGTCAGATGCGGCGCATGGTCGCATCGGCGCTTCCCACGAGGAGCGCGGCGATGATGGTGGCGTGGGCCCTGGGGGCGGTGGCGACGGTCGCCGTGCTGCTCGCGCTGGCCACGATCGCCCTCAGGTCGCAGACGACCTGGCAGCCCTTCGACATTCTCGGCCTGATCGACCGGCTGGACGATCTGCGTCAGAAGGCGCAGTCACCTTGACCTGATGGGGGACACGTGCGGGAGACAGGGCCCCACACCTTGGACAGGATCGGCCCCTACCGGCTGGTGCGGCGCCTCGGCGAAGGCGGCATGGGGGTCGTCCACCTGGGCGTGGACCGCGAAGGCCGCCAGGTCGCGGTCAAGGTACTGCACCCGCACGTCGCCGCCGACCTGAAGGCGCGCGACCGGCTCACCCGCGAGGTCGAGACCATGCGCCGCGTGCGCAGCCCCCGCGTGGCCGAGGTCGTCGACGCCGAGCTCGGCTCGGCCACGCCGTACATCGTGACCAGGTTCGCGCCCGGCCGCACCCTGGAGCAGACCGTGCTCGAGGACGGGCCGCTGCCGCCCGACGCGATCGTCCGGCTCGCCCGCGGCCTGTGCGAGGCGCTGGTGGCCATCCACGCCGCCAACGTGATCCACCGCGACTTCAAGCCGGCCAACGTCATGCTGGTTTCGGGCGAGCCGCTGGTGATCGACTTCGGCATCGCGCACCTGGTGAACGCCACCCGGCTCACCCAGACCGGCATGTTCGTCGGCACGCCCGGCTACCTCGCGCCCGAGATCATCCGCGACGACCAGATCACCCAGGCCGCCGACGTGCACGCGCTCGCCGCCACGGTGTTCTTCGGCGCGACCGGCAAACCGCCGTTCGGCACCGGCACGTTCGAGTCGGTCTGCTACAACATCCTCGAAGGCCGGGCCCAGCTCGACGCCGCGCCGGCCTGGCTGCGCGGCTGGCTGCGCAACGCCTTCGCCGTCGACCCCGCGATGCGGCCCACCGCGCAGACCATGCTGCAGATGGCCCGCGCGCTCGACCCGAGCGCGAGCGCCCTGCACGAGGGCTCCGAGCCCGGCACCAGGGTGCTGCCAGGCCCCCCACCCGGCGCGCAGCCCGTGCCGCGGCCCGCCCCGCCCCCCACCGGCCCGCCCGTGTCCAGCGCACCCCCGCCGCCGCGGTCGAAGACCAAGGTGATGCCGGCCGACTACGCCGACCTGCTGCCCCCGGT
>JBIQJI010000110.1:0-12711 GCA_044507605.1 Actinomycetales bacterium | reverse complement strand
AACACGAAGGTCGGCACCGGGTCGGCACCGGCGAACACGACCTCGATCGCCAGCATCACCCGGCTCAGCTCGCCGCCGGAGGCGCCCTTGGTCAGCGGCAGCGCCGGGGCGCCCGGGTGGGCGGCCAGCCGCAGCTCCACCTCGTCGGCGCCGTGCGGGCCGAACTCGCCGAGCGGGGTGACCGCCACGGTCACCCGGGCGTGCGGCATGGCCAGCTCGGCCAGCTCGGCCGTCACGGCGGCCGCGAACTTCTCCGCGGCCGCCTCCCTGACCTCGGTCAGCCGGGCCGCGAGATCGGCGAGCCGTTCGGCCAGCCCGTCGCGCTCGCGGGTCAGCTCCTCGATGCGCTCGTCGTCCCCCTCCAGGTCGGCGAGCCGGGCCGCCGAGGCACGGGCCCACTCCAGCACCGCGGCGACGTCCTGGCCGTACTTGCGCACCAGGCCGCCGAGCACGGCGCGGCGCTCCTGCACGACGGCGAGCCGCGCGGGGTCGGCGTCGACCGACTCGGCGTACGCCGCCAGGTCCGTGGCCACGTCGGAGACGAGATAGCCGGCCTCGGCCAGCCGGTCGGCGATGCCGGCGAGCGCCGGATCGAAGTCGAGCACCGCCTCGATCGCCGACCTGGCCTGGCCGAGCAGCGACGCGGCGTCCTGCCCCGGCCGCTCGACCGCCATGGGGTCGCCGAGCAGCGCCAGATGGGCGCTCTCGGCCGCGCCCCTGAGCGAGTCGGCGTGCGCCAGCCGCTCCTCCTCCTCGCGCAGCGCGACGTCCTCCCCCGGCTTGGGGTCGGCCTTCTCGATCTCCTCGAGGCCGAACCTGAGCATCGCGGCCTCCTGGGCACGCTCACGCGACCTCGTGGTGATCTCGGTCAGCAGGTCGCAGACCTCCCTGTGCCGCTTGTAGACCTGCGTGTAGGCGGCGAGCGCCTTGGCCAGGGCGTCGCCCGCGTAGCGGTCCAGGGCCGCCCGCTGCCTGCCGGGCTGCAGCAGCCGCTGCTGGTCCATCTGCCCGTGCACGGCGACCAGATCGTCGGCGAGGTAGGTGAGAGTGCCCACCGGCACGGTGCGGCCGCCCAGCCACGCCCGGGAGCGGCCCTCGGCCGACACGGTGCGGGAGATGATCAGGGTGCCGTCGTCGAGGTCGCCCCCGATCTCGTCCACCTGCCGCTCCACCCGGCCGCCGCGCGGGATCACCAGCGTGCCCTCGACGACTGCACGGTCGGCGCCCGGACGCACCCGGGCGGGGTCGGCGCGGCCGCCGAACAGCAGACCGAGCCCGGTGACGACCATCGTCTTGCCGGCGCCCGTCTCGCCCGTCACGACGTTGAGACCCGGCGACAGCTCCAGGACGGCCTCGTCGATCACGCCGAGTCCCTTGATCCGGACCTCCTCGACCCTTGGCCGCACTGGTCCTCCCATTCCTTCTCCTGGGGCGGGCCCCGCCTCGCCGCGGCGCCCCTCCCCTGCGGGGTGGTCGCGACGCCACGATCCTACGCGCCCGTCGCCAAGATTTTCGATGACCGGCCGCGCGGCCCGGCTCCGGCAGCTCACGCCGGCCGCGCGGCGTTCGCCCCGGCGAGGCTCAGGGCCGGGCCCTGCCCCGCCAGCCCTGTACGGGCAGGTCGAACTTCGCGACGAGCCGGCCGGTGAACGGCGCGCCCGTCGCCTCGATCGTGTGGAGGCGCGCCAGCCGCACGGGAACGCCGGACCGGCGGACCTCGACGCGCACACCCGGCGGCAGGTCGAAATGACGCCTGCCGTCCGCCCACAGCCCCCCGGCCGGCGACTCGGGCAGAATCTCGACGGCCAGCATGGACCGCGGCGACACCACCATGGGCCGGGCGAACAGGGCGTGGGCGCTGATCGGCACCATCAGCAGCGCCTCCACCTCCGGCCACACCACCGGACCGCCCGCCGAGAACGCGTACGCCGTCGAACCGGTCGGCGTCGCGCAGATCACCCCGTCGCAGCCCCAGCGCGACAGCGGATGCCCGTCGATCTCGGCGACCACCTCCAGCATGCGCTCGCGCTTCTCCACCGTGACCTCGTTGAGCGCCCACGTCGAGGCGAGCACCGTGCCGTTGGCGCGGACGACCACCTCGACCGTCATCCGCTCCTCGACGTTGTAGCGGGACTCCACCACGCTGTCGACCACCGACGTGAGATCGTCGACCTCCGCCTCGGCGAGGAAGCCCACATGGCCCAGGTTGACCCCGAGCACCGGGGTGCCCGACGGGCGGGCCACCTCGGCGGCCCGCAGCAGGGTGCCGTCACCACCGAGCACGATCAGCATCTCGGCGTCCTCGGCCGCCGCCGGCCCCGCCGGGACGATCTCCGCCCCTGCGCACCCGATCTCCTCGGCCTCGGTGTCGAGGACGCGCACCGCCATGCCGGCCGCCACGAACCGGTCGATGACGAGCCGGGCACTGTCGATCGCCGCCTCACGGCCCGTGTGGGCCATGAGCAGGACCGACCGCTTGGCATCCATGTTCGCTGTTCGCTCCGTCCATCCGGTGGGACGTCCCCGCGACGCCCGCCCCGATCTTCGCCCTGTCTTCCCCCGCCGCCCCGGCCGGGCCCGCGGCCCGGGCCTGGCGTCAGACGGGGCCGTTCTCGACCGCCCGGTCGATCTCGGCCGTTACGTCGGCGACCGGCTCCGGTCCCGGGCCCTTGCCCAGCCAGATGAGGTACTCCACGTTGCCGGCGGGGCCCGGCAGCGGGCTCGCGGTCACGCCCCGCACCGTCAGCCCGAGCCCCTCGGCGGCCGCCGCGACGTCGCGGACGGCCTGCGCGCGCAGCGCCGGATCGCGGACCACCCCGCCCTGGCCCACCCGGTCCTTACCGACCTCGAACTGCGGCTTCACCAGCAGCACCAGATCGGCCGTGCCGGCGGCGCACGCGGTGAATGCGGGCAGCACCAGGCGCAACGAGATGAACGACAGATCGCCGACGATCAGCGAAGGCGGCTCGCCCACCATCTCCGGCGTCAGGTCGCGCACGTTGACCCGCTCCATCACCGTGACCCGCTCGTCGGTGCGCAGCGACCAGGCGAGCTGGCCGTAGCCGACGTCGACCGCCACCACGTGCGCGGCCCCCGCCCGCAGCAGCACGTCGGTGAAACCGCCCGTGGACGCCCCGGCGTCCAGGCATCGGCGGCCCGCCACGGTCAGCCCGCGAGGCCCGAACGCCGACAGCGCCCCGGCCAGCTTGTGCGCGCCACGCGAAACATAGTCGGGCCCCTCGGCCGCCTCCCGCACGACGATCGCGGCCGCGGTGTCGACCTGGGTCGCCGCCTTGGCCGCGACCCGGCCGCCGACGCTCACCCGGCCGGCCTGGATCAGCCGCCCGGCCTGCTCCCGCGAGCGCGCCAGGCCACGGCGCACCAGCTCGCTGTCGAGGCGAACGCGTCTCACCGGCCGTGGGCCTCCCCTGCCAGGCCGGCGGGACCCGCCGGGCCGCCGCCGGAGCCCGCCGGTCGCTCCTGCCCGGGGTCGTCGACCGACGCCAGCGCCGACTCGAGGCCGGCGAACACCTCCTCGAACACCGCCACGTGCTCGCCCACCGGCAGCCCGGCCAGCCGCTCCAGCGGCGCGAGCGCCGTGCGCGTCACGTCGAGCGCCGGGCCCGGCGTCCGCCCGCCAGGCCCGCTTCCGCTTTCCGACATGCCTCTCCTCCGCTGCCGTGGATCCGCCCCGTGCGGTGCCCCTCGCCGGCAGTCGTCGCGACTGCCCCCGACCATAGCCCGCCCCGCCCGCCCGCGACCCCCGAACAGGCCTGGAACGGCCCCGCGGGGCCGCCCGGCGACGGGCGGACGGCCTCGGCGACGGCGCCCGCCTGAGGCGGCGCGGCGCCTGCCCGGCACCCTCGGGAACGCGTGCGCGTTGAACACGAAGGCCGGATCACGCGTGGTACTCATAGGGAACGCTACCGTCCGTAGGTAGAGCGGCCGCCGACCGGTCCTGACGAAGAGGGGGTGCCCAGGCATGGCGAGCGTCGAGGAGTGCCAGGCGGCGCTGGACAGGCTCGTCGAGCAGTTCGGCGAGGTCGACGCGGAGACCCGCGCCAAGCACGTCGTCGAGCGCACCTTGAGCTGCCGCGTCTCCGACCTCGGCGTGACGTTCCACGGCCGCATCCACCGCGACGGCCTCGACACCTTCAGCGACGAGGCCGCCCACAACGGCCACCCCGCAGAGGTGCGCATCACGATCAGCAGCGACGACCTGGTGCGCCTCGTCAACGGCGAGCTCGACATGGCCCGCGCCGTGCTCGGCGGCCGGATCAAGATCGACGCCAGCCTCGCCGACATGTTCCGCCTCCGCCGCCTCCTGTGACGCTCACCCGCCCCTCTCCTTCGCCCGCCCCCGTCTCGTTCGCCCGCCCCCGTCTCGTTCGCCGCCGCATCCGCCGCCCTCGGCATCGTCCGCCCCCGCCGGGCGGCCCTCCCGCCGGCACTCGCGGCGACGCCGGGCGGGGCCGGGGGCACGGGGCGGCGGGCCGCGTCACAGACCCAGGACCGGCAGCGCCGACTTGACCGCGTCCTCGTCCGCCGAGCCGGGCCCGGCGGCCGCCCAGGTGGCGGCGCAGGCGACGCGCAGGCCGTCGATCGGGTCGCCGCGCCCAGGAGAGTCCAGCCGGAGGTGGTCGCCTTCCCACCGGGCCGTCCAGCCCGCCAGGGTCCAATCGCGGCCCCGCCCGCGCACCCGCGCGGCCGGGGCGTGCAGGCCCGACAGGTCGGCGGCGATGTGGGTCGGACGGTGCGCCTCGTCGGCGGTGAGCAGGTCGAGCGGACCCGTCACACCGGTCAGCACCAGCAGGCTGTCCGTGCCGCCGCGGTTGGCGCCGAGGATGTCGGTGTCGAGCCGGTCGCCCACGACGAGCGGCCGCCGGGCGCGCGTGCGCAGGATCGACTCCCGGTGCAAAGGCGGCTCCGGCTTGCCCGCCACCACCGGCTCGACCCCCGTCGCGTGGGCGATCACGCGGCTCAGCGCCCCGTTGCCCGGCTGCGGGCCCCGGCCCGTCGGCATCGTGCTGTCGGCGTTGGCGGCCACGAACCACGCCCCTTGCCGCACCGCGATCGCGCCCTCGGCGAGCAGACCGTAGGTCATGTCGGCGGAGTAGCCCTGGACGACCGCCGCGGGCGCGTCGCGTGCGGTCGACACCGGCCGCAACCCCTGCCCGCGCAGCGCCATCCGCAGCCCCATGCCGCCCACGACCAGCACGGGCGACCCGGCCGGCACGTGCTCGGCGATGAGCCGGGCCGCCGCCTGGGCCGAGGTGACCACGTCGTCCGGTTTCGCGGGAACCCCGAGCGCGGTCAGGTGACCCGCGATGGCGGCGGGCGTGCGTGAGGCGTTGTTGGTGACGTAGGCCAGCCGCACCCCGCGCCGCTCCGCCGCGACCAGGGCCTCCACCGCCCCCGCAACGGCCCTCCTGCCGAGATACACCACACCGTCGAGGTCGAGCAGCAAAGTGTCGTACGCGTCGATCAGCGGCGACCCGGCCGGCACGGCCCCGCCGTCGGTGGCCCGAGCAGGCGTGGCCGACCCGGACGAGCCGGCGGCCGGACCGGTGCGGGACGCGTCGCCGGGCGACGCGCCCGTGTGCCCGGTCACTCGCGCCTGGCCTTCAGGGTCGCCCGCACCTGGGACAACGCGTTCGTGTAGTGCCGCATGTCGGGGCGCATGGCGGCGGCGATGGCCAGCGGCTCCTGCGCCGCCTCCATGTCGCCCGTGCGCCACAGGGCCAGGCCCAGCCCGAAATAGGCGTAGTCTTCGGCGGGGTTGGCCGACACGATCCAGCGGAAGCTGTCGGCCGCCTCGCTGTAGCGGCGCGAGTTGAACTGGGCCCGCGCCAGGCCTTCGCGAATGCTACGCGATTCGGGTTCGGCGTTGGCCGCGCGTTCCAGAAGGGCAGCGGCGGCCGCGGGACTCCCGTCTTCCAAGAGTTTCATACCGCGTCGAAACCATTCGTATACGTCGCCACGTGGGGCCCCGGGTTCATACTCAGGAAAGTCAGATTTACCGTCTCGACCTTGGATCATACGTGAGGCCTCCTTCAGACGACGGAACAGGCGGGGGCACGCCCGCGTCCCCACGACCATGGGAAGGACGCCGGGAAGCAGGTGCCGCGACTTCATCGGGGCGGTCCTGGGGTGATTCAGACCTTTATGGCAGCATGCCCGATATGGCGAATCCCGAACTGCCGTTGCCCGACGGACTGCTGCTGCGCCCATTCCGCGGCGTACGCTACTCAATGGACGACCTGGCGTCGGTCACCTCGCCCCCCTACGATCTGCTCACGCCGGACGACACCACAAGACTCCTCGACTCCAGTGCCAACAACGTGGTGCGCCTGACCCTTCCGCCCCGTGATCAGCATGGGTACGAGCAGGCGGGCGAGACGCTGCGCGACTGGCTGGCCTCCGGCGTGCTCGCCACCGACGCGCTGCCCGCGCTCTACGTCTACGAACAGAGCGGCCTCGGCCTCCTGCAACGCGGCCTCATCGGCGAGGTGGGCCTGGCCGACCCCGAACAGATGATCATCCTGCCGCACGAAAACGTGCAGCCGGGGCTCATCGCCGACCGCCTCGCGCTCCTGCGGGCCACCCAGGCCAACCTGGAGCCGATCTTCCTGCTGTACGACGGGGGCGGCCCCGCCTCCCTGCTGGTCGACGAGGTGGCCTCGGTACGGTTTCCGCTCGTTGACGTCCGCACACCCGACGGCATCCGCCACCGGCTGTGGGCCATCACAGAGCCGGCCGAGATCGACGCGGTGGCCGCCGACATGCACGACAGGCAGGCTCTCGTGGCCGACGGGCACCACCGGTACGCCACCTACCGCATCTTCCAGCGGGAAAGGCACGAGGCGGGATCGGGCGACGGCCCCTGGGACTACGGCATGGCCCTGCTGGTGGACTCCACCGTCTATCCCCCCGAACTCAAGCCCATCCACCGGGTCGTCCGCGACCTGCCCCTGTCGGAGGCCGTCAACCGCGCCAAGGGGGCGTGGCAGGTGCATGAGCACACCAACCTGGAGGACGCGCTCAGCGGCCTCGCCGCCGCCCCCGACCCGGCGTTCGTCCTGGCCGGGGAAGGCCCGCACGCGCACCTGCTGACCGAGCCCGACCCGCTCCAGGTCGACCACGCCATGCCGGCGGACCGGTCGCCGACCTGGAAGTCGTTGAGCACCTCGGTGTTGAACGAGTTCCTGCTGCCCAAGGTCTGGGGCCTGGAGGACGACGAGACCTCGGTGCTCATCGTGCACCATGACCCGCTCGCGGCCGTGGCCCTCGCCCGCCGGCACGGGGGCACCGCCGTGCTGCTCAAACCCCTGTCGGCCGACGACGTCTTCGCCATCGCCGCCCAAGGCGAACGAGTGCCCCGCAAATCAACCTCCTTCGGCCCCAAACCACGCACCGGCCTCGTCATGAGAACCTTCTTCGACCACTGACGCCCTTCGACCACCGACATCGCCCTGCCCGCCCCACCCGGCCCACAGCGGGCAGGCCGAAGCGGCACGGCGGCGAACCAAGGCCGTGACGCCCCACCGTGGTGCCGCAACGAGACCCACGCCCGTTCCCGGGCCACGCCCCACGGCCGGACTCGCCGGAAACCGGCGCAGTCCGGCCCGGCCCGGCTCACGCGAGCACCCGGGCGCGCCGTTCGGCGGCCACAGGGGCAGCGGCACGGCCTCGGCCACCAGGCGTCGAAGCGCCGGCGCCCTTGCCGGCTTCCCGCGTTCCGCCGCCCTGGCCGCTGCCGGTATGACCACGGTGCGGGGGCTCATCGTCACCGCATGACGGCGCCCGCTCCAGGCGGCGGGCACGGCGCACGTCCACCTCGATGCGGCTCCCCGCACCGCCCTCGGGCGTGCGCCAGAAGCGCCTGCGAATCATCCCTCCGACCTCGACGAAGTCCTCACGATGCCAGGCCTCGACAAGACCGCGCAGGGCCGGGTCGAAGGTCACGCACGGCACCGAGTCGACCCGTGCCTTCGATCTGCCGTCGGTCCTGTCATCGGCCGGACGCCGTACGATGACCCTCCACGTGGTCATCCGATCGCCGCTGGGCAGGAGCTTCTCCACCGGCGCCTCCGGCAGCCGCCCGGCCAGGACCACCTGGTTGCGGTCGCGCAGATCGTCGGGGCGCTGGTCACCGTCCGTGTCATCCTCCGGATCGCGGGGCCGCCGGTCGTCGCGATGGTCGTGGTCGTCGTGATGGTCGTCGCGGTGCCGCTCCTGGCGATCTGCTCCGTGACCCTCGCCGTAGTGCCCGCCGGGACCATGGTCGGGGCGCTCGCCCCCGTGGTCGTCGTCGATGCGTGCGTGGTCGTGCATGTGATCTCCCCTTTCCCTGGGGCCGGTCGGCCCTGGCCCGATCGGTCGGCTGGGGATCACTATGGGCAAGTAGGCTGACCGGGGAACGAGCTGAACGCCGTTCTGGGGACAACGGTTCGAGATTCAGGGGTGGCCTGTGGACAACGTGACACCGCTCGGCGGCGACGTGTACGAGATCGACACGCGCATGGCCGGCTATTCCGGAATCACCGCCGGATACCTCATCCTGGGCGACCGGCCATGCCTGGTCGAAACCGGCACCTCCACCTCCGCCCCCGTCGTCAGGGACGCTCTCAACGAGCTCGGCGTCGGCCCCGGCGACCTGTCCACCATCGTCGTCACCCACATCCACCTCGACCACGCCGGAGGCGTGGGCGACCTCGCCTCGTTCTTCCCCTCGGCCCAAGTGGTGGTGCACGAGAAGGGAGCCCGGCACCTCGCCGACCCCACGAGGCTGATGGCGAGCGCCCGCATGGTCTGGGGAGACAAACTGGACGTCCTGTTCGGCGCGCTGTCCCCCACCGAGGCCACCCGCATCACCTCCCTCGGCGACACCGGCACCATCGACCTCGGCAACGGCCGCACCCTCGCCAGCCACTACTCGCCCGGCCACGCCAAGCATCACGTGGGTTTGCTCGACTCCGAAACCGGCGACCTGTACGTCGGCGACGCCGCCGGCGTCTACCTGCCCGAGACGGGCGATCTGCGCCCCGCCACGCCGCCCCCGGACTTCGACCTGCACACCGCGCTCGACTCCATAACGCTGTTCGGCGACCTCGGCCCCCGCCGCCTGCTCTTCAGCCACTACGGCCCCGTCGACGACGTCGCCGCCACCCTCGAACGATCCGCGGAGGAGCTGCGCATCTGGGTCGACCTCACCAAGCAGGCCCACGCCGAAGGCCTCGACCTCGACCACGCCGTCGCCATGGTCGAGGCCCGCACCCGCGAGCGCTACACCGCCCTCGACAGCGAGGCCAACAGCACCCGCCTGGAGGTGCTCAGCGGCGCCCCGTCCAACGTCGCCGGCATCCTGCACTGGCTCGGCAAGCAACACCCCTCAGACCAGGCCACGCTCTGAGGGACCCTGAAAGCGATCGCGGTGCCCGGCCGCGACACGGACACCGGCCGCGCCAGGCGAAGCAAGATCCGCCTCCTGCGGGCCGCAGGTGAACGGAGCCGCAGGCGCCGAAGCACCGGTTCGGGGCGCGGGCGCCGCCCCGAACCGGTTGATCGGGCCCGGGTCCGACCGGCAGGCAACCGGGCCGGGGCCCGTACCCGCTACCCACGTGTTCGCCACCGACAGCGGCCAAGCCGGCCGGGCGGCCGGTCACGGCCGGCCCGTCAGTCCGCTCGGTCGGCCCGGTGGCCGGGCGCGTCGGCCGGTTCGGCCGCGCTCGCGCCGAAGTCGGGCTCGATGAAGGCCGGGCCGACGCCGATCCCGGGGCCGGACGCCTCCTTGGCCGAGAGGGCGGCGTCATCGCCGGAGCTCGGGTCCGGAGCATCGTCCTCCGCCCGCGAAGCAGGGACATCGGCGACGGGGTCCGCAAATCGCCCGTTCTCCGAGCGGTCGCTCTCGGGTCGGACGGTCGCAGCCTGCTCAGGCGCCGGCTCGGCAGCGCCGTCGTCGCCCTCCGCGCCGCCACCGGACACCGTGGCCGTACGCCCGCCCGCGTCTTCACCGGCGTCGCCCTCGGAATCCTCGGCGTCGTCTCCCACGGCGTCGTCGGAGGGCCCTTCGCCCTCGTCTCGGCCTGCCCCGGCGCCCCGGTCCAGGTCATCGTCCGAGTCCGCCGCACGCGGGTCGTTCCCGCCCTCGTGCTCGGCGTCGTGATCGCTCTCCGTGGCGGCCGCGCCGCCGCCCGCGGCGTCCTCGTCCGGCGCGTCAGCGTCACCCGAGGCGGCCGACGCATCACCGGCTTCATCCGAGTCGTCGCCGGCTTCGAAGTCCTCCTCGATGTCCTCGATCTCGTCGATATCCCCGATCGGCGTACCGGTGAGCTCGGCATACCGTTCGGAAGCGTCGGTCTCGCCTTCCGTGTCGAACTCCATGGCACGCGCGAACCAGTCCACCGCCGCGGCGACGTGCCCGGCATCGGCGAGCGCGTCCGCATACGCGAACGCGAGCCTGGCCGACCAAGGCCGGCGCTGCGGGTCACGCAGCTCGGGCAGCCGCTGCAGCGTGACGACGGCCGCGTCCGACTGGCCCAGATCCCTGCGGGCCCCCGACTCGACGATCGTCAGCTCGATGCGGTCGCTGCGGTCCAGCCGCTCCGCCTCCGGGGAACGCACCAGGTCGAGCGCACGCTCGGGCCGCCCGAGGCCGCGCTCACAGTCCGCCATCACCGGCAGCAGCGCATCCGAACCCGTCATCCGGCGAGCAGCGCGCAGATCACCCAGAGCCTCGGCGAAATGCCCCGCCCGGTACGCCGCGATGCCCGCCGCCTCACGAACGACACCCACCCGGCTGCCGAAGCGCCGCGCCGCCTTGGCGTGCTCGTACGCCAGATCGGGCTCGTCCTCGGCGAGCGCCCGCTCCGCGGCCACCAGATGGGCCGCGATCAGGTTGGCGAGATCGTTGGGCATGGAGCGAAGCTCATCCCGGGTCTCGGAGTCGAGGTCCTCGGCGCTCACGTCCGGCGGAAGAGGCGGAAGCTCCACCTTGGGCCCGCGCGGCCCGCGCTCCGCGTCACGACCGTCCCGCCCTGTGAACCGAGCCCGCCCGGTGCCGGCGTCCTCCCGGTTTCGGTAACCCTCACGCGTGAACGGCCGGTCGGCCCGCTCGCGGAACCCGTCCCGGTCGCTTTGACGGAACCCACGCCCGTCCTGATCGTCACGGCCTCGCCCGGCGTACGGACGCCTGCCGCGCTCGTCGTAGGACCGCCCCGGACGATCGTCGCGGTCACGCCTGTAGTCCCGCCCGCCGGGACGCTCGCCCCGGCGACCGCCCCGGTCATCCTGCCAGGACCCGCGTCCTGCCCGGTCGCCCCGGCCGCGCCCACCGTAGCCCTCGCCAGAGGGCCGACCCCGGCGATCGTCATGATCCCGGCCTGGCCGGTCGCGGAAGGGACGGTCATGGAACGGCCGGTCGCCCCGGTCCCTCGCACCCTCGCGCCGCCCGCCTTCGCGATCCCCATAGGAGCGCCCCGGACGATCGCGGCGCTCGCCGTAGGTTCGGTCGCCCCGGTCCCGGAATCCGCCCCGGTCGTCCGACCGGAAGTCTCGTTCCCTGCGATCGTCCCCGTACCTGCTGCCGAAGTCGGATCGGCGTCCTCCCCGGTCACCGTAGCCACCGCGACTCTCCGACCCGGAGCCCCGGCCGTACCCGCCGCCGGAGCCGCCCCGCCGGTCACCACGGTCATCGTACGAACGGCGAGGGCCGCCCTCGAAGCGGTACCCCCTCCCCGAGCCGCCCCGGTCGTCGTGCTCGCGGTACCCGTCCCGGTCCCGGTCGCGTCCGCCACCGAAATCTTCGCGGCCTCCTCGGCGCTCATCCCGGTCGTGGTACCCATGCCGGCCATTGGCGCCGCGGCCGTCTCGATCGCGGCCGCCACGCCCCTCATAACCCCCGCGACCCTCCTGCCGGTCGCCACCACGTTCCCGGCGATCGTCGCGGGCACCATAACGGCCCCGCGAACCCTCACGATCTCCGTAACGGGAACGGTCGCCGTAAAAGCCGGAGCCCTGATATCCGCGATCATCGTCGCGTCGCCGGTATCCCGACGCGTCCCCACCTGGGCGATCCCCGCGTCCGTACCCCCCGCGCTCCTGCCGATAGCCCTTGCCGCGTGAACCGAAAGAGGACCCTTCGCGTTCCTCGCGCTCACGCCTCTCCCCATAGCGGGGGCCGTCTCCCGGCCGCCTGTCCGACCGTCCGCCACGCCGGCTCACGTAGCCCCCACGCGCCTCGCGCCTGTCGTCGCTCCCGCGCTCACCGTACGATCCGCCGTCACGGCCAATGGTGCCGTCGGCGTCCGAGTTTCTTGAGCGAGCGCCCTCAGCCCCGGGCCTTCCCGCGTGCTCGCGCCCGTCTTCTCTGTTCACTTTGATCCTTCGTGGCTCGCTCATCACGTTCGCGCTGGACCATGTGATGGGAGCGGCTGTCTGCGTACGGGCGGTCTAGGCCGCAGGTGGGCTCCTGCTCGTTCAGCGGCGGCCCGCCCTCAATGGTCCGACGCAATGAAGGCCACCCGTCACAAAGGGTGGCCCGGCACTCTCAGCCTAGCAAGACCTCGACCCTGAGGAAGCCGATCTACATCAGGCACCCGCAGCACACGACCGCACGACGCACACCCGCCCAGAGGAAGCCGAGCAACGGAGATACCTGCAGGCATGACAAAAGGGTGGTGGGCGGGTCCCGCACCCCGGCACCAAACCGAG
>JBIQJI010000026.1:0-69044 GCA_044507605.1 Actinomycetales bacterium | reverse complement strand
GAGCCGTGGCATGCGCTCGAACATCGGGGCCATGCGGGCGCGGGGCATCGCGGTGAAGTAGATCTGGCGGGGGATGCCACTGGCCGGCGCGGCCGCGACGGCCACGCGGTGCGCCTGAATGTGGTCGGGGTGGCCGTAGCCGCCGTTGTCGTCGTAGGTCACGACCACGTCGGGGCGGTAGCGCTCCATGAGCGCCGCCAGCCGCGCCGCCGCGCGGTCGACGGGCACGTTGGCGAACGCGTCGGGATGCTCGTTGGCGCGCCAGCCGGGCATGCCGGAATCACGGTAGCCGAGCAGTTCCAGATGCGCGACGCCGAGCGTGGCCACCGACTCGCGCAGCTCGCTCAGCCGCCGCTCGCGCACGTCGGCTTCGTCGTGACCCTGCTCGCCGGGCTTCACGCCGCCCGGGCCATCGCCCTGCTCGCCGTTGGTGCAGGTGACCAGCACCGTGCGGATGCCCTGGTCGGCCGCCTGGGCGAGGACCCCGCCGGTGCTCATGACCTCGTCGTCGGGGTGGGCGTGCACGGCCATCAAGGTGAGTTCATCGTTCACCGAGCCCACTCTATGCGGCGCCTGCGACAATCAGCGGCGCTCGAACGGACTCGGCGTCGGATAGTAGTCCTGCAGGAACGCGATCAGCAGGGCGTCCTGCTCCGGGGTGGTGGGCGCCGTGTCGTTGAGGCAGAACGCGTCGAACTGGCGCTGGGCGAGCATGCCGCGCAGCTTGCGCTTGGCGCGGTCGAGCGCGAGGTCGACGTAGGTGTAGCCGATCGAGCCGCGGCCGGCCCGCCCGGTCAGGTAGCCGTAGTAGTGCGCCAGCGACGAGACGACGGAGATGTCGCGGCAGTCGCGGAAGCGGTGCCGCGACGTCTCGGCGAACTCCGCCGCGAACCGATGCTCCAGTTCGTCGAGCAGGCTGCGGCGCAGGGCGTACGGCACATGCTTGAGTTTCTGCGTCAGCATGCGGCCCGACAGGTCGGCGAGCAGCCGCCGGTTGTTCATGCCGGCCGCGTGCACCGGAGACTCCTCCAGCTCGGGCAGGCCGAACGGCACCTGCACCGCCGAGGGGAAGAACCTGGGCAGCCCGTTGCCGTCGAAGAACGTGCTCGCGGGCAGCGGCCGGCCCAGGAAGAAATCGTCGTTGAGGTAAAGGAAGTGCTCGCTGAGGCCATCGATGTGGTGAAGCTGTGTCTCGATGGCGTGGGAGTTGAAGACGGGCAGCACCGAAGGATCGGTAAAGATCTCTTTGTGGTCGACGACGGTCACGTCGGGATGCGCCTCGTCGAGCCACGGCGGCACCTGCCCGTCGGTCACGATCCACACGTGCCGGATCCACGGCGCGCACGCGGTCAGTGAACGCAACGAGTAGCGCAGCTCGTCGCGGCTGGTGAACCTGGCCTCGCCCGCCGCGGCCTCGCGCAGCGCCCCGGCCTCGGCGAGCGCGGCGTCGCGCCTGGCCCGCCAGAGGGAGTCGGAGCCGTCGACCCAGGTGTAGACGGCGTCGATCGGGAAGCGGATGTCTTCGATCAGCGGCACCGCCAGCTCGGGCCTGGTGGGGTAGCGCCTGGCGCGGGGGGAGCCCAGCGCGACCAGGGGATGGAACAGCCCTTCCTCGGCCTCGACGGTGCCGCCGGGCCCGCCCGACTCGTCGGCGACCGGCACGGTCTCGGCCGTGGCGTTGGGACGCGGCGCCACGAGCAGGTCGCCGTCGGTGGTCCAGAACTCGATGTCGCAGCCGTGCTCGGGGCCGAGCACCAGTGTGCGCGACGGGCTGGTGAAGTAGCCGGTGACCCGCACCACGGCGGCCTCGGCCAGGCCGGGCAGGCAGCGGCGCAGCGGGCGCTCGCGGCCGGCCGGGGTGAGCGGCACGGCGCCGGGCGCGCCCCGGGCCGCACGGCCGTGGGGCTGCACGCTGGCGTACAGCGGCTCGCCGGTGGCGGCGAGCGCGGTGAGCGCCTTGGTGCGCTGGATCGCGCGCACCCCGACCGCGGCGGGACGGCCCGCCTGCGGCCGGACGCAGAAGAACGGCACCCCGGCGGCCGTGAGGGTCGAGCAGACGAGGTCGAGGTTGTCGCGCTGCGCCTGCAGCGCGCTCGCGTCGGCCCGCACCCGCGCGATCCGCAGCCCGTCGGGCACTCGCACGATCGCCTGGGCGGGCGTCAGCGCGCGCCCGCGCAGCCGTGCGAGCAGGGCCAGCGCCGATCTGGCGCCCCTGCGATAGATCCTGCGGGCCACCCGTGCGGCCTTGTGCATGTGTCCCCCAATACGCTCGGTAGCAGGAATGTAGCTCAACGCTGCCATGGCCGGGACGCGTCTTGCGACAACAGGGATCTTCAGGCCAGCGCTTGGTCAAGAAGTAGCAACGAGATCACCCATCAGTCACCTATAGCCATGCTGCCACTACTCAAGGTAGCCATTCTTGCCTTCATGGCGGTCTTCTCACTCGACGACGTCCACGCGGTGCGCAAACCCAGGGACTCCTGGTGGACCGTGCTCGTGGTCGACCCGATCGCGTGCCGGCTCGCGCTGGTGGTCGCCAACCGCACGGCGCTCACGCCCAACGGCCTGACCCGGCTGTCCATGCTGCTCGGGGTCGCGGCCGCCGTGTGCTTCGGCACGCGCCACCTCGTGGCGGGCGCCGCCCTGTTCTACCTGAGCTTCACCGTCGACTGCATGGACGGCAAGATCGCCCGGCTCAAGGGCACCGGCACGCCGTTCGGCCTCTGGCTCGACTACGTCGGCGACCGCCTGCGCGTCGCATGCTGCGCCTGCGGCCTGGCCTACGGCCAGTACGCCGCAACGGGCCGGCTGGCGTACGTGCTCCTCGGCGCCGGCGTCGTGCTGCTCGACCTGTTCAGGTACGTCAACGGGCCGCAGCTCGGCAGGGTCCGCGACGCCGCCAGGGAGCGGGTCCGGGCCGCCGAGCCGGTCGAGTGCGTGTTCACCGACGACGTGCTGCGGGCCTGCCCGGCGGCCGACCCCGGCGCGCTCACCGCGCCGGAGGGGCGGCGGCTGGTCGACCCGCAGGCGGAGTTCCGCGCCAGGTTCCCCTGGTTCGAGCCGTTCCGGCGGTTCCTGTTCCGTCATCGCGTGCGCACGCACCTCGTGGGCGGCATCGAATACCACGCGCTGGTGTTCGTCGTGGCGCCGCTGATCGGACCGGCCGCGCTGCTGCCCATGACCATCGGCGCCGGGGCGTTGCTCGCCCTGTTCGAGGCCGGCCTCGTCTACCGCACCTGGCTGGCCGCCCGCGAGCTCGCCCGCATGTCCGCCACCCGTCCGAGCCCTCATCAGCACCCTGACTCAAAGGAGCGCGCTCTTGCCTGATCAGAGCCCACCTCACCGGGAACGACCGATCTTCGTGCTGGGCTGCCCACGTTCCGGCACCACCCTGCTCCAGCTCATGCTGCACTCCCACCCGCGCATCGCGATCCCGCCCGAGACGCGGATCCTGGTGCACGCCTACCATCGGCGCCGCAGGTTCGGCGATCTGCGGCGGGCCGAGAACCGCGCCGCGCTGGCCCGCTGGATCGCGACCCGGCCGCGCAGGCAGTTCGCCGACCTCGGCATCGACACCGACGACTTCATGCGCCGCGCCATCGGCGCCTCGGGCACGCTCGGCTCCGTCCTCGCCACCGTCTACAAGATGTACGCCGAGCGGCACGGCAAGCCCCGCTGGGGCGACAAGCGGCCGCCGTACGTCCGCTACATCGACGTGCTGCTTCGGGTGTTCCCCGACGCGCAGATCATCCATCTGGTCCGCGACCCGCGCGACTGCGTGGCCTCGCTGAAGGAGATGCCGTGGTTCTCGGGCGGCACCCCTGAGGCCGTCCACCGCTGGGCCGAGGCGATCGACTTCGGCCGCCGCGCCGCCCAGCGGCTCCCGCCCGACACCTACCGCGAGCTGCGCTACGAGGACCTGACCGCCGACCCGGCCCGTGAGCTGTCGGCGCTGTGCGGGTTCCTCGGCGAGAGCTACGACGACGCGATGCTGGAGCCGGCGCGGGTCGCCGACGTGGTGCCGGCCCACAAGACCTGGCACCGCAACGTCCGCAAGGAGATCACCGCGAGCCGGGTGCGGAGCTGGCCGGAACGGCTGGAGCCCTGGGAGATCGGCCTGTGCGAGACGGTGCTCGGCGACCGGCTCACCGCCTACGGCTACGAGCTGTCGGGGGCGCCGCGGCCCGGCCGGGCGCAGCTGCGGGCGTACCGCAAGGCGTCCGCGAGCACCCGCCGGCGGCTGCGGCTGGAAGGGCTCCGCGACCGCGTCGACCGGCTGCGCGAGCCGAGCCCTGTCGCGGACCTGCTCACCGACGACAGCCACGTCTATTCGGGGGACTGACCCATGCATTCCGACAGGCCGATCTTCGTCATCGGCTGCCCGCGCTCCGGCACGACTCTGCTCCAGCTCATGCTGCACTCGCACCCGCGCATCGCGGTGCCGCCGGAGACCCGTTTCCTCGTCCCCGCCTACTTCCACCGCAAGGTGTACGGCGACATGCGCGTGCCGGAGAACCGGCGCCGCCTCGCGGAGTGGATCGCGACGGGGCGCACCACGAAGTTCGGTGAGCTCGGCCTCGACGGCGCGGAGTTCGTCGCGGCGGCGACGGCCGGCCCGGGCACCTTCGGCTCGGTCGTCGGCACGGTGTTCCGGTCGTACGCCGAGCGGTTCGCCAAGCCCCGGTGGGGCGACAAGCGGCCCAGCTACTTCCAGCACGTGTCGATGATCCGGCGGCTGTTCCCCGACGCGCAGTTCGTGCACCTGATCCGGGACGGCCGGGACTGCGTGGCCTCGCTGAAGGAGATGCCGTGGTACCGGCTCACCACCTACCACGCGGCGGCCAACTGGGCCGAGGCCATCGACTTCGGCGCCCGCCACGCCGCCACGCTGCCGCCCGACTGCTACCACCGGCTGCGCTACGAGGACCTGACCGCCGACCCGGAGCGGGAGCTGCGGGCGCTGTGCCGGTTCATCGGCGAGGACTACGACCCGGCGATGTGCGAGCCGAGGCACATGGCGCGGGTGGCGGTGCCGCCGCACAAGGTGTGGCACCGCAACACCCACGGCGACGTGACCGCGGCCCGGGTCGGCAGCTGGTCGGCGCGGCTGGAGCCGTGGGAGATCGAACTGTGCGAGACGGTGCTCGGCGACCGGCTCGCCGGCCTCGGCTACGAGCTGACGGGCGCGGCGCGGGCCGCCAGGGGGCATGTCGCGGCGTACCGCAGGGTGGCGATGCGGCGCCGGATGGCGCGGTTGAAGCGCGACACGCGCGACCGCATCAGCAGGCTGCACGAGCCGGGCCCGCTCGCGGCGCTGCTCACGTCCGGGCAGGTCGCCCAGGTCGCCGCCCGCTAGAGGCGCGGCCGGCGCGCCCGCGGCCGTGTTCGCGATCACGCAACGGTCCGCCCGGAACCGGCTGATGCCGCAGGATCGGTTCGATACGATGCGATCTTCCGAAGCAGCCGATATGAAGGGTTTCGCACCATGTTGCGGGTGGGTGGATCGTCATCGCGGGTCGTCGTCTCTGGCACATGTGCCCTGGCCATGCTGGCGATGGCGGCCCCGGCGTGGGGCGAGGCCGCCACCGTGCGCACCGCGAAGGCGCCCGCGGCCGGGGCCGCGACGGGCGGCGCCACGGCGGGCAAGGACACCGGAGACGCGGCGGCGACCGGCGAGAAGGCCAAGCCGGCCAAGGGCCACAAGGTCGACTGCGCCAAGGTCAAGTGCATCGCGCTGACCTTCGACGACGGCCCGGGGCAGCAGGCCGGGCACCTGCTCGACACCCTGAAGAAGTACAAGGCCAAGGCGACGTTCCTGCTGGAGGGCCAGTACGTCAAAGCCCGGCCGCAGTTCGTGAAGCGGATGGTCGAAGAGGGCCATCAGATCGGCAACCACAGCTACGACCATCCCGACTTCACCAAGATGACCGAGGACTCCATCCGCTGGGAGATCCGGCACACCCAGAACCTCGTCTACAAGATCACCGGTACGTACCCGGGCGTGCTGCGGCCGCCGTACGGGCTGGCCGACGACCGGGTGCAGGCGATCGCCACCGAGTTCGAGATGCCGATCGTGCTGTGGAACACCACCTCGCACGACTGGGCGACCAAGAACAAAAAGAAGATCTACACCGAGGTGCTGAAGGGGGCGCGGCGCGACTCGGTGGTGCTGATGCACGACTGGGTGACGCAGACCGTCGAGGTGATGCCCGACCTGCTCAAGGCCCTGCGCAAGAAGGGCTTCCACATCGTGACGGTCGACGACCTGCTGCGCGGCCGCACGCTGAAGCCGGGCGAGGTCTACCCCAAGGACGCGCGCAAGGAGATCGAGGAGACGCCGCTCGTCGCCCACTGAGCCGCAGGGGGCACCGAGCCGCCGCGACCCCTGCCGTCAGGTGCCGACGGGCTCCGGCACGCCGCCCGGACCGCTCGCCCGGCCGGGGTCATTACCCAATTCCCCCGCTTTACAGCTTCAAAGCGGGGGAAATAGGGCAAATGGCGTTACTCCCACTCGATGGTGCCCGGCGGCTTGCTTGTGATGTCGAGCACGACCCGGTTGACCTCTCGCACCTCGTTGGTGATGCGGGTCGAGATGCGCGCCAGCACGTCGTAGGGCAGCCGCGACCAGTCCGCGGTCATGGCGTCCTCGCTGGTGACCGGCCGCAGCACCACGGGATGGCCGTAGGTGCGGAAATCGCCCTGCACGCCCACCGAGCGAACGTCGGCGAGCAGCACCACCGGGCACTGCCAGATGTCGCGGTCGAGGCCGGCCCGCGACAGCTCCTCGCGGGCGATCGCGTCGGCCTGGCGCAGAATGGCCAGCCGCTCGCCGGTCACCTCGCCGATGATCCGGATGCCGAGGCCCGGCCCCGGGAACGGCTGGCGCCACACCATGGCCGGGGGCAGCCCGAGCTCCTCGCCGGCCCGGCGCACCTCGTCCTTGAACAGCGTGCGCAGCGGCTCGACCAGGGTGAACCGCAGATCGTCGGGCAGCCCGCCGACGTTGTGGTGGGACTTGATGTTGGCGGCGCCGGTGCCGCCGCCCGACTCGACGACGTCGGGGTAGAGCGTGCCCTGCACCAGGAAGTCGACCGGGGTGTCGGAGCCGGCGATGATGGCGCGCTGCTCGTCCTCGAAGACCCGGATGAACTCCCGGCCGATGATCTTGCGCTTGGCCTCGGGGTCGGACACCCCGGCGAGCGCCTTGAGGAACCGCTCGGCGGCGTCGACGACGCGCAGCCGCACCCCCGTCGCCGCGACGAAGTCGCGCTCGACCTGCTCGGCCTCGCCCTCGCGCAGCAGGCCATGATCGACGAACACACAGGTGAGCCGGTCGCCGATGGCCCGCTGCACGATCGCCGCCGCCACCGCGGAGTCGACCCCGCCCGACAGCGCGCAGATCGCCCGGCCCTCGGGCCCGATGCGGCGGCGGACCTCCGCCACCGCCTCCTCGACGATGTTGAGCATCGTCCACGACGGGCGGCAGCCGGCGGCCTCGAGAAAGTGCCGGAGCACCTCCTGGCCGTGCTCGGTGTGCAGCACCTCGGGGTGGAACTGCACGCCGTACAGCCCTCGCTCGGGGGCCTCCATCGCCGCCACCGGCGTGGCCTCGGTCGACGCGGTGACCACGAACCCCTCTGGGGCGCGCGTCACGCTGTCGCCGTGTGACATCCACACCGACTGGGTGGCGGGCAGGCCGGCGAACAGCACGCCCTGGTCGGCCACATTGAGCGTGGTGCCGCCGAACTCCGCGACACCGGTGTGCGCGACCTCGCCGCCGAGGGCCTGGGTCATGGCCTGGAAGCCGTAACAGATGCCGAACGTCGGCACGCCGGTCCGGAACAGCCCCTCGGGCACCGCCGGGGCGCCCTCGGCGTACACGGACGAGGGCCCGCCCGACAGGATGATCGCCTTGGGCCGCTTGGCCAGCATCTGCTCCACGGGCATGGTGCAGGGGACGATCTCGGAGTAGACATGGCACTCGCGCACGCGACGGGCGATGAGCTGCGCGTACTGCGCGCCGAAGTCGACCACCAGAACCGTGTCGAACGACTGGTCGAAGCCGGGCGATCGGCCGGACAATTGGTCGGACAACTCGTCGGACACCAGGCGACCCTTCCAGAAAGATGCGGCGGTGTTCTCAGTTTAGGGGCGTCCGGAAGGCGCGGGCGCCGGGCGGGTGACCCACTCGCCGCGCCGCATCACCCCGTCGACGCGCAGGTCGCCCGACAGCACGACCAGGTCGGCGTCCTTGCCCGCCTCGATGGACCCCACCCGGTCGGCCAGGCCGAGCACGCGGGCGGGGGTGAGCGAGGCGGCCTCCACTGCCTCGGGCAGGGTGAGACCGGCCTCCAGCACGGCGCGGCGGAACGCCTCGTCCATGGTGAGGGTGCTGCCGGCGATCGAGCCGCCCCCGGCGAGCCGGGCCTCGCCGTTCACCACGGTGACGCTCATGGAGCCGAGCCGGTAGTCGCCGTCGCCGAGCCCGGCGGCCGCCATCGCGTCGGTGATCAGCGCGGTCCGGCCGGGGCCGGCGGCCGCGCGGGCGAGGCGGATCATCGCCGGATGCACGTGGAACCCGTCGTTGATCAGCTCGACGGTGACCCGCTCGTCCTCCAGCAGCGCGGCGATGGGCCCGGGGCTGCGGTGGTGGAGGGGAGGCAGCGCGTTGAACAGGTGGGTGGCGACCGTGGCCCCGGCCTCGACACCGGCGACCGTCTGCTCGTACGTCGCGTCGCTGTGCCCGATGGCGGCGATGACTCCCTCGGCGACGGCCCGGCGGACGGTGTCGAGGGCACCCGGCAGCTCGGGGGCGACGGTCACCATGCGGATGTGGCCGCGCCCGGCGCGCACCAGCTCGGCGAACTCGGCCGGGTCGGGGTCGCGCAGCAGCGTGGGGTCGTGGGCCCCGCACCTGGCCTTGGCGATGTACGGCCCTTCGAGGTGGATGCCGGCGAACACGCCGTCGTCGCACAGCCCGGCGAGCACGCCGACGGCCCGGGCGAGGTCGCCCGGGGCGGCGGTGACCAGGCTGGCGACGCCGGTCGTGGTGCCGTGGCCGAGATGGAACCTCGCCGCGCGCACGGCCGCTTCGGCGGCCGCCTCGGTGACCGCCGCCGGGTAGGAGCCGCCTGCCCCGCCGTGATGATGCATGTCCACGAAACCCGGTACGAGGTGCCGGCCGCCGAGGTCCAGGCCCTGGCCGGGCGCGACGCCGCGCCCGACGTGGGTGATGCGGCCGTCTTCGATCGTCACCCAGCCGGGGCGCGTCTCGCCGGGCAGCACCAGCGTGGCGTTCGTGAGTGTGATGCTCATGGTGCCAGGATCACAGATGCGATCACCGATGGCCGAGCCGGACCTCCCCCACCGGACCGCCACCCGCTTCATGCACCATATTTCTGGGTAGCTAGTGGATCACGCGAAATCTTACTTTTGCGGTCCGGGGGGATGGCCATGACCGTGCACGGTGACACAGCGATGGGCACAGCGAAGCTCGGCCCTGCCGAGCGGGCCGCGGCGCTGACGGCGATGGCGTCCGGGGAGCTCGACGTCGCCGTGGTGGGCGGCGGCATCGTGGGCGCCGGGGTGGCGCTCGACGCCGCCACGCGCGGCCTCACGGTCGGCCTGGTCGAAGCGCGCGACTTCGCCTCCGGCACCTCGTCCCGCTCGTCGAAGCTGATCCACGGCGGGCTGCGCTACCTCGAGCAGCTCAACTTCGACCTGGTGCGGGAGGCGCTGCAGGAGCGCTCCCTGCTGCTCCAGCGCGTCGCGCCGCACCTGGTGCGCCCGGTGCCGTTCCTGTTCCCGCTGACCCACCACGTCTGGGAGCGGTTCTACGTCGGCGCCGGGCTGGCCCTGTACGACTCCCTCGGCTTCTCCTCGGGGTTCACCCGCGGCGTGCCGCGCCACCGCCACCTGACCCGTGGGCAGGCGCTGCGGCTCGCCCCGGCGCTGCGGCGGTCGGCGCTCACCGGGGCCGTGCAGTACTGGGACGCGCAGGTCGACGACGCGCGCTACACGATGACCGTGCTGCGTACCGCAGCCGAGTACGGCGCGCTGGTGGCGTCGCGCAGCCAGATGGTCGGCTTCCTGCGGGAGGGCGAGCGGGTCACCGGGGTGCGCGTACGCGACCTGGAGACCGGCACCGAGCGCGACGTGCGGGCCCGGCAGGTCGTCAACGCCACCGGGGTGTGGACCGACGACGTGCAGGAGAAGGTCGGCGGGCGCGGGCAGATCCACGTGCGGGCGTCCAAGGGGGTCCATCTGGTCGTGCCGCGCGACCGCATCCACTCGACGACCGGGATCATCCTGCGCACCGAGAAGTCCGTGCTCTTCGTGATCCCGTGGGGCCGGCACTGGATCATCGGCACCACCGACACCGACTGGTCGCTCGACCGTTCCCACCCGGCTGCCTCGCGCTCCGACATCGACTACGTGCTCGACCACGTCAACGCGGTGCTGTCGGTGCCGCTGACCAGAGACGACGTCGAAGGCGTGTACGCCGGGCTGCGCCCGCTGCTCGCCGGCGAGTCCGAGGAGACCTCCAAGCTGTCGCGCGAGCACGTGGTCACGCACCCCGTGCCGGGCCTGGTGATGGTCGCGGGCGGCAAGTACACCACGTACCGCGTCATGGCCAAGGACGCCGTCGACGCCGTCGCGCACGGCCTGGACCGGCTCGTCCCGCAGTCCTGCACCGACCGGGTGCCGCTGCTCGGCGCCGACGGGTATCCCGCGCTGTGGAACGCGCGGCACCACCTCGCCGACCGGTCGGGACTGCACGTCGCCCGCATCGAGCATCTGCTGCGCCGCTACGGCACGCTCGTCGACGAGGTGCTGGCGCTCATCGCGGACGACCCGTCGCTCGGCCGGCCGCTCTCGGGCGCCGACGACTACCTGCGCGCCGAGGTCGTGTACGCCGCCACGCACGAGGGCGCCCGGCACCTGAACGACGTGCTGACCCGCCGCACCCGCATCTCCATCGAGACCTTCCACCGGGGCGTCGCCGTGGCCGAAGAGGCGGCCGAACTGCTGGCCGGGCCGCTCGGCTGGGACTCCGCCCAGATCGACCGCGAGGTGGAGTACTACACCAAGCGGGTCGAGGCCGAGCGGGTCTCCCAGGAGCAGGACACCGACCAGGAGGCCGACGCCATCCGCCTCGGCGCCCCCGAGATCGTCCCCACGGCCGGCGCCTAGCCGTCGCCTGGCCGTCGCCCGTCAGGGCGCGCGACCCCGGACGCGAACCGGTGCCACCGAACCCATGTCGCCGAACCCATGTCGCCGAACCGGTGTCACACCGCACCGGTGTCACTTGGGGGTGACGACGACCTCGACGCGCTGGAACTCCTTCAGGTCCGAGTAGCCGGCGGTGGCCATGGTGCGCTTGAGGGCGCCCATGAGGTTCATCGAGCCGTCGGCGACCGTCGAGGGACCGTGCAGGATCTGGCCGAGCGTGCCGACCGTGCCCACGGAGACCCGGGTGCCCCTCGGCAGGTCGGCGTGGTGGGCCTCCGAGCCCCAGTGGTAGCCCTTGCCGGGGGCCTCGACGGCGCGGGCCAGCGGCGAGCCCACCATGACCGCGTCGGCGCCGCAGGCGAGCGCCTTGGCGATCTCGCCGGAGATGCCCATGCCGCCATCGGCGATCACGTGGACGTACCTGCCGCCCGACTCGTCGAGGTAGTCGCGGCGTGCCGCGGCGACGTCGGCGATCGCGGTCGCCATCGGCACCGCCACGCCGAGCACGGTGCGGGTGGTGTGGCCCGAGCCGCCGCCGAACCCCACCAGCACCCCGGCGGCCCCGGTGCGCATCAGGTGCAGCGCGGCGGTGTAGGTCGCGCAGCCGCCCACGATGACCGGGACGTCCAGCTCGTAGATGAACTGCTTGAGGTTGAGCGGCTCGGCCCGCCCCGAGACGTGCTCCGCCGACACGGTGGTGCCCCGGATGACGAAGATGTCGACGCCGGCGTCGATCGCGGCCTTGTGATACTGCACGGTGCGCTGCGGCGACAGCCGCGCCGCGGTGGTCACCCCCGCGGCCCGGATCTCCTCGATGCGGCGGCCGATCAGCTCGTCGTCGATGGGCGCGTCGTAGATCTCCTGGAGCCGCTTGGTGGCGGCCGCCTGGTCGAGCGAGGTGACCTCCTCCAGCAGCGGCAGCGGGTCCTCGTAGCGGGTCCACAGCCCTTCGAGGTCGAGGACGGCGAGGCCGCCCAGCCGCCCCATCTCGATGGCCGTGGCGGGCGACACGACGCTGTCCATGGGGCTGGCCACGACCGGCAGGTCGAACCGGTAGGCGTCGATCTGCCAAGCGATCGACACCTCCTCGGGGTCACGGGTGCGCCGGGACGGCACGATGCCGATCTCACCGAGTGCGTAGGCACGTCGTCCGCTCTTGCCGCGCCCGATCTCCACCTGTGTCATCGCCGTTCGTCTTTCCGTTTCTGTGCGTGCGAAGCTCTGCTCGCCCGGAGGCCGTGGCCGGGTCCGGAGCGGGGCCCGGTGTCGTGTGGCGCCCGGAGGCGCCCTCGGGGCTCAGCGCCCGGGGTAGTTCGGCGCCTCGACCGTCATCTGGATGTCGTGCGGGTGGCTCTCGACGAGCCCCGCGGCGGTGATCGGCATGAGCACCGCCTTGACGTGCAGCTCCGACACCGTGCGCGAACCGGTGTACCACATCGCCTGGCGGAGCCCGCCGACGAGCTGATGGGCCACGGCCGCGACCGGGCCGCGGTAGGGCACCTGGCCCTCGATGCCTTCGGGGATCAGCTTGTCCTCGCCGGCCACGTCTTCCTGCGAGTAGCGGTCCTTGCTGTAGGAGGTGCCGCCGCGCTCGCGGTTGCGCATCGCGCCGAGCGAGCCCATGCCGCGATAGGACTTGAACTGCTTGCCGTTGATGAAGATCAGCTCGCCGGGAGACTCCTCGCAGCCGGCGAGCAGGCTGCCGAGCATCACGCTGTCGGCCCCCGCGGCGAGCGCCTTGGCGATGTCGCCGGAATACTGCAGGCCGCCGTCGCCGATCACCGGCACCCCGGCCGGACCGGCCGCCAGCGACGCCTCGTGGATCGCCGTCACCTGCGGGGCGCCCACCCCGGCGACCACGCGGGTGGTGCAGATGGAGCCCGGGCCCACCCCGACCTTCACGGCGTCGACCCCGGCGTCGATCAGGGCCTGCGCGCCGGCCCGGCTGGCGACGTTGCCGCCCACGACGTCGACGGGGCTGTTGGCCTTGAGCTTGGCGACCATGTCGCACAGCCCCTGGGAGTGCCCGTGCGCCACGTCGACCACGATCACGTCGACACCGGCCTCGATGAGCGCCTTGGCGCGCCGCTCGGCGTCGCCGGCCACCCCGATGGCCGCGCCGACGACGAGCCGGCCGTCGGCGTCCTTGGTGGACAGGGGGTACTGCTCGCTCTTGGTGAAGTCCTTGACGGTGATCAGCCCGCGCAGCCGCCCCCCGGCGTCGACGAGCGGCAGCTTCTCCACCTTGTGCCGCCGCAACAGCCGGAACGCCTCGTCGCGCGACACCCCGACGGGCGCGGTGACGAGGGGCATGGGGGTCATGACGTCGCGCACCAGGGCGCTGTGGTCGGTCTCGAACCGCATGTCGCGGTTGGTGACGATGCCGACGAGCACGCCATCGGCGTCGGTGACCGGCAGCCCGGAGATGCGGTAGTGGGCGCACAGCCGCTCGACCTCGGCGAGCGTGTCGCCGGGCGAGCAGGTCACGGGATTGGTGACCATGCCGGCCTCGGACCGCTTGACCAGGTCGACCTGCTGCGCCTGCTCCTCGATCGTGAGGTTGCGGTGCAGGATGCCGATGCCGCCCTGGCGGGCCATCGCGACGGCCATGCGGGCCTCGGTCACGGTGTCCATCGCCGCGGAGACCAGCGGGATGCGCAAGGTGATCGACCGCGACAGCCTCGTGGACGTCTCCGCCTCACCCGGCCGTAGATCGGAGTAAGCGGGGACGATGAGCACGTCGTTGAACGTCAGCCCCCGTTCGGTGAATGTGGCCATCAGCAACCCCCATAGCGCCGTAACGGGCCGAGCCGCCCGCTCGCCAAGTCTAGTGGCGGGCCGGGTGGCGATGCGAAACGGGCGGCACCCGCCGGGCGCATGTCGGCCGGGTGCGCCTGGGCCGCGAGCTGCGCGTGGACCAGGCCGTGTATGGACCGGGCTGTGTATGGACCGGGCCGCGCGTGGACCGGGGTGCCGGGCCGGATGTGCATGGGGACCGGACGAGTCGGCCCGTCCGGTCCCCAGCGCCGACAAGCGTGCGGCCCGGACGCGGACGCCGGACCCCCCTCCGCGTCCGTGTGCCCGCGCGGCCGGATCGCCCCTGCCGACGCAGAGTAAAGCGTGCGTCACACGCCCGGAACGCGCAACGTGAGAAGGTGCAAGTGCACAAAGCTGCATCTACCTCCGCACGAATAGGTCAAGCTACGGACAAGCGGCTGCGGCCGGGTTACGCTCACGACACCAGTGGTGACGAGCGGCGGTGACCTGGGAGCCCGATGATGCGTTACGTGATTCGCGACGAGACCCGCGCGACCGCGGATCCGTTGCGGACCCTGGGCCTGAGCCCGGGCCAGCTCGCGGTCTACTCGGCCGTGCTCCGGTTGCACACGGCATCGCTGCCCACCATCGCCGAGGCCGCCGACGAGCCGATCGAGTCCGTCAGGCCCGAGCTCGCGACCCTGGTACGGCTCGGCGTGGTCGTCGAGCGCCACGGGGAGTACCAGGCCCGCCACCCGGCCGCGGCGTTCGGCCGGCTCGTCGCCGACCGCCTGGAGCAGATCGCGCAGGAGAGCCGCGAGATCGACGACGTGCTCGGCTCGATCCGCAACCTCACCCACAGCTATGACGCCGGCCGCGACTCCCGCGAGGGCCGGTTCGAGGTGGAGCATGTCAGCGGGCCCGACGCGCTGTACGAGAGCGTGCTGGGCATCGCGCTGCAGGCGCCGCCCATGGATTTGATCTCGGTGATCCCCGACACGCGCACCATGAGCGACCTGGTCCAGCGCTATTCCGGCCCGTGGCTCCGGGCGCTGCGCGACGGGCTGCTCACCTCCAGGTGCCTGGTGCGGGTCTCGGCGATGGCCGTGCCGGGCGCCCGCGACCTGGTGACCCGGCTCCAGGCCGCCGGCGCGCGCTTCCGCACCGTGGACGAGGCGCCGAGCTGGTATCTCACGGTGGGCGACGAGGCCGCCGGGCTGCCCACCCAGTGGGGCGGGGCCCTGCCCGAGAACGCCTACAGCTTCCATCTCGTGCGCTCCCCCATCATCGTGGCGGTGCTGCGCACGCTCTTCGACGAGCTGTGGGCCCGGGCCGTCCCGCTCACCCCGCCGGAGCAGACCGACGGCATGGTGCAGGTGCTGCGGCTGGCCTCCCACGGCATGCCCGACGAGATGATCGCCCGGCATCTCGGTGTGTCGGTTCGCACGGTCCGCGCACGTTTCGCGGAGGCCATGGCCGAGCTCGGCGCCGGCTCCCGGTTCCAGGCCGGCGTGAACGCCGCGCGGCGCGGGTGGCTGACCTGATCGGCGAACGTGGCACCGGCACCGTGGCACCGGCCCGTGATCTGCCGCCGCACCGATGTCCGCGACGACGCGCGGCGGCGTCGCATCGTCCGAGACGCTTCGGCGTCCCATTGGATACGTTGGGATGTGTGTTGGAAGACGTCCCCCGCGACCCGTTCGCGAACGACCCGGAAGACCCGGCCTCGACGCTGGGCGAGCTCGACGACGTCGACCCATTGACCACGTCAGAGCGCAACGAGGCGCTGACCGACCTCGCCGATGTCGAGGTCTTTCGGTCCCTGCTGGAGCCCCAGGGGGTGCTGGGGCTGGTGCTCGACTGCCCTGAGTGCGGCGAGCAACACTACTTCGACTGGGACCTGCTGAGGGGCAACCTGCGGCAGATGATCGACGACGGCCGGCCGCAGGTGCACGAGCCGGCGTTTCAGCCCGACCCGTCCGACTACGTCACCTGGGAGTACGCCCGGGGCTACGTCGACGGGGTGATCGACACCGAGGAGAGCCGCTGATCGACGTCGTCGATCAGCGCGCCCAGCAGCCGCACCGCCGGATCGGCGAACGCCACCAGACGATGCTCGCGCCGGGCCAGCGCGCCGAGAAGCACCTCGGTGCCGAGCACCTCGAGGTCGTCTCCCCACGGGCACTGCGCCGTGGGGTCGCCTCCCGGCTCGCCCCGGCCGCCGCCTCGGGGGTGACCACGCGGATGCCCGCGCGCGTGGTCGCACAGTGGCTCCCTGCCGGTGATCACGCAATCGACTCCATGTCGGCCATCTGCCGCAGACGGGCGAGCGCCCGGTGCTGGGCCACCCGGACGGCCCCGGGTGTCATACCCAACACATTACCCGTCTCTTCGGCCGACAGCCCCGAAACCACCCGCAGGATGAGCAGCTCGCGCTGGTTGTCGGGCAGCCGCGAGAGCAGCTGCCGCGCATGCTGGGCCTCGATGTAACGCACCACGGTCTCCTCCGGCCCGGGCCCCTCGTCGGGCCCGTCGGGGAGGTCCTGTGTCGGCACGGCCGAGCGCACCGAGCTGCGCAGCGCGTCTGCCACCTTGTGCGAGGCGATGCCGAACACGAACGACGCGAACGGGCGTCCCATGTCACGGTAGCGCGGCAGCGCCGAGAGGACGGCGATGCACACTTCCTGGGCCACATCGTCGGCGATGTGGTAGTGACCGGAAACCCGCCCCAGTCGTGCCCTGCAATAGCGCACCACCATCGGGCGCAGGTGCCCCAGCAGTGATTCGATCGCGGTGCGATCTCCACGGACGGCAAGGCTTGTCAGTTCCCTGAGGTCGGACTCATCCGATCTCGTCGCAAGCCTTACCCCTGTTGCGGCGTCGGCGACGCATCCCTCGGTCACGATACGCATGATGCCCGCCACGATCGCACCTGTCGTCATGGTGTACGGCTACGGATTGGTCACATTGACGCTTCGATAACGCGAGGTAATCAATTGAACACCAGAGCGTTTGAATATTTCACCGGAAAGACTATTGGCCTGGATATTCGTCAGATCTCGGGCAGACCGGGAGCCGACGCTTTGCCCCGGTGATCGGTTTACCGGGAAAAGAATGCGCGCGCCGCCGAGGGCCGATAAAGCATACGGCCCGCGCCGGAGCGCGGGCCGTATGTGTATGCGGTATGTGAAGCAGCCGGGATGCGGCCTGGGCCGGACCGGGCCTAGTGCCCGTGGCCGTGCCCGTGACCGGCGCCGTTCGCCGCCGCAGGGGCCTCCTCCTCGGGCTTGTCGACCACGAGGGCCTCGGTCGTGAGCAGCATGCCGGCGATCGACGCGGCGTTCTGCACGGCCGAGCGGGTCACCTTGACCGGGTCGATGACGCCCTGAGCGATCAGGTCGCCGTAGTCGCCGGTGGCGGCGTTGAGACCCTGGCCGGGCTCCAGCGCGGTGATCTTGGAGGTGACGACGTAGCCCTCCAGGCCGGCGTTCTCGGCGATCCAGCGGGCCGGCTCGACGAGCGAGCGCAGCACGATGGCCGCGCCGGTCGCCTCGTCGCCGCTCAGGCCGAGGTCGTCGATCTCCTTGCCGACGTGGACGAGCGCCGAACCGCCGCCCGCCACGATGCCCTCCTCGATGGCGGCGCGGGTGGCCGAGATGGCGTCCTCGAGACGGTGCTTCTTCTCCTTCAGCTCCACCTCGGTGGCCGCGCCGACACGCAGCACGCAGACGCCGCCGGCGAGCTTGGCGAGCCGCTCCTGGAGCTTCTCGCGGTCCCAGTCGGAGTCGGACTGCTCGATGGCCAGCTTGATCTCGCGGATCCGGTCGTCGATCGCGGCCTGGTCACCGGCGCCGTCGACGATGGTGGTGTCGTCCTTGGTGATGACGATGCGCCGGGCCGTGCCCAGCACCTCAAGGCCGACGTTCTCCAGCTTGAGGCCGACCTCCTCGCTGACGACCTGGCCGCCGGTGAGGATCGCCATGTCCTGCAGCATCGCCTTGCGGCGGTCGCCGAACCCGGGGGCCTTGACCGCGACCGAGGTGAAGGTGCCGCGGATCTTGTTGGTGACCAGCACCGCCAGGGCCTCGCCCTCGACGTCCTCGGCCACCACCAGCAGCGGCTTCTTGGTCGGGGCGACCTTCTCCAGCAGCGGCAGGAAGTCGGCGATCGAGGAGATCTTGCCCTGGTGCAGCAGGACGTAGGCGTCCTCGAGAACCGCCTCCATGCGCTCGGGGTCGGTCACCATGTAGTGCGACAGGTACCCCTTGTCGAACTGGAGCCCCTCCGTGAACTCGAGCTCCATGCCCATGGTGTTGGACTCTTCGACGGTGATGACGCCGTCCTTGCCCACCTTGTCGAACGCCTCGGCGATCAGCTCGCCGATGCCGGCGTCCTGCGCGGAGATCGTCGCGACGTGCGCGATCTCCTTCTTGTCCTCGACCGGGCGGGCGCCGGCGAGCAGCTTCTCGCTGACGGCGCCGGCGGCGGTGTCGATGCCGCGCTTGAGCGCCAGCGGCGAGGCGCCGGCCGCGACGTTGCGCAGGCCCTCGCGGACCATGGCCTGGGCCAGGACCGTCGCCGTCGTGGTGCCGTCGCCGGCGATGTCGTTGGTCTTGGTGGCCACTTCCTTGGCGAGCTGGGCGCCGAGGTTCTCGTACGGGGTCTCCAGCTCGATCTCACGCGCGATGGTGACGCCGTCGTTGGTGATGGTGGGCGCACCGAACTTCTTGTCGATGACCACGTTGCGGCCGCGGGGGCCGAGCGTCACCTTGACGGCGTCCGCGAGGGCGTTGACACCACGCTCCAAGGCACGCCGCGCGTCCTCGTCGAACTCCAGGATCTTCGGCATATAGCACTCCTCATTGAGCGCATCGAAGCCCCGGGCGGCCGCCCGGGGCTCGATACGTCACTTCGCTTTGGCCCCGCGGCTTACTTCTCGATGATGGCGAGCACGTCACGGGCGGAGAGCACGAGGTACTCCTCGCCGCCGTACTTCACCTCGGTGCCGCCGTACTTGCTGTAGAGGACCACGTCACCCTCGGAGACGTCGAGCGGGATGCGCTTCTCGCCGTCCTCATCCCAGTTGCCCGGGCCGACGGCCAGAACCTTGCCCTCCTGCGGCTTCTCCTTCGCCGTGTCAGGAATGACCAGCCCGGATGCGGTGGTCTGCTCGGCCTCAAGCGGCTGAACCACGATCCGGTCGCCAAGCGGCTTAACGGGAACCTTGGTGGCGGTCGTCACGATCGGACCTCCCCTTCAGATTGCGATGATGAGCTGAAGAGGCGACCAGCGGCCTGCCGTCGCGGGTGTCAGACCTGCCTCGTCGCTGTTGGCACTCTCAGTCGGAGAGTGCCAACACGAAACAGTATGCAAGCCTGCCTGCTCAGTCAACATGACAGGCGCGCCGCAGGTCAGGGCCGGGGTACAGAGCCCTCGCCCCATGGGCCGCCCACATGAGCAAGGGGGCGACGCCCTCGGCGCCGCCCCCTGTCGATCAACGCTCGCCGGCGTCAGCCCCAGTGACGGTGACCGTAGCCGTGGTCGCGGTCGACGTGGACGATGCGGTTGGTGGTGTCGCGCTCCACGGGGCCGTTGACGCACGGGCCGTTCTGGTCGTTGGGGTGGCTGGAGAGAACGTCGTGGATCAGGTCGAGGACGTGGAGCTCACGGCAGACCTGGATCGGCAGGACCTGAGTGACGTCCCCCGGACCATCCCCCTGGCCATCGGCGTGAGCCGGAGTCGCGAGGCCGAGACCGGCGACCGCGGTGACCACCGCACCCGTGATTGCGAGCTTCTTCAGCATTTGAAAATCCCCCGATCGGTCTTGTTTGATCTTCAGATCCAGCTCGTCGTCCCATGGGATCGAGCTATTAGCAAGTAGATCGAGTGTTTCCCCATGGGACAAGCGGGAAGCGGTAAGAAGTAGCTAAAACAAGGACGTCGAAGTATCGAACTATGAAGGGCCGAAGGCCGCAAAGCCGGGCCATTTTTCCTCCTATAGGGGACACACGGGACATACCACTCCGCCGTACCCGTTAAATCTGGACGGCGAATTCAAAAACCGACATTAGTCACCAATTGGTGCGGCGCCGCGAGGCGCGCTAACGTCGGCCGACATGGACCTCGACGCGTTCCTTGAGCTCCTCACGCCCCACGGCCAGAAGGCGCTGGACGAGGCGATGCGGCTCACCGCCGACGGCACCGGCCCGGTGGCCGCCGTCACCGCCCTGCGCCGCACGTACGACGCGGTGACCGCCTCCGCCGCGCTCACCCAGGCGACCCTGCGGGGCCGCGCGGTCGCGAAGTTCGGGTCCGCGGCCGCGGGCATGTACTTCACGCCCGACGGGCTGGAGCAGGCCTCCCGCCCCGAGGTCGCCGCCCACCGGGCGGCCAGGATCACCGCCGGCGGCGCGGACGGCGTGCGCGTGGCCGACGTCTGCTGTGGCATCGGCGGCGACCTGATCGCGCTCGCCGGGCGGGGCTGCGAGGTCGACGGCGTCGATCTCGACCCGCTGACGGTCGCCGTGGCCAGGGCCAACGCCGAGGCCCTCGGGCTGACCAGGGTGCGGATCCGCGCCGACGACGCCTCGGCGGTCGACCCCGGCGGCTACGACCTGGTGTTCGCCGATCCGGCACGGCGGCGTCCCGGCGGCTCCGGCGCGGCGAGGCGCGTCTTCGACCCGATGGCCTACTCCCCGCCCTGGCCGAAGGTGCTGGAGCTCGCCCAGCGGGCGAGGGCCGCGTGCGTCAAGGCCGCGCCCGGCCTGCCGCACGAGTTCGTGCCCGAGGGCGCCGAGGCCGAGTGGGTCTCGTTCCGCGGCGAGGTCAAGGAGGTCGCGATCTGGCTCCCGCCGCCGGGCTCCCCCGGCGCGTCCCGCCCCGGCGATGCCTTCGCGCCGGGCGGCTTCACGCGCCGGGCGACGCTGCTGCCGGGCGGCGAGACCCTGACGGCCGGCTCGGCGTCGCAGGCCGAGGCGGGGCCGGTGGCGCGGTACCTGTACGAGCCCGACGGCGCGGCGATCCGGGCCGGGCTCGTGGCCGAGGTCGCGGCCATGGTGCGGGGCCACCTGCTCGACCCGCACATCGCCTACATCACCGGCGACCAGCAGATCTCCACCCCCTGGGCGACCAGGTACGAAATCTGTGACGTGGTGCCGTTTTCTGGAAAGCGGCTTCGGGCGGTGCTCCGGGAACGGCGCGTCGGCGAGCTCATCATCAAAAAGCGGGGTTCGGCCGTCGACGTGGAGCGCCTGCACCGAAGTATGCGACTTTCTGGCGATAAATCAGCCATTGTCGCGCTGACCAGGATTTCCACCAAGCCCTACGCCCTGATCCTCGAAAAGCAAAGTTGACCTTTACCACCGCCGCCCACGTCATCGCGTAAGCAACGTTTAAGGGGTCGGAAAACCGCTGCGGATCTCCGGCCGGTGCCGCTATGGTCATGCACTGCCCGCGGAGGGTGCCACTGAGGCCGGAATATTCGCCGAATCGGCCTCCTGCCTTCCCGGCCCCCTGGAAAAGCCCGCGCGCAAGCCCATGCACGAGCACGTGCCGGACATGCGAGCACCGTCCCGGCACGGCGTCATCTCCATAGATCACCGTCTCGCGGCGGCGGCCGTCGAGCGAAGGAGCCTTCCGATGGAGCATTCCAACCACACGCTGCTGTCGGCCGGCAGCCAGACGGCCGTGTCCGACCGCATGCGCGAGCTGCTGGCTCGCGCCGCCCAGGACCACGTCTACGAGCAGCGCACCCAGGGCGCGGTGCTCGACGAGATCCGGCAGCGGCTGGAAGGCATGGAGTGGCTGCTGCGCGAGGTGCGCGAGCGCGAGCTCGGCACCCTCAGCGGCACTCTGGAGGTCCTGTGCGGGCGGCTCGACTCCGTCGGCGGCCGCGTCGACGCCGTCGGGGGGCGCGTCGACGCCGTCGGCGACCGGGTCTCGCCGGTCACCGAGCTGCCGGGCCTGTGGGCCGACCTCGGCACCCTCGGCGAGACCGTCGACGAGGCCCTCGAACGGCTGAGCACGCTCCTCGGCACCACCGAGCGCGTCACCTCCGCCGTCGCCGATCTCACCAGGCGCGTCGAGCGGGTCCAGGCCGGCATGGAGGCCGCCGCCGGGCGATTCACCCGCCTCGACAAGGCGCTCGCCGAGCTGACCCAGCGCACCGAACGCGTCGAGGACGGCCTGCGGGAGCTGTCGGCGGGCGTCTCCGGCCGCTTCACGGAGGTCACCGGCCGGCTCGACACCCTCGACGATCACGTCGCGGCGGTCGACCAGCGGGTGGGGCAGCTGCCGATCACCCTCGACCTGGCCGAGATGCGCACCCGCATCCTCGACACGGTCGGCTCCATCGGCGCCTCGCAGGGCATCGGCTTCGACGCGGTCGGCGAGCGGCTCACCACCGTGGACGACCGCCTGGAGACCGTCGACGGCCGGCTCTCGGAGGCGGCGTCGGCGATGACCCCCCTGCTGGAGGCGATCAACGCCCGCCCCGACCGCGAGGAGATCGCCGAGGCGGTCACCCGCCGGCTCGGCGCCCTGGAGGACACCATGCTCGCCCTCGCCGAGGCCCTGCTGCGCCCGGCCCACGCCACGCAGGACTAGCCGCCGCCCGGCAGGGCCTCGGAGCAGGCCGAGCCGTGCGCGACATGCCCGGCCGCGCCGGGGCGGCCCGGCCGGAGGCTTCAGACGCTGACGGCGGTGATGGGCAGCGCCGAGTCCGCGGGGATCTCCAGGGTCGACGGGGCGACCCCGGCCCGGGCCAGATCGGAGCCCAGCGCCGCGACCATCGCGCCGTTGTCGGTGCACAGCGCCGGGCGGGGCACCCGCAGGCGGATGCCCGCGGCGTCGCAGCGTTCCCGGGCCAGGGCGCGCAGCCGCGAGTTGGCCGCGACGCCGCCCCCGATCAGCAGATCGGCGACGCCGTGCTGCCGGCACGCCTGGATCGCCTTGCGGGTGAGCACGTCGACGACCGCCTCCTGGAACGACGCCGACACGTCGGCCACCGGAACGTCCTCGCCCGCCACCTGCCTGGCCTCCACCCAGCGGGCCACGGCGGTCTTCAGGCCGGAGAACGAGAAGTCGAGGGTGCCGTCGTCATGCTTGCCGCGCGGGAACGCGATGGCGGTGCCCGACCCCTCCTGGGCCACCCGGTCGATGTGCGGGCCGCCGGGGAACGGCAGCCCCAGCACCCGGGCCACCTTGTCGAACGCCTCGCCGGCGGCGTCGTCGACCGTCGCGCCCAGCGAGATCACCTCACGGGCGACGTCGGGCACCAGCAGCAGCGACGAGTGCCCGCCCGAGACCAGCAGCGCGACGCACGGCCGGGGCAGCGCGCCGTGTTCGAGCTGGTCGACGGCCACGTGGGCGGCCAGGTGGTTGACACCGTAGAGCGGCACGCCGAGGCCGAGGGCGTACGCCTTGGCGGCGGCCACGCCGACCAGCAGCGCCCCGGCGAGCCCCGGCCCGGCCGTCACGGCGACGGCGTCGATGTCGGAGAACCGCAGCCCGGCGCGCGCCAGCGCCCGCTCCACGGTGGGCGTCATGGCCTCCAGGTGGGCGCGGGAGGCCACCTCGGGCACCACCCCGCCGAATCTCGCGTGCTCCTCGACGCTGGACGCGAGTGCGTCGCCCAGCAGGGTGTGCCCGCGCACGAGGCCGACGCCGGTCTCGTCGCAGGACGTCTCGATGCCGAGGACCAGTGGTGCGTTATCCATAGCGCCTATCCGTAGAGTCCATAAAACGCGTCAGGAGAGCCGGGTCATGCCCGGTCCGTGCGCCCCGCGCCGGCCGGCCCGCCGGGGCGCGGCCGCGCCGCGGTCACGCGCGGCCCGGCCCGTCGTCGTGCCCGGACCCGGTCGGCGCGAAGCCGGTCGGCTGCTCGCCGCCGCCGGGCCGGGGCAGCCGTCTTTTCATCGTGTAGGCATCGGTGCCGTCGTCGTAGTAGCGCCGGCGCAGGCCGATGCGATGGAAACCGAACCGTTCGTACATCACCTGGGCGGGCGTGTTGTCGGCCCGCACCTCCAGGAAGATCTCGCGCGCCCCCCGCCGCGCCGCCTCGGCCATCAGCTCGGTCAGCAGCGCGCGGCCGATCCCGCGCCGGCGGCGGTCGGGGCGCACCACGATGGTCTGCACGTCGGCCTGGTCGGCCGCGGCCGCGATGCCGGCGTAGCCGGTGATCTCGCCGCCGTGCTCGCCGTCCTCGACCGCCACCAGATAGTGGCGGCTGCGCGGCTGGTCGGCGAGCTCGCCGCGCATCATGCCCTCGCTCCAGGCGTCGCTGGGGAAGACCGCCCGCTCGATCGCCATGACGGCCGGCAGATCGTCGACGGTCATCTGCCGCAGCACGGCGGTGCGCGAGCCGGTCACGCCGTCACCCTCTTCGCCGGGCCGGGCACCCGGGCGTCGGGCCGGCGCAGGTAGATGGGGCGCGCCGGGCCGAGGGGCACGCCGGCGGCCAGCCGTTCGGCGGCCAGGGCGGCGAGCGCCCCGGCGGCGGGGTACTCCGGCCCGATGAGCCGCTCGGGGCCGACGACCTCGGCGTAGATGCGGCCGCCCGCGCCGGCGATCGGCAACCCTCCGGGCAGGGCCGCCGGCACGTCGACCGCCGGGCCGTCGCGGCGGGTGCGCCGGTCGTCGTACGCCGCCCAGAAGACCTCCTTGCGCCGCGCGTCGGTGGCGACGAGGAACGGCCCGTCGTGGTCGGTGGCGTAGGCGAGCGCGTCGAGCGTGCAGATGCCGTGGGCGGGGGCGCCGGTCACGGACGACAGCGCCTGCGCGGTCATCAGCCCGACCCGCAGCCCCGTGTAGGGGCCGGGCCCGGCCCCGGCGACGATGACGGTGACATCGGACGGCCGTGCGCCGGCCTCGGAGAGCACCGCCGCGATCGCAGGGCTGAGCAGCTCACCGTGCCGGCGCGCGTCGACCGCGGTGTGCTCGGCGAGGGTGCGGGTGCCGTCGTGCACGGCGGCGGTGACTGCGGGTGTCGCGGTATCGAAGGCCAAGACCAGCACAAACCCCAAGGGTAGTGCCGCTCGGGGAGTCACTTCACCAACGAGGCGTAGACGATGATGTTGTCGCGGTACTGGTGGCTGGCCCGATCGAAGACTCCGCCGCAGGTGACCAGGCGCAGGCCGTCGGTGGTGTAGACGCGCTCGGTGGGGAAATCGGTCTTCGGCACCTCCTGGACCGAGTCCACCTGGTACTTCGCGACCTTGCCGTCGCTGCGCGACACCTTCACCACCGCCCCCTTGCGCAGGTCGCGCAGCCGGTAGAAGACGGCGGGGGCGGTCTTGGTGTCGACATGACCGATGATCACCGAGGCGCCGGGGTCGCCCGGCACGGCGCTGCCGCTGTACCAGCCGGCCGTCTTCGGCTTGTCGAACGGCGGCAGCTCGACGGCCCCGCTGCTGGTGAGGCCCAGTTGCATCAGCGGCGCCTTGAGCGACAGCGACGGGATGACGAGGCGCTCGGGGGTGACCTTGGCCGCCGCCTGTTTCCGCTCCGCCTGCAGCTCCGCCCGCCCTTCGTCGCGATGCTGCTCGGTGAGCGCGAACAGGACGGCCCCCGTCAGCGCGCCCGCCAGCATGATGCGGGTCCACCGGGTGCTCTCGGCCATCTGCCGCCCGTCAGGAGCGCTTGCGCCTGGCCACCGCGATACCGATGGCGACCGCGCCGATCAGCGCGAGCCCGGTCACCGGCGCGGGCAGGCCGGAGGTGTCGTCGGGGCCGCCCGCGGCCGTGCCGCCGCCGCCCGCGTGCGGGGCGCCGGTCGGCACCCGGGAATGCCGCGGCCTGTGGGTGGCCTCGCGGGTGGTGGCGGGTTCGGAGAGCACGGTCAGCCGGGCCCGGCCGGAGTCGTTGGTGCCCTCACAGCGCACCGTCACCGTGTAGATGCCGGGCTTGGCCTTGGCCGGCACGATCGCGGTGCCGCGCAGCTCGGGCGACGCCGCCGGCGACGACGAGCCGCGCGAGGTCACCGGCGGAGCGGGTGTGAGCGTGACCGCGCCGGTGAAGGCCTTGGACGACACGGTCGCCGTGTGGTCGGTGCCGCCCTGCGGGATCGGGCATAACGCGAGGACGCGCACGTTCCGGCTGTCGCCCGTGGTGACCTTCGCCGGCGACAGTCGTACGTCGATGGGCTGTCTGCTGCCGGTCGGCGCCGCCGACGCGCTGGGAGAGGCGCCCGCACCACCACCCGGCTCCGAGTCGGCCTGCGCGGAGCACGCGGCCCCGCCGAAGAGCACCAGGCTGCCTGCAACCACGATCCGCCCGACCCTGCGCACCGCCGCACTCCCGCTTCGCCGTCCGACTCGACCCCGCCGACCACGTTAGGCCCATCTCACCCCTGCATACCCCGAAATCACCGGCCAATCCACACGAGACGATCAGTCAACCGGTGGCCCAGCGCGCGCCGATTCCGACGATCCGGACAACCCGGTCGTCACCGGGCCCCGACGGGGTGATCGAGATCTCCAGCCGGTCGTCGGCCAGACCCTCGACGAGCCCTTCGCCCCACTCGACGACGGTCACCGAGTCGGCCAGCGACGCGTCGAGATCCAGATCGTCGATCTCCAGGCGGCCGCCCAGGCGGTAGGCGTCGGCGTGCACCAGCGCCGGGCCGCCCGACAGCGAGGGGTGCACCCTCGCGATGACGAAGGTCGGCGAGGTGATCGGGCCGCGCACCTTGAGCCCTTCGGCGAGGCCCTGCACCAGGGTCGTCTTGCCCGCGCCCAGCGGCCCCGACAGCACGATCAGGTCGCCCGCCCGCAGCCGCGCCGCCAGCCCGGCCCCGATCGCCCGCATCTCCTCGGCCGTGCCGGCCGTGCGCTCCTCCACCGTCATCGCCGCCGCCTCACGAGCGGTCCTTGCCGCGAGCGGCCCGGCGCAGCAGGTCGCGCAGCTCGCCGTTGACCACGTCGGGACGCTCCAGCTGCACCAGATGCGAGGCGCCCGGCACCACCGACAGGTGCGCCGTCGGCACCGCCGCGGAGATCGACCGGCTGTGGTCGGGCGGGGTCAGCCAGTCGCGATCGCCCACGATGATGGACGTCGGCACCTTGTCGAGCACGTCGAGCGCCGCCAGCTTGTCGTGGGACATCAGCGCGGGATAGAAGTCGGCGATCACGTCGGCGGGCGTCTGGCGGATCATCGTCTCGGCGAAGTCGACCACGGTCGGGCTGACGTTGCCGGAGTCGCCGAACCCGAAGTACCGCATCATGAGGAACGTCACGTCGGTGCCCGCGGCCCGCCCCCGGTCGATCAGGGCGCCCCCGCGGCCCATCAGGGCCACCGCCGACGGCACGACGCGCCGCACCGCCTTCGACACCAGCGCCGGCAGCCCGAGCGTCAGCTCGGCGAGCCGGCCCGCCGAGGTCGAGACGAGCGCGACCCCCCGCACCCGGTCGCCGAACAGCTCGGGGTGCTCGTCGGCCAGCGCCATGATCGTCATGCCGCCCATGGAGTGGCCCGCCAGCACGCAGGGGCCGGGCACGAGCGCCTCCAGCACGTCGTACAGGTCCGCGCCGAGCCGGTCGATGCTGCGGTCGGCCACCCCCTCGCGCTGGGAGCGGCCGTGACAGCGCAGGTCCCACAGCACCAGCCGGTGCGTGTCGCGCAGGTGGCGGCGCTGATAGTGCCACGACTCGGAGTTGAGGGTGTAGCCGTGGCAGAAGACCACGGTCAGCGGGGAGTCCTGCGGGCCGTCGAGCTCCGCGTGCAGCGCGGTGCCATCGGACGCGGTCACCGTGACCGGGGTGCCGCGTAGCTCGCCGAACGGCTCGGCGGCCTCGGGATCGGGACGCAACCTGATGCGCCCGACGGCGTACCGCTTGACCAGCGCCCCTACCGCCACGCCCGCCGAAGCCGCCCCGACGATGGCCCCCGCGATCCCGGCCCCGCGCCGCCTGCCCATCAGGCCTCCCTCCCCTGCCCTGCTGCGGGCTGCTGCCATCGGTGCACGCGAGGCACCCGCGCGCCGATCCTGGTCACGATCTCATGCGTGATGGTGCCGAGCGAATCGGCCCACTCCTGGACGGTCGGCTCCCCGCGGTCGCCGGGCCCGAACAGCAGGACCTCGTCGCCCTCGCACACCGGGTCGTCGTCCAGATCGATCATGAACTGGTCCATGCAGACGCGGCCGGTCACCCGCCTGCGCCGCCCGCCGGCCAGCACCTCGCCGACGTTGGTGAGCCCGCGCATGACGCCGTCGGCGTAGCCGAGCGGCACCAGGCCGAGCGTGGTCTCGCGCTCGGTCACGTGCAGATGCCCGTACGACACCCCCGAGCCCGCCGGCACCCGCTTGACCATGGCGAGCGGCGCGGCCAGGGTCATGGCCGGGCGCAGCCCGAAACCGCCGAGCTCGGGCACCGGGCTGAGGCCGTAGACCGCGATGCCGGGCCGCACCATGTCGTAACGGGCCTGCGGCAGCGTGACCGTGGCGGCCGAGTTGGCGATGTGGCGCATCACCTGCGATCCCGTGACGCCCATCTGCTCGGCCGTCTTCACGACGTGCTCGAACGCCTCCAGCTGCGCGTCGATCGACGGGTGGCCGGGGATGTCGGCGCACGCGAAATGCGACCACAGGCCGATGATCTCGACCGTGCCCTCGGCCTGCTCGGCCAGTGCCGCCGCGACCAGCCCGGGCCAGCGCGCGAGCGGGGCCCCGCCCCGGGAGATGCCCGTGTCGGCCTTCAGATGCAGCCGCACCGTGCGACCGGTGCGGCGGGCCGCCGCCGCGATCTGGGCGAGCCGCCCCACGTCGCCGGCCGACAGCTCGACATCGCGCCGCACGGCGTCGTCGAGAGACTCGCCCGGCGTGATGATCCAGGCGAGGATGGGCGCGGTCACCCCGGCGTCGCGCAGCGTGACGGCCTCGGCGGGGAAGGCCACCCCGAGGCGGGTCGCGCCGCCGGCCAGCGCGGCGCGGGCGCACGGCACCAGGCCGTGGCCGTAGGCATCGGCCTTGACCGCCGCCATCAGCTCGGCGCCGGGCGCGTGAGCGCGCAGCACCGCGACATTGTGCGCGATGGCCGACAGATCCACCCGCGCCTCGCCAGGGAACCTCATTCCCCCAGTTTGACAGAGCGAATGGCCTGCTTGATGGCATCGGGCAGGTCACCCGCCGAGATCGGAGCCGCCGGGCCCCGGCCCGGGCCCGCCGCGGCGATGCCGCCCGCCACGCCGTGCAGGTGCGCCGCGCACGCGGCGGCGTCGTAGCAGCTCAGCCCGCCGGCCAGCAGCGCGCCGGCGAGGCCCGACAGCACATCGCCGGTGCCGCCGGTGGCGAGCCACGGGCTGCCGGTGCCGTTGACCCTGATGGGCCGCCCCGCCTCGGCGATCACGGTGGTGGACCCCTTGAGCAGGACGGTGGCCCCCAGCTCATCGGCCGCCCGGCGCGCGTGCTCGGCGCGACGCGCCTCGATGGAGTGCCTCGGCACGTCGAGCAGCCGGGCCAGCTCGCCGGCGTGCGGCGTGAGCAGCGTCGGGGCGGCCCGCCGGGCGAGCGACCGGTCGCGGGCGAGCAGGGTCAGCGCGTCGGCGTCCACCAGCACCGGCACATCGCAGCCCAGCACCGACCGGGCCAGGGCGTGCGCCTCGTCGCCGGTGCCGATGCCGGGCCCGAGCACCCACGCCTGCACCCGGCCCACCGCGTCGACGCCTTCGCCCGGCGCGAGCACCGTGGTGACCGCCTCGGGCCAGCGGGCCCGCACCAGCGCCACCGGCTCGGCCGGCCCGGCGAACCGCACCATGCCGGCCCCGCCGCGCACCGCGCCGCCGACCGCCAGCACCGCGGCGCCCGTGAACCGCTCGCTGCCGGCCACCACGCCCACCACGCCCCGCCGGTACTTGTCCGACTCGTGCGAGGGCAGGGGCAGCAGGCCGGCCACGTCGTCGGCGGTGAGCGCCACCGCGTCGGGGTCGGGCAGGTACGGCCCGAGGCCGATGTCGACGAACTCGACCGTGCCCGCGCAGGTGGCGCCCGGGTCGACCAGCAGGCCCGTCTTACGCGCCCCGAACGTCACCGTCACGTCGGCCCGCACGGCCACGCCGTCGACCTGGCCCGTGCCGGCGTCGACCCCGCTCGGCACGTCGACGGCGACCACGATGCCGAGCGCCGCCGACGCGGCCGTCGCCAGCCCGGCGTACGGCTCCCGCAGCGCGCCCGACCCGCCGATGCCCACCAGGCCGTCGACCACCAGGTCGGCCGCGTCGATCACCTCGCCGGCCACATCGAGCCCCGCCGCCCGGCCGCCCGCGGCGCGCAGCGCGGCGAGCCCCGCCTCGTGCACCCGGGAGCCCGCGAGCACGGCGTCGACCCTGGCGCCCCGGCGCGCCAGCTCGGCGCCGGCGTACAGGGCGTCGCCGCCGTTGTCGCCGCTGCCGACCAGCAGCGTGACACGCGACCCGTAAACCCGGCCGAGCGCGCCGGCGCAGACGACCGCGAGCCCGGTCGCGGCGCGGCGCATCAGGGTGCCCTCGGGCAGCCGGGCCATCAGGGCCCGCTCGGCCGCCCGGATCTGGTCGCTGGTGTAGGCGGTGCGCATGCCCCGAATCTAGCGTCGTTCGGCGATCACGTAGGCGATGGCCACGCCGCCGTCGTGGCTGAGCGACAGGTGCCAGTGCGTGATGCCGAGCGACTTGGCGGCCAGCGCCGCCTGGCCGCGGATGTGCAGCAGCGGGCGGCCCTCCTGGTCGCGGCGCACCTCGGCGTCGAGGTGGGCGAGCCCGCGCGGCGCGCCCAGCGCCTTGGCCACGGCCTCCTTGGCCGCGAATCGCGCGGCGAGCGAACGCACCGCGAGGCCGCGCTCGGCCGCGGTGAACAGCCGGGCGCGCAGATCGGGGGTGCGTTCCAGGGCCGCCTCGAACCGGTTCACGTCCACCACGTCCACGCCGATGCCCACGATCACCGGCATAGCCTAGAAGGGATGGGCCGTCGAGTGCGCGAAACACGCCCCTGTAGGCTCGCGGCATGGCCAACGGGTTGGACGGTTCGCCGACACCGTACGTCGAACTTAACCGAGAGCAATGGCGCGACCTGCGCAAGAGCACCCCCCTCACTCTCACCGAGGAGGAACTGGAGCGGCTGCGCGGCGTCGAAGACCCCATCGACCTCACCGAGGTCACCGACATCTATCTGCCCTTGACCCGGCTGCTCAACCTGCACTTCACCGGAGCGCGGCAGCGCGGCGCCACGGTGAGCGCGTTCCTCGGGGAGCGCGCCGCGCCCCCGCCGTACATCCTCGGCATCGCGGGCAGCGTCGCGGTGGGCAAGTCGACGACGGCGCGGCTGTTGAAGGCGCTGCTGGCGCACTGGCCGGAGCACCGGCGGGTCGAGCTGGTGACCACCGACAACTTCCTCTACCCCAACAAGGTGCTGGAAGACCGGGGCATCATGCACCGCAAGGGGTTCCCCGAAAGCTACGACCGGCGGGCCCTGGTGCGGTTCGTCGCCTCGGTCAAGGCCGGGGTGGCCGAGGTGTCGGCGCCGGTCTACAGCCATCTGGAGTACGACATCCTGCCCGGCGTCACCCAGACCATCAGCCGGCCCGACATTCTGATCGTCGAAGGGCTGAACGTGCTGCAGCCGGCGCCGCCGGCCGCGCTCGCCGTCAACGACTTCTTCGACTTCTCGATCTACGTCGACGCCAAGGTGGAGCACATCCGCAACTGGTACGTCCAGCGCTTCCACCGGCTGCGCCGCACGGCGTTCGCCGACCCGAAGTCGTACTTCCGGCACATCGCCGAGCTGCCCGACGACAAGGCGACGCAGTTCGCCATCGAGGTCTGGCGCGACATCAACGAGCGCAACCTGGTCGAGAACATCGCCCCCACCCGGGCCCGCGCCCTGCTCGTGCTCGGCAAGGGCGCCGATCATTCGGTCCGCAGGGTGCGGCTGCGCAGAGTCTGACCGAACGTCCGACCGAACGTCTGACGGAACACGGCCGCGCCGGGTCCGATCACGCGACGTGGACTTTGGTCGTGGCGCGGCGCGGCCGACCCCGACCTTCGTATGACGGGCGGCTCGTCCCTAGGGCCGACGCGACCGGAGGTTTCTCCGGGTAGGGTCCCGACCATGACAATCCTCGCCACCGAGGGACTGACGAAGCGATTCCCTCGCGTGACGGCACTCGATCACCTCACCGTCACCGTAGGCACGGGCGTCACCGGCCTGGTGGGCGCCAACGGCGCCGGGAAGTCCACGCTCATCAAGATCCTGCTGGGTCTGCTGGAGCCGACCGGTGGCCGCGCCGAGGTGCTCGGGCTCGACACCGCCACGCGAGCCATCGACATCCGCCGTCTGGTCGGCTACATGCCCGAGCACGACTGCCTGCCCCCCGACACGTCCGCCACCGATTTCGTGATCCATATGGCCCGCGTATCGGGCCTGCCGCCCACCGCGGCCCGTGAGCGGGCCGCCGACACCCTGCGCCACGTCGGGTTGTACGAAGAGAGGTACCGCCAGATCGGCGGCTACTCGACGGGCATGCGGCAACGCGTGAAACTGGCCCAGGCGCTCGTGCACGACCCCCGGCTCATCTTCCTGGACGAGCCCACGAACGGGCTCGACCCGCAGGGCCGCGACGACATGCTCGCGCTCATCCGGCGCATCGGCACGGAGTTCGGCATCAGCGTCCTGGTCACCTCGCACCTGCTCGGCGAGCTGGAGCGCGTCTGCGACCACGTGATCGTCATCGACGGGGGCCGGCTGCTGCGCTCGTCGGCGATCGGCGAGTTCACCCAGGCCACCCGCACCATCATGGTCGAGGTCGAGGACGGCCAGCAGGCGCTGGCCGACCGGCTCACCGCCGCCGGCGAGACCGCCGCCGCGCGCGGCCGGCTGGTGGCGGTCGAGGTGCGCTCGGAGCAGACCTTCGACGCCGTCCGCGACGCCGTGTGCGACCTCGACCTCGCCCTGCTGCGCCTGGAGCAGGGCCGCCAGCGCATCGAGGACGTCTTCCGCGACGAGCCCGACCACCTCGCCGGCGAGCTGGAGGGGGCGCGATGAACGGCGAACCCACCGGGGTCATCCACGACATCGGCTACCGGCACTACGACGGGCCGCGCGGCGGTCGCGGGCCGGCCTTCATGGCCATGGCCGTCCACGGTCTGCGCGGCGTCTTCGGCCTCGGCCGCGGCGCCCGCGCCAAGATCGTGCCGTTCGCGCTGGTGACGATCATGCTGCTGCCCTGCGTCGTGTCGGTCGCCGTCATGGCGCTGGTCAAGGAGGCCGGCGTCCCCTACGCCGGATATACGGTGTTCATGCAGACCGTGATCGCGATCTTCCTGGCGGCGCAGGCGCCGTACCTGGTCGCGCCGGACCTGCGGTTCCGGGTGCTGCCGCTGTACATATCGCGGCCCATCATGATCGTCGACTACATCGGGGCGAAGCTCCTCGCGCTGATCGTGTCGCTGTTCCTGCTGATCGCGGTGCCGCTCACCGTGCAGTTCGCCGGCCAGCTGCTCGTCGGCCTCGACGTGCCCGACAGCGGCCGGGACTTCACCGCCGCGGTGGTGATGGCCGCGGTCTACGCGGTGTTCCTGGCCGCGGTCGGGCTGGCGCTGGCGTGCGTCTCGCCGCGGCGCGGGCTCGGCGTCGCCGCCGTGATCGCGTTCTATCTGCTGCTGTCGGCCATCCCCGCCGTCCTGTTCGGCGTGTTCAGCGCGACCGGCCGCGACGACGTCGCGGCCTGGAGCATGCTGATCAACCCGTTCTTCCTGGTCGACGCCGTGCAGCACGCGGTCTTCGGCACCGAGCCGAACAACGGCGCCGGCTACCCCGCGGGCCCCGTGCCCGCGATCGCCGTGATCGTCGTGATCGCGCTCGCGCTGTCGGCCCTCGTCCTCAGATACCGGAAGGCGTCCTCCGCATGACCAGCATGAGCCCCGCCGTGGCCGGACCACAGCAGGCGTCGCCGATGGTGGTGGAGCTGGCCCAGGTGTCCCGCTGGTACGGCAACGTCGTGGCCGTCAACGACGTGACCATGACGATCGGCCCCGGCGTCACCGGCCTGCTCGGCCCCAACGGCGCCGGCAAGTCGACCCTGCTGCACATGATGGCCGGCTTCCTCGCCCCCTCGACGGGCAGCGCCACCCTGAACGGCCAGCGCATCTGGCGCAACCACGACATCTACCGCTCCATCGGCATCGTCCCGGAGAAGGAAGGCGTCTACGGGTTCCTCACCGGCCGCCAGTTCGTGCTGTCCGCCGCCCGCCTGCACCGGCTGGCCGACCCGCAGGACGCCACCGCGCGGGCCATCGCCCTGGTCGAGATGGCGGGCGCCGAGGACCGCCGCATCGAGACCTACTCCAAGGGCATGCGGCAGCGCATCAAGGTCGCCGCCGCCCTGGTGCACGATCCGAGCGTGCTGCTGCTGGACGAGCCGTTCAACGGCATGGACCCCCGGCAGCGCCTGCACCTGATGGACCTCATCCGGCGCATGGGCGACGAGGGCCGCACGATCCTGTTCAGCTCGCACATCCTGGAGGAGGTGGAGCGGGTCGCCGAGCAGATCGAGGTGCTGGTCGCCGGACGGCACGCCGCCTCCGGCGACTACCGCGAGATCCGGCGTCGCATGACCGACCGGCCGCACCTGTTCCAGATCCGCACCAGCGACGATCGGCGCATGGCGGCCGCGCTGATCGCCGACGGATCGTCGTCGGCGGTCTCGCTCGTCGACGGCGGGCTGGAGGTCCAGGCCGTCGACTTCGCCCGATTCACCCGGCTGCTGCCGCGGGTCGCCCGCGACGCCGGAGTCCGCCTCTGGCAGGTCTCCCCCGCCGACGAGGATCTCGAAAGCGTCTTCTCCTATCTCATCTCCGGGAGCACGAGCCGATGAACGGCGTTTCCTTCGCCCCCATCAACACCGTGGTCGCCGGCATCACCTACCGGGCCGTGCTCGGCCGCAGGCGGGTGCTGCTGCTGATCCTGCTGCCGGTGGTGCTGATCGGGCTGGCGCTGCTGCTGCGCGGCCTCGGCGAGGCCGGCGAGCACACCACCGTGGAGCTCATGCAGCGGTTCGCCATCGGCGCCATGCTGCCACTGCTCGGGCTCGTCGCCGGCACCGGCGTCATCTCCCCCGAGATCGACGACGGCACGATCCTGCACCTGCTGTCCAAGCCGATCTCCCGGCCCGTGATCATCACCACGAAGTTCCTGGTCGCGGCCACGCTGCTCGCGGTGTTCGCGGCGCTGCCCACGTTCGTCGCGGCGTACATCCTGCTGCAGGGCGAGGCCGGCATCGCGTACGGCTTCGGCCTCGGCGCCCTCGCCGGCGGTCTGGCCTACTCCGCGATCTTCCTGCTGCTCGGCGTGCTGACCCGGCACGCCGTCACCGTGGGCATCATCTACGCCCTGGTGTGGGAGGGTCTCGTCGGCGGCCTCGTGCCGGGGGCCCGCACGTTCTCGGTGCAGCAGTGGGCGCAGTCGATCGCCGACCAGATCTCCTCGTCGGCGTTCCTGTCCACCGACGTCTCCCTCGGGTTCGCCGTCACCGCCATCGCCATCGTCACGATCGGCGGCGTGGTGTGGGCGGGCCAGCGGCTGCGCTCGCTGAGCCTCACCGGCGACGCGTGACGCCTGCCCGCGCGCCGGGTGCCGGGCGGGGCGGGCTCGCCGGAGCAGGCCAGGACGCCGGCACCATGACGACAACATGAACGCCGACACGAACGCGGCGACATGACGCCGACAGGGTGTGTCCCGGCGGGGACACACCCTGTCGTTCGCCTCTCACGTGGTCGGCCGGTCGCCTACCCGTGGCCCGGCGTCACTTGCACGTCGCGCGCACGACCTCGGCCAGCGTGGCCGCGATCTGCTCGGCCTGGTCGAGCGACTCGGCCTCGACCATGACCCGGACCATCGGCTCGGTGCCGCTCGGCCGCAGCAGCACCCTGCCGCCGTCGCCGAGCTCGGCCTCGGCCTGCGCCACGGCCGCAGCCAGCTCCTCCGACACCGCCGCACGGGCCTTGTCGACGTCCTTGACGTTCACCAGCACCTGCGGCAGCCGCGTCATCACCGCGGCGAGGTCGGCCAGGTCCTGGCCCGCCTCGGCCACCCGCGCCAGCAGGTGCAGCGAGGTGAGCACGCCGTCGCCCGTGGTCGCGTGGTCGAGCATCACCACATGCCCGGACTGTTCACCGCCCAGGTTGTGGCCGCCGGCCTGCATCGCCTCCAGGACGTACCGGTCGCCCACGGCGGTCTCCACCATGGTCAGCCCGTGCTTCGTCAGCGCCTGCTTGAACCCCAGGTTCGACATCACCGTGGCGACGACCGTGTCGTTGGCGAGCCGCCCGGCGGCGTGCATCGACAACGCCAGGATCATCATGATCTGGTCGCCGTCGACGACCTCGCCCGAGGCCGTCACCGCCAGGCAGCGGTCGGCGTCGCCGTCGTAGGCGATGCCGGCGTCGGCCCCGGTGGCCACCACGGCCTCGCGCAGGGCGTCCAGGTGGGTGGAGCCGACGCCCGCGTTGATGTTCAGCCCGTCGGGCGACGCGCCGATCGTCTCCACAATGGCGCCGGCGCGCAGCAGCGCCTCCGGCGCCACCATGTGCGCGGCGCCATGCGCGCAGTCGACCACCACGCGCAGCCCTTCGATGCGGCCCGGCATGCTCGACAGCAGATGCGAGACGTACCGGTCGGCCTCGCCGAAGGCGTCGCGCACCCTCCCGACGGCACCGCCCACCGGGCGCTCCCACTTCTCGCCGAGCCGCCGCTCGATGTCGTTCTCGACGGCGTCGGGCAGCTTGAAGCCGCCCCGCGTGAAGAACTTGATGCCGTTGTCGGCGGCGGGATTGTGCGAGGCCGACAGCATGACGCCGAGGTCGGCGCCGAGCGCCGGCGTCAGATACGCCACCGCCGGGGTGGGCAACACGCCGAGGCGCAGCACGTCGACGCCCGACGACGCGAGCCCGGCCACCACCGCGGCCTCCAGGAACTCCCCGGAGGCACGCGGATCACGGCCGACGACGGCGACGGGACGACCGCGCCGGCCGACGGTCTGCTCGAAGGCACCGGCGTCGCCGAGCACATGCGCCGCCGCGACCGACAGGTCCATGGCGAGCTCGGCGGTGAGGTCGCGCCCGGCGACCCCGCGCACCCCGTCGGTGCCGAACAGGCGGCCCGTCAACGCTTGCTGTACTGCGGAGCCTTGCGGGCCTTCTTCAGGCCGTACTTCTTGCGCTCCTTCGCCCTCGCGTCGCGGCTCAGGAAGCCCGCCTTCTTCAGCGGGGCCCGGTTGGTGTCGACGTCGAGGACCGCCAGCGCGCGGGCGAGACCCATGCGCAGCGCACCGGCCTGGCCGGTGACGCCGCCACCGTCGACGCGCACGACGACGTCGAACTGGTCCTCGGCGCCGAGCGTCACGAGCGGCTCGTTGACGATCTGCTGGTGGACCTTGTTCGGGAAGTAGGCGTCCAGCGGGCGGCCGTTGATGGTCCACTTGCCGGTGCCCGGCGCGATGCGCACCCGGGCGACGGCCTGCTTGCGGCGACCGGTGCCGTAGGAGTTGCCCGTCGTGATGGGCCTACGGGCGGCGGCGTCGCCGGTGGGAGCTGACTCGGTGGTGTACTCGGACGGGAACTCCTCCGGGGAGTACTCCGTGTCCAAGTCGCCCTCAGTGGGCGTCTCGACACCTGTGGGCTCGGCCACGGTTCTCCTCTTACTTTCGGTTACTGGGCGATCTGGGAGATCTCGAACGGCACCGGCCGCTGGGCCTGGTGCGGGTGCTCGGGACCGGCGTACACCTTGAGCTTCTTGGCCATCTTCCGGCCCAGCGAGTTCTTCGGGAGCATGCCCTTGACGGCCTTCTCCACCGCCCGGTCGGGGCGCTTTTCCATGAGCTCGCTGTAGGGCATGGCGCGGAGGCCGCCGGGGTAGCCGGAGTGACGGTAGGCCTTCTTCTGCTCCAGCTTCTTGCCGGTCAGAACGACCTTGTCGGCGTTGACGACGACGACGAAGTCGCCGGTGTCGACGTGGGGGGCGAAGGTCGGCTTGTGCTTGCCGCGAAGGAGGATCGCGACCTGGCTGGCCAGCCGCCCGAGCACGACATCCGTGGCGTCGATGACGTGCCACTGACGCTCAACGTCAGCCGGCTTCGGTGAGAACGTGCGCACGGTGGTGAGCCTTCTTGTCGTGTGACAACGGTTGGTAGGTCGTGGCGGGCGCACGCCGCCCCGGACCTTTCCGTCTCCTACTCACGGGAGATGACGCCGGACGCGCCGCGCATCGGTCTGCGCCCCAGGCTCGGCAGAGAGCACGCGACGATGGAAGACCGATCCACACACAACGACTTCGCAGCCTACCGGCGCCGATGACGCCGGTCAAAACGGCGCGGATACACGGCGCGCCGAGCTGCGACGATGATCGCCCCTCTGTACACTACTCCCAAATCCTTTCTCCCTGTTCCCTACAACCCCAACAGCCCGCATCCCTATATTTGATTGCGGTATGTGGCAGAGCCTTCACTTCCGGCGTACCCAGCGGCATATGGTCCGTCGCCGGACTCACCTGGGTCTTCTGGCCTGCCTGCTTTCGGTTCTGCTCATCGGCATCGTGATCGGCCGCACCACCTTCCGGCCCGGAGGCGCCGACGAGGTCTACCTCGACAACGCGCCGCCGACCCGCACCGGCGCCATGCGGGCCGCCGCCGAGCCCACGCCGACCCCCACCGCGCCCGCCGGCAAGGGCCGCAACGACAGGAACAGGGCCGGCAAACCCACCCGGTCCTCCCTCGTCCCCGTCGTCCGCGACACCGGCGGCACCACGACCACCCCGCGCCCGCGTACCAGCCACAGGACGCACCGCCCCGGCAACACCATCGAGGGCATCGGAGGCGGCGACGCCGCCAGCGTGTTCACCGCCGACGGCGGCGACTTCGACACCGGCAAGGCCCGGCTCCAGGCCATCGAGACCGCGGTGGTGCATCTCGTCAACGTCCAGCGCCGCAAGGTCGGCTGCCGACCGCTCCGCGTCGACCCGCGGCTGGTCAAGTCCGCGCGCCGGCACTCCGCCGAGATGGCCCACCACAACCACTTCGGCCACGACTCCCCCAACGGCGCGTCGCCCTGGGACCGCATGGAGGCCGCCGGCTACCACTACGGCGGCGCCGAGAACATCGCCAGAGGCTACCTGACCGCCGAGGACGCCGTGCGCGGCTGGATGGCCGACCGGCACCGCAAGGGCAACATGCTCAACTGCAGGCTCGTCGCGACCGGCGTCGGCGTCAGCCCGGGCCCCGGCGGGCCCTGGTGGACCCAGGACTTCGGCTACTCCTGACCCACCGACCCTGCGAAACAGGACAAACGCCAGGCGAAGCGGCACTAGTCTCGGCCCATGGCTTCTCCCGGGGATCAGCTTCCACGCCGTCGGCCGTACCGGACCTCGGGGCCCGCGGGCCCCGCCGTGCCACCCGACGCTCCCGGTCACCCCGCGTCACCCGACCCGGCCCCCTACGGCCCGGCCGGTGCCCCCTCCGGGGGCGACCCCTTCGGCGGCGGAGCGTTCGGCGGCGAACCGATCACGCGCGACCCGTACGGCGGCACGAACCACCCGTACGGCGGCGGTTACGGCACATCGGCCGCACCGGCTGCCGAGGGCTCCCTCTTCCAGCGGCCCGCGCCCGCCTCTCCCGCACCCGGCTCCCCCGCACGTGGCGACGCACCGGCCGTCACCTCGCCGTTCGGCGCCGTCTCCCCGCCCGATCGCGGCTTCGGCGCCCCCGGCACGGGGGCCGGCCCGTACGGGGACCCCTACGCCGGCCGTTCCTCCGGTGGCGGCTCCTGGGCCGACCCCTCGGGCGCCTCGCCGGCGGGTGATCGCGCCACCGCGCCGGGCGCCCTGTTCACGCCCGGCGCGCCCGTCGGCGGCCCCACCTCCCCGTCCCGGGCCGGGACCCAAGGCTCCGCCGACCAGGGCGACATCGAGTGGCCGCCCCGGCGGCGCCCGGAGCAGCCGGCCGAAGAGCTCCAGGGCGGCCCCGGGAAGCCGCGCAGGCGGCGCCTGGTCATCGCCGGCGCGCTCTCCGTGGGGGCGGTGGTGATCGTCGGTGTGACGGGCGGCGCCCTCTACCTGGCGTCCCAGGACGAGGCTCCCGCCTCCGCCACGGCGGCCACGCCGTCGCCGACCATCACCGTCGACCCCACCCGGCCGTCCGGCAGGTTCGGCTACGCCGCTTCGCGCGCCACCGACCCGCAGCCGCTCACCCGCAAGGAGCTCTTCGGCCACCGCAAACTCACCGTGGGCAAACGTCACTACACCCGCACCATCTGGCGCGCGGACAAGAAGTGTGCGGACGGCGTCACGGGCACCAAGATCACCGCGGCCGTCAAGAGGGCCGGCTGCAGCCAGATCCTGCGGGCGAGCTACCAGGACGCCAAGGGCGAGATCATCGCGACCATCGGCGTGGCCAACCTGAAGACCACGTCCGGGGCCAAGAAGGTCACGTCCGCCGGGGCGGGATCGGCGCGCAAGGACTACGTCAAGGCGCTTCCCGGCAAGTCGGGCGCCACCCAGCAGCTCGGCAAGGGCGAGGCGCTCGCGGGAGCCTGGACGCACGGCCACTATTCGGTGCTGGTGTGGTGCCAGTTCAAGGACGGCCACCGGCCGACCACCAAGGAGCGCAAGCGGCTGAACCAGGCCTCCTCCGACATCCTGGACGGCACGGTGTACCCGGCGCTCGACACCCGGTCGCTCACCGGGGGGCATGGCTGACGGATCCGCCTATGGATCGGCCTTTCATCGCATTGCCCAACCGAACCTGATCGGGAAACGGCATAGCCACGTGCCGATCTCGCGGTATCGCTACGCTTCGCCTTATGCGTGGCCACGATCCGGGGTCCGAGCACGAGCACGAACGCGAGACCGACGGCTCGGCGGCGACCGATGCGACGGCGGGTGCACAGCCGCCGTCGGCACCTCCGCCGAGCTTCGGCCGGTCGCCCATCGGCGAGCAGCCGGGTTCCTCCGATATTCCGGGTTTATCCGGCATTCCAGGCGCTCCTGGGGCCCTGTCCTGGCAGCCGCCTCCGGCCTTCACCGCCGCCGCCGCGGGCATGCGGATCGGCGGCGCGTCGACGGGCGACCCCCCGCCCGCCTGGCCGGCCGCGACCGGCGAGCCGATCGGCGAGCCATGGCCCGGGCAGACCTCCGCCGACACGTCGTACCCCGGCGAGTCGTACGCCGCCGAGGTGCGCGCCCCGGAGGAGCCCGTCCACCCGTACTTCGGCGCGCCTTCCGCGCCCGGCGACGTACCGGTCTGGCCGCCGCAGGCGCGCGAGGCCTACGAGGCGGTGATGGGCGCCGAGCCGGTGGCGGCGGGGCCCGGCGAGCCCGACGCCACGGCCGAGCTGCTCCTGCCCGGCACACCCCGCACGACGCCGTCGGCGGACCCGCACCACCACGGCGCGTCATCCGGCCCCACCGGCCCGCAGCCCGCGAGCCCGCCACCCGCCGGTCCGACGTCCCCCGAGCCGGCGTCCCCCGAGCCTGCGCCCGCACGTCCGGCGCCCCCGAGCCCGGCGCCCGAAGCGTCCGCCGCGGCCCCCGCCCCTCCGGCCGGCCCGGCCCCGGAGACGACACCGCAGCCGAGTCCGCCCGCCGGGTTCGGGCCGGTCGACCCCGGGCCTCCCGCGGACGGTCCGCCGCAGGCGTCCTCCGCGGCCACGCTGCCGCCGTTCCCGTTCCCGCCCGCGTCGCCCGATGACTCCTCTGTTCGACCTTCAGTGGTCGATCCTGTTGGATTGGCGAACATGCCCGCATCCTCTGGTTTTCCCCCCGCCCCCACCGGCCCGATGGGCAACCCGTCCGCGACCCCGTCGCCGGGTGGCCCCTCCACGGTCGCCGGCCCGTTCTCGGCGTTCGACACCGGCGCGGCGAAGGGCGGGGCACGGTCCCCGCAGGGGTCGTTCGCGCCGCCCGGCGCCTCGCCCTACAGCCCCGTCACACCCCCGTCCGACCCCAAGTCCGGTCCAGGCAAGCGCCTGGTCGTCGGCGCGGCCATCGTCGTCGCCGTGGGCGCCATCGGCACCGGCGGCTATCTCGCCTACTCCGGGCTGGACGACCGGCCCGCCGACCCGCAGGCCGCGCGGCCGTCCGCGGTGCTGAAGCAGCCGGAGGCCGAGCCCACCCCCACCCCCGCCGACGACCCGCTCTCCGCCAAGCGCACCGATCCGGCCGAGATGACCCTGGCCGAGGCGTTCCCGCAGAGCAAGGTGAGCGTGGCCGGGCGCACGTACAAACGCGTCAAGACGAACCTGCTGAACGACTGCGACAAGGGCGCCGGCGGCGCGTTCGCGGCGGCGCTCAAGTCGCAGGGCTGCGACCGGCTGCTCCGGGCCACCTACGTCGACGGCAAGCACAAGTACGCTGTCACGACGGGCATCGCGGTCATGCCCAGCAAGGAGGCCGCCGTGACCGCCGACGCGGCCAAGGACCTCTCCGAGAACGTGTGGTTCCGCGGCCTGAAGGCCGCCGCCGGCAGTGGCGGCGAGCGCATGGACATCGCCGGCGGCTACGCCTCGGGCGAGGTGCGGGGCCGCTACATCGTCTTCAGCTACGCCACCTACAGCGACGGTCACACCCCCACCAGCAAGGAGACCGACCTCGGCCCGATCAGCGGGGGCTTCCGCGACCTCACCGCCGAAGTGCTCGAGAAGCGGGCCGCGAAGGCCACGGGCGACTGAGCGTCACGCTCCGCCCGCGGCGGGGGTGCGCACCCGGCGGGTCAGCGCGGCCCGGGCGGCCAGCTCGTCGTCGGGAGGGTACGCCACCTCCTCCAGGCACAGGCCGTGCGCGGGGGCGACGTTGACGGCCGAGTCGCGGACCCCGTGCGCCAGCACCTCACCGGGCCACGACACCGCTTTGCGGCCGTCTCCCACGGCGAGCAGGGCCCCCACCAGCGCCCGCACCATGGAGTGGCAGAACGCGTCGGCGACCACGGTGGCCGCCAGCATCCCCGGGCCCACGCGCGCCCAGTCGAGCCGCGTCAGCGCCCGGATCGTCGTGGCGCCCGCACGCTTCTTGCAGAACGCCGCGAAGTCGTGCTCCCCCAGCAGCCGCTCGGCGGCGGCCGTCATCCGCGCGGCGTCGAGCGGCCGGTTGTGCCACAGCACCTCCCGGCGGCGGAGCGGGTCCACGCCCCACGGCGCGTCACAGACCCGGTAGACGTACCGGCGCCAGAGCGCGGAGAACCGGGCGTCGAAGCCCTCAGGAGCCACGCTGACGCCATGAACCCGGACATCCGGGGGCAGAATACCGGCGAGGCGTCGCCGCAGCGCAGAGAGCCCTTCAGGCGAATCCCACGGCCCGTTTCGGGGCGTCTCCCCGGCCGCCACGGGAAGGTCGACGTGAGCCACCTGCCCGCGGGCGTGCACACCGGCGTCGGTGCGGCCGGCGACGGTCAGCGTCGGCGCCGGATCGAGACGCAGGACGCGCCCCAGCGCGGCCTCCACCTCGCCCTGGACGGTACGGCGGCCGGGCTGCCGCGCCCACCCCGAGAAATCGGTGCCGTCGTACCCCAGGTCCAAGCGGACCCGAACCGATGCGGGGGTGTCCATATGCCGTCCAGATCGTCGTGTCTTCTCGTCGTGTCTTCGGGCGAACCGTCGATCGTGCGGTCGTGCCGTCGCCGGCACCGGCCCGCATGGAGCCGCCGCTTTCCGGCCCGCGCATCTCGCCGGCGCCGCACACCGGTGCCCGGCACGGCGAACGGGTCCGGTGCCCCGCGAGGCGCACCGGACCCGTTCGTAACCGCGCTGCGAAATCCGCGCTATCTGGTAACCGCGCTGGCTGACCGCGCCGTCTTCAGGCGTCGTCCTTCGCGGACTCGCCCTGTTCCGGCTCCTGCGCCGCCTCGGTCGTCTCCTCGGCGGCCTCGGCCGCCGGAGCCGCCTCTTCGGCCGGTGCGGCCTCGGCCTTGGCCTCCGCCTCGGCGGCCGGTGCCGGAGCGGCCTTGGCGGCCGGGGTCGTGCGGGTCACGGCCGGCTTGTTCAGCGGCTCGGTGACCAGCTCGATGACGGCCATCGGCGCGTTGTCGCCCTTACGCGGGCCGAGCTTGGTGATCCGCGTGTAGCCACCGGGACGCTCCGCGAACGTCGGCGCGATCTCGGTGAACAGGTGGTGCACGACGCCCTTGTCGCGGACGACGGTCAGCACCTGGCGACGGTTGTGGATGTCGCCCTTCTTGGCCTTGGTGATCAGCCGCTCGGCCAGCGGGCGCAGCCGCTTGGCCTTCGCCTCCGTGGTGCGGATGCGGCCGTGCTCGAACAGCTGGGTGGCGAGGTTCGCCAGGATCAGCCGTTCGTGCGCGGGGCTGCCGCCAAGACGCGGGCCCTTGGTGGGCTTGGGCATGTCGTTCTCCTCAGTGGAAGACCCGCCCCGGCCGTATCAGGTACCGGGGTCGGGAGGATCGGTACTGGCGATCAGTACTGCTCGGTTTCGACGTAGCTTCTGTCGTCATCGTCGTATTCGCCGCCGGCCACCGCGGTCGGGTCGAACCCGGGCGGGGAGTCCTTCAGCGAAAGGTTCATCTCGTGCAGCTTCTGCTTGACCTCTTCGATGGACTTCGCGCCGAAGTTCCTGATGTCGAGGAGGTCCTGCTCGCTGCGGCCGACGAGCTCGCCCACGGTGTGGATGCCCTCGCGCTTGAGGCAGTTGTAGGAGCGGACCGTGAGGTTCAGCTCCTCGATCGGCAGCGCCAGATCGGCCGCCATGGCGGCGTCCTGCGGCGACGGGCCGATGTCGATGCCCTCGGCCTCGACGTTGAGCTCGCGGGCCAGGCCGAACAGCTCGACGAGGGTCTTGCCGGCCGACGCCACCGCGTCGCGGGGCTTCATACACGGCTTGGTCTCGACGTCGAGCAGCAGCCGGTCGAAGTCGGTGCGCTGCTCGACACGGGTCGCCTCGACCTTGTACGTCACCTTGAGCACGGGCGAGTAGATCGAGTCGATCGGGATGCGGCCGATCTCCTGGCCGGGCTGCTTGTTCTGCGCGGCGGAGACGTAGCCGCGGCCGCGCTCGACGGTCAGCTCCATCTCGAGCTTCGCCTTGCCGTTGAGCGTGGCGATGTGCAGGTCGGGGTTGTGCACCTCGACACCGGCCGGCGGCGCGATGTCGGCGGCGGTGACCTCACCGGGGCCCTGCTTGCGCAGGTACATCACGACCGGCTCGTCGTGCTCGGAGGAGACGACCAGCTCCTTGAGGTTCAGGATGATGTCGGTGACGTCCTCCTTCACCCCCGGCACGGTCGAGAACTCGTGCAGCACGCCCTCGATGCGGATGCTGGTGACGGCCGCCCCCGGAATGGAGGACAGCAGGGTCCGCCGCAGCGAGTTGCCGATGGTGTAGCCGAATCCCGGCTCCAGCGGCTCGATGACGAACCGCGACCGGGTCTCTTCGAGGACGTCCTCGACGAGGGTCGGACGCTGAGCGATCAGCATGTGGGTTCACCCCTGTTTCTCCGCGACGCCCGCTATATGACGCCGACGGCTGGTAACGCCGCCAGCCGTACGGCCCCCGCGAGGATGCCGTACGGCCGACGATGAGCCCGACTACTACTTGGAGTAGAGCTCGACGATCAACTGCTCCTGGATCTGCGTGTCGATCTGCTGACGCACCGGGAGCTGGTGCACGAGGATGCGCATGCGGTCGGGCACGACCCCCAGCCAGGCCGGGACGGTCTTGTCGCCGGCCTTGGCCCGCGCCACTTCGTACGGCATCAGGTTACGCGACTTCTCGCGCACCTCGATGATGTCGTGCTCGCGCACGCGGTACGACGGAATGTCGACCTTCTTGCCGTTGACCAGAATGTGGCCGTGGCGGACCTGCTGGCGGGCGGCGTCGCGCGACTCGGCGAAACCGGCGCGGTAGACCACGTTGTCAAGCCTGCTCTCCAGGATCTGGAGGAGGTTCTCACCGGTCTTGCCGCTCTTGCGGTTGGCCTCCTCGTAGTAGTTGTGGAACTGCCGCTCGAGAACGCCGTAGATGCGGCGGGTCTTCTGCTTCTCCCGCAGCTGGAGCTGGTACTCCGACTCCTTGGGCCGGCCGCGGCCGTGCTCACCCGGAGGGTACGGACGGATCTCGATGGGGCACTTGGCGGACTCGCACTTGCTGCCCTTGAGGAAGAGCTTGGTCTTCTCCCGACGGCAGAGCTTGCAGTCCGCTCCGGTGTAACGGGCCATGTCTCTCTATCTCCTGGTCAAACGCGACGGCGCTTCGGCGGACGGCAGCCGTTGTGCGGCACGGGGGTGACGTCCTGGATCGAGCCCACTTCGAGGCCGGTGGCCTGCAGGGACCTGATCGCGGTCTCCCGGCCGGAGCCGGGGCCCTTGACGAAGACGTCGACCTTGCGCATGCCGTGTTCCATGGCACGGCGGGCGGCGTTCTCGGCGGCCATCTGCGCGGCGTACGGGGTGGACTTGCGGGAGCCCTTGAACCCGACGTGGCCGGCGCTGGCCCAGGAGATCACGTTCCCGGAGGGGTCGGTGATCGAGACGATGGTGTTGTTGAACGTGCTCTTGATGTGGGCGTGCCCGTGAGCGACGTTCTTCTTCTCCTTGCGGCGCACCTTCTTGGGCGCGCCCTGACGGCTCTTGGGAGGCATGTGTGCCTAACTCCTACAGGTGATCGATCCGGCTGCGCGGACTACTTCTTACCGGGCTTCTTCTTGCCGGCCACGGTCTTCTTCTTGCCCTTGCGGGTGCGTGCGTTGGTCTGCGTGCGCTGACCGTGCACGGGAAGGCCGCGGCGGTGCCGGATGCCCTGATAGCACTGAATCTCGATCTTGCGGCGGATGTCGGCCTGGATCTCGCGGCGGAGGTCACCTTCGATCTTGAAGTTGGCCTCGATGTAGTCGCGCAGCGGAATCAGCTCGGCGTCGCCGAGCTGATGCACCCGGAGGTCGCCATTGATGCCGGTGGCCTTCAGGATCTCCTGGGAACGGCTGCGGCCGATTCCGAAAATGTACGTGAGAGCGATCTCCAGCCGCTTGTCGCGGGGGAGGTCGACGCCAACCAGGCGAGCCATGGTCGGGCATTCCCTTCAGTGTGGCGGAGGTCTTGCGCGCCACCGCCCCTCCCCATGCCCGGGGTGAGGGCCCCGGCCTCCGACCGGGGGTCCGCCACGTGGTTCGGTCCGGGTGAACCCGGCCGCCTGCGCGGCTGTGACGCACGTTCTTCGGTTTCTGGCGGACCGCGAGCGCGGACCGCGGATGCTTCCGACCCGCGCGGCGGGTCAGAGGTGCTCGGCTAACCCTGGCGCTGCTTGTGCCGCAGGTTGTCGCAAATCACCATGACGCGACCGTGCCGGCGGATCACCTTGCACTTGTCGCAGATCTTCTTGACGCTCGGCTTGACCTTCATCGTCCCTCATCGTTCTGCCGGGTCGAGTCCGCCTCGCCCGCCAGGCTCGGCTCCCTCTCCGCTGGGGCTTGTTTCGGGATTACTTGTATCGGTAGACGATCCGCCCGCGACTGAGGTCGTACGGGCTCAGTTCGACGACAACCCTGTCGTCAGGAAGGATCCGGATATAGTGCATCCGCATCCTGCCGCTGATATGGGCCAGGACCTTGTGCCCGTTGTCGAGTTGCACCCTGAACATGGCGTTCGGGAGAGATTCGACCACAGTGCCCTCGATCTCGATGGCGCCGTCCTTCTTGGGCATGTCCCTCGCGTTTCACTGATCGGTCGTCTGGGATATCGGATCACCACGCAGCCGCGACCACACGCGTTTCGTCGAGAGCGGCGGCCACAGGGCCGCCGAGACGCGATTGGTCATAGTGAGCCGACAAAGGAGTCTACGGCAACCACGACAAGAAAGCGAAACGATGAGCCGGCGCCAGGACACGACCCGGTAACACCGTACCTCAGAAGACGGCCCCGAGGGCAGGGCAGCACGACGAACGGGCCCGCCGGAGCGATGGCTCACCCCGGCGGGCCCGTCGTCGCCCGGCTCCCCTCGCCGCCGGGTACCGGACGCCCGGCAGACGTCTAGAAGACGTCGTGGTAACGGCCGCAGTCGTCGGACCGGCGCGTGCCCTCGCAGACCCGGACGTCGAAGTCGTCGAAGCGGCTGCCGCGCTTGAACACCCGCGAGAAGCGGAACACGTCGCGGTCGCGGTAGACGCTGCGGTGCGTGCCGGACCGGTCGTGCCACCGCACCCAGTAGTAGGTGTACTGGCGGTCGCGGTCACGGTCGAAGCCGGTGAAGACGAGGCGGACGTCGCGGCCGTCCCGGTACCAGTAGCCCTTGACGTAGGACCGGCGGCCGCGGCCCTCGGAGCGGCCGTACCCCGAGTAGTAGGGGCCGAAGAAGTGCCGGAACGGCGCCTGCGCCACCGTCGTGGCCGAGGCGGTGGCCGCCTGCGCGGCCGGGGCGAGGCTCAGCCCGCCGAGCAGCGCGCCTGCCGCGGCCGTTCCCGCGAGGATGCTGGGGATCTTACGCACGGTGTCCTCCCGTAGAGATGGTGTCCCGCGCCGGGTGGGGCGGCCGGACGTCCACCCGTCGCCGCTCCCGCCCGACGGCCATCACGCTAGGAAGACCGCGGCCGGCGTTCTGCGGAGGAATACGCACAGCGCGCCGTACGTGCACTACGACACATACGGCGCGCGAGAAGGGCGCGGGAGAAAAGTGTGCGGGGAGGGTCAGCGCCCGCGCCGGCCGTCTCCGAACACCGTGCCGACGAGCAGCGCGGCGCCCCAGATCACCGTGATCCAGATGGGCCAGGGGTAGATGAACTCGCCGCCGGTCACGGACACGACGAGCCAGATCGCCCAGTTCATGGCGCTGACGCCCGCCCACGCCGCCCAGGCGGCCCGCATGCCGCCGCGGGAGGCGACCTCCGGCTCGCGCCGCGCCTCCGGCTCGCGCCGCGCGGGCAGGCCGTGCAGGTCGATGTCGGGCAGGTCGGACGTCAGCCGGGCGAGCTCACCGTAGGTCTTGCTCTGATAGACCTGCTGCAGGCGCTCCTGGAACTCGTCCATGGTGAGCCGGCCTTCGGCGACGTGTTCGCGCAGCGCCTCGGCGACCCGATCACGGTCGCCGTCAGACGCTCGCATCTCCGGTGCTGAGGCCATCTGTCTTCGCTCCTGCTCCATTCGCCGGCGCACTCAGCGCGGCGAGCCGTGCCTCGCCGCCGTCCAGCGCGGTCAGTACCAGGGGTCCATCATCGGTGACCGCGACGCTGTGCTCGAAATGCGCGGACGGCTGGCCGTCGAGCGTGACGACGGTCCAGTCGTCGGCCAGCACCCGCGTGCGGTCGGTGCCGAGGTTGAGCATCGGCTCGACGGCGAAGCACATCCCGGCCTCGAACCTCGGCCCCTTGCCCGGCCGCCCGTGGTTGGCGATCCAGGGGTCCATGTGCATCGCGGTGCCGATGCCGTGCCCGCCGTACTCCCGGGGGATGCCGTAGGGGCCCTGAGAGCGCGCGTAGCTCTCCACCTGATGCCCGATGTCGGAGAGGTACCCTCCGACGACCAGCGCGGCGATGCCGCGCCACATGGACTCCTCGGTGACCCGCAGCAGCTCGGCCAGGCGCGGCTCGATCTCGCCGACGGGCACCGTCACGGCGGAGTCGCCGTGCCAGCCGTCCAGGATCGCCCCGCAGTCGATCGAGATGATGTCGCCCTCGCGCAGCTTGCGGCGATCGGTGGGGATGCCGTGCACGACCTCGTCGTTGACGGAGGCGCAGATGGTCGCCGGGAACCCCTGGTAACCCTTGAACGAGGGGATCGCCCCCTCGTCCCTGATGGCCTTCTCCGCGATCGCGTCCAGATCGAGCGGAGTGATACCCGGCTCCACCGAGCGCTTCAACAGGTCCAGAGTCCTCCCAACGACCAGGCCGGCGGCCCGCATCTTCTCGACCTGCTCGGGAGTCTTGACCTGAATCCCGTGCCTGTTCTTCTTGAACACGTACATACCCCCGCACAGTTAACAGCAGGCGGATACCCTCAATTCCCCCGATTCTCCCCTAAAAAGCCAAACGCCACCCCTCACACAGAGGGATGGCGTTGTGCTCGGCCCGAAACTAGTCCGCGAAACGGCGCAGGGCCGCCAGGGCGCGCTGCGTGACCTCCTCCACCGGCCCGGTGGCGTCGACGCCGACCAGGATGCCCTCATCGGCGTAGAAGGAGATCAACGGAGACGTCTGCTCCTGATAGACCTCCAGGCGATGCCTGATGGTGTCCTCGCGGTCGTCGTCGCGCTGGAACAGCCGCCCACCGCAGGCGTCGCACACGCCCTCGCGCGCCGGTGGGTCGAAGTCGACGTGCCAGACCTTCCCGCAGGATCTGCACGTGCGTCTGCCCGCGAGACGGCGGACGACCTCCTCGTCGTCGACGACCAGTTCGAGGACGACGTCCAGCGACGAGCCCCACTCGGCGAGCATCTTCTTGAGGATCTCCGCCTGTGGAACGTTGCGCGGGAAGCCGTCGAGGAGGAAACCCTCCTGCGCGTCGTCCTCCCCCAGCCGGTCGCGGACCATGGCGACCGTGACCTCGTCGGGCACGAGATCGCCACGATCCATGTACTCCTTGGCAAGTTTGCCGAGCTCCGTGCCACCCGACACGTTGGCGCGGAAGATGTCACCTGTCGAAATCTTCGGGATGGACAGGTGCGATGCGATGAACTGGGCCTGCGTCCCCTTGCCCGCTCCGGGGGGCCCGACCAAGACGACGCGCACTACTTCAGGAAACCCTCGTAGTTGCGCTGCTGGAGCTGGCTCTCGATCTGCTTCACTGTGTCCAGCCCGACACCAACCATGATCAGAATGCTCGTCCCTCCGAATGGGAAGTTCTGCTGGCTCGCGGCATCTCCGATCAACGCGAACGCGATGATCGGTATCAGGGAGAGCACTCCCAGATACAGCGAGCCCGGCGCCGTCAGCCGATTGAGCACGTAGTTCAAGAACTCGGCGGTCGGCCGTCCCGGACGGATGCCCGGGATGAACCCACCGTACTTCTTCATGTTGTCGGAGACTTCAACGGGGTTGAAGGTAATGGTCACGTAGAAGTACGTGAAGAAGATGTTGAGCAAGAAGTACGTGATCATGTACACCGGGTGATCGCCGCGCACGAAGGTCTGCGCGAGCCAGGTGATGACCGCGTTCGGGTTCTGCGTGTTGCCGAACAGCGACACCATCAGCTGCGGCAGGTAGAGCATCGACGAGGCGAAGATGACCGGGATGATGCCGGCCTGGTTCACCTTCAGCGGGATGTAGGTGGACGTGCCGCCGTACATGCGGCGGCCCACCATGCGCTTGGCGTACTGCACCGGGATGCGCCGCTGAGCCTGCTCGACGAAGACCACGGCCGCGACCAGGAACACGCCGACGACCATCACGATGACGAACGCCGCCGGGCTCTGCCGCCAGATGTTCAGCATGTACGACGGGAACACCGCGATGACCTGAGTGAAGATCAGGAGCGACATGCCGTTGCCGACGCCGCGGTCGGTGACCAGCTCGCCCAGCCACATGATGACGGAGGTGCCGGCCGTCATCGTGAGGACCATGGTCGTGATGGTGAGGATGTCCTGGTTCACCAAGACCGGAAGGTTACAGTTCGGGAACAGTTGCCCGGACCGGGCAAGCGCCACGAACGCCGTCGACTGCAGAACACCAAGACCGATCGTGAGATAGCGGGTGTACTGCGTGATCCTTGCGGTGCCTGCCTGGCCTTCCTTCTTCAAGGCCTCCAGCCGCGGGATCACCACGGTGAGCAACTGCAGGATGATGCTCGCGGTGATGTAGGGCATGATGCCCAGTGCGAACACGGAAAGTTTCAGCAGCGCGCCACCGCTGAACAGCTGCACCATGCCGTAGATGTTTCCGGCATCGCCGGCCTGCGCGTCGGCCAGACATTTACTGACGTTCTCAGTGTGCACCCCGGGGCTGGGCAGAACCGAGCCAAGACGGAACAGCGCAATGATGGCCACTGTGAACAGCAGCTTTTTGCGCAGGTCGGGCGTACGGAACGCCCGGGCTATCGCGGTTAGCACAGTCCCTCCTGCGCGCCTGTACGGCGGATTCGCTGGGCGATGTGGTGCGTGACACCCATCGACGTCATTTCGGTCAGAGATCCAGTCGGACTGTCATCTGAATGCGCAACAGCCCGCTGTCGAGCGAACTCTAACGCACTACGAGCGCGGGGGCTCCTCATGAACCCCCGCGCCCTCGTACGAGCCGCGTACGGACGTCCGGTCATCGCCATCTCAGGGCAGCGTCACCCTAAAGCTCGGTGACCGAACCGCCCGCGGCGGTGATCTTCTCTTTGGCCGTGGAAGAAAAGGCGTGCGCCGAAACATTCAGCGCCACGGAGAGCTCCCCGCCGCCCAGCACCTTCACCGGCTTCTTGCCGCGCACCGCTCCCTTGTCGGCCAGGGCCTCGACGGTGACCTCGCCGCCCTCGGGGAACAGCTCCGCGAGCTTGTCCAGGTTGACCACCTGGTAGCTCGTCTTGAACAGGGCGTTGGAGAAGCCCTTCAGCTTCGGCAGCCGCCGCTGCAGCGGCATCTGCCCGCCCTCGAAGCCGAACGGGATGCTCTTGCGCGCCTTCGTGCCCTTGGTGCCTCGGCCGGCGGTCTTGCCCTTGGACGCCTCGCCGCGACCCTTGCGGATCTTCGGCCGGTTGGCGCCGGGGGCGGGACGCAGGTCGTGGATGCCCAGCGGGGCACGCTCACGCGAGGTGTTGTCTGCCATTGTCAGTCGACCTCTTCAACGGTGACCAGGTGCGACACCACGGCGACCATGCCGCGGATCTCCGGGCGGTCGTCCTTGACGACGGTGTGGCCGATACGCCGGAGGCCGAGCGAACGCAGCGACTCACGCTGGTTGTGGTTGCCCCCGATCTTCGAGCGGACCTGGGTGATCTTGAGGTGCGCCATCGTCAGCTCACCGCCCTTGCGGCCGCGGCCTCTGCGAGGCCCTCAGCACGCGCCTTGAGCATCGACGCGGGCGCGACATCCTCGATCGCCTTGCCACGGCGCGCAGCGATCTCCTCTGGGCGGCTGAGGCCCTTCAGAGCCGACACGGTGGCGTGCACGATGTTGATCGGGTTGTCGGAGCCGAGCGACTTGGACAGCACGTCGTGGATGCCGGCGCACTCCAACACCGCGCGCACCGGGCCACCCGCGATCACACCGGTACCGGCCGAGGCCGGGCGCAGCAGCACGACGCCGGCGGCGTCCTCGCCCTGCACGGTGTGCGGGATGGTGCCCTGGATGCGCGGCACCTTGAAGAAGTGCTTCTTGGCCTCCTCGACGCCCTTGGCGATCGCCGCGGGCACCTCCTTGGCCTTGCCGTAGCCGACCCCGACCATGCCGTTGCCGTCGCCGACGACGACGAGGGCGGTGAAGCTGAAGCGCCGGCCGCCCTTGACGACCTTGGCCACTCGGTTGATCTTCACGACGCGCTCGATGTACGAGACGCCCTTGTCTGCGGCACCACCGCGGCGATCGTCGCGACGGTCCCGCCGCTCACCACCGCCGCCGGCACCGCGACGCGGAGCTGCAGCCATCAGTGGTTCCTCTTCTCATTGTTGGTCGTCATCATCGGCTCAGAACTCCAGCCCGCCCTCACGGGCGCCGTCGGCCAGCGCCGCGATGCGACCGGCGTACTTGTTGCCGCCACGGTCGAACACCACGGCGTCGATGCCGGCGTCCTTGGCCCGCTGAGCGATCAGGGCGCCCACACGGCGCGCCTTCTCGCTCTTGGTGCCCTCGGCGGTGCGCAACGTCGGGTCGAGCGTGGAGGCGCTCACCAGGGTATGTCCCACGGTGTCGTCGACGACCTGCGCGAAGATGTGCTTCGACGAGCGGGTGACGACCAGTCGCGGCCGGGCGGGTGTGCCGTAGACCCTCTTGCGGACGCGCCGGTGGCGGCGCAGCCGCGACACGACCCGCGCGGCGGTGTGCTTGCTCAGGTGCTTGTTGCCGAGCTTGGTGAAGGCCACGACTACTTACCAGCCTTTCCGACCTTGCGGCGGATCTGTTCGCCCTGGTACCGCACGCCCTTGCCCTTGTACGGGTCGGGCTTGCGCAGCTTGCGAATGTTGGCCGCGACCTCGCCGACCTTCTGCTTGTCGATGCCGTCCACATGGAACAGGGTCGGCTTCTCGACGCGGAAGGTGATGCCCTCGGGGGCGTCGACGATCACCGGGTGGCTGAAGCCCAGTGCGAACTCCAGCTGCTTCGGCCCCTTGGCCTGGACGCGGTAACCGACCCCGACGATCTCCAGGCTCTTGGAGTAGCCCTGGGTGACCCCGGTCACCATGTTCGCGATCAGCGTGCGGGACAGCCCGTGCAGCGCACGGACCTTGTTCTCGTCGTTGGGTCGCGTGACGCTGATCGTGCCGTCGTCGCCCCGCGCGACGCTGATCGGCTCGGCGACGGTGTGCGAAAGCGTGCCCTTGGGCCCCTTGACCGTGACGGCTCGGCCGTCGATGGTGACATCGACGCCGCTCGGTACGGGGATGGGCAGCCGTCCGATTCGTGACATGCTGTGATTCCTCCCCTCGTTACCACACGTAGGCGAGGACTTCCCCGCCCACTCCGCGCTTCTTGGCCTGCTTGTCGGTCATCAGGCCGGCGGACGTCGAGATGATCGCGACGCCCAGGCCGCCCAGCACCCGGGGCAGATTGTTCTTGTTCGCGTAGACCCGCAGGCCGGGCTTGGACACCCGGCGCAGGCCCGAGATGGACCGCTCACGGCTCGGCCCGAACTTCAGCTCCACCACGAGGTTCTTACCGACCTTGGCGTCCTCGACGGACCAGGTCTGGATGTAACCCTCCTGCTGGAGGATCTCGGCGATGTGCGCCTTGATCTTGGAGTACGGCATCGCGACGGTGTCGTGATACGCCGAGTTGGCGTTGCGCAGACGAGTGAGCATGTCTGCGATCGGATCGGTCATCGTCATGGCCGGTGGCCTTCCTCACCGCGGTTTCCCGCTACCGGGACCTGCGGTGGCCTTGATGGTTGACTGGTCTGCAAGCTCGCCGTGCTACCGCGACCGGCTTACCAGCTGGACTTGGTGATGCCGGGCAGCTCGCCGCGGTGCGCCATCTCGCGGAAGCACACGCGGCACAGCCCGAACTTGCGGTAGACGGCGCGCGGCCTGCCGCAACGCGAACACCGAGTGTAGGCACGGACGCCGAACTTGGGCTTGCGCGCCGCCTTGGCGATCAGTGACTTCTTCGCCATGATCAGCTCTCTCCTCTCACGCTTCCTTGAACGGGAAGCCGAGGTGCCTCAGCAGCGCCCGTCCCTGATCGTCGTCGCGGGCGGTGGTCACGATGGTGATGTCCATGCCCCGCTGCCGGTCCACGCGGTCCTGGTCCACCTCGTGGAACATGACCTGCTCGGTGAGACCGAACGTGTAGTTGCCGTTGCCGTCGAACTGCTTGGGCGACAGACCGCGGAAGTCGCGGATGCGCGGCAGGGCCAGCGACAGCAGACGGTCGAGGAACTCCCACATGCGGTCGCCCCGCAGCGTGACGTGGGCGCCGATCGGCATGCCCTCGCGCAGCTTGAACTGGGCGATCGACTTGCGGGCGCGGGCCACGGCCGGCTTCTGCCCGGTGATCGCGGTGAGGTCACGGATCGCACCCTCGATCAGCTTCGAGTCGCGCGCCGCCTCACCGACCCCCATGTTGACCTTGATCTTGGTCACCGTGGGGATCTGCATGACGTTGGTGATGCCGAACTCCTGGCGCAGCTTGTCGGCGATCTCGTCGCGGTAGCGCTGCTTGAGCCGGGGCCCGGCGTACTCGGTAACGGTGGCGGTCATCAGTCGTCCTCACCCGATTCGGCGGCCTCGCCGGCCTTGCCCTCGGCGGCCTTCTTCGCGGGCTTGTCGTCCTTCTTGGCGTCATCCTTGAGCCGCTTGACGTTGCTCACGTGGATGGGCGCCTCCAGGGTCTGCACGCCGCCTTCCTTGGCGCCGCGCGGCCCCTGGTGGGTGACCTTGGAGTGCTTCTTGATCATGTTCACGCCCTCGACCACCACGCGCTCCTGGCGCGGGTAGGCGGCGATGATCCGACCCTTGGCACCCTTGTCCTTGCCGGCGATGACCTGGACCAGGTCGCCCTTCTTCACATGCAGCTTCTTCGGCTGGGGCCGTACCGTCTTCTTCGGCATCACAGCACCTCCGGGGCTAGCGAGATGATGCGCATGAACTTCTTGTCACGCAGCTCGCGGCCGACCGGGCCGAAGATACGCGTGCCACGGGGGTCACCACTGTCCTTGATGATGACCGCGGCGTTCTCGTCGAAGCGGATGTAGGAGCCGTCGGGGCGGCGGCGCTCCTTGCTGGTGCGCACCACGACAGCTCTGACCACGTCACCCTTCTTCACGCCGGCGCCGGGAAGGGCGTCCTTCACCGTCGCGACGATGACGTCGCCGATGCCCGCGTAGCGCCGACCCGAGCCGCCGAGCACACGGATACAAAGGATCTCCTTGGCACCCGTGTTGTCGGCGACCTTGAGTCGCGACTCCTGCTGGATCACGTCAACTCCTGTGTGTCACGCCGGTTCTCATCGCTGAGCCTGGCGGAACTCGTACTGGTCTTTGATCAGGTGCGCGGGACCGGCCGAGCGGCCCCGCGCGGACGTCACTTGGCCTTCTCGACGATGCGCACGACACGCCACCGTTTGGTGGCGGACAGTGGCCGGGTCTCCATCAGCAGCACGCGGTCGCCGATGCCGCACTCGTTGTTCTCGTCGTGGGCCTTGTACTTCTTCGTACGGCGGATGACCTTGCCGTACAGAGGGTGCTTGACGCGGTCCTCGACGGACACGACCACGGTCTTGTCCATCTTGTCACTGACCACCAGGCCCTCGCGGGTCTTGCGGTAGTTACGCGCCGGCTTCGCGGCCTGCTCGGCCTGCTCGGTCACTTCAGCCATCGCTCGGCTCCTTCTCTACGGTGATGATCCCGAGCTCGCGCTCACGCATCACCGTGTAGATACGGGCGATCTCGCGGCGGACGGCGCGCAGCCGCCCGTGGCTCTCCAGTTGACCGGTCGCCGACTGGAAGCGGAGGTTGAACAGCTCCTCCTTCGCCTCCTTCAGCTTCTGGACCAGCTCCTCGGGTTCCATCGGCCGCAGCTCGGCGGCGGTCAGGCCCTTCGCCATCACGCCTCACCCACTTCTCGCTTAACGAACCTGCACTTCATCGGCAGCTTGTGCATCGCGCGCCGCAGCGCCTCACGCGCCACCGGCTCGGCCACACCCGACAGCTCGAACATGACGCGGCCCGGCTTGACGTTCGCGATCCACCATTCCGGCGAGCCCTTACCGGAACCCATGCGGGTCTCGGCCGGCTTCTTCGTCAGTGGGCGATCGGGGAAGATGTTGATCCACACCTTGCCGCCACGGCGAATGTGCCGGGTCATGGCGATACGAGCGGCCTCGATCTGCCTGTTGGTGACGTACGCGTGCTCCAGCGCCTGGATGCCGTACTCACCATAGGCGACCCGGGTGCCGCCCTTGGCCATGCCGCTGCGGTTGGGCCGGTGCTGCTTGCGGTGCTTGACCCTGCGCGGGATCAGCATGGTCAGCTTCCCTCCCCTTGCTGTGCTGCGGAGCCGGAGTCGGCGGTCGCCTGGGCCGGCTGCTCGGTGCGGGGGCCCCGGCCGCCACGACGCGGACGGTCGCCACGGCGCGGACGGTCGCCACGGCGCTCGTCGCGCTCACGGCGCTGGCCGGCGCGCGCGCCCGCCGCAGCGGCCTCGCGCTCGGCGCGGGTGGTCGGCGCCTCGCCCTTGTAGATCCACACCTTCACGCCGATGCGGCCGAAGGTGGTGCGGGCCTCGTAGAAGCCGTAGTCGATGTCGGCGCGCAGGGTGTGCAGCGGCACACGGCCCTCGCGGTAGAACTCCGACCGCGACATCTCGGCGCCGCCGAGGCGGCCCGAGCACTGCACCCGGATGCCCTTGGCGCCGCTCTTCATGGCCGACTGCATGGCCTTGCGCATCGCCCGGCGGAACGAGACACGGCTGGAGAGCTGCTCCGCCACGCCCTGCGCGACGAGCTGGGCGTCGACCTCGGGGTTCTTGACCTCGAGGATGTTGAGCTGTACCTGCTTCTTGGTCAGCTTCTCCAGGTCGCCACGGATGCGGTCCGCCTCGGCGCCACGACGACCGATCACGATGCCGGGGCGCGCGGTGTGGATGTCGACCTGCACGCGGTCGGTCGTGCGCTCGATCTCCACCTTGGAGATGCCGGCCCGCTCCATGCCGCGCTGCAGCATGCGACGGATCGCGACGTCCTCGGCGACGTACGACTTGTACAGCTTGTCGGCGTACCACCGGCTCTTGAAGTCGGTCGTGATGCCGAGGCGGAACCCGTGCGGGTTAACCTTCTGGCCCACTATCGGGTCCTTCCCTTCGGCTTGCCCTGGGCCCTGTCGCCGGCCCGGGACTCGACGATCACGGTGATGTGGCTCGTCCGCTTGTTGATGCGGAAGGCACGGCCCTGGGCGCGGGGGCGGAACCGCTTCAGCGTCGGCCCCTCGTCGACCCACGCGCGGCTGACGAACAGCGTCTCGCGGTCGAGCTTGAAGTTGTGCTCGGCGTTGGCCATCGCGCTCGCGAGCACCTTGTAGACCGGCTCGCTCGCCGCTTGGGGGGCGAACCGCAGCACGGACTCCGCCTGCGCAGCGGGCAGCCCGCGAATGAGGTCCACCACGCGGCGGGCCTTCCGGGGCGTGACGCGGACGTACCGCGCCTGGGCCCTGGCTTCCATCGCTTCTCCTGATTTCTCTGGTCGGGCTTTACCGCCGGCTGCGCCGGTCTTCCTTCACGTGGCTGCGGAAGGTCCGCGTGGGGGCGAACTCACCGAGCTTGTGACCGATCATCGACTCGGTGATGAACACCGGGACGTGCTTGCGGCCGTCGTGCACGGCGATCGTGTGACCGATCATGTCCGGCACGATCATGGAGCGCCGCGACCACGTCTTGATGACGTTCTTGGTGCCCTTCTCGTTCTGGGCGTCCACCTTCTTCATCAGGTGGTCGTCCACGAAGGGACCCTTCTTGAGGCTACGTGGCATGTCGGCTGCTCCTACCGCTTCTTCTTGGACCGACGACGGATGATCAACCGGTCGCTGGGCTTGCGCGCCTTGCGGGTGCGGCCCTCCGGCTTGCCCTTGGGGTTCACCGGGTGACGACCACCGGACGTCTTGCCCTCACCACCACCGTGCGGGTGGTCGACAGGGTTCATGGCGACGCCGCGGACGCTCGGCCGCTTGCCCTTCCAGCGCATCCGGCCGGCCTTGCCCCAGTTGATGTTGGCCTGCTCGGCGTTGCCGACCTGGCCGATCGAGGCGCGGCAGCGCACGTCGACCATGCGCACCTCGCCCGAGGGCATGCGCAGCGTGGCGTACATGCCCTCCTTGGCCAGCAGCTGGATCTGCGCGCCGGCCGACCGGCCGAGCTTCGCGCCGCCGCCCGGCTGCAGCTCCACCGCGTGGATGAAGGTACCGGTCGGAATGTTGCGGAGCGGCAGGCAGTTGCCCGGCTTGATGTCGGCTCCGGGGCCGTTCTCGATGCGGTCGCCCTGCTGGACGCCGGCGGGCGCGAGGATGTAGCGCTTCTCGCCGTCGGCGTAGTGCAGCAGCGCGATGCGGGACGTGCGGTTCGGGTCGTACTCGATGTGCGCGACCTTCGCCGGGATGCCGTCCTTGTCGTGCCGCCGGAAGTCGATGATGCGGTACGTCCGCTTGTGACCGCCGCCCTGGTGGCGGACGGTGACCTTGCCGTGGACGTTCCGGCCGCCCTTGCCGTGCAGGGGTGCAAGCAGCGACTTCTCCGGCTTGCTGCGCGTGATCTCGGCGAAGTCCGAGACGCTCGCGCCGCGACGACCCGGAGTCGTCGGCTTGTACTTACGGATGCCCATCTTTTTCGTTCATCCTTCGTCGGTATCGTGCGTCGGCTAGCTGATCTGGCCGAAGATGTCGATCGTCTGGTCGTCGGCCAGGCTCACGATCGCGCGCTTGGTGTCAGGGCGCTTGCCGTAGCCCTGGCGGGTGCGCTTGCGCTTGCCCTTGCGGTTGATCGTGTTGACGCTGGTGACCTTCACGTCGAAGATCTGCTCGATGGCGATCTTCACCTGCGTCTTGTTGGCGTCGCGGCGCACGAGGAACGTGTACTGCCGGTGACCGTCGATCAGTCCGTAGCTCTTCTCGGAGACCACGGGCTTCAAAATGATGTCCCGCGGGTCGGCGATCTTCTCCATCAGGCCTCTTCCTTCCCGCTCCGGCCGAGCCGTGCCACGACCAGGTCGTAGGCCTCCTTGAGGAAGACCACGTCCTCGTTGCACAGCACGTCGTAGGTGTTGAGCTGGCCGGCCTGGAGCACGTGCACCTCGGGCGCGTTGCGCAGGCTGCGCCAGGTGATGTCGTCGCCCTCGGGCACCACGACGAGGACGCTGCGGGCCTGCGTGATCTGCCGCAGCGCCTGCAGCGCGACCTTGGTCTTCGGGGTGTCACCGCTGATGAGCGAGCTGACGACGTGCACCCGCCCGGCGCCGGCCCGGTCGGACAGCGCGCCGCGCAGCGCGGCCGCCTTCATCTTCTTCGGGGTGCGCTGGCTGTAGTCGCGCGGCACGGGGCCGTGCACCACGCCACCGCCGGTGAACTGCGGCGCCCGGGTCGAGCCCTGGCGGGCCCGGCCGGTGCCCTTCTGACGGTACGGCTTCTTGCCGCCGCCGCGGACCTCGCCGCGGGTCTTGGTCTTGTGGGTGCCCTGCCGCGCGGCGGCGAGCTGTGCGACCACGACCTGGTGGATCAGCGGAACGTTCACCTTCGCCGCGAACACCGACTCGGGCAGCTCCACCGTGCCCGTCGAGCCGCCGGTAGCGTCCCGGACGTCGATCGTGCTCACTTGGCAACAGCCCCCTTCTTGGCCGCGGTGCGGATGAGGACCAGGCTGCCGTTGGCGCCGGGAATCGCACCCTTGATCAGGATGAGGTTCTTCTCGACGTCCACCGCGTGGACCTTCAGGCTCTGCACGGTGGTGCGGGCGTTGCCCATGCGACCGGCCATGCGCAGGCCCTTGAAGACCCGGCCCGGGGTGGCGCAGCCGCCGATCGAGCCCGGCGAGCGGTGCTTGCGCTGGGTGCCGTGCGAGGCGCCGAGGCCCTTGAAGCCGTGGCGCTTCATGACACCGGCGGTGCCCTTGCCCTTGCTCGTCCCGGTGACGTCGACCTTCTGGCCGGCCTCGAAGACGCTGACGGTGATCTCCTGGCCGAGTTCGTACTCGGTGGTGTCGTCGGCCCGCAGTTCGACGAGGTAGCGGCGCGGCGTCACGCCGGCCTTCTCGAAGTGGCCCGTGCGCGGCTTGTTCACCTTGCGCGGGTCGATCTGCCCGAACCCGATCTGGACGGCGCTGTAGCCGTCCTTCTCCGGGCTCTTGAGCTGGGTCACGACACACGGCCCGGCCTGGACGACGGTCACCGGAACGATCCGGCCCTCATCGTCGAAGACCTGGGTCATGCCGAGCTTCTCGCCCAGGACGCCCTTCCTCTGCGTACTCATCTCTCGGTGCGTCCCTTAGAGCTTGATCTCGATGTCGACACCGGCCGGAAGGTCGAGCCGCATCAGCGAGTCGACCGTCTTGGGCGTCGGATCGATGATGTCGATCAACCGCTTGTGCGTGCGCATCTCGAAGTGCTCGCGGCTGTCCTTGTACTTGTGCGGCGAGCGGATGACGCAGTACACGTTCTTCTCGGTCGGCAGCGGCACCGGGCCCGCGACCTTGGCGCCCGTCCGCGTCACCGTCTCAACGATCTTCTTCGCGGAGGTGTCGATGACCTCGTGGTCGTAGGCCTTGAGCCGGATGCGGATCTTCTGTCCCGCCATGGTGGCCTCGGTGTCCTTTGCTGTAGTGCCGCTGTTTACTTCGTGGCATGGAGGCGGCGGCCCGGCCCCGACTGCTCGCGCCGGGCCGCCGCTCCCATGAGGGGTGTTACTTGATGACCTTGGTGACGCGACCGGCGCCGACGGTGCGGCCGCCCTCGCGGATGGCGAACTTCAGGCCCTCCTCCATGGCGACGGGCTGGATCAGCTCGACGCGCATTTCGGTGTTGTCGCCCGGCATGACCATCTCGGTGCCCTCGGGGAGGTTCACCACGCCGGTGACGTCGGTGGTGCGGAAGTAGAACTGCGGCCGGTAGTTGTTGAAGAACGGCGTGTGCCGCCCGCCCTCGTCCTTGGCCAGGATGTAGACCTGCGCCTCGAACTCGGTGTGCGGAGTGGTCGTGCCCGGCTTGATGACACACTGGCCGCGCTCGACCTGGTCGCGCTTCACACCACGCAGCAGCAGCGCCGCGTTGTCACCCGCGTGGCCCTCGTCCAGCATCTTGTTGAACATCTCGATGCTGGTGACGGTCGTGGTGAGGCTCTGCTCCCGGATGCCCACGATGTCGACGGTCTCGTTGATCTTGACGATACCGCGCTCGATACGGCCGGTGACGACCGTGCCGCGACCGGTGATCGAGAAGACGTCCTCGATCGGCATGAGGAACGGCTTCTCGATGTCGCGCGGCGGCTCGGGAACGTTGTCGTCGACGGCGTTCATGAGCTCGATGATGGACTCGACCCACTTCTCGTCGCCCTCGAGCGCCTTGAGCGCCGAGACGCGCACGACCGGCAGGTCGTCGCCCGGGAACTCCTGAGCGGTGAGGAGCTCACGCACCTCGAGCTCGACGAGCTCCATGATCTCCTCGTCGTCGACCATGTCGGCCTTGTTGAGCGCCACGACGATGTACGGCACGCCTACCTGGCGGGCCAGGAGCACGTGCTCCTTGGTCTGCGGCATCGGGCCGTCGGTCGCGGCGACCACGAGGATCGCGCCGTCCATCTGAGCGGCACCGGTGATCATGTTCTTCACGTAGTCGGCGTGACCGGGGCAGTCGACGTGGGCGTAGTGCCGCTTCTCGGTCTGGTACTCGACGTGCGCGATGGAGATCGTGATGCCGCGGGCCTTCTCCTCAGGCGCCTTGTCGATCTTGTCGAACGGCGTCGCCTGGTTGAGCTCCGGGTAACGGTCGTGAAGCACCTTGGTGATCGCCGCGGTCAGAGTGGTCTTGCCGTGGTCGATGTGCCCAATGGTGCCGATGTTCAGGTGCGGTTTGCTCCGCTCGAACTTGGCCTTGCCCACTGGTCTTTCTCCTTCTGAATTAGTTGCGACTCTCTGCGACTCGAAGGTGGTGCGGGGCTACTCGCCGCGCGCCTTCGCGACGATCTCCTTGGCGATGCCCGGAGGCACTTCCGCGTAGGAGTCGAACTGCATGCTGTAGACCGCCCGGCCCTGGGTCCTGCTGCGCAGGTCGCCCACGTACCCGAACATCTCCGACAGCGGCACGAGGGCGCGGATGACCTTGGCCCCCGTGCGGTCCTCCATGGCCTGAATCTGGCCACGTCGGCCGTTGAGGTCGCCGATGACGTCGCCCATGTAGTCTTCGGGCGTGGTCACCTCGACGGACATCATGGGTTCGAGCAGCACGGGGTCGGCTCGGCGGGCGGCGTCCTTGAAGGCCATCGACCCGGCGATCTTGAACGCCATCTCCGAAGAGTCGACTTCGTGGAAGGCGCCGTCCTGCAACGTCACCTTCACGCCGACCATCGGGTAGCCGGCCAGCACACCGAACTCTGCGGCCTCCTGCGCGCCCGCGTCGACCGAGGGGATGTACTCCCTCGGGATGCGGCCGCCGGTGACCTTGTTCTCGAACTCGTAGCCGTCGTTTCCCTCGCCCAGCGGCTCCAGGTCGATGATGACCCGGGCGAACTGCCCCGAACCGCCGGTCTGCTTCTTGTGGGTGTACTCGACCTTCTCCACCTTGCGGCTGATGGTCTCGCGGTAGGCCACCTGCGGGCGGCCGACGTTGGCCTCGACCTTGAACTCGCGGCGCATCCGGTCGACGAGGATCTCCAGGTGGAGCTCGCCCATGCCCCAGATGACCGTCTGCCCGGTGTCTTCGTCGCGGCGCACCTGGAAGGAGGGGTCCTCCTCGGCGAGGCGCTGGATCGCGGTCGAGAGCTTCTCCTGGTCGCCCTTGGTCTTGGGCTCGATGGCCACGTTGATGACCGGCGCCGGGAAGGTCATCGACTCCAGCACCACCTGGTCGTTGGGGTCGCACAGGGTGTCACCGGTGGTGGTGTCCTTGAGCCCCATGACGGCCACGATCTGCCCTGCCCCCGCCGACGGGCGCTCCTCGCGCTTGTTGGCGTGCATCTGGTAGATCTTGCCGATGCGCTCCTTCTTCCCCTTCACCGAGTTGACGACCGAGGTGCCGGCCTCGATGGTGCCCGAGTAGATGCGGATGAAGGTGAGCTTGCCCAGGTGCTGGTCGCTGGCGATCTTGTACGCGAGCGCCGCGAACGGCTCCTTCGGGTCGGCGTGGCGCTCGATCACCTGGTCCTCGTTGCCGACCGCGTGCCCCTGGATGGCGGGGATGTCGGTCGGCGCCGGGAGGTAGGCCACGATCGCGTCGAGCAGGGGCTGCACGCCCTTGTTCTTGAACGCGCTGCCGCACAGCACCGGGTTGATGGCGCCGGAGATGGTGGCCCGGCGGATCGCCGCGACGAGCTGCTCCTGCGTCGGCTCGACACCGTCGAGGAAGAGCTCCATGAGCTCGTCGTCGTTCTCGGCGACGGTCTCGATGAGCTTGTCGCGCCACTCGCGGGCCGCCTCGAGGTGCGCGGCGTCGATGTCGACCTCGTCGTACATCTCGCCCTTGGTCGCCTCAGGGCTCCACACCAGGGACTTCATCTTCACCAGGTCGATGACGCCCTTGAAGTCGGCCTCGACGCCCAGCGGGAGCTGGATGACGAGCGGGGTCGCGCCCAGCCGCGTGACGATCATGTCGACGCACCGGTGGAACTCCGCGCCGACGCGGTCCATCTTGTTCACGAAGCAGATGCGCGGAACGCCGTAGCGGTCGGCCTGACGCCACACCGTCTCGGACTGGGGCTCGACGCCCGCGACGCCGTCGAACACCGCGACGGCACCGTCGAGGACGCGCAGCGAGCGCTCCACTTCGATGGTGAAGTCCACGTGACCGGGCGTATCGATGATGTTGATCGTGTGATCAAGCCAGCTACAGGTGGTCGCGGCGGAGGTGATGGTAATGCCGCGCTCCTGCTCCTGCTCCATCCAGTCCATGGTGGCGGCGCCTTCGTGGACCTCACCGATCTTGTAATTGATGCCGGTGTAGAACAGGATGCGCTCAGTCGTCGTGGTCTTGCCCGCGTCGATATGGGCCATGATCCCGATGTTGCGGACCCTGGCCAGGTCAAGTGCGGTCGTGGTAACCACTTGTCGCGTCCTCGTCGTCTCGTCGTTGCTACGCCGCCGGCCCGGGGCTGGCGCCCCGCGCGCCTGGTAGGCGCGTTACCAGCGGTAGTGGGCGAAGGCCTTGTTGGATTCGGCCATCTTGTGGGTGTCCTCGCGCCGCTTGACGCTGGCGCCGAGGCCGTTGCTGGCGTCGAGCAGCTCGTTCATCAGCCGCTCGGTCATGGTCTTCTCGCGGCGGGCCCGGGCGTACTGGACCAGCCAGCGGAGCGCCAGCGTGGTGCTGCGAGCCGCGCGGACCTCGACCGGCACCTGGTACGTCGCGCCACCGACCCGGCGGCTGCGCACCTCAAGGGTCGGCTTGACGTTGTCGAGGGCGCGCTTGAGCGTGACGACCGGGTCGTTGCCGGTCTTCTCGCGGCACCCTTCGAGCGCGTTGTAGACGATGGTCTGCGCCAGGGAGCGCTTGCCGTTCAGGAGGACCTTGTTGATCAGCGCGGTCACCAGCGGTGAGCTGTACACAGGGTCGGTGATCAACTGCCGACGACCAGCGGGGCCTTTGCGCGGCATGTCAGCTCTTCTCCTTCTTCGCACCGTAACGGCTACGGGCCTGCTTGCGGTTGCGAACGCCCTGAGTGTCCAGCGAACCGCGGATGATCTTGTAGCGAACACCGGGCAGGTCCTTCACACGACCGCCGCGCACCAGGACGATCGAGTGCTCCTGAAGGTTGTGACCGACACCCGGAATGTAGGCCGTGACCTCGATCTGGTTGGTCAGCCGCACTCGGGCGACCTTGCGCAGCGCCGAGTTGGGCTTCTTGGGAGTCGTGGTGTAGACGCGCGTGCAGACGCCGCGGCGCTGCGGGCTCCCCTTGAGCGCCGGAGTTTTGGTCTTGCTGACCTTGTCCTGGCGGCCCTTGCGGACCAGCTGCTGAATCGTGGGCACCGCGTCTCCGTTCGTACTTCGCCGGTGTTTCGTGTTGGTCGTGCTTTCGCAGGCGCTGCCGGTGTCATGACCTGCTGGTTCTCCCGCTTCTCCGACCCCCGCGCTCGGGCGTGTCGCGCTCGCTTCCGCGCAACAACGGCCCAAGCCGGACGAGTGGAGAGAGATCACGCGGTGCTCGCCGACCTAACAGGCCGCATCGAACGCACGCATGCGAGCCCATGAACTCATGGGCACGAAAAGACAGACTACCCAGGCCATCGCACCTCGTCAAAACGAGCGCGTCGACCGGGAATCGTCGGCGGCTTTTCCCGCCCCACCAGCCGCTGACACCCGTGATTCCACTCAGTGGGCGTCAGCCGTTATCGGGCTCGCCGAATAGTTTACCCGCACCGCACGACCCGTCGGACCGCTTTTCGCGCGACGCGCCCGGCCCGTTCGGAACGGGCCGGGCGCGTCGTCGATGGGTCGCGTCGCTCGCGGGAGGTCAGCGGCCGTACTGACCGAAGTCGTACTCCTCCAGCGGCACGGCCTCGCCGGTGCCGGTGCCGAAGGTGTAGTCGGTCGCCGAGCCGTCGTAGCCGCCGACGGTGTACATCGCGGCCTTGGCCTCCTCGGTCGGCTCCACCCGGATGTTGCGGTACTGCGGCATGCCGGTGCCGGCCGGGATGAGCTTACCGATGATGACGTTCTCCTTGAGCCCGAGCAGGGAGTCGGACTTGGCGTGGATCGCCGCGTCGGTGAGCACCCTGGTGGTCTCCTGGAAGGACGCCGCCGACAGCCACGACTCGGTCGCCAGCGACGCCTTGGTGATGCCCATCAGCACCGGACGACCGGCCGCCGGCTGCCCGCCCTCGGCCACGACCTCGCGGTTCACGGCCTCGAACCTCGGCCGCTCCACCAGCTCACCGGGCAGCAGCTCGGTGTCACCCGACTCGAGCACGTTCACGCGCTTGAGCATCTGCCGCACGATGATCTCGATGTGCTTGTCGTGGATCGACACGCCCTGCGAGCGGTAGACCTGCTGCACCTCCGCCACGAGGTGCAGCTGCACGGCCCGGGGGCCGAGGATGCGCAGCACCTCATTGGGGTTGACCGCACCGGCGATCAGCTGCTGGCCGACCTTCACGTGCTGGCCCTCGGAGACCAGCAGGCGGGCCCGGATCGACACCGGGTAGGCGATCTCGTCGGACCCGTCGTCGGGCGTGATGATGATCTTGCGCGTCTTGTCGGTCTCGTCGATGCGCACCCGGCCCTCGGCCTCGCTGATCGGGGCGACGCCCTTGGGGATGCGCGCCTCGAACAGCTCCGTCACACGGGGCAGGCCGTGGGTGATGTCGGCGCCCGCCACACCACCGGTGTGGAAGGTCCGCATCGTCAGCTGGGTGCCCGGCTCGCCGATCGACTGGGCGGCGATGATGCCGACCGCCTCGCCGACGTCGACCAGCTTGCCGGTGGCCAGCGACCGGCCGTAGCAGGTCGCGCAGACACCGATCTTGGCCTCGCAGACCAGCGCGCTGCGGGTGCGCACGGTCTCGACGCCCGCCTCGACGAGCGCGTTGACCACGGACTCGTTGATGTCGACACCCGCCGCGGCCACGATCTTGCCGTCGACCTCGACGTCCTCGGCCAGGATGCGGCCGTGCACGTTGCTCTCGGCGTTCTCGGGCTTGACCAGGTTGCCGGACATGTCGCGCTCGGCGACCACCAGCGGGACCGTGCGGTCGGTGCCGCAGTCGACCTCGCGCACGATGACGTCCTGCGCGACGTCGACCAGCCGCCTGGTCAGGTAGCCGGAGTCGGCGGTGCGCAGCGCGGTGTCGGCGAGACCCTTCCGCTGACCGTGGGTGGAGATGAAGTACTCCAGCACCGACAGGCCCTCGCGGAACGAGGACTTGATCGGCCGCGGGATCGTCTCACCCTTGGTGTTGGACACCAGGCCGCGGATGCCGGCGATCTGGCGCACCTGCATGAGGTTCCCTCGGGCGCCCGACTGGACCATCATCCAGACCGGGTTGGTCTTCGGGAACGCGTTCTGCATGTCCTCGGTGACATCGCTGGTCGCGTGGGTCCAGATCTCGATGAGCTCCTGACGGCGCTCGTCGTCGGTGATCAGACCGCGCTCGTACTCGCGCTGGACCTTGTCGGCCCGGCGCTCGTAGGTGTCCATGATCTCGGCCTTGTTCGGCGGCGCCACGACGTCCTCGATGGCGATCGTGACACCGGCCCGGGTGGCCCAGTGGAAACCGGCGTCCTTCAGCGCGTCGAGCGCCGCCGCCAGCTCCACCTTGGGGTACCGCTCCGCGAGCTCGTTGACGATCGACGAGAGCTGCTTCTTGCCGACCTGGTAGTTCACGAAGGGGTAGTCGGCGGGCAGGGTCTGGTTGAACAGCGCCCGGCCCAGCGTGGTCTCCAGCCGCACGGGGTCGCCCGGCTCCCAGCCCTCGGGCGCCTTCCAGTCGCGGCCCGGCACGGTGTCCTTGAGCCGGATCTGGATCTTGGCCTGCATGTCCAGCTCGTGCCGGTCGTAGGCCATCAGCGCCTCGGCCACCGAGCCGAGGACCCGGCCCTCGCCCTTGGCGCCGTCGGTCTGCGTGGTCAGCCAGTACAGTCCGATGATCATGTCCTGGGTGGGCATGGTCACCGGCTTGCCGTCGGCCGGCTTGAGGATGTTGTTGGTCGACAGCATCAGGATGCGGGCCTCGGCCTGCGCCTCGGCCGACAGCGGCAGGTGCACGGCCATCTGGTCACCGTCGAAGTCCGCGTTGAACGCGGTGCAGACGAGCGGGTGGATCTGGATGGCCTTGCCCTCGACCAGCTGCGGCTCGAACGCCTGGA
>JBIQJI010000109.1:0-13093 GCA_044507605.1 Actinomycetales bacterium | reverse complement strand
CGGCCGGCCGCGCGCCCCCTGGCCTGCGCTCCGGCCGGTGCCGTGGTGGTCCCGCCGCCGGCACGGCGCATGCCGGCGGCGGATCGTGTGCAGGCCCGGCCGGGCCTGCCGCTCGCCGCCGGTCGAACCGCCGATCCGGCGGCCCGCCGTGCCGCTCGCCGCCACCCGGGCCCGGCGCCCGGGCGCGGCGCGACCGCCCGTCGCGGGACCGCGCCGCCCGTAGTCCCGGCCGGCCGGGGGTGGCGGGCCGGCCCCTCCCATGACATGCTCACTGTTATAGAACTCTCCGGAGAGTTATAGAGCAGTAGGGGTGTGACATGCGAGACGTGTCGGCGTGGCGGGAGCCGCCGCCGGGCGGGACGATGGGCCGGCCCGGGGCGGGCGGCAGGTTCGGCGAGTACGGGGGGCGGTACGCGCCGGAGTCGCTGGCGCAGGCCTGCCGCGAGGTGGACGAGGCGTTCCGGGACGCCTGGGCGGACCCGGCGTTCCGCGGCGAGCTGGCGTGGCTGCTGGCCGTGCACGCCGGGAGGCCGACCCCGCTCACACCGGCCCGCCGGCTGTCGCAGGAGCTGGGCGTGCGGCTGTACCTCAAACGCGAGGACCTCGCCCACACGGGATCCCACAAGATCAACAACGTGTTGGGGCAGGCCCTGCTGGCCACCCGGATGGGGCGGCGCCGGCTCATCGCCGAGACCGGGGCCGGCCAGCACGGCGTGGCCACCGCGACGGCCGCCGCCCTGCTCGGCCTGGAGGCCACGGTGTTCATGGGCGAGCGCGACATCCGGCGGCAGGCGCTGAACGTCGCCCGCATGCGCATGCTGGGCGCCGAGGTGATCCCGGTGACCACGGGCGGCCGCACCCTCAAGGACGCCACCAGCGAGGCCATGCGGCACTGGGTGGGCGCGACCGCCGACGCCCACTACTGCATCGGCTCGGTCGTCGGGCCCGACCCCTACCCCTGGATGGTCAGGGAGTTCCAGCGGGTCATCGGCGACGAGGCCCGCCGGCAGTGCGCCGCCGAGCTGCCCACCGGCGTCCCCGACCACGTCGTGGCGTGCGTCGGCGGAGGCTCCAACGCGGCCGGCACCTTCGCCGGATTCGCCGACACCCCGGCGCGCCTGGTCGGCGTCGAGGCCGAGGGCGGCGCCGGGGCGGCCCGCGGCCGGCTCGGCGTCCTGCACGGCTGCCGGTCGCTGTTCCTGCAGGACGACGACGGGCAGATCGTCCAGGCGCACTCCATCGCCGCCGGCCTCGACTACCCGGGGGTCGGCCCCGAGCACGCCCACCTGCGCGATCTGGGCCGGGCCCGCTACGTCACCGTCACCGACGAGGAAGCGACCGGCGCCGCGGTACGGCTGGCCCGCGCCGAGGGCATCGTCCCGGCGCTCGAATCGGCGCACGCCCTGGCCTGGGTGATCCGCGCGGCAGGCGCCGGGGACCTGCCGGCGGGCTCGGCGGTGCTGATGACGCTGTCGGGCCGCGGCGACAAGGACGTCTCGACCCTGAAGGAACTGCTGTGACGACCCCCGCCCCGACCCCCGCCCCGGCCCCCGATGCGGTGCCCGGCGCGGTCGAGCGTCACCTGCGCGCCCGCCGGGCCACCGGCCGCGGCCTGCTCATGCCGTACATCACCGGCGGGATCACGCCCGGCTGGACCGACCACCTGCGGGCGTTCGCCGACGCCGGGGCCGACGCCATCGAGATCGGGCTGCCCTTCTCCGACCCCACGCTGGACGGCGTCACCATCCAGCGGGCCAACGACGCGGCCCTGGCCCGTGGGGCGAGCACCCGCCGGATCCTCGCCGAGCTGTCCCGGCTGCCGGACCTGGGCGTGCCGCTGGTCGCCAGCACCTACTACAACCTGGTGCTGCACGACGGCCCCGGGGTGTTCTGCGCCGCGCTGCGCCGGGCCGGCGTCGAAGGGGTCATCGTGCCCGACCTGCCCGTGCACGAGGCCGGCGAGCTGACCGGCCCGGCCGCCGCCGCCGGCATCGAGCCGGTCCAGCTGGCGTCCCCGGCCACACCGCGGCCCCGCCTCACCGAGATCGCGCGCCACGGCCGCGGCTTCGTCTACGCGGTGTCGCTCATGGGCACCACCGGGGAACGGGCCGCCCTCGCCGCCTCGGCGGCGGAACTCACCGCGCGGATCAGGGACGTCACCGACCGGCCCGTCTTGCTAGGATTCGGCATCTCCACCCCGGACCAGGCACGCGAGGCCCGGCGGCACGCCGACGGCGTGGTGGTCGGCGCCGCGGTCATGCGGCGGGTGCTCGACGGCGCCGGGCCACACGACCTGCGGGCCTTCCTCGCGACCCTGCGGCGGGCCCTCGACCAGGGGGACGACCAGGAGCACGGCCAGGACCTCGACGAGGAGGACGACCGACCACGATGACCCCCGACGCCGGGCGCGAGGCGAGATACCGCGCCATCGCCGCCGACCTCGCCGCGAAGATCCGATCGGGGCACTACGCGCCCGGCGAGGCCCTGCCTCCGCAACGCGAGCTGAGCGCCGCCTACGGGGTGACCCTCATGACGCTGCGCCAGGCGCTGCGCGAGCTGAGCGGCGAGCGGCTGATCGTGCAGCGGCCCGGCCGGGGCACCTTCGTCGCCCCGCCCCATCTGGCCTACCAGCTCGACTCGCTGCGCAGCCTGGCCGACGACCTGCGCGAGCAGGGCCACGACGTGCGCACCGTGGTGGCCGGGCGGGCGGTGCGGCGGGTCCCCGCCCGCGTCGCGGCGGAGCTGCGGCTGCGGCCCGGCGACACCGCCCTGCGGCTGGAGCGGGTCCGCGAGTTCGCGGGGCGGCCGGCCGTCCACCAGGTGTCGTGGGTACGCCGCCCGGTGGCCGACCGGATCCGCGACCGCGACTTCACCGCCGTGTCCCTCTACACCGCCCTGGCCGACGCGGGCGTCACGGTCGCCCGGGCGTCCGAGGTGGTCCGGCCCGCGCTGCTCGGCGCCGCCGCCGCCCGCCACCTGCGCGAGCCGCGGGGCGGCCCGGTGCTCGTCAGCACCCGCATCACCTACACGCTCGACGGCACGCCGGTGGTGTCCGACCATGCCACCATCCTCGGCAGCATGATGGAGATCCGCGCCGAACGCGCCGCCACCGGCCTGTCCCTGACCTGGGGCGCCATCGGCTGACGGTGCCGTGCGCACGCGGCGTTCGGGGGCCGCGCCGGTCCGCCCGATAATGGGCCGATGTTCGACACGGGCCACACCGCCTGGCCGCCCATGGCCCGGGCCGGCGCGTTCTCCGGCCGGCGGGCCGACGCCGCGATCGCGGCGGCCACCACCGCGGCCACCCTCGGCCCGCTGCTGCCGCACGGCCCGCAGTGGTGGATCGCCGCCCTGGGCGTGGCCGCCTCGGCGCCCGTCCACTGGCGCAGGCGCGCGCCGATGACGGTGGCGCTGCTCGTCGGCGCCGCGATGACCGTCATGGTCTTCTGGGCCAAGCCGTTCCTGCCGTTCGGCCCCCTGGTCGCCGTCTACACCATCGCCGACCTGTGCCCCACGTGGAAACGGCTGGCCGCCGTCCCGGCGATCGTCGCCATCGTCGGGGCGTCCCTGGCGCTGCCCGGCGAGGACGACGAGACCTACCCGCTGATCGGCACCGCGTTCGTGCGCCCTGGCCGGGCGGCTGCGCCCGGACGTCGTGCTCATGGACGTGCGGATGCCCGGCAGGGACGGCATCGAGGCCACCCGGGAGATCTGCGCGGCCACCTCCGCCAAGGTCCTCGTCCTGGCCATGTTCGACCTGGACGAGTACGTCTACGACGCCGTCCGCGCGGGCGCCAGTGGTTTCCTGCTCAAGGACATCCGCCGCGACGAGCTGCCCCACGCGGTGCGCACCGTCGCCGCCGGCGAGGCCCTGCTGGCGCCCGCCGCCACCCGCAGGCTGCTGGAGAACCTGGTCAGGCGCCCCGCCCACGACCCGATGCCCCGGCCGGCCCGGCGGCTGGAGGCGCTGACCCGGCGCGAACGCGAAACCCTCCGGCTGGTCGCCCGCGGGCTGTCCAACGCCGAGATCGCCGCCACGCTCGTGGTCACCGAGCACACCGTCAAGACCCACGTCAGCCGCATCCTGACCGAGCTCGGCCTGCGCGACCGCGTCCAGGCCGCGGTGTTCGCCTACGAATGCGGCCTGATGGTCGCCGGTGAGAGTGACATCGCGGATCACCCTCACGGCTGACGCGCCGCCGGGCCCGCCCCGAGCAGCATCGTCGCCATGAAACGCCTCCCGGCCCCGCTCGCCGCGGCCCCGGCCGCCGGCCTCGCCTCAGCGGCCCTGCTGCACCTGGGCACCGGCCTGCACCCCGCGCCCTGGGCGACCTGGCTCGCCCCCCTGCCCGTCCTGCTCGCCGCTCCCCCCGGCACCGGCCGGCCTCGCCTTCGCCGCCGGCGCCCTCGCCCGGCTCGGCGGGCAGCTGCAGCTGTGGCCGTACTTCACCGCGACGCTGCAGATGCCCGCCCCGGTGGCGGCCGGCCTGCCGGCCGGGCCGGCGCTGCTGTACGGCCTCGGCGTGCTGCTGTACCGCGGGCTGCCGGCGCGGCGCCGGCCGCTGGCGGCCACGCTCGCCGTGCCGGCGCTGTGGGCCGGCGTCGAATACCTGATGGCGGTGGCCGGCCCGCACGGCGCCTGGTGGAGCCTGGCCTACACCCAGGCCGGCGTGCTTCCCGTCGTGCAGACCGCCTCCCTCACCGGAGTCTGGGGCATCACCCTCCTGCTCCTGCTCGTGCCCGCCGCCGTGGCCGCGCTGCTCGCGCCGGGCGCCGCCGCGCATCGGCTTCGCGTCGCGGCCACCGCGGGCACCCTGGTGGCGCTGGCCGCGGCGTACGGCCTGATCCGGCTCGGCACCGGCCAGGACGGCGGGCCGCATCGCACGGTCGCGCTGATCTCCGCCGACGATCCGCGCGACACCGCCGGCCTGGACTCCCCGGGGGCGCGACCTGCTGCGCCGCTACACCCGGGCCATCGACGCGGCCGCCGCCCGCGGCGCGCAGATCGTCCGGCCAGGCCGGGGGTCACGGTCGTCGCCGGGTACACGCTCGGCACCGGCGCGACGCGCGCGAACACCGCGCTGGCCGCCCCGGGCGGCGCCCGCTACGACAAACACCACCTGATTCCCGGGCTGGAGTCCGGGTTCGCCCCCGGGCACGCCCTGACCTTCCTCGACGGCACCACCATGGGCCTGATCATCTGCAAGGATCTCGACTTCCCGTGGCCGGCGCGGCGCCACCACGCTGCTCGCCCCGGCCTGAGACTTCGACGACGACGCCTGGCCGCACAGCCGCATCGCGATGGTCCGCGGCGTCGAAAGCGGCCTGTCGGTGGCCCGCGCGGCCCGCCAGGGCGTCCTGACGGCGAGCGACACCCGGGTACGGGTGCCGGCCGAGGGCCCCAGCGGCGAACCCGGCATGACCATGGTGTACGCGGCGCTGCCGCTGCGGGGCGCCGCCACCGTCTACGCCCGCCTGGGCGACTGGGCCGCCTGGTCGGCCATCGCGCTGCTGCTGTGCACCCTCGCCGGGCTCCGCGCCCGCGTCCGGCGTCCCGCCCGCCCCCGCCCGCGACCCGCGCCGTGATCCCGCCCCGGCGGGAACGGGCGACCGCTGCCCCCGACGCCGCCGCACGACGGCACCGCCCTCGACAGCGCCGCCCTGGACGGCGCCGGCAAGACGACGCCGGTCAGGCTCCTCGCCGACCTGGACACCCCCGTCTGAGCGACCCCCGGCTCGGGGGCGGCCTCACCCCGGCGGGCGGGCGAGCCGGGCGGCCACGGCGTCCAGGACCCAGTCCAGGCCGGTCGCGAAGGACTCCTCGGCGGCCACGTCCGTGCCCTCGTGCATGGCCTTGGCCAGCGCCGGGAACCGGCCCGTGGCCAGCATCCTGCTCACATGCGGGCCCTGGGCGCGCTGCCAGTCGCGCTTGGACAGGCCGGTGGCGCGTTCGGCCCGCAGGTCGGCGATCTCGCGTCTGATCGCGCCGGTGAGGTAGGCGCTGACGGTCTCCACGGCCCGCATGACGGTGTCGACGTCGGCGAGACCGTCCAGAGCGGCCAGCGTGGTCTCGGCGACGGCGAGGGCGTTGGGGCCCAGGGCCGGGCGGCCGCCGAGCAGATCGGCCAGCCATTCGTGCCGGAGGGCGGCCTGCCTGGTGCGGTGGGCGTGCACCCGCAGCGCCTCCCGCCAGTCGCCGGGCCGCTCGCGGGGGAGGATCTCGGCGTAGACCTCGTCGAGCATGAGGTCGAACAGCTCCTCCTTGGTGGAGATGTACCCGTACAGCCGCATCGGCCCGGCGCCCAGCCGGGCGGCGACCCTGCGCAGCGACACCGCCTCCAGCCCGCCCTCGTCGGCCAGCGCGACGGCGGCGGCGACGATCCGCGCCCGGTCGAGCGGCACGGGGCGAGCCGGCGGCTCCGGCCGGTCCCAGACGGTCATACGTGGCATCGTACAATTGCGATACAGCGTATCGCGGCAATACGCTGTATCTCCATGAGACGACGCATCGCCGTGGTCGGGGCCGGCCCCGCGGGCCTCACCTTCGCCCGGGTCCTGCACCGCCACCACCACCCCGTCACCGTGCTCGAACGCGATCCCTCCCCCGACGCCCGCCCACCGGGCGGCACGCTGGACCTGCACGAGAACCTGGGCCAGCTCGCCCTCGCCAAGGCGGGCCTGCTGGACCGCTTCCACACACTGTCACGCCCCGAGGGCCAGGCCATGCGCATCCTGGACGTCGACGGAACCGTCCTGCGCGACTGGCGGCCCCGCCCAGGCGACCGGGCCCACCCCGAGATCGACCGCGGGCGGCTCCGCGACCTGCTGCTCGGCCCCCTCCACGTCCGGTGGGGGAGCGGCGTGACCGAGGTGGTGCCGGGAACCGCCGGCGGCACCCTGGTCCGCTTCGCCGACGGGCGGCACGAGACGTTCGACCTCGTCGTCGGCGCCGACGGCGCCTGGTCCCGGGTCCGCCCTGCGGTCTCGCCGGCGACCCCGCACTACACCGGCGTCACCCTGGCCGAGACCTCCCTGGACGACGTCGACACCCGCCACCCCGCCCTCGCCCGGCTCATCGGCGACGGCTCCCTCGCCGTGTACGGCGTCAACCGCGGCCTGGTCGCCCAGCGCAACAGCGGCGGCCACGTCAAGGTCTACGCCCGGTTCCGCGCCCCGCTGGACCCCCGCACCACCACCGATGCGCCCGGCACCGAGGCCGTGCGGTCACGCGTGCTGGCCCTGTTCGACGGCTGGGCCGCCCCCGTCCTGGACCTTCTGCGCCACGGCACCGCCTTCGCCCACCGCCCCGTGTACACCCTGCCCGTCTCCCACACCTGGCCCCACGTCCCTGGGGTCACCCTGGTGGGCGACGCCGCCCACCTGATGCCGCCGCTGGGCCTGGGCGCCAACCTCGCGATGCTGGACGGCGCCGAACTCGCCGAGTCCATCGCCGCCGCCGGCCCCGGCGACCTCGACCAGGCCGTCCGCGCCTTCGAGGAACGGATGTGGGCCCGCGCCGCCCCCGCGGCCAAGATGACGACGGCCGGCCTGGACCGCCTGGTCGGCCCGACCCCGCCCAGGCCCTCGCCCTCTTCGACGAGCTCCAGCCGTCCTGACCGATACCCCTCGCCCGGCACGTTCCGTTTGGACGGTCGTGCTTTCCGGAAGACGGCGGACGCCGCCGGAAATCGCAGTAGCGTGTCGCACCCGGGTACAGTCCGCGCCACCGTCCTGATGGGTGAAGAACCTGATGGACCAGCAGAGAGGTTGACGGGCGTACCTGAAGGTCCCTTTCAAGGTCCCTTTCGAGGACGGCGAGGTCTGCATCGTCGAGCTGCCCGATGAACAGGGATCCGGGGTGATCCGGGCGACCCGCGGCGACACGCTTTTCGAGACGTCCGCCGACACGTTCGAGTCGGGCATGGCGCGCATACAGCGGGTGGCAGAGACCATGCTGGCGCGGCTGACGGATCTGCCGCGCCGCCCCGACCACGTCCGCGCGGAGTTCGGGCTGCGGGTGACGGCCGAGGCGGGCCTGGTGGTGGCGAAAGGGTCCGGGGACGCCCACATCAAGCTGGAACTGGAGTGGAACCGGGCCGAGGGCGAGATACGTGACACCGGCGGCCGATCCGGGCTTCGAGTGGGAGCGCGGGACGGCCCGGATGCTGCACGAAGGCCGTCCGGCCGGGGTGGCGTTCCTGATCCCCGACCGGCTGCTGCTCACGTGCGCCCATGTCGTCGCCTCCACCGCGAACCTTCCGCAGGACGAGCCGCTGCCGAGAGGCTGTGGGCCTGGGCGGACCAGGCCGAACGACAGGCCCTGGAGCGGATCTTCATCCGGCTCGTGCGTCCCGGCGAGGAGCTGGATGCCGGCGACACGGCCCGGACACCCGCCGGGTCGCCGGCCGCACCGAGTTCTCCGGGCGCGACTGGGCGTTGATCCAGTGGAACGTACGGGACCGCAGCCTCGCCGCGACGCTGCCCGGCCACACCGACGCCGCGCAGTCGGTGGCCTTCACCCCCGACGGGAAGACCCTCGCCAGCAGCGGCAGAGACGCCACGGCGAAGCTGTGGGACGTGCGCACCCACCGCCTCGCCACCCTCAACGGCCCCACCGGCAGCGTCTGGTCGGTCGCCGTCAGCCCCGTCGGCCGGACCTGGCGACCATCGGCGACGACCGGACCGTCCGGCTGTGGGACCTGCGGACCCGACGTCGGCTGGCCCTGCTCACCGGCCACACCGGCGTCGTGCACTCGGCGATCTTCGCGCCGGACGGAAACACCCTCACCACGAGCAGCGACGACGGGACCATACGGCTGTGGGACACCGCCGCCTTCAACGACACCGCCACCCTCATCGAACAGGCCTGCGCCATCGCCGGGCGGTCCCTGACCCCACAGGAGCGGCACAGCCATGTACCGGAGGGGAGCGCCTACCGCCGGACATGCCCATGACCGCCAGATCGAAGCGGGAACGTCGTCGTCCGGGCCCGCACAGAAATCGTCATCGGGCCTGCTCGGCGAACGCGACGTCGTCGCCTCCCGGGGCCGCGAGGGAGGCGCTCCGGCCGCCGATCGCGGCCGAGGCCGGCGGTTATAGTGGCGGCATGGGCTGCTGCGCCGCCATGAACATCAGAGCCGTCGCATAGCGGCGGCATCGCGATCGCCGCCGACCGCGGCCTCATCGGCCGCCGGGCCGGCGCCGAGGCCTGCCGCCGTATCGGTGTCCCGCCGGCAGCCCCTCACGTGTTTGGCCGTGCTGCCGGACCGTCCCGTGTGACCCGAGGAGCATCGTCCATGTCACAGCGGTTCCAGCCGACCCGCCGAGACCTGTTTCCTTCCGCGTCCGAGGCGTTCCCCTCCGTGCCCGGCCGGCCGGCCGCGGCCACCGCGACAGCGAATGGTGACGTGCGGCCCGCTGCCGCCACGCTGTTCCTGATGGTCGGGCTCCCCGGCGCCGGCAAGACCACCCGGGCCGAAGAACTCGCCGCGGCCCACCGCGCGCTGCGGCTGACCCCGGACGAGTGGATGATCTCCCTGTTCGACGGGACACAGCCCGACGGCAAACGCGACATCCTGGAAGGGCTGCTCATCACGCTGGCCCTGCAGGCGCTGCGCCTGGGCACCAGCGTCGTGCTGGACTTCGGACTGTGGAGCCGCGACGAGCGGTCGGCGCTGCGCCGGCTCGCGGCGGCCGCCGGGGCGGCCTGCGAGGTCATCTACCTGCCCGTCGACGAGGACGTCCAGCGCGCCCGGATCGCGCACCGGCAGGCGACCGCGCCGCACACGACGTTTCCGATGAGCGAGACGGACATCGACGAATGGCGGACGAGGTTCCAGGAACCGGACGCCGCCGAACTCGCCGGCGGCGACATCCCCGATCCGCCACGGGGCTGGGCGGGCTGGCCGGAGTGGGCCGCGAACCGATGGCCCTCGCTCGCACACGCCACCGCCGCCCGGCCACGGCGCCACGCTGATGGAAGGGCTTGAAGACGCGGGGGACAGGACGCCTACTGGGGAGGTGCGGCGTTCCCTGATCGTCCGGTCTGCGCCCTCGCGCGGCGGGCCAGTGCGCGACCCGCGGGAAGGTCGCCCACGAAGGCCCTCAGGAATCCGGCGATTTCCGCGATGTCGCGGCCTTCGGCCGCGGCGTCGATCGTGTCATAGAGCCTCCGTTCGACTTCGGCGATCTCGCCGGCGATGCGCATCCCCTCGCGGGTGAGCGTCAGCTCGATGTGGCGGCGATCGTGTTCGGGCACCTGGCGATCGACCAGGCCCGCGGAGATGAGGCGGTCGACGAGCCTGCTCGGGCTGCTGCCGCTTTCGCACACCAACAGTTCACCGAGCCCGTTCAGGGTCAGCGGCTGTCGTTCCTGCAGCAGTCGCACCACCTCGGCCTGCGAGGGGGTGACTCCGAAGGGCTTGAGAGCCTGGCCGAGCATCCGGTTGCCTTCCCGCTGCGCGGCCAGGATCAGGTAGCGAAGTTCCTCAGCGGGTCGCACCGGCCACCTGCCGGTCGGCGATCTGGTCGAGGAAGTCCGCGACCGCGCGGGCATACGTGCCCGGGTGCGAGAAGCGGAACATGTGGCCGGTGCGGTCCAGCACGACCTCGCGTGCCTGCGGGATGCCCTCGCGCATGATGGTGGCGGCGTGCTCTCCGATCAGCACGTCATGGGACGGGGTCAGGATGAGCGTCGGCACCTGGACCTGGGCGAGACGGCCGGTGTAGTCGGCGCTGAGAGCGGCGACGACGCGGGCACCGAACGACGCGGCAGGGGTGTTGTCCAGGAACAGGCGGCGGCTGTCGGCCTCGCTCCAGGAGACCTGGCCCTCGGCGTCGTGCGGCGAGGCCAGCCGGTGTGCGTGGGCGCGGAGCACCAGCTGCCGGTAGAGCCCGCCTCGCATCCTGCCCATCAGCCGCATGGCGCCCCTCCAGACCGGCGAGGAGATCGGGTTGGCGGCGAAGCCGCCGGACATCACCAGGCCCCGCAGCCCTGTCGGCCGCCGGGTGGCCAGCGCGAGCGCGATGTTCGCCCCGAACGAATCCCCCACCAGGACATAGTCGTCCAGGTCGGCGATCGTCTCGGCGACGAAGTCGGCGTAGACCTCCATGTCGTTCACGCCTTCGGGGAGTCGCATGGTGCGTACCGGCCTGCGGCCGAACGGCGCAAGCTGTTCCGCGCTCCAAGGAGCGCCGCTGAAGCAAGGGATGAGGACCAACGTCGGGTTGTCTGTCACGGAAAATAGATTACACGACATAGATGTCGTGTCAAATATTGCCCCGCTCCGGGCCACGGCGGAGCCCGGCCCGCGCACAGGGCGCCCGACCCGGACAGGGAACCGGCCGGCGGCCCGCATAGCGGCGGCATCGCGGTCGCCGCGGACCGCGGCCTCCTCACTGTGGGCCGCGACCTCGCGCACACGCCAGCCGGCGCACAGGGACGGTGCGTCCCACTGGGCCGGTGTCAGGCCGTCCAGCATCGCGGCCAGCTCCCGGCGTTCCGCGGCGATCGCGGTGGTGATGTCCATGGTCGTGCCCCCTTCGTGACAATGCGGCCCGGCTGCCTGCCGGCCACGCCGGAGGCGAACCGCTCGCCGTACGGGCCGCGGCGCGGCCGGTGCCCTGGTGGCCGATCGGACACCGCGCCCGGCACGCCGGAACCGGCCCTATCGGCCACACTCATAACGAGATTACGGTAATAATAGGATTATGCGAATGACAAGGGCCGAGGCCAAGGAGCACAACCGGCGGGCCCTGCTGGCCGCCGCGCGCCTGATCGTCGCCCGCGACGGCCACCGGGCCAGACTGGAGGAGATCGCCGCGCAGGCCGGCCTGACCACCGGCGCCGTCTACTCGCTGTTCGGCAGCAAGAACGGACTGCTCGTCGCCCTGGTCGCCGACTATCTCGGCCCCCACTACGACGGCATCGAACAGGCCGCCCCCGCCGGCCTGGACCTCACCGGGGCGGTAGAGGGCTTCGCCCGCCACTACCGCCGCCTGTGCGACGACCCCGACGCGCTGCGCCACCTGTCGTTCGAGATCAGCGTGCAGGACCTGGCCCTGCGCGACCCCGAACTGGCCCCCAGGCTCGCCGCCTCGGTCCGGGCGCACGAGCAGCGCCTGACCGCGCTGCTGACCGGCAGGCGCCACGACGGGAACACGGTCACGCCGCGCCAGGCGCAACGCCTGGCCACGGCACTGCGCGCGCTCATGATCGGCCTCAGCCAGGGCGTCGTCCTCGGCCTCGCCGGCGCCGCCCCCGCAGACTACTTCGCCGCCACCGCCCGCGCCCTGATCACCCCGGACGTCCTCGGGCCGCCCTGACGGCCCATGTCCGCGCACGACGCGCAGCACGCTCGCATCGTTCCGGCGGGGGGACGGGACTCCCGTGCCCGCTTTTCCCATCGGTCGGCCGCCGCGCTCGCGGCCCGGTGGAACCGGCGAGTCATGGACTTCCCCGGGGACCACCTCGGCTACTGGTCCCATCCCGCCGAGTTCGCCGCGACCCTGATCGACACCATGGCCGGGTGACCCTTGCGGTCCCCGGCCGGACCGCGCGTCCCGTCGCTCATCGAGTCACTCGACCCTCTGTGGCGGGACGGCCTTCCCTGGCCGGTGAGGCAGGCGACCGCCGTCCCCGGCCCCGGCGGCGGGCCGGGGAGGCGCCATCTGCCGCTCATCCCGGCCCAGCCCGCCAAGACGATATTCGTTTCGCTTCCGATAATTTTTTATTCCGTTCGGACGGAAACGAATCAAGAGGAAGGGCGAAGGTTGGAGATCGTCTTTGCGCTGACTTGCGATAACATCCCTTATCGTCGGTCAGCCGAGGCGGTGTCACCCCCTCCGCCGGGCATGCCGGAACCCGGCCCCGGGGTGCCGGGACGAAACGTGTCAGGCTCCGCGCGGCGGCGCGCCGCGCGGAGCCGCGAGTCACCTCGCCGGGCCCGCCATGAGAGGCACCGAGAGCACCCAGAGCTCGCCGGCAGCGGGACCGCGAGGGGATGAAAGGCGCACGCCCGCGTTCCGCCATGGTCGGGCCGCCTTCGCTGAAAGGTTCATCGGGGGCCGCGGGCGCGGGGCCGGTGCGCTCCCG
>JBIQJI010000108.1:0-13145 GCA_044507605.1 Actinomycetales bacterium | reverse complement strand
TTCCGCCAGCAGATGATGCTGGCTTCAGGGCCTCCACGAAAGTCGGAGTGGTTCACAGCGGCTCCCCTGCGCCGCGTACGCTCACCGCACGTATGAGCACGGCGATAAACCAACCGGAAGGTCAGACCCTGCAACGCCTGGTCGGGCGCGGCAAGTACGGCTCGATCCGAGTCCGCTTGCTCTGATCATGATGGCCTCGGCCAGCGGCACCCCGGTACCGGCGATCGCCCAACTGGTGCCGCCGGTGAGGACACGGTGCGGGATGTCGTCCACGCTATGCAACGACAAAGGGCTTGATGCGCTGGATCCTCAATGGGCGGGTGGCTGTCCTGGCCCGATCGGCAGCGACGATGAGGAGTTCATCATCGCGACGCCTGCACACGCCCCGGAAAGCCGGGCCCCCGTTCACCCACTGGAGCCTGCGCAAGCCGGCCGCCTACTGCGAGGGCGACCCTGCTCGCCGCGTCCGCGTCGGGCGGGAGCGGCTGCGGCGGATCCCGCACCACAAGGCTTCACCACCCGCCTCCCGAATCGGTGTTTCGCCTTCGACGAGTTCGGGCCGTTGTCGATCCGTCCCTGCCACGGCACCGGTTGGGCCACTCGGGGCAGGCCCGATCGGCTGCTGCCCATCCACCGGCGCACGCACGGCATCCGCTACTTCCATGGCTGCCACAGCCTGGGCGATGACCTGTTGTGGGGCTCACCCGCACGCGCAAAGGCGGCGATCACACTCTGGCCGCGCTGAAGTCCATCCGATCCGCCTGCCCCGACGGCCCCCGATCTACGTGATCCTGGCAACCTGTCGGCCAACAAGACCCCCGCGATTCGCGCCTGGGCGAACAAGAACAAGGTCGAGCTGTGCCGGAACCCGGCCTACGTCTCCTGGGCAATCCCATCGAGGCTCGGCTCGGGCGGCTACGCAGCTTCGTGATGGGCAACTCCAACCATCCCAGGCACCGTGCCGGCCCGCAGGCTGCAGGCCTACCTGCGCTGGCGCAACGCCAACGCCCGCCACCCTGAGGTGCTGGCCGCCCAGCGGCGCGAACGCGCCCGCATCCGCAGCGAGAAACAACGCCGTTGGGGACGACTCACCGACGAAGCCGCCTGACCAGCCCGGCGAACGTTCGTGTCACCGCATTAAGGACGATGACGTGCGCGGTCCGCTCAGCGCGACGAGACAGATTAGAAGTTTGTTCTAGAACTTCCGTGAACGACGCTGGTGCGTGAAAATGCTTTGCCGGGGCTTTGCGGTGTTGATGTGAATGGCACTCAGTGCGGCAACCGCCTCGGCGCACGACAGCTTTCTGAATGGAGCGTTTCACTCCCATGAGGTTCACAGGCTTAGCCCGACTCGCCGCCGTCGGCGTCACCGCGCTCGCCACCATGGCAGCCGGTCTCGTAGCCACCCCTGCGGCGGCGAGTAGCACATCGTCGAAGCCCAAGGTTTCGGTGAGCACGCCCGAAGTGTCGCCGAAACGTTACAACGGCGCGTGTCCGGTCACGGTCACCTTCTCCGCCAAGGTGAAGGTCAAGGTGAGCGGCAAGACCACCATCGCCTACCGCTGGCTGCGTGGCGATGGGTCCAAGAGCAAAGTCAAGAAGCAGGTCGTCAAGGGCAAGGGCGTCAAGACCGTCGCCCTCAAGGAGAAGGCGACCTTCAAGGACGACGTCAAGGGCTGGGAGGCCCTTCAGGTGCTGTCGCCGCGGAAGGTGACCACGAAGAAGGGGCACTTCTCGGTGTCCTGCGACAGCCCCGTCGTGTTCAAGGTGGTGAAGAAGAAGAGGTACGCCAGGGCGTACGTCGATGTGCACGACTACGTCGGCGCGTGCACTCCGTCCGCCAGGATCACGGCCAAGGGCATGATCAAGGTCAGCCATCCGACCTGGGTGAAGTACCGCTGGATCCGTGACGGCAAGGTCGTCGACTACGGCAAGGTCAAGGTCGTGCGCGACAAGAAGGTCTCCTACACCTTCAGGCCGCGCCACAGCCACAAGGGCTGGGTGACTTTGGACATCGTGTCGCCGGGTTATGGCGGTGCGGACCGTGACGATTACCGGGTGTGGTGCAAGAAGAGGCCCGCGCCTCCCGCCCCTCCCGCCGAGGCGACGGCCTCGGTGACGGCTCCAAGCGGCTACACGGGCACCTGCCCGGTCAACCGGGTCTTCACGGGCACTGTGACCGTCGACCGGATCGGCCGCGGAACCACCGTGCAGTACCGTTGGGCCGGCCCGGGCTACCAGGGACCGGCCGAGACGCTGACCTTCGCCCAGGGCGACCCGCAGAGCAAGGACGTGTCGTACACGGCAGAGGTCACCGATTCCGGAGTCGTGCAGCGGTGGATCGAGATCCTCTCCCCGAACACCGCCGTGTCCAACACGGCCGAGGTGCAGGTGGAGTGCCAGCCGCTGAAGGTGCGGATTCTCAACGTCGATATCAACGTCGACTATTCGACCTGTGGTACGCCCGGCCAGGGACCTGCGATCAAGTTCAGCGCCCCCATATCCGTGAACGGCCCGGCCGTCGTGGAGTACAGGTGGAGCTTCAACAACGGCGCGATCGTGGTGCCCGGGTCGTTCGAGGTGACCGAGCCGGGGACCGTCACCGTCTCGCACCAGTTGCCGAGTTCGCCCATGACGGCGAATGCCATGCGCGCGGAGCTGAGGATCACCTCTCACAACGCCACGGGGTGGGTCGTCGACTTCGAACGCCCCTGCCCGACCACGTGATCTGATCCGAAAGGAAGGCGCGGCGTCCATGGGCGCCGCGCCTTTCGTTCTCCTCGGTCTACCGGTTGCGCGACATGCCGGTGCCGCTACCCGCCTCGGGTGGACGGCATGGTCGGCTGCCGGGCACGATGTGGGAACCGCACAGGTCGGCTACCTCAAGGCCGGCCTCTCGGCCATCCTGGCCGCCCGTGTTGTAGGACTCGGCTGAAGCGTGCTCGACCGGTCGCCGCAGAGGGCCGGATGCCCGGAAAGCCGTTGATCGACAAGGTGCCCGTACCCCGTTCCCGCGATGCCGACGGACAAGCGCTGACAACCTTCAGGCAGACGTGTCGGGCGCTGGGCCGCCGCCTGATCGAGGGCATCGCCCAGGGTTTTCCCGACCGGCCCGACTGATCTTTCGTGCGGCTTTGTCGGTCGTGCACGCCATACTCGCCGCTGTCGATCATGAGGGTGCAGGGTGTGGTTCGACATGGGCGTGGAGCGCACGCTGACGTTCGTCGTCGGTGGTCCGGCCAGGTTCTGGGCGGTGCGCCAGAACGGCGCGGAGCTGCATATCCGGTATGGACGGCTGGGCGCGGCCGGTCGGACGCAGGTCAAGTCGTTCGGTTCGGCCGCCACCGCCACGGCGGCCGCGGGAGGGCCCCTCCACCCGGTCGCTGGTGGCGGCGCCGCTGCTGCGCGGCATGGCCGAAGGCAAGGTGGTGCGCTTCGAGGAGATCACTCGGTGCCCGCTGGAGGTGCAGGACTGCCTGCTGTCACCGCTGTCGGACCGGGTGCTCGCCGTACCGAAGTTGAGCGGTCCCGAGTCGATGGTGTTCGCCCAGGAGGGGTTCACCGTCATCGCCACCGCCAACACCCGCGACCGTGGCGTCAATGAGATGAGCGCCGCGCTCAAGCGCCGCTTCAACTTCGAGACGGTCTTCCCGATCGCCGACTTCGAGACCGAGTTGGCGTTGGTGGAGGCGGAGGCGAGGGCGCTGCTCGAACGCTCGGGCGTCACCGCGCCGCCGCGCCGTGACGTGCTGGAGGTCCTGGTCACCGCCTTCCGCGAGCTTCGCCAGGGGCAGACGGCGCGGGGCGACGCGACCGACCGGCTGTCGGGGGTGATGAGCACCGCGGAGGCCGTCTCGGTCGCCCATGCGGTCGGGCTGCGCGGCTGGTTCCTGCGCGGCGAGCCGGGCACCGCCGCCGACCTGGTCTCCTGCCTTGCCGGTACGGCCGTGAAGGACAATCCGGAGGATCTGGCCAAGCTCCGCAGGTACCTGGAGCGCAGGTGGCCCGGTGACCAGTGGAAGGCCCTGTACGAGGCCCGCCATCTGCTGCCGGGCTGAACGATGGCGGTCATCTTCCTCGGCGTGCGACACCACAGTCCCGCGTGCGCCCGGCTGGTCGCCGACACCATCCGGTCCGTACGCCCCGCGTACGTGCTGGTCGAGGGCCCGGCGGACATGAACCACAGGATGGACGGGCTTCTGCTCGGCCACGAGCTGCCGATCGCCGTCTACACCAGCTACCGCGACCATGAGCGGCGCCACGGTTCATGGACGCCGCTGTGCGACTACTCCCCGGAGTGGGCGGCGCTGACCGCGGGCCGCGAGGCCGGCGCCGAGCTGCGCTTCATCGACCTGCCCGCCTGGCATCCCGCGCTGGCGGGCCTCAGCAACCGGTACGCCGACGCGGAGTCCCGCTACAACGAGGTGACGGGACGGCTCTGCCGTGTCTTCGCCGTGGACAACGTGGACGCGTTGTGGGATCACCTGGTCGAGATCGCACCGGCCGACGGGTTGGCCGAACGGCTGGCCACCTACTTCGACCTCGTACGCGGCGATACCGAGACCGGTCCTGACGACACGGCCCGCGAGGCGTACATGGCGCAGTGGGTGCGGGCGGCTGCCGGCGAGGCGGGCGAGCGGCCGGTGGTCGTGGTCACGGGCGGCTTTCACCGTCCCGCGCTGATGCGGCTGGCCGGGCAGGGCGAGCGGAGCTGGCCGGAGGTGCCGCAGCCGCCCGAGGGGGCGGCGGCCGGCAGCTTCCTGGTGCCGTACTCGTTCCGCCGGCTGGACGCCTTCGCCGGTTACCAGTCGGGCATGCCGTCGCCCGGCTACTACCAGGACCTGTGGGAGTGCGGCCCCCAGGGGGGCCGCCCGCAGGCTCACCGAGGCGGTGGCGGCGAGGCTGCGGGCCCGGCGCCAGCCGGTGTCGACCGCCGATCTGATCGCCGCGCGGGCCACCTCCGATGCGCTCGCGTCGATGCGCGGCCATCCGCATCCGCGGCACGACCCGCTGACCGCCGTACTGATCGACACCCGTGGGCTGCTCGCCGAAGCGGCCCACCACGGCCCGGCCCGCGGCGGCGGGCCGCGCCGACGTCCGTCACCAGCATGGCGGCTGTGCCGCGCCTTGCCCGCCGACGGTGCGGCGTCCGCGTGCGTGACGCGTGCCGTCCCGGTGCCGATGCCCGCATACGCCTGATCCATACCGGGCGACCTGTTTCTCCCGTTTCTTCTAGGCTGGCAGCTCTGCGCCCATCGCCGGGGGTGGGCGCGGCGGCCCAGGCGGCCGGGAGGGGGAGAGCGGATGCGCGGCGAGGGCGAGAACCGGCTGGGCAGCAGGTACGTGCTCGATGACCTCGTCGGGCAGGGGGGCATGGGGGTCGTCTGGCGGGGCCGCGACCTGCGGACGGGCCGGAGTTACGCGATCAAGGTGCTGCGGCCGGACCTCGTCGGCGACCCCGAGGTGGTCGGGCGGTTCGTCCGAGAGCGGGCCGCGCTGATGGCGGTACGCCATCCGAGCATCGTCGCCGTGCACGACATGGTGGTCGAGGGCGACCGGCTCGCCCTGGTCATGGACTTCGTGGCGGGCGAGGACCTGCGGGCGTACCGGCTGCGGCGCGGCCATAGCCTGCCGCCCGCCGAGGCCGCCTGGGCGACCGCGCAGCTGTGTGAGGCGCTCGCCGCCGTCCACGCGGCCGGCATCGTGCACCGCGACCTGAAGCCCGCGAATCTGCTGCTCGACCACGCCCGGCCCGGCGCGCCGGTGCGGCTCGCCGATTTCGGCATCGCCCGGCTCCTCGACGACGTCGCGGTCACCTCGTCCGGGTCGATCCTCGGCACCCCCGGCTACGTGGCGCCGGAGGTGCTGCGGGGCGAGCCGCTCGGCCCGGCCTGCGACGTGTACGCGGTCGGGGTGATCCTGTACGAGCTTGTCACGGGGTCCGTGCCGTTCACCGGGCCGCTGGCGGCCGTGTTCAACCAGCACCTCACCGCGCCGCCGCCGCGCGACCCGAAGATCCCCGACGCGCTGTGGCACGTCATCGCCTCCTGTCTCGCCAAGGATCCGGCGCACCGCCCGGCGGCCGGCGACCTGGCCCGCGTGCTCGGCGCGGCCGCCGGTGACCCCCGCGCCCACCGCTACCTGCCGCCGCCGGCGGCGGTCACGGCACCCGCCCCGGCCACCGGGCCGGCACCGGCACAGGCATCGGCATCGGCATCGGCATCGGCATGGGCGACGGCTCCGGATCCGCTGAACCGTCCGCCATCGGGTGGCGCGACCGATCACACGCGTGCCATGGGGCCGCGGCGCAAAAGGTGGCCGCTCGTCGTCGGGCTGCCCCTCGCGGCGGTGCTGGTCTCTGCCGGGGTCGTCATCGGGGCCGTCCATTCCTCCGGCACCGCCCACGACCTGGCCGCCGCCACGTCGAGCCGCTCTCCGGCGACGACGGCGCCCGCCTCTCCCGGCGCCAGCCGCGAGCCGACGCCGCGCCCATCGGCCACCCCTTCGCGGCACCATCAGCGGCCCGCTTCGACGCCGACCGCCCGGCGTAGGACGCCCGTCGTGACGGCCTCCCGCCGGGCGTCGCCGTCGGCCAAGCCGAGGCGGTCCACCGCCTCGGTCACGCCCCGGCCCACCCGGTCGAAGATCTCCACGGCGTGGCGGTGCGGCCCGGAGGCGAAGCTGGGCGGCGACCACCCGCACACGATCCGCGCCTGCCTGCGCACCGACGGCGCCCGGCTGTACCTGAAGGGCTCCTTCGGCCCGGTGCCGCGCAACGTCGACGAGCGGGTCCGGCTCGTGCTCAAGACCTTCGACCAGCGCAACTTCGCGACGTTCGATTCGCCCGCGTGCGAGGCCGGCGTGTGCGTGTTCCAGGCCACCGCGAAACCGGCCCACGGCACCTACCGGCTGCTGCCGGAGTGGTTGTACGACGGCGAGTATCAGGCGGCCGGGCGGGAGAGCCCGCCGGTCGCGTTCTGACCCGGCCCGCACTCGTGCGCCTGGTTACCTGTGCAGGGTCTCCCGGCGGTCGCGCGTGGCGTGCGTGTCCCAGAGGATGCCGGCGAGTTCGTCGGGGTCGGCGGCGGGCAGGCCGGACGCGGGCCGGCCTTCGGCCACGCGCCGCTGGTACTCGGCCTCCCACGCGGTGCCCCGGATGCGCGCGGCGATGTAGAGCATGCCGACGTAGACGCCCCGGTCGGCGACCTCGCCCGCGAGCGACTGCAGGTAGTTGCGCTGCGCCGCCAGAACCGTCGGCCACCCGCTCATGTACGGGCGCCCTTCCACGGCGGCGGCCCCTTGCGCGGTGAGGATGGCGCCGTCGCCCCGTTCGACCATGGCGGGCAGGAATTCGTTGACCAGCGCCATGAGCGTGTACAAGGTGATCGGCAGGCGGTCGTGCAGCAGCTCCGGAGTGAGGCCGGTGGCGGGCACGAAGCCGGGGTCGGCCCCCGTCGGGCCGTAGTACAGGACCGCCGGGTCGCCGATCCGGTCGCGGATGACGCCGGAGAGGTGCGGGACGGCGTCGGGCCGGCCCAGGTCGCCGGTGACGGCGTGCGCGGTGATTCCTTCCGCGGCGAGCCGCTGGGCCGACGCGTTCAGCGGCTCCGGCCGGCGGGCGACGAGGACGACCTCGTACCCTTCCTTCCCATACCGCCGCGCGACGGCCTGACCTACGCCGGGACCGGCGCCGAGCACTGCGATGGATTTCGTCATGGGGCAAGCCAACCACCCCGTCTCTGGACGATCCATGGGCGATCGGCTCACATGCCTTTGCCATCGTCTAGAGTCGGGGCATGGACGTGCTGACGGATCTCCTGCATCGGGCCCGCGCCCGCAACGCGGTGGTCCGGCAGCTGGTCCAACGGCCGCCGTGGGGCATGACCTTCGCCGACTCCCCGTCGCTCACCGTCGCGGCCACCCTCGGCGGCGACGCGTGGATCCGGCTCGGCGACTCCGCCCCCGTGCGCCTCGCCGCCGGTGACATCGCCCTCATCACCGGCCCCGGCGGTTACACGATCACCGACGAGCCCGGCACCGCGCCCCGGTTCGTGATCCGGGACGGCCGTAAGCACCTGCCCGGCGGCGCTCCCGCCGCGCTCCCCGCCACGCTCGCTCCCCGCACCTACGGTGACGGCCTCGCCAGGGCCACCACCGTGCTCCGCGGCGCCTACCATCTGCACGGCTCCTCCGCGTCCCGGCTGCTGGCCCTCCTCCCGCCCCTGGCGGTCGTGCCCTCGAGCCCGCGCACCCGGCCGGCCCTCGATCTCCTCGCCACGGAGACCGCCCGCGACGAGCCGGGCCAGGACGCCGTGCTCGCCCGGCTTCTGGACCTGCTCCTGGTGATCGCCCTGCGGGCCTGGTGCACCGGGCCGCAGGCGTCGCCGCCCGCCTGGTACCGGGCGCTGACCGACCCGCCGGTCGGCGAGGCGCTCCGTCTGATGCACGGCGACCCCGCCTGCCACTGGACGGTCGCCTCCCTGGCCGCCAAGGTCGGCCTGTCCCGCGCCGCCTTCGCCCAGCGCTTCACCGCCCTGGTGGGGCAGCCGCCGCTGGGCTATCTCACCGGCTGGCGCATGACCATCGCCGCCGACCTGCTCCGCGACACCCAGTGGACCGTGGCCGCCGTGGCCCGCCAGGTCGGCTACCGTGACCCGTTCGCGTTCAGCGTCGCCTTCAAACGCGCCCACGGCCACACGCCCTCGGCCTGGCGCGACCTGTCCTGACGTACGACGCCCGTCGCGACGCCCACCTGCCCGGCGGCGCCAGGGGCGCGCTACCGGGCGATCCGGGGCAGGAACCTGCCTGCCGCGGCCAGGATCAGGGTGCGGCCCGCCAGGACGGCGAGGCCGGTGAACAGGCTGCCGAGGCCGGCGGCTGCGATCGACATCGCCGTCTGCTGGGTGGTGACGACGTCACCGAGGCCGCGGCCGAGCACAAACCGATCCGCCATCCCCGGCTGGGCATCCTGAAGTTCGATCTCGCCACGTCGTGGCCAGCTTCGGGCAGCGAGGTGAGGCTGGTCGTGTTCACCCCGGCGGACAGGCGAACGGCCGCGCGACTGTCGCGCCTCATCACCGCGGGCTCCGGGTCAGCGGCGCCGGCGGCCCCTTCTTGTGCGGCCGGGCGGCGTGGTGCGGCGGGAGGAGTCGTTCTGTGAGCGTTTTCGTGGCTGCCGCCGTGCCGGTTTCTTCGCGGGTGAGGCGGGGGTGGCGGGGGTGCGGCCGCGGGAGCTGTTCACCGTGCGGCCGCGCACGATGCCGATGAAGTCTTCCACCAGGTCGGTGGTGGCGTCGGTGGGCCAGGTGAGGGCGACCTGGGACCGGGGCGCGTCCGGCACCGGCCGGTAGGTGAGGTCTCTGCGGTGGTGGAGGCGTGCCAGGGACTGCGGGACCAGGAGGATGCCGGTGCCGGCCGCCACCAGTTTGATCGCGTCGGCCGTGGTGGCGGGGCGGGTGAACGCGGGCAGGCCGGGGCGGGCGGCCCAGTGGAGGACATCGTCCAGCGGATGGAAGACGTCTTCGTCGGCGAGGTCGGCGATGGACACCTCGTCGGCGGCGGTCACCACGTGGCCCTTGGGGACCACGACAACGGTGGTCTCCACGTAGAGGGGAATCACGCTGAGCCCGTCCCGGTCGAAGGGCAGCCGGGCGAACCCGGCGTCGGCGCCGCCGGCGCGCAGGAGTCCCACGACTTCGGCGGCGGGGGTGGGGACCAGGGTGATCGGCACGTCGGGTATCCGCTCGGTCCAGATGCCGGCCCATTTGGCGGGGGTCACCCCGGGCGCGTACGCCAGCCGGAACGTCTCGCCGGTTTCTCCCTCGGTCACGTGCTCAGGCTATCGATGTCATGGGACCCGTTCCGTCTGGCTACGCTTGACGTCCATGACCGCGCGCAAACCGAAGACCGCCCAGACGATGAAGCCCGCGACCGCGGCCAAGAAGCTGGGTGTGCTCCTTTCGGCCACTCCCGCCGAGTTCCAGGAGGGTGTCGTCTCCAGGGACGAGCTGAACGCGTTGCAGTCGGCGCCGCCCGCCTGGCTGGTCGAGCTGCGCCGCAACGGTCCGCACCCCAAGCAGGTCGTCGCCGCCAAGCTCAGGGTGTCGATTTCCGGTCTGGCGAGGGCGGGGATCACCGGTCCGCTCACCACCGCCGAGATCGATGAGCTGAAGGCGCATCCCCCGGAGTGGCTGAAGCGCGAGCGGTCCGTTCAGGCCGAGGTCCGCAAGGAGGCGCTTCGCCTCAAGCAGCGCGAGACGGCCGGGGGCTGAGGGCGGGCCGGGCGTACGTCGAGCGCCCGAATCGGGCCGGCCTGCTGCACCACCGTCCGGCGGCCTTGCCGGCGGGCTCGCGGGTGGGGCTTTCCGGCCGGGCGGGCGGGCGCGATGCGGCGGGTCCCAGTACAGTGGCGGCGTGGCGGGTGAGCAGGCTCGGGTGGACAGCTGGATGTGGTCGGTGCGGCTGACCAAGACCCGCTCGATCGCGTCCGATGCCTGCCGGGGCGGGCATGTCCGGGTGAACGGGGTGCGGGTCAAGCCCGCGCACATCGTGCGGGTCGGCGACGAGATCCGGTTGCGGCACGAGGGTCGTGAACGCATCGTGGTCGTCTCCCGCATCATCACCAAGCGTGTCGGTGCGGCCATCGCCGCCGAGTGCTATGTCGACAAGAGCCCGCCGCCGCCTCCTCGCGAGGAGGTCGTGAAGGTGGCCGTGCGTGATCGTGGTGCCGGTCGTCCGACGAAGCGGGACCGGCGGAGCCTCGACAAGCTGTTCGGACGCCGGGGGGCGGAGAGGCGAGGCCGCCGGTCTCGTCCCGACTAGTCCGGACCGGCCGGCCCGGCGGCGCCGCGGCGGTGCGCGCCCGATCTCGCCGGTGCCGTCGTCGTGGTCAGAACGGGAGGCGGCCGCGGCGGATCTGCCAGTGGCGGCCGGCCTGCAGGTGGTCGATGATGGCGCGCTGGAGGACGGTGCGGCGCGGCAGCCGGTCGAGCGGCGTGGTCAGGGTGCGGAAGACGAATCGCAGCACTTCGACGTCCGCGTCCTGCCCTTCGGGCTCCTCGTAGGGCTCCAGTTCGAACCTTCGCTGGAATCGGATGATGTTGGAGTCTTCGGGCAGGTATTCCCGCAGTTGCGGGTCGAGCAGCCAGGAGCCGCAGGCGAACGCCGTGTAGTGCTCGTCGGGAAAGTGGCGGGGGAAGAACGCACGGGCCGCGTCGAGTGAGGCCGTGACCGCCTCCGGGGTCAGCGGGCCGGCCTCGGGGATGTGCAGATCGAGGGTGGTGTCGCCGCGCTGGTGTTGGAGCCGGCCCAGCTCGTAGAGGCCGCCGCGTGCGTGGAGGGTCAGCCAGGCTTGCATGACGGGCCAGCCTTCGCGGTGCATCCGCCGGTCGACGGCGAGGTTGCGGCCCAGGTCGGCGAGGGTGGTCCACGACACGGATTCGGCGATGCCGTGGGCGCGGTGGTAGGTCATGACGACGTCGACCAGGGCCAGGTACGCGTACACGTAGAGGTGCCGCCAGGCGGGGCCGCGGTCGCGCGGCAGCTCGGGGCCGGGCGGTAGCCAGTGGTAGCCGCCGAGGTCGGCGCGCACCAGGGCGATGGAGCGGTCGAGCAGCCAGCGCAGCTCCGGGGTCCACAGGGGGGAGCCGGGGTCGGGCCAGCCGGCCATGATCTCGGCCGCGTCGTCGGGTGACACCGCGAGCTTGTCGAGGATCGCGGGCGCGTCGGCCTTGGCGGGCAGCGGTGCCGACGGCAGGTCGCCGGCGAGCCGGTGCACTCGGTCGACGTCCTCGACGGCTACGGCGAGCCGGGCGGCGATGTCGTCCAGATCCACGCGCAGATCGTACATCTGTCGGGATTGCCCGGGTCCGGTGTTGGGCACGTCGGCCGCCTCGGAGGGGCGCGGCGAGGCGCTTCGGTGCCTGCGCGCGCGTGCACGGGGGCGGGTCGTCGTTGTGGCCGGGCGTGGTGCCCGCCCGGCCGCCGCGGGCCCACCCGACCGGCGGGAGCGAATGATAACGTTAACATTTCGTTTCGTGGTTTTAGCCCCCTTCGGATGCGATTGGCTGTGGTGGTAGGCCGGAGCGAATACGACGGGCGCCCGGTCGTCAAGGACGGTGCCGCGCGCCGAACCGGGGAGGCGGACCGGGATGCGGTTGACCAGGCGTTTTCCGGGTCACCGCCCGCAACGCCAATAGCGGTGCCCTGAAAGTTTCTCGGCGCTTGACATATTTCGGCGCGTTTTCCACACTCTGTCGCAGAGGCGGCTTCCTCCTGTCATGTGGTGGTGCGCGATGAGGACCGCCGTTCGCGGCGCCCTGGTGGTGTGCGTCCCTGAGCGCGGGACGCGGCGTCGATCGTGCGGGTGATCTCCCGCACATCCGCTTTTCCCTGCACGACTCCATCGCCGCCGACGGCTCCACGAGCTTCGGGTGCGCCGCGAACGGCACCGCGCCAACCCCGCGGCCGCTCCGATCGCCGCCCGCGTCAGTGCCCGACGGCGGCCGGACCTGATGATGAGGAGAACACACATGCGTCTGCCCTGGCGAGCGCGGTCACCGCGCGCGTCCGACGCCACGACCGCGGCGCCGCCCCGGCCCGCCGCGCGACGCGGGTTCGTGATCGGCGCCCTCTCGGTCCTGCTGGCCGGAGCCGGCCTGCTGATCACCCAGCCCGCCCAGGCCGCCATCGCCTGCCGGGTCGACTACACCATCGCGTCGAGCTGGCCGGGCGGCTTCAACGTCAACATCACCATCAACAATCTCGGTGAGCAGGTCAACGGCTGGCAGCTGACCTGGTCCTTCGGCGCCGGGCAGCAGATCACCCAGATCTGGAACGCCACCCACACCCAGTCCGGCTCCTCGGTGACCGCCACCAACGTCTCCTACAACGCCACCATCCCCTACAACGGCAGCGTCAACTTCGGGTTCAACGGCACGTGGAACGGCAGCAACCCGGTGCCCACGTCGTTCGCCCTGAACGGCGTGACCTGCACCGGCACCCCCGCCTCCCCCACGCCCGGCATCACGCCGACGCCCACCGTCACCCCGACGTCGACGCCGACGGTCACACCGACGGTCACGCCGACCACCACGTGTGATCTGCCGTCGAGCTACCGCTGGACCTCGACGGGTCCGCTGGCGAAC